>JBEAZV010000045.1:0-8048 GCA_041159245.1 Pseudomonadota bacterium
CGACGTTGCTCGCATCCTTCAGACGCAGGCGGTCAATCTGGACCGGCACCTGCACACCGACCTGGCCGGGATCATTGGCGTAGACCGTGCCGTCGCTGTTGATGCGCACGGTAAAGCCCGGGGGCACGTTGATCGGACCGCCCTGGCCCAACACCAGCTGGCCGCCGCCCGTCTCGAGCTGGCCTTGCAGGTTCACGCGCAGATCGCCGCGTCGGGTGTAGGCGGTCTGGCCGTTGGCCGCTTGCACCGCCAGCACGGCACGGCCGCTGATGGCGATGTCCAGCGGACGGTCGGTGGACATGACCGGGCCGGGCGTCATCTGGATGACGTCGCGCTGCACCGCCTGAATCTGATAGCGGGTGTCGAAGCCCTCGCCTTCCACCTTGACGGTGCGCAGCGCCGACTCGAAGCTGCGCTTGAAACCGACCGTGGAGACGTTGGCCATTTCGTTGACCAGCGAGGCGCGCACCATGGCCTGGGCATTGACGGTGCCGTTGGCGGTGAAGATCAGTCGGTCCATGACGGGGTGTCTCGCGGTGGGGGTTCAGCGGCCGGTCTTCATCACGAACGGATGTTGATGATGGCCTGGGTCAGGGTGTTGTTGGTCTCGATGGCCTTGGCGTTGGCCTGGAAGTTACGCTGGGCGGTGATCAGTTCGATCAGCTCCTGCGTCAGGTCCACGTTGGCGCGTTCGGTCGCACCGGCGCGCACCGTACCGAAGCCTGCGGCGCCGGCTTCACCCAGTGTCACCTTGCCCGATTGGCTGGTGGCCAGGTAGCTCGAGTCACCCAACTGACGCAAGCCGGTCGGGGCCGTGAAGTTGGCCAAAATGATCTTGGCCAGGTTCTTCTGCGTGCCGTTGGAGTAGTTGGCAGACACCAGGCCGTCGTCGCCGATGTTCAGACCGATCAGGTCACCCTCGGGTCGGCCGTTCTGGCTTTGAGCCAGCACCGAGAAGGGCGAGGAGTACTGGGTCGATCCGTCGTAGTTGATGGCAAATTGCAGCGTTGCACCGGTCTCGCCGATGGTCGAGGCCTTGAACTGGATGGACTCGACCGGCGACTTCAGGTTGCCGTCGGTGGAGAAAGTCAGCTCGCCCTTGTCCAGGAAAATCGCAGACCACAGGTCGGCGGTTTCCAGTTCGGAGAAGTCACCCGGGTCCGAGGTCTCCAGGCCTTCCCGGTTCACGTAAAGGGGGAAGCCGGCGGCGTTACGTGCCTGCGGCGGCTCCACCCAGCGGCTGGTCGTGCCGCGGGCGCTCTCCAGATCAGCCATGCCCCAGATGCTGTTGGCAGACACTTTCAGGAAGGCGTCGTTGCCGGCGTTGCCGGTGGTGAACTGGAAGAAGCTCTGACCCAGGGCGTTTTTGCCCAGTTCTACCTGCACCCCACTGACCGTACGGCCGAAGGAGTCGGCCAGCGAGTTGATACGGAACTCGAGTTCCTTGCGGAACTCTTCGATCGTGTAGTCGGCCTTCTCGGGCATGGTCACGATGCCAGTCACGTTGTTGACCGTCACCACGAACTGGTTGTTACTGCCGTCCACCCGGAACTTATTGTTCACGTTGATACCGATGGTGTTGCCTTGGAGCACCGCCGGCTGGGAGGTGATCCCGCGCAGGGGCGTGCTGGAGGTCTCAGCCACCGCCGCGTTTTCGGTTGACAGCGGCAGGCCAAACAGCAGCTTGGCACCGGCCGAGGCGTCGGAGATGGACACGCTGGAGGTGTCACCCGTGGTGCCCGAGGCAATGTGGAACTGGCGCGAGGTGTCATCGAAGCTCACCGAGATGCCAAAGCGCTGGTTCTCGGTGGCGCGGATGGTGTCGCCGCGCGCGAACATGTCGGCTTCATAGGCGCCGGTATCCGCGTCTAGCCGGGTCTCGCTGGTGGTCAGTTTGAAGACGTCGTTGTTGGTGGTGGTGGCCGACGTCAGCACGAATTCCTTGCCCACGGTGTCGGTCTTGAAGGTGAAGCTCTTGAGCACTGCGTCGTAGGCGACGCGGATCGAATCGTCTGCCAGCTCGGTGCGCAACTTGGCTTGCAGCAAGGCGGCAGCCTCGTCCGAGGTCAGGCTGGCCATGGTCTTGCCAGTGCCAAAGTCGTCTTCGATATCACCGTCATCAACCGTGATGGTCTCGTAGTCACTGGTCGAAGGCGTCGTACCCGTGTTGACAAGGGCAATCTTGAAAAGATCGGCCGTGGTCGCTGTTGAGGTGGATTTCAGGGAGCTGAAGTCGAAGTAGCGCTCGTCGCCATAGGCCTTGGCAATGGCGTTGGTGATCTCACGGGCGATCTCGACACCGGTGTATTTCTTGGTGATGTCGGCGTCGGAGTCGATCAGGTGACTCAGGTTGACCGTAACCGGGTCGGCCGTTCCGTCCACATTCAGGGTGAACTCCAGCGGGTTGGCCTTGAGCGTGAGCTCGATGGTGTCGCCGGCGGCCAGTGCGGCCGAGGCTGTGACTGAGAAGGTCTTGCCGGTCTCAGCCAGAGGCGAGCCGCTAAAGGTGATGGTCGTACCGTCGCTCGACAGCGTGCCCGTAACCGAGCTGAGGGTACCATCCGTGGGGGTGAAGCTGGCCGTCACTGAAGTCCCGCCCGAGTCGACCTCAATGGCGAGGTCGCCAGCGGTCGGCACAACGCCGCGGGTCGAAACGGTCAGCGAGCTGGGCGACAGGGTGGAGTCTGTCACGGGGTCGATACCGGTGTAGCTCATGGGCACAAACCCGCTCTTCCAGTCGCTGATCAGCTGGGTGGACAGTACCGATCCCGACGCAGCCGCCGGAATGGATTGCTGCGGGTTGCTCAGGTCATCCAGGTTGAACAGCTTGCTCACGCCGCCGTTGATCAGGGAGGGGTTGATCTGGCTTTCCGGGCGGATCTCGCCGTACTTGTTCACAAACAGCTTTTCTTCGCCTTCGGTAGCCTGGATCAGCATTTCCTCCAGCTTGGTCTCACCGATGTAAACGTGCGTCTGCCACTTGTTGAAGGGGTCTTCCGGGGTGGCGACCTGGGTCTTGACGTAGTAGACCTTGGCCAGGTATTCGTTACCACCCTGGTCGAACACGGTGACGGCCGTGGTCAGGTTGTAGCTGTTGGGGTCGTTGGGGCTGAAGGCGCCGGTGATCACCTGGGCATCGGCCGGCAGGTTCAGGCCCAGCTCGATGTTGCTGGTCTGCTCGGCGTCACCGACGGTGGAGCGGGGGATGATCAGTTTTTTCAGGGCGCTCAGGTCGGCCTTGCCGCTCGAGTCCACCGTCGCTGCCATCAGGGCCTGGCCCGCCGAGTTCACCACCGCATACGAGTCATTGAGCAGGAAGGTGCCGTTGCGGGTGTAGATGTCCTGCAGGCTGTCGGCCGACTTCAGGGGGAAGAAGCCGTCACCGGTGATGGCGATGTCCAGCGAGTTGGCCGAGAACTGAATGTTGCCCTGGCTAAATTCCTGCGACACCCGCTTGAGCGACACACCCTGGCCGATCACGGACGAGGCCTTTTGCAGCGGCGACGTCGCAAAAATGTCGCCGAAGTCTGCGCGCGAGCGCTTGAAGCCCGTCGTGCTCACGTTGGCGATGTTGTTACTGGTCACAGACAGCTGGGTGGTGGCCGCGTTCAAGCCAGTCAGCGAGGTATAGAAAGACATGGTTCAGGTTCCTGCGTAAGAGGTGCGGGAGAGGGCGGTCAGTTGTCGATGCGCTGGACTTTGGACAGGCCGACGGACGAACCATCGGTCAGCTCCAGCATCAGTTCGTTGTTGGCGGAGTCGAAGGAGACGCTGCGGACGGCCGAGGGGGTGCTGATCGGCACCTTCGTGACCGTGCCGAAGGCATCGACCGTGGCCACCACGTTGTAGCGGCCGGGGGGCATGCGCTCGCCCTTGCTGTTGTAGCCGGACCAAACGACGTCGACGTCGCCCGGGGCCTGGCGACCTAGCGCCTGGGAGAAGACCTTGGAGCCGTTGACGTCGAACACGTCCAGGTTGACCGCGTTGGCGCCTTTATCCAGCGCCAGGGTGCCGCGCACATTGGCGCCATCGACCAGTTCGGCGGTTCCGGTGGGCGAGGCCACCTTCTTGCCAATCAGGGACGCGCCCGTCATCAGCTTGTCGGATTTCATGGCGGCGGCCATGGTGGACAGCGAATCGGCCATCTTGGTGGTGGCCTCCAGCTGCGAGAACTGCGCCAGTTGGGCCACAAAGGCCTCGTTCTTCACCGGCTCGAGCGGGTTTTGGTTTTGCAGCTGGGTGGTGAACAGCTTGAGGAAGGCCGTTTGGTCCATCTCGCCCTTGTTGGCCTTGTCCGCAGACGGGGTCGTGTTGGGCTTGGCCGGGGCCGTCGCAGTGGAGGAGAGCTTGGCGCTGACAGCGCCGGGAGTGGTGATCGCCATGGTCGTTCCGGGTCCGGGCTTTAGGAGCGGGTGATGTCCAGCGTGCGCATCATCAGTTGACGCGCCGTGTTGATCACTTCCACGTTGTTTTGGTAGGAGCGGCCCGCGGCCATCATCTCGACCATCTCGGTGACTTCGCTCACGTTGGACTGATAGACATAGCCGTTGGCGTCGGCCAGCGGGTTGGTCGGGTCGGCGATACGGCGCGGCGGTGCCTTGTCGTCCACGACCTGGGCCACCTTGACGCCACCCACATAAGGTGCGCCCGCATGCGTCATGGCCTCATCGACCAGCGCCTTGAAGACCGTGCGCTTGCCGCGGTACGCGCCTTCTTCGGTGCCCGACACCGAACCGGCGTTGGCCAGGTTGGAGGCGGTCGCGTTCATCCGGGTCATCTGCGCATTGAGCGCAGTGCCGGCGACGCCAAAGATGTTGTGCAGTGACATGGTCAATCTCCTCGCAAGGCCTTGCGCAGGCCACTGACACGGTTCTCGAGAAAGTTCAGGGTCGCCTGGTAATCGGCGGCGGCCTTACCGTACTGGGCCTGCTCGACACTCATCTCGACGGTGTTGCCGTCAAAGGAGGTGTTGAAGGGCACGCGAAAGCGCATGTCGTCGGGCGGAAGCTCTTGCCCCACGGTGAAGTGCGCCGTCTGCGTGGTCCGCATGGCGGTGTCGCTCGCGCTGGCTTGGCTGAGCGCGGCCTTGAAATCCAGGTCGCGCGCCTTGTAGTTGGGCGTGTCGGCGTTGGCAATGTTCTGGGCCAGCACTTCCAGACGGCGCGCTCGGGCCTGCAGGGCAGGCTCGTGCACGCCGAAGATCCTGTTCAACAAATCCATAGCAACTCCTCGCGTGACCCGACCCGCATCGACAGCCAGTCGATGCAAGCAGGGGGCGTACGTTTTTCCGTCATGACACTCAGCCACCGCAAAAGACATGCCAAGCTGGGGGGTCGGTGTTCCGACGGTCTGCACAGCGTGCGCGCGGCGCGGTGTACGGGGGAGGGCGCGATACGAGCGGCAAGTTCTTGCCGCTGCGCCATGAACTTGCCGCTGTTTGGACTACAGCGCGTCGGCCGTGTTCATGCCGGTGATGACGCCACTGATCTGGCGACCGGACTCGCGGTTCTTCAATTTGATCTGTTCACCCATGCGGCCGTCTTGCAGCGCCTCCAGGCGCGCGACGACACGAAAGCCGCGCTCGCTACCTGCAGACACCATCACCAGTTGCCCGCGTCTGACCATCAAGGCCGGACGGATGTCTTGGGTGCGCAGCGGCGTACCGGCGGGGATGTCGCGCAGCACTTCGGCATTCAGCACGTCATCGACGCGGTCCAGCACATTTGCAGGGAGGCCTTGAGCCGGCAGATCGACCAGAGAGACCTGGTCCGCGCTCAAACGCGTGCCGCGTTGCAGCAGCCCGCTGGTCACTACCACCTTGCGCAAGGCGGCGCTCTTGTCTTCGGCGACCGCGCTCGCAGCAGCGGGCCGCGCGGCGGCCTGAGGCGGGTTGACGCCGACGGGCGGCAGCGTGCGCACGAACAACTGCCAGGTCGGTGACTCGCAGCGCACGCGCACGGTCTCCTGACTGGCAAAGGGATGATCCAGTTGCAGGCCCGCCGTACACGGGCGGATCTGCAGGCGCGGATCCAAGGGCGCCAGGCGAATGCTCGCCGGGTCGACCCGTTGCTGGGCCCCTAACCATTGCGTGACCGCCTGCGTGAGGGCGAGTTCGGGGGTTGCCGCGGCCGGCCAAGTCACGCTGCGGGCCGCAGCGGCGGTTGCTGTTGGGGCTTGGGCTGCCGCCGCATCGGGCAAGGCGGACACCAGGCCGATCATCACCAGCGCGACGACGCTGGACCAGGCCGGGCACAGGCTTTGCGAACCCTGGGGCAGGGCGTGGTGGGTTTTTGACACCGTGGAGTTCATACACCCCTTACTGCAAAAACAAGACCAGCCCCCAGGCCTGCGGGATCTGTCGGAAGCCCGGCAAGTCCCAACGAGTTTCCGACAGGCCTGCGTACCAGGATGCGTTCTAAACGTTTCTCTGGAATCAAATAAGTAATCCAAAAAAATTGGTTTTCCGCCTGGCACGAGGGTTGCGCTGGGGATGACGCACACATGTCATTGGGAGACCTTCGTTGAACACCGCCACCTACGCCGACTCGCCGGGTGTCATCACCCCGCCGGCCAGCGCGCCTGCCCGGGTCGCGGTGCCACGCCGTGCCGTTTTCGTGGATCCCGCGAGCCTGCATCTGCTGGCCCTGGCCCAGCGTGTGGCGGCCGCCGATGTCACCACCTTGCTGGTCGGCCCCACCGGCGCCGGCAAAGAGGTGATGGCCCGTGTGCTTCATGAATCCTCGGCCCGACGCAGCGGCCCTTTCGTCGCGATCAATTGCGCCGTGCTGCCCGAACAACTGATTGAGAGCCAACTCTTTGGTCACGAGAAGGGCGCCTTCACCGGCGCCTTGCGCGCGCACAAGGGCCTGTTTGAACAGGCCGAAGGCGGCACCCTGTTCCTGGACGAAATCGGGGAGATGCCTTTTCATCTGCAGGCCAAGCTGCTGCGCGTGCTGCAAGAGCGCCAAGTCACCCGTCTGGGCTCTGAGACCCCTTTGGCGATCAATGTGCGCCTGGTCGCCGCCACCAACCGCGACCTGCGCCAGGCCATCGCCGCGCGCGAGTTTCGCGAAGACCTCTACTACCGGATCGCCACCTTCCGACTGCGCCTGCTGCCCCTGGCCGAGCGCCCGGGCGACATCCTCCCCCTGGCCATGCAGTTCGTCTCGCAGCACCGTTGCCCGGGCGCGCAGTGGCAATTCACGCCCGAGGCCCAGTCGCTGTTGATGCAGTACGCCTGGCCCGGCAATGTGCGTGAGCTCGAGAACGTGATGCGCCGCGCCGTGGTGATCAGCCCTGACGGCGTCATCGGCCCAACCCAATTGATGTTTGACGACTGGCTCGATGACGGTCCAGCGATGACCGCGTCGCCTCAGTCCACACCGCCCACGATCCAGCCCGCACAGCCCCTGTCCCCGCCATCACACCCGAGTGTCATGGCCCCGATGCCCGCTCCGGCCATTGACAGCCCCATCGCGGTGGATAGTGCCGCTGCACCGGCTGCGCCCGAGCTACCCGCCGACCTGCACAGCGCCGTGCGGCACAACGAGCACAAGATCATCCTGGCCACCCTGGCTGCCACCTCCAGCCGCAACGAGGCGGCGCAGCGTCTGGGTATCAGCCCGCGCACCCTGCGCTACAAGCTGGCCCAATTGCGCGCCCAGGGTCTGAGCCTGCCCGTTGATCTGCAAGGGAGCGCGGCATGATCGAACGTGCCACCTCGGTCGCCAACATCCAGTCGATGCTGCAAACGATGCGCGCCATGCAGGCCCAGGCCGGCGGCGACATTCAGTCGCCCGTCGCGCCGCTGACATCGGGCCTACAAGGCCCTCAGGGCACGCAAGGCGCCGGCAAGGCCGCTTTCACGGACTTGGTCAAGGGCGCGATCTCGCAGGTCAATGACGCCCAGGTGGCCAGTCGCCAATTGCAGACCGCCTACGAGCGCGGTGAAAACGTCCCCCTGACCGATGTGGTCCTGGGCATGCAGAAGTCTTCTCTGGCTTTTGAAGCCACCTTGCAGGTTCGAAACAAGGTGCTCAAGGCCTACG
>JBEAZV010000046.1:0-7093 GCA_041159245.1 Pseudomonadota bacterium
AGCATGACGGCGCGCCGTCGCAACATGGCCGAACACAGCATCGAGGTGGTGGGCGCGCAGCTGCGGGCCATGATGCCCTGGATCGCCAAGAACAAGCTGGTCGACCAGACCCGCAACTGAGATGGCTGGGGGCACTGCGGCGCCGGTCGCCATTGTCACGGGCGCTGCTCGTGGCATTGGCCTGGCGACCGCGCGGTGGTTTCTCGCTCGCGGCTGGCGCGTGGCCGTCACCGACAAGGACGGTCCGGCCCTGGCTGCGGCCCACGCCCAGCTCCAACAGGAATCTCCCGGCCGCATCAACGCGCCGGTGTGCGACGTATCCGAGCCGGCGCAAGTGCAGGCCCTGGTGGACGGTGTCGAGGCCGCCTGGGGCCGCATCGACGCCCTTGTGAACAACGCGGGCACCGCCGTCTTCAAGCACCTGGTGTCCACCACCTTCGAGGAGTGGCGCCACGTCATGGCGACCAACCTCGACGGCGCGTTCCTGTGTAGCCAGGCCTGCGTGCCCGTCATGCGACGCCAAGGTGGCGGCAGCATCGTGAACATCGCGTCCATTTCGGGTCTGCGGGCCAGCACCATGCGGGTGGCCTACGGCACCAGCAAGGCGGCCCTCATTCACCTGACCCGGCAGCAAGCGGTCGAACTGGCCCTGTTCGGCATCCGCTGCAATGCGATCGCGCCCGGTCCGGTGGAAACGGCCATGGCCAAGCAGGTGCACACGCCTGCCATCCGTGCGGACTATCACGACACCATCCCCCTCGCGCGCTACGGCACCGAGGAGGAGATCGCCGCAGCCATCGGCTTTCTGTGTTTGCCCGAGGCCAGCTACATCACGGGCCAGGTGCTGGCGGTCGATGGCGGTTTTGAGGCCGCCGGTGTGGGCCTGCCCACGTTGCGTCGGGATTTTTCGGGCACTTGAGCGAGCGTGGGGCGAGCCTGAAGCGAGCCTGTGGGGGCGGCGTGCCCGGGACGTCGGGCATAGGGCATCGGACCTCAGGGGAAACCCGCATCATGCGGCCACGCATAATGCCCCTCTGATTGCGCCCATGCGGGGCATCCCCAAGGGAAGGGACGCACGCTGGGGAAATCGCAGGCCCGATTGAGAAGTTTCACTGGATTCGCTGTTTTGCCCCCCGTCAGCCCCACCCCTGAACACGCCGGCCGCACCGCGATGGTGACGGGTGGCGCCAGCGGCATCGGCCTGCAGATCGCCCAGGACCTGGCCTCGCGCGGAGCCACTGTGTGCATCGTCGATCGCAATGCACAGGCCGCCGCCGAGGCGGTGGAGTCGCTGCAGGCCGCGGGGGCACACGCCCACGCCTTCGTGGTCGACCTGTCGGACGCCCAGGCCACCCACGTCATGCTGCAGCAGGCGCTCGCGCAGGTCGGCACGATCGACATCCTGGTGAACAACGCCGGGATCGTGGCCACCGTGCCCGCGGCCGATGTCACCTTGTCCCTCTGGAACACCACGCTGGCCGTGAACCTCACCGCGCCCATGGTGCTCACGCAGGGCGTCCTGCCTGGCATGAAGGCCAAGGGCTGGGGCCGTGTCGTGAACGTGTCGTCCATCAGCGGCGTGCGCGCCGGCACCGGCCGCCTGGCCTACGGCACCAGCAAGGCCGCCTTGATTGCCATGACCGGCCAGTTCGCCATTGAATCGGCTGAATTGGGCGTGACCGTCAACGCCATCGCCCCCGGCTTCGTCGACACGCCCATGCTGCGCAGCCTCAATGGCAGCTCTCGCCCCACTACCTTCACCGACGTGATTCCCATGGGCCGCCTGTGCTCGCCCGAGGAGGTGTCCAGCGCGGTGATGTTCTTCGCCTCCGCACAGTCGGCCTTCATTACCGGCCAGACGCTGGGTGTGGATGGCGGCTACCTGGCCAGCGGATTGTTCAACCGCAAGCTATTCGATATTCCCGCCGCCACGCCGGCCACGGCCTGAGCGCCGCACGCACGATTTTTTCCCTCCCTCTGACGACAACCAGGAGACTGACCATGACCTTTTCCCGTCGCACCCTGATCAAGGCCACCGGCGCTGCTGCTGCCTCCGTGGCAGCACCGCTGAAGCTGGCGTACGGCCAGACCGCCGAGTTCACCTTCAAATACGCGAACAACCAGCCGCCCGTGCACCCCATGAACGTGCGCGCCAAGGAAGCCGTCGAGGCGATCCGCAAGGAGACCAATGGCCGCCTGGACATCCAGTTGTTTCCGAGCAACCAGCTCGGCTCCGACACCGACACCCTGAGCCAACTGCGCTCGGGCGGCGTCGAGATGTTCAACCTCTCCGGCCTGATCCTGGCCACTTTGGTGCCGCCTGCGGCCCTGAACGGTCTGGGCTTTGCCTTCCCCAACTACGACACCGTCTGGCGCGCCATGGACGGCGACGTGGGCAAGTACATCCGCGAGCAGATCGGCAAGGCCGGCCTGGTCGCCCTGGACAAGATCTGGGACAACGGCTTCCGTCAGATCACCACCTCCACCAAGCCAATCAACACCGCGGACGACCTCAAGGGCTTCAAAATCCGCGTGCCTGTCTCGCCTATGTGGACCTCCATGTTCAAGGCCTTCGACTCCGCTCCGGCCTCGATCAACGCCTCCGAGATGTACACCGCGCTGCAGACCAAGGTGGTGGACGGCCAGGAGAACCCGTTTGCCGTGATCTCCAACTTCAAGCTGTACGAAGTCCAGAAGTACTGCTCGATCACCAACCACATGTGGGATGGCTTCTGGACCCTGATCAACCGCCGCGCCTGGGACCGCCTGCCGGCCAACGTGCGCGATATCGCGGCCAAGCATCTGAATGCAGCGGCGATGGCCGAGCGTGCCGACGTGGCGGCCCTCAACGGCGGTCTGCAAAAGGACCTCACCGCTCGCGGCATGATCTTCAACAGCCCCAACACCGCCCCCTTCCGCGAGAAGCTGCGCACTGCTGGTTTCTTCGCCGAGTGGAAAGGCAAGTTCGGCGACGAAGCCTGGGCCGCCATGGAGCGCTACACCGGCAAGCTCGGTTGAAGCGTTTTCCTGAGGGAGTAGAACAATGAAGCAGTCCCCTGAGGGGGCGGCGCCCGCCGTGGCGCCGTCGCCCGCGGACGGGTCGTTCCCGGGCGAGGTCCTGGAAGGCGCCGGGCCTGACGCCGCGCGTCCCGCCAGCCCGCCCTGGATGTGGCCGCTGGAGGTGGTCTCCGCGGTCCTGATGCTCAATGTGACGGTTCTGCTGTTGGCGGGCGTCATCTCGCGCTACGTCTTTGGCAAGCCCATCGTCTGGTCCGACGAAGTGGTGTCGATCTCGTTCGTGTGGCTCACGATGCTGGGCGCGGCGATCGCGCTGCACCGTAACGAGCATCTGCGCTTGAACCTCTTCGTGGACATGCTGCCGCCACGCCCCCGCGAGTTCGTCCACGCCTTCGCCCTCGTGGCGATCGCCGCCTTGCTCATGGCGCTGCTCAAGCCGGCTTATGAGTACATGCAGGACGAGTGGTTCATCCGCACACCCGCGCTGAATATGCCCAACGCCTTCCGAGTCGGCTCGATCGGCTTTGGCTTCCTGGCCATGCTGGGCATGCTTGTCTATTACGCACTGCGCACCGTGCGCAAAGCCGACCTTGCGCTGTCCGTGCTGCTGGTGGCCGCCATCGCCGGGGCCTGCTGGATGCTCTCGCCCCAGCTGGTGAAGCTAGGCACGGCCAATATCGGGATCTTTCTGGTTGGCTTCGTCGTCGTCGCCTTGGCCGCAGGTGTGCCGATCGCCTTCTGCTTTGGCATCGGCGCGGTCTGCTACCTGGCCTTCTCCACTCAAGTCCCGATCACCGTGGTGATCGGTCGCATGGACGAGGGCATGTCCAGCCTGGTGCTGGTGTCGGTGCCGATCTTCGTGTTGCTCGGGTGCGTGCTGGACGCCACCGGCATGGGCAAGGCCATCGTGGACTTCCTGGCCTCGCTGCTGGGGCATATCAAGGCCGGAATGTCCTATGTGTTGCTCGGGTCGCTGTTCATCGTCTCGGGTATTTCTGGTTCCAAGGTTTCCGACATGGCGACCGTTGCGCCCGCCCTGTTCCCCGAGATGAAGCGTCGCGGACACAAGCCCCGCGAGATGGTGGCCCTGTTGGCCACTGGTGCTGCGATGGCCGACACCGTGCCTCCGAGCATCGTGCTGATCGTGCTGGGCGCGGTCGCCAGCGTATCGATCGCCGGCCTGTTCCAGGCGGGCTTCGTGATCGCCATGGTGCTGCTCGCGGCGCTGGTGGTGCTGGCCCGCTGGAAGGCCCGCCATGAAGACATGAGCGGTGCACGCCGCGCGCCGATGCGTGAAGTTGGTCGCTACATCCTGGTCGCGGCCCCGGCGCTGGTGCTGCCGTTTCTGATTCGCAGCGCGGTGGGTGAGGGCGTGGCCACCGCCACCGAGGTGTCCACCGTGGCAGTGGTCTACGCGCTGTTCGTGGGCCAGGTGCTGTATGGCGGCATCGGCCTGCGCAAGTTCTACGGCATGCTGGTCGAAACCGCGGCGCTCTCCGGCGCGGTGCTGCTGGTGCTCGGCGCGGCCTCGGCCATGGCCTGGTCCATCACGCAAAGCGGGGTGGTGCAGCAGCTGTCGCAGTTCATGACGACGCTGCCCGGTGGCTGGATGGGGTTCATGGCCCTGACCATCGTGGTCTTCCTGGTCCTGGGTTGCCTGCTCGAGGGCCTGCCAGCGGTGCTGCTGCTCGCCCCCATCATGTTCCCGATCGCCCGCAAACTGGGCATTCACGACATCCACTATTCGATGGTGATTGTCTGTGCGATGAACATCGGCCTGATGATGCCGCCGATCGGCGTGGGCTTTTACATCGCTTGTCGTATTGGCGGCACCAAGCCCGACGAGGTGATCGGCGCGATCTGGCCCTACCTCGTGGCGCTGTTAGTCGGTGTCCTGATCATTGCTGCGGTGCCGTGGATCTCGACGGTGGCCCTGTGACCCTTCCTATGCTCGATCTCTATCGAACGATGGCGCGGATTCGCGCCTTCGAACTCGCGGCCGAAGTGGCCAGCCAGGGCGGTGTCCAGGTGCTGGGTGCCACGCTCAGTGACAGCGCCAAGGTACGCGGCCCCTTGCACCTGTCTATCGGGCAGGAGGCCGTGGCGGCGGGCGTATGTGCGCACCTGGTGCGCCAGGACTATCTGACCAGCACCCATCGCGGCCACGGCCACACCTTGGCCAAGGGCGGTGATATGCGCCGCATGATGGCCGAACTCTTTGGCCGGGCCGACGGGAACAACGGCGGCAAGGGTGGTTCGATGCATATCGCCGATTTCTCTGTCGGCATGCTCGGCGCCAACGGCGTCGTGACCGCAGGTCTACCGATCGCCTGTGGCGCGGCGCATGCACTGAAGCTGCAGGGCCTTCCCTACGTGGTGGCCTGTTTCTTTGGCGACGGTGCGATCAACCGAGGCCCCTTTCTGGAGGCCATGAACTGGGCCTCGGTGTTCCAACTTCCGGTGTTGTTCATCTGCGAGGACAACCGTTTCTCGGCCACTACCAGCACGGGCAAGCTGACCGCCGGGCCAGGTGTTCTAGCGCGTGCCGAGTCGCTGGGTGTGACGGGCGAGTCGGTGGACGGCAACGACGTGGTGGCAGTCCACGAGGCTGCAGGCCGTCTGGTCGCTACCGTGCGCGCAGGTCAGGGTCCGCGCCTGCTGCATGCGCGCACCTGGCGCGTGCGCGGGCACGTGTCTGTGGATACGCAGGGCTACCGCGACCCCGCCGACCTGCGCGCCGCGCAGGAGGCCGACCCGCTGCGCCGCGCGCGTGAGCAGTTCATCGCACAGGGCGTGAACGCCGCGCAGCTCGAGGCGATCGATGCCCAGGTGCAGGCCGAGACCGAGGCCGCCGTCGCCTTCGCCAACGCCTCGCCGGTGCCCGACGTGGGGCAGGCCTACACCGACATCCAGACCACGGGGGCGGGCACATGGCACTGACCCGTATGACCTATGCCCAGGCCGCCGTGCGCGCGCTGGGCGACGCGATGTCCCGTGACCCGAAGGTCGTCGCTCTGGGCGAGGACATCGGCCGCGGCGGCATCTTCGGCCAGTACAAGGGCCTTCAGCAGCAGTTCGGCGAGCAGCGCGTGATCGATGCGCCCATCTCCGAGGCCACTATCGTGGGCGCCGGCGTGGGCATGGCGCTGGTGGGCCTGCGTCCGGTCGTCGAGATGCGGGTGGTGGACTTTGCGCTGTGCGCGATGGACGAGATCGTCAACCAGGCCGCCAAGAACCGCTACATGTTTGGTGGTCAAGGCCGAGTGCCGCTGGTGATGCGCCTGCCGATCGGCATGTGGCAAAACTCGGCGGCCCAGCACTCGCAGAGCCTGGAGTCGTGGTTCGCGCACCTGCCCGGCTTGGTGGTGCTGTGTCCCTCGACCCCGCAGGACAACTATTCCATGCTGGCCTGGGCCCTGCAGGCCGAGGACCCGGTGGTGTACATGGAGAACAAGGAGCTGTGGACGCTAGAGGGCGAGGTGGACGATGCTGCTGCGCCCTACGTGCCGGGCCGCGCGCGCATTGCGCGCCGGGGCCGCGACCTCACGATCGTGAGCTGGTCGGCCGCGGTACACAACGCGTCGCAGGCCCTCGAGCCGCTCGCCGCCCAGGGCGTCGATGCCAGCCTGATTGACCTGGGATCGCTTTGGCCCTGGGACCGCGAGGCGGTGCTCCAGGACTGCGCGCGCACTGGCCGGCTGCTTGTTGTGCACGATGCCGTGCAAGCGGCGGGCTTCGGTGCCGAAGTGGCGGCTGCGGCGGCCCAGGCCACTGCTTGCAAGGTGGCCCGCCTGGGTGCGCCGCGTATTCCGGTGGGCTATGCCACCTCCCTGGAAAACGTGGCTCGCATTCCGCCTGCAGCCGTTGTCCAAGCGGCGCACTCCCTGATGACAGGCGCCGCATAGGCGTCGGCTGCCTGACCCATTTAACCAACCCCCTCAAAGAGAAAAGAATCCCATGAAAGTTTTCTACGACAAAGACTGTGATCTGAGCCTGATCAAGGGCAAGACGGTGGCCATCATTGGTTATGGCTCGCAGGGCCATGCGCACGCACAGAACCTTAACGACAGCGGTG
>JBEAZV010000047.1:0-15528 GCA_041159245.1 Pseudomonadota bacterium
CGCCCGTCCGCCCGCCCAGGGCGCGCCGCCGCGGTCGGTGTGGCAGGCCATGCAGTTGCCCGCGCGCGTGAGGTACTCGCCACGCGCCACCTGCGCAGACTCTGGCTGGGAGGCCGTAGCGACAGTGGGTGCGTCGTTATGGCCAGGCGCTTCGCTGCGAACGTATCCCGCTACGAGCGCCACCACGGCCAGCGTCGCGCCGGCCGCGAGTGCGATCAGCAGGCGTCGTGCAAACGGTCTCATCGCGTGGCCCTCGGGCCGGGCACGACCGTCAGGCCAGGCAGGTTCACGCTGCCGCAGGCCAGGGTCGGGGGTGAGGGCAGACGAGCGACCGCCTTGGGGTTGGCCGGCAGGGGCTGCGACGCCAGCCAGGCGGTGATGGCATTGAGGTCCTCGGGTGTGAGCGCGCGCGCGATCTGCGCCATGCAATCGGGCGCATGGGCTCGGCGCTGGCCGCTGCGCCAGGCGCCCAGTTGCGCGTTGAGGTAATCCCGCGACAGCCCCAGCAGGCCCGGGGTATTGGGCAGCACCCCCGTGAGGTGCGTGCCGTGGCAATGCGCGCAGGAAGGCAGCTGGCGCGAAGGGTCGCCCTGCAGGGCCAGCATGCGCCCTCGATCGAGCTCAGGCGGCGGTGCCTGGGCCGCCGCGGGCGGCGGGTAGGGCAGGTCCAGGCTGGCGAAGTGCTGTGCGATCTCCATCAGGTAGGGGTCGGAGAGCGGATCGAGCAGGCGCGTCATGAGCCCGTAGTGGCGGCGCCCGTCGCGAAAGTGCAGCAGCTGGTGATACAGATAACCCGCGGGCTTGCCCGCGATGCGCGGGTAGTAGCCATCGGGGCCGGCGCGCCCCTGGGCGCCGTGGCAGGCGGTGCAGGCCAGCGTGCGCTGGGCCATCGTGTCTTCGAAGGGGGCGGCCTGGGCCAGGGTGGCCGCCGCCGCAAGCAGCAGGCTGACGAGAAACTTCACGAGCTCCATCATGCCCGCTTTTGCAGAGGCACCGCGGACACGGCGACCCGGCCCCGATAATCGACGGTCCTTGATTCGATACTCCCCAGTACCCACTCCATGACCGCTGCCGCGGACACCATGCGCATCGACTGGCAGGAAGCGGGCGAGCCCCGCAGCGCCCGCTGGCGCAGTGAGGCGGGTTGGCCAGCCCCGTCTCGGGTGCAGGTAGCCGACGACCGCATGCCAGCCGACGCGGCCTACCGCCTGGTCTGCGAAGGCACGGCCTTGCTTTGGCGCGGCGATTTCCACAACGCGCGCCAGCTGCTACAGGCCCTGGGGCGACGGATCGACCGTCGACCGCGCAAGGCCCCTTGCGAGCCAGTGGCTCCCGCCGATCTTTTTCACCGCCACCGCCAGGCGCAAGGTCATCGCGCCCGCGTGCTGGGCATGCTGCTCGTGGAGCTGCAAGGCGACTACGGCATTGCGCTGCGTCGCGCGCCCGACCTGCGCGCGGCCTGCACCGAAGCCTGGGGTATCCCTCAGGGCGAGCAGTCGGTCGTGGCGCTGCGCGAGCTCACGGGGCTTGTCGGTGCGCACGAATGGCGCAAGAAGGGCGTGGAAGTGCCCGCCCTAGGGCAGGGTCTGGGCCACCGCATTCATCCGCACTACGGTGTTTTCTCCCCCGTGCGTGGCGAGTACCTGGACCTCGTGGCGCAGGCGCCGCTGCCGGCGGACCGCACGCTGGCCTTCGACATCGGAACCGGCACGGGCGTGATCGCCGCCGTATTGGCACGGCGCGGCGTCGCCCGGGTGGTCGCGACCGATACGAATGAACGCGCCCTGGACTGCGCCCGTGACAACCTGACTCGCCTGGGTGTACAGGATCGCGTGCAGCTGCAGGCGGTCGATCTCTTTCCCGAGGGGCAGGCGCCGCTCGTGGTGTGCAACCCTCCCTGGGTGCCGGCGCGTGGCACCTCCGCGCTCGAGCGCGCCGTCTATGACCCCGACAGCCAGATGCTGCGCGGCTTCCTGGCGGGCCTGGCGGCGCACCTGGCGCCTGGCGGGGAAGGGTGGCTCGTTCTGTCTGACCTGGCCGAGCACCTGGGCTTGCGCACCCGCGCCCAATTGCTGTCGTGGATCGAGGCCGGCCACCTTGCGGTCCGTGAGCGCCTGGACATCGCCCCGCGTCACCCCAAAGCGGCCGATCCGGCCGACCCGCTGGCCAGCGCACGCGCGCGGGAGGTGACCTCCCTCTGGCGGCTGGTGTCCTCATTAAAATGACCATCGCTTTTGAAATAGCCAATCGTTAAACGGTATTTCAATGGGGTCCGTTTCGAAGGGGGCTCGTTGATCGTTTTCAATGCTTGGCTTCGAGCTGTTCTGCTCACTGGACGGATTCTGGATGATGCGGTGGTGAAAATGAAAAAAGCATTGTTGGCAGGCTTTCTGCTTGCGGCGAATTCGGTATGGGCTTGGAACTGGCAGGACCCGGATTCGAAATTCGACGTCACCAAGAACGAGACGATGACGGTCCGCTTGAAGTGGGTGGTCGTCAAGGACATCAATGCCGCCTGCAGCGCCGAAAACAAGAAGCGGGGTGGCAAGCCCTTCGGCTTCTCGGTGCAAGCCTGCTCCTTTTGGGAGGGCAAAGAGTGCGTGATCTTCACGCCCCGCATGGCTTCCATCCACAACCTGGGGCATGAGGCCTTGCATTGCTTTCGGGGCTCCTACCACTAGCGCCCTCGGGCGAGCGCCGCCGCTCCTACACAGCATCGCGGTACGGGCCCACTCGGGTGCGCTGTCGGCGTCCGTGAAGCTGGGGCTCTCACACTGACCGGATCGGGGTCGCGCCCGCCCGCGCTTGCCATGGCTACCTTCCCGCTGCGGACCACGTCGCAGCTCGCCGCGATGCACCGCGTCCTCCTGCTCGCAGTGGGGTTGGTGGTGTGTCCCTCCCCGGCGATCGCCGTCGTGGACTTCGGCGCGCGTCTGCCCTCACCTGCCGTGCGCGAAGTGGCGCAGTGGGTGTTTGCCAGGGACGATCATGGCGGTCGGTCGGTCGTGATCGTGGACAAGCAAGAGGCCCGGGTGTTCGTGCTGGATGCGGGCGGTCGTCTGGTGGGCGATGCGCCGGTGCTGCTTGGCAGCGCCCGCGGCGACCACAGCGCGCCCGGTGTCGGCGACAAACCCCTGTCGCAGATCCGGCCGGAGGAGCGCACCACGCCGGCCGGCCGTTTTGTCGCCGAGCCGGGCGTGAATGCGCAGGGTGAGGACATCGTCTGGGTCGACTACGCGTCGGCTGTCTCCATGCACCGCGTGCGGGCCCGTGTGAAGTCCGAGCGGCGGCTGGAGCGCCTGGCGACACCGACGCCGCAGGACAACCGCATCTCCTACGGCTGCATCAACCTGCCCAAGGCCTTCTACGAGACCGTCCTCGCGCCTCGCGCACGCACCGGCGCGGTGATCTATGTGCTGCCCGAGACGCGCACGCCCGCGCAAGTGTTCGGCCTGCCGGATCCGACGGCCCGACCGCTGTCGTGGCGCGCGCGACCGGATGGCGCTGTCCGACAGCGGTTGCTGACCCCCACTGACGGGTCCCTGCTTGCGGCTCACTAGGCTGGTTGCAGCTGGCATCGATGCCGGCGTCTTCCATCGTTCCAGCTTCTTCAAGGAGTTCCCCATATGACTGCATCCACACTTTTGCGTAGCCTGCTCGCCGGTCTGACCGTGACCTGTGGCGTGGTATGGGCCCAGGGCAGTACCACATCGCCTGCTGGCAGTGCCGCCGGTGCGGGCTCGAGCACCGAGCAATCACCCTCTGGCGCGGGTGCTGGCACCATGGGCGCCGGTAGCAGCACGGGGAGCTCCAGCACGGGCGGCTCCAGCACCGGGAGCAGCAGCACCGGCACCTCCGGTGCCTCCGGATCGACAGGCGCCAGCGGCACTGGCGCGGGCTCGGGCAGCGATGCGGGGACCACGCCGGGCGCTGCGGGCAGTGGTACGGGCACGGGCACGGGCACGAGCGGCGCCGGCAGCGCGGGCAGCGATCCTAGTGCCAGCGGTGCCAGCGGCAGCATGGGATCCGGCACAGGGGCCAGCGGTATGGGCTCGGGCAGCACGACGGAGACCCCGCGCACCCGCACGCAGCGCATGGACCGCAACTGAAGTCCCAGGCGCGCAGCGGGCCCGGGAGGGCGCCGCTGGCGTCTGGGCAAGAATCCGGCAAAGGTGTTAAGTTCGCCGGTTCACCGGGCGCGCCGCCTTGGGACGCAAGAATGAGAATTCCGCTACCGGTCCTCCAGTCGGTGGACCGCCAGAGCCTGCTGGGAATCCGGCGAGGTATCGAGAAAGAGAGCCTGCGCACCGATGCCGGTGGCCGGCTCGCGGATACCCCGCATCCTGCCGCCCTGGGGTCGGCCCTGACGCACCCCCACATCACCACCGACTACAGCGAGGCGCAGCTGGAGCTGATCACCGGCGTGCACGACACGCCGCAGGCCTGCGAGGACGAACTCGCGCGTATCCATCAGTTCACGCTGCGCACGATGGGCCAGGAGGTGCTGTGGGCCTCCAGCATGCCGTGCCAACTCCCGCCCGAGGACCAGATCCCGATCGGGCGCTACGGCAGCTCCAATGTGGGCCAAGCCAAGAGCGTCTATCGCATGGGCCTGGCGCACCGCTACGGACGGCGCATGCAGACCATCTCCGGCATCCACTACAACTGGTCGATGCCGGGAGTGGACAGCGCGGGCTACTTCAGCCTCATACGCAATTTCCGCCGTCACGCCTTCCTGCTGCTGTATCTCTTTGGAGCCTCGCCTGCGCTCAACGCGTGCTTTGTCGAAGGACGCCAGCACGAACTCAAGACGCTGTCCGAAGGGACTCTGTACATGCCGCACGCCACGTCGCTGCGCATGGGGCGCCTGGGCTACCAGAGCGAGGCCCAGGCCCGCCTGGCAGTGAGCTACAACGACCTGGACGGCTATGCCGCCTCGTTGCATGAGGCGCTGACCCAACCCTATGCAGCCTACGAGGCGATCGGCGTGCGGGATGCCCAGGGGCGCTACCAGCAGCTGGCGACCACCTTGCTGCAGATCGAGAACGAGTTCTACGGCACCATCCGCCCCAAGCGCAATATCTTCCCCGGCGAGCGGCCGCTGCATGCGCTGCGCGAACGCGGGGTGGAGTATGTGGAAGTGCGCCTGCTCGATCTCGACCCCTTCGAACCCGTGGGCATCAACGCGCAGGCGATGCGTCTGTTGGACGTGTTTTTGCTGCACTGCCTGCTCGCGGACAGCCCGCCGGACACACCCCAGGAGATCGCGCAGATCGGGCGCAACCAGCACAAGACCGCGGCCTTCGGTCGCCAGCCCGGACTGCAGCTCGAGCGAGGTCAGGGATGGGTGGCACTGGCGCAGTGGGGCCAAGAGCTGATGGAGGCCTTCAGGCCCGTGGCGGATGCACTCGATGCCGCCTGGGGTGGAGGCGCGCACGCAAGCGCCGTGGAGGCGGCACGCGGGCTGCTGTCCGAGCCGCAGCGCCTGCCGTCGGCACGCGTGCTGGACGCGATGGCGCGCGAGTACGGGCAGTCCTTCCTCGCCTTCGGCATGGACTGCTCGCGCCGCAACCGCGCGCACCTGTTGTCCCTGCCTTGGGACGACGCTTCTCAGGCTCACTTCGAGGTCCTGGGCGAGAAGTCCTGGCAAGACCAACGGCAGATCGAGGCGAGCGATACCATGCCTTTTGAGATCTACCGGCAGCAGTACATCGCCCCGCGACGCCTGGGCCTGTCGCGGCACGCGATCTCCCCGACGCTGGCCTCGCCTTGAGTGGGGTGCGCCACGGCGGCGCGGTGGCGCCGTCCTACGCGGGCCTGCGAGGGCGGGCGTGACAGTCGCGGCGTAGCTGTCCCCTGGGGCACAGGCGCAGGGCGTGCAGCGGCGTAGAGTCCGCGGCGATCCAAAACAACCTGGAGCAAGGCAAGATGGCACTCGATTTCAAGGACCGCGTGGCGATCGTGACCGGCGCGGGCGGCGGCCTCGGCCGCCAGCATGCGCTGGCCCTGGCCGTGCGCGGCGCAAAGGTGGTCGTGAATGACCTGGGGGGCGATGTGCATGGCGCGGGCGGCTCCACCAGCGCGGCGCAGTCGGTGGTGGACGAGATCCGCGCCCGCGGCGGCGAGGCGATCGCCAACGGCGCTTCGGTCACCGACTTCGACTCGGTGCAAAAGATGGTGCAACAGGCCATGGACACCTGGGGCCGGGTGGACATCCTCGTGAACAACGCCGGCATCCTGCGTGACAAGAGCTTTGCCAAGATGGACCTGGCCGATTTCCGCCACGTGCTGGATGTCCACCTCATGGGCGCGGTGCATGGCTGCAAGGCGGTGTGGCCGCACATGACGGCGCAGAACTATGGTCGCATCGTGCTCACCACCTCCTCCACCGGCCTGTACGGCAATTTCGGCCAGACCAATTACGGTGCGGCCAAGCTGGCGCTGGTGGGCCTGATGCAGACCCTGGCACTGGAAGGCGCCAAGCATGGCATTCGGGTGAACTGCCTGGCCCCTACGGCCGCCACGCGCATGACGCAGGACCTGTTTCCGCCGGACATGCTGCAGGCCTTTGGCCCCGAGGCGGTGGTGCCCGCCATGCTGGTCATGGCCAGCCAGGACGCGCCCACCCGCACCACGCTCTGCGCAGGTGCTGGCGCCTTCGAGGCGGCGCACATCACGCTCACGCACGGGGTGTATGTGGGTACGGGGCCCGACGCCGACGAACACCTCGCGGCCCAACTGCCGCAAGTGCTCGATCGCGCAGGCGAAACGGTCCCGGGCGGCGGCAACGCCCAGGGCGAGAACGAATTGCGACTGGCGCGCGCAGGCCGTTGAAGGTCTGGCGGATTATTTCGCCCAGGTGTCCTTCAGGCCGGTGGTTCGATTGAACACCAGGTGCTCGCCCGTGTGGTCCACGCGGTCGGCGACGAAGTAGCCGTGCCGCTCGAACTGGAACTTGTCGTCGCCTCGGGCCTGTGCCAGTGAGGGCTCGACCCAGGCGTTCACCACGCGCAGGCTGTCGGGGTTGATTTCCTCCAGGAAGTCGCGATCGCCGGTGTCGGGCTGGGGCACGGTGAACAGTCGGTCATAGAGGCGCACCTGCGCGCGCATGGCGTCGCTGGCGCCCACCCAGGTGATCACGCCCTTGGCCTTGACGCTGTCGCTGCCGGGCGTGCCGCTCTTGGTGTCGGGGATGAGATTGGCATGCACAGTCGTGACCTGGCCGTCGGCGCCCACGTCGGCGCCCACGCACTCCACCACATAGCCGTACTTCAGACGCACCTTGTTGCCGGGGAAGAGGCGGTTGTAGCCCTTGGGCGGCACGGCCTCGTAGTCGCCGCGCTCGATCCAGAGTTCGCGGCCGAATCGGAACTCGCGCTGGCCGCGTTCGGGGTGGTGCGGATGCACCGGGGCCACGCACGGCTCAAGGTGGCCCACACCCATGACGTCGTCCCAGTTGTCGATCACCAGCTTCACGGGGTCGAGTACCGCCATGGCGCGCGCGGCGCGGGGGTCGAGGTCGTCGCGCAGGGCGATCTCTAGGGTGCTGAAGTCGATCCAGCCGTTGGCCTTGGTCACACCGATACGCTCGGCAAACAGCTGCAGGCTCTCGGGCGTGTAGCCGCGTCGGCGCAAGCCGACGATGGTGGGCATGCGCGGATCATCCCAGCCCTGCACATGCTTTTCGTCCACCAGTTGCTTGAGCTTGCGCTTGCTGGTGACGACATAGGTGAGATTGAGGCGAGCGAACTCGTACTGGCGTGGCTGCGGGGGATTGATCAGGCCGCCTTCGCGCAGGCGATCGAGCAGCCAGTCGTAGAAGGGGCGCTGGTCTTCGAACTCGAGGGTGCAGATGCTGTGGGTGATGTTCTCCAGGGCGTCCTCGATCGGGTGCGCGAAGGTGTACATCGGGTAGATGCACCAGGTGCTGCCGGTGTGATGGTGCTCGGCGTGCTTGATGCGATAGAGCGCTGGGTCCCGCAGGTTGATGTTGGGGCTGGCCATGTCGATCTTCGCGCGCAGTACCGCAGCGCCATCGGGTAACTGCCCTTCACGCATCTGGCGAAACCGCGCCAGGTTCTCCTGCGGCGTGCGGGTGCGAAAGGGGCTGTCCACGCCGGGTTTGCCAAAGTCGCCCCGATTGGCACGCATTTGCTCGGGGGTCTGTTCGTCGACGTAGGCCAGGCCTGCCTCGATCAGGTACTCGGCGGCGCGGTACATGAAGTCGAAGTAGTCGCTGGCCTGGTAGCGGTGAGAAGTGCCGTGGGCGTCCCAGGAGAACCCGAGCCAGCGTACGGCGTCCAGGATGCCGTCGACGTACTCCTGCTCCTCTTTTTCGGGGTTGGTGTCGTCAAAGCGCATGTGGCACACGCCGCCGTAGTCGCGAGCGAGGCCGAAGTTCAGGCAGATGCTTTTGGCGTGCCCCACGTGCAGGTAGCCATTGGGCTCGGGCGGGAAGCGGGTGCGGATACGGGCCGGGTCGGTGACGCCGGCCTGGTGGGTGGCGGCGTCGGCCGGGCGACCGGCCCACCGGCGTTGCGCGTAGGTGCCCTGCTCCAGATCGCGGTCGATGATCTGGCGCAGGAAGTTGCTGGTCTTGGCGCCTTCCGGGGCGGACGCGTTGTCGGTGGGGGCGGTCATAAGCCCTCGATTTTAGGCGGGCCGCCCCGGTGGGGATGGTGTGGCCTCCCAGAGCCGCCCCGTGCCAGACCCTGTGGTAAAAGCTCGGGGCCCCATGGGCCCCTTGCCTGCCCGGGGCGCCCCAGCCGGCATCGAAGAACCTATCGCAAGACGAGGAGACCCCCCCATGACATCCGTGCGCACCTGCCACCCCGATGAACGCGCTGCGCGCGTGCAGCTGGCGGCCTGCTACCGCATCTTCGACATGCTGGGGTGGACCGAGATGATCTACAACCACATCACGCTGCGATTACCCGACAGCGTGACCGGGGGACAAAAGCAGTTTCTGATCAACCCCTTCGGCCTGCATTACAGCGAGGTCACCGCCAGCAACCTGCTCAAGATCGATGTGCAGGGGCACAAGCTGGAAGACAGCCCTTGGAGCGCCAACCCCGCGGGCTTTACCGTGCACTCGGCGATTCACGAGCACCTGCCCCAGGCGCACTGCGTCATGCACACGCACACCACCGCCGGCCTGGCGGTGGCCTGCACCCGTGACGGACTGGCCCAGAACAACTTCTATTCCGCGCAGCTTGGGGATATGGTGGCCTACCATGACTTTGAGGGCATTACCGTGCACGCCGACGAGGCGCCGCGCCTGCTCAAGGCCATGGGCCAGCGTCCACTCTTGATCCTGCGCAATCACGGCTTGCTGTCCTGGGGCCAGACCCTGCCCCTGGCCCTGGTGCGACTGTGGACGTTGCAGCGCGCCTGCGAGATCCAGATGGCCCAGGCAGCGCTCGGCCCTGCCATCCCCATCCCCGAGGATGTGGTGCGCAAGACCACCGGCGACGCCCTCCAGTGGGACGCTCGCTTCGGCGCCGGTCAGGACGTTTTTGATGCGCTGGTGCGGCGGGTGGACCGGATCGACGACTCGTACAAGCAGTAAGTCCCCGGACTAGCCCAAAAAAAGGCCCCCAGGCCTTGGGACCCGGGGGCAACATGCCAGTCGCGGGACGGAGGACCGGACCGGCTCACCCCGGAGGAGGAGGGGACTCAGAGGAGTCGGGGTGATCGGCGGCCAGTAGACCGTTCGGCCTGAGCGGGTCCTGTAGGACAGGGGCGCCACGGCGGGACAGGCACCCGGACGGACCGGGTGCAGGTTTCACCGACCCGACACAGTTGGCTTCATCGGCTTGCTGACAGGCTTCCTACAATGCTTCGGATGAAGAACAAGCTCTCCTGGAAGTTCTGGGCCCTTTTGTCGGTGCTGGTGCTGGCGGCGGCGGGCGGCGGCGCCTGGTGGTTCTACGACCCGGTGCCCGAGGTGTCCTATCGCACAGGCCAGCTCGAGCAGGGGCCGCTGCAGTCCACTGTCTCGGCCTCCGGCACCGTCAACCCGGTGACGCAGGTGTCTGTGGGGACGCAGGTGTCCGGCCAGATCCAGGACCTTTTTGTCGATTTCAACAGCGAGGTGCGGGCGGGCCAACTGATCGCGCGCATCGACCCCGAGACCTTCGAGTACCGTGTGCGCCAGGCACAAGCCGATGTGGAAGCGGCTCAAGCGGCGGTCCTCACCGCCCAGGCCAATGGGGCGGCGGCGCGGGCGGCAGTCTCGCGCGCCCAGGTAGATCTTGTCGAAGCGCGTCGCGATCTGGATCGCAAACGCATGCTGGTGGAACGCGAGTTCATCGCCAAGAGCGAGGCGGACAAGGCCGAGGCCCTGGTGAACACCAGCGTCGAGTCCTTGAAGTCTGCGCAGGCCCAGCTGGGCGTGGCCGATGCCCAGGTCAAGAGCGCCCAGGCCAATGTGGCCCAGCGACAGGCGGCCCTGGCCCAGGCGCGGGTCGACCTGGCGCGAACGCGCATCGTCTCGCCTGTCAATGGCATCGTGATCAAGCGCGCGGTGGAAAAGGGCCAGACTGTCGCGGCCAGCCTGCAGGCGCCCGAGCTGTTCGTGATCGCGCAGAACCTGCAGGACATGCAGGTCGACGCCAGCGTGGACGAGAGCGATATCGGCCGTATCCGCCCGGGCCAGAAGGCCACCTTCACGGTGGATGCCTTCCCCGGTCAAAGCTTCGAAGGCGAGATCCGCCAGGTGCGCAAGGCCGCCCAGAATGTCTCGAACGTGGTGACCTATGTGGCGGTGGTGGGCTTTGCCAACACCGGCGGCCGCCTGCTGCCCGGGATGACGGCCAATGTGCGGGTGATTACCGACGCGCGTGAGCGCGTGCTCAAGGTGCCGAATGCGGCGCTGCGCGTGCGGATCGCGGGGGTGGAGCCGCCAGCCCCTGCGGCCTCCGCAGCCTCGGGAGCCTCCAGCCCCGCCGTGGCGGCCTCTGCGGCCCAAGGTGCGGGCTCCGGCGCCTCGCCCGCAGGAGCCACGACTTCCATGCCGGCTGGGGCGCCTGCCGCGGCGGCTTCCGCTCCCGGCGGGCGGGCGGGTCCGGGTGGCGGCGGCCCGGGCAGCGAGTTCCGTCAACGGCTGGTCACCGAGCTGCAGCTCACGCCCCAACAGATCGAGAAGGTGGATGCCATCTACGCCGAGGCACGGCCCCGCTTCATGCAATTGCGCGAGCTGCCCGCCGAGGAGCGGCCCAAGGCGCGCGAGCGCATCACCGCCGATATCCGTGCGCGTATCGGCGACGTGCTGACCCCCGAGCAGAAGCCGCGCTATACCGCGCTGGTGAACGAGGCTGCGGGACGCGTCATCACGCGCGGGCGCCTGTACCTGCTGGGGGAGGACGGCCAGCCGCGTGCCTTGAGCGTGCGCCTGGGCATCACCGACGGTACATCCACCGAGCTGCTGGTGATGGCGGGCTCTCCCGAGTCTGCGTTGCTCAAGGAGGGCGCGCGTGTGATCACCGGTGTCTCGGGCGGCGCCGCCCCGGCGCCTAGCCGCCCCTCCGGCGGCCCGCGCCTGGCCTTCTGAGGACAGGGAAGGCACGCCACGTGGCACTGATCGAAGCGCGGGGCCTCACCAAGGTCTACGCCATGGGCGGGCAGACCGTGCACGCTCTGCGTGGCGTCTCGCTGGACATCGAGGCTGGCGATTTCGTGGCCATCATGGGCGCCTCGGGCTCAGGCAAAAGCACGCTGATGAATATCCTGGGCTGCCTGGACCAGCCCACTGACGGTGAGTACCGGCTCGCGGGCGAGGCAGTGCAGGGCATGAGCCCCGACCAGCTCGCTGCCATTCGCAATCGGCGTATCGGCTTCGTGTTCCAGCAGTTCAACCTCCTGCCTCGCACCAGCGCGCTGGAGAATGTGGAGCTGCCCATGCTCTATGCCGGCGTGCCCGGACCCGAGCGCCAGGCCCGTGCCCTGGCGGCGTTGCAGCAGGTGGGCCTGGGCGAGCGCACCCACCACACGCCGGCCGAACTCTCCGGCGGGCAGCAGCAGCGGGTGGCGATCGCGCGCGCGCTGGTGAATCAACCCGTGATGGTGCTGGCCGACGAGCCCACCGGCGCACTCGACTCGCAGACCAGCGAGGACATCATGCGCCTGCTCACGCAGCTCAATGCGCAGGGCATCACCGTGGTGCTGGTCACGCATGAAGCCGACGTGGCGGGCTGGGCGCGCCGGCGTATCGTCTTTCGCGACGGCGTGATCGTTGAAGACCATCGCACGGGAGTGGCCGCTTGAACACGCTGGCTGCCCTGCGTTCGGCGCTGCGCGCGCTGGCGGCCAACAAGCTTCGCAGCGTGCTCACCATGCTGGGGATCATCATCGGCGTGGCAGCGGTGATCACCATGATCGCCCTGGGCCGCGGCGCCACCGAGCGGGTGCAGGCACAGATGAAGGGCCTGGGCTCCAACATCATGCTGGTGCTGCCTGGTGGTGTGACTGCCGGCGGTGTGCGACTGGGGGCGCAGAGCGGTCAGGCCCTGACCGAGGACGATGCGGTGGCCATCGCGCGCGAGGTGCCGCAGGTGCAGGTGGCCGCACCGACTTCGCGCACCGCGGCGCAGGTGGTGGCAGGCAATACCAACTGGAGTACCTCGATCTTCGGCACCACCAACGACTACCTGGAGGCGCGGGACTGGCCGCTCGCCTCGGGTCGGGGCTTCGAGGCGGCGGAAGTGGCGGGCTCGGCCAAGGTGGCGATCATCGGCCAGACCGTGGCGCAGCAGCTCTTTGGCGACGCCGACCCGCTGGAGCAGGTGATTCGGGTGAAGAAGATCCCGGTCACCGTGATCGGTGTGCTGGAGAAGAAGGGCCAGAACTCGCTGGGTCAGGACCAGGACGATATGGTGCTGGTTCCCATCAGCACCTACCGCAACCGCATTCAGGGTGGTGTGGGTGGCAAGCAAAAGCGCATCGGCTCCATCAGCGTCAAGGTGCGCGAGGGCCAGGACATGAAGGCGGCCGAGGAAGGCATCAAGGACCTGCTGCGCCAGCGTTTTCGGGTGCAGCCTGGCGCTGATGATCCCTTTACTGTGCGCAATCTCACAGAGATCCTGCAGGCCCAGGAGTCTGCCAGCCGGGTCATGACGCTGCTGCTGGCGGCAGTGGCAGGCATCAGCCTGATCATCGGGGGCATCGGCATCATGAACATCATGCTGGTGAGCGTGACCGAGCGTACGCGCGAGATCGGTCTGCGCATGGCGGTGGGGGCGCGCGGGCGCGACATCCTGATGCAGTTTCTGATCGAGGCGGTCACCCTCAGCCTGATCGGGGGCGCCCTGGGCGTGGCGCTGGGCGGTGTCGCGACCTGGGCGGTGGCGCACTTCGCTGGCTGGCAGGTGAGTCTGTCCGCGGGAGCCATCGCATTGGCTGCCGGTTTCTCCGCCTTCGTGGGGGTCTTCTTCGGGTTCTATCCGGCGCGCAGGGCCTCGCGCCTGCTGCCCATCGAGGCCCTGCGCCACGAGTGAGACGGCTGCCGCTGTGGCAGCGGCGATAATCGCGCCACCGTTTTCAGGGAGCGCGCGTGGACATCCTCTTGCTGGTCAAGGCCGCCGTCATGGGCATTGTCGAGGGCCTGACCGAATTCCTTCCCATCTCCAGCACCGGCCACCTGATTCTGGCGGGGGCGCTGCTCGGGTTCGATGACGAGAAGGCCAAGGTGTTCGACATTGCCATCCAGACCGGCGCCATCTTCGCGGTGATCCTGGTGTACTGGCAGAAGATCCGTGAGACGGTGCGTGCCCTGCCCACCGAGCGCCAGGCGCAGCGCTTTACGCTGAACGTGGCGATCGCCTTCTTGCCCGCGGTGGTCCTGGGGCTGCTTCTGGGCAAGGCGATCAAGGCCCACTTGTTCACGCCGGTGGTGGTGGCCAGCGCCTTCATCGTGGGCGGGTTGATCATTTTGTGGGTGGAGCGCCGCCCGCAGTCCGAGGCACGCATCCATGATGTTGACGCGATGACGCCCTGGGACGCGCTGAAGGTCGGCCTGGTGCAGTGCCTGGCCATGATCCCCGGCACCAGCCGCAGCGGCGCCACCATCATTGGGGCCATGATGCTGGGGTTGTCGCGCCGGGCCGCCACCGACTTTTCCTTCTACCTGGCGATTCCCACCCTGATCGGGGCGGGGGGCTACAGCCTGTACAAGGAGCGGGCCCTGCTATCCATGCAAGACCTGCCGATGTTCACCATCGGGCTGATCTTCTCCTTCGCCAGCGCCTGGATGTGCGTGCGCTGGCTGCTTCGCTATATCTCCACGCACAACTTCACGCCCTTCGCGTGGTATCGCATCGCCTTCGGGGTGATGGTGCTGGCCACTTCCTGGAGCGGCTGGATCACCTGGCAGGGCTGATTTCGCCGGGGCGATTCAGAACGCCAGCAGGGCGGCTTCGATCGCGGCGGCGGTGGCGGCTGGCTTTTCCATCGGAAAGAGGTGGGAGCCTTCGAGCAGACTGATGCGGCCGTGAGTGGCCTTGTGGGTCAGTGCCAGTCCCACCTGCTTCAATTCCTGCGAGAGCGTGCCGCCGATGAAGGCAGCGGGGCACTTCAGCGGATGGCGCTGCAGCAGACGGTCAAGATTGTGTGGGAGGTTGTTGTAGATCGCGGTCTCGACTTCGCGGTCGAAGGAGAGCACGCGCTGACCGTCGGCTTCATGGGTGCAGTGGGTGACATAGTCTTGCAGCACCTGCGGATCCCAGCGGGCAAAGGCCTTCTTGTGGCGGAAATGCTCCAGTGCCGCCTGCAGATTGGGCCAATGGTCGCGGCGCTTGCGGCTCACCGCGCCGGGCGAGACCGCACCGATCATATGGGTGCGCTTGGCCGTGCTCACTGCGGTGGCTTTCCAGCCTCCAAGCAGGGGTGAGTCGAGCATGACCACGCCGCGGGCGACTTCAGGATGGCGGGCTGCGCACATCACGCTCAGGAATCCGCCCAGCGAATGTCCCACCAGCCAGGCAGGCTCACCGGCTTTCACCGCTTCGCGCTCGGCAAACTCCTGCAGCTGCGTGACCAGGTGGGCCCAGTTGTTGGTGACCGGAAAACGCGGGTCGTGGCCGAACTTGTCGATCGCCTTGACGGTGTAGCCGCGCGCGCGCAGGTGCTTGAACAGGACCCCGTAGGTGGCGGCCGGAAAGCTGTTGCCGTGCGAGAAGATGACGAGGCTCAAATGAGCTTGTCCTCGGGGCGGGCGATCTTGCGTAGGGGCTGGTTTTGGCCGTCCTGCACCCTCAGCGGGGTCTCGGTATGGGTGCCGTCCCAGATCGGGCTGTCCAGGCTGTCAAAGGCCTCGCGCAGTTTGCGGCCCCAGGTGCCGTGCAGCATGCGCAGATAGGGGTTGGAAGCCCCGATACACACCACCTGGTCTGACTGCAGGCGGCCGGCCTGGTACACCACCAGGTCCAGCGGCGCGCCCACCGAGAGGTTGGACTTCATGGTGGAGTCCATGGAGACCAGCGCGCACTTGGCGGCCTCGTCCAGCGAGGTGTCGGGCGTGAGCACGCGATCGAG
>JBEAZV010000048.1:0-2757 GCA_041159245.1 Pseudomonadota bacterium
CGGCAGGCGTCCAGGTTCACCTGGTAGTCCAGCCCGATGGCGCCCTCGGGGCAGGCGGTGATACAGGCATTGCAACGGGTGCACAGGTCCAGATCGATGGGGTTGTTCTGGGTCCAGGCCATCTCGAAAGCGCCCAGCCACCCAGTGATGTGATCGATGCGGCCCGCGAGCACCGCATGCTCGCGCGCCTGCGCGCCCGCACCGCCTTGCGCGAACAGCGTGACCTGCAGGACGTCCGAGAGGCTGGCGGCCAACGCCTCGCCTTGATCCAGCGGGCCGACGATCAGCACGCGCCCCTGGCTGGTGTAGGTGACGGTGGCCACCGGCTCGGGCTCGGGCAGTCGCGCGCTGGCCAGGAGCGCGGCCAGCTTGGGCATGGCGCGCGCGGCATCGCGGCTCCAGCCGCCGGTCTCGCGGATGTTGACAAAGCGCATCGGCGCCCAGGCCGCCGCGCGGCCCTCCTCTGCGGCGACCTGGGCCTGTTGTTCGGCCAGGTCCGCAAACAGGCGCTGCTCCTGGGTGCAGGCCACCACCAGCTCTTGACCACTGCCCGCGGCCTGCAGGAAGGCGCCCACCTCGCGCCGGCACAAGGCGGTGTGCAGCGTCAGATCTTCATTGAGCGCCTGGCCCAGGGCCTTGGGGTCCAGGGGCTGGGTCTTGTTGCAGTCGCAGATCAGGGTCGGCATCGGGTGGCTCGGAATCAGGCGGCCCCGACTGTGCCACGGTTTGCGCGTCGCCCTGCGCTGAAGGGTCACCCCCAGTCGTGGCCAGGCCCTCAGGGTTTTCCTTGGGTCGCTCGCTCGGGTCCTCACGAAACAGCCCCAGGAATTCAGCGCTGGCCAGGCTGCGAAGCATGCTGGGGGGCAAGGGATCGGGCTTGCCGTAATCGTCGATATAGATGTCCAGGCCGTCCATCACATTGAAGTGCGGGTCGGCAAAGAGTTTTTTCATCGCGGCGTTTCGCACTTCGGGCGCGACCTGGGGGGCGGTGTAGCGGCTGAAGTCCGACTCGGGCGTGAGCGCCTGCACGTCGGCCAGCGTGGGCGGCGGCTCGCTGGGTGCGTCGGCCGGCGACGAGGGGGGTGCGTCGCTCGGAGTGGCCGCGAGAGCCGACGGGTCGGCGGGCGCCGGCTCTGCGCTTGGCAGGGGCGGCGGCTCGGGCGCGAGCGGACGCCCCTCCTTCGCATCGAGCTTGCGCCGCGACCAGCGGCCCAGGAAACCATCAGCCATGGCCACCTTCTCCGCCGCCTTGTCCGCCTGGCCCGCCCTTGTAGGCCTTGCCGGTGCTGACCGAGGCGGGGTTGCCAAAGCGGTCCTGCAAGGGCTTGAAGCTATCGGGCCGCTTGCGCCGTTTGGGTTCGGGCGTGTAGTGCGCCTGCGCGAATTCACGCATCCACTCGACGATGTCATCGGGTGCCGGCACTTGTTCCACCTGCTCCTGGGCGTCGAGCCAGCGGCCCGCGTCGTGGTAACTCAGGGTGACGATCTGGGGAAGCGCCACGGGGGTGTCGCTCAGGCTGGCTTCTTCTTCCATGCGCCACATCACGAACCAGCAAGGCGCGGGCGTGGTGGCATTGAGGTAGTAGCCCTCGGCATCATCGCGAAAAAGTTCGACGGTGAAGCCGGGGTGCAGCCAGTCCTCGGTGCGCGCGTCGCGGCGCAGGCAGCGGGGCGTGTCGCCAAAGCCGGGCTCGTGCGGCACCACATCGTGCAGCTGCCAGCGATAAGGCTGCCAGCGGTTGTCGATGGCCTCGCGGCGCATGACCACCGCCACTTGCACACTCGGACGTACGCTCATGCCGCGGCCTCGCTGGCCGCCTGCAAGCGCACCGCACAGTACTTGAACTCAGGGATCTTGCCCACCGGATCCAGAGCGGCGTTCGTGAGCAAATTGGCAGCAGCCTCGGCATAGGCGAAGGGCATGAACACGGTGCCATCGGGCGTGCCGTCGTCGCGGCGGACATGGCAGCGAACTTCGCCACGGCGCGATTGCAGGCGCGCCATCTGGCCCGCCACCAAACCGAGACGAGCCAGTTCGCGGACATTGAGCGAGGCGGTGGCCACCGGCTCGATCGCATCGAGCACCGCGCTGCGCCGGGTCATGCTGCCGGTGTGCCAGTGTTCGAGTTGGCGGCCCGTGATCAGGACCAGCGGGTAGTCGGCATCAGGGCGTTCGTCGGCCAGCACGATCTGCGCGGGCACGAGGTGCACGCGGCCATCGTCGGTGGGGAAGTGATCGGTGAACACCACCGGCTGGCCCGGATCGTCCTCGCTCAGACACGGGTAGGTGACCGCGCCTTCGCGCTCGAGCCGCGCCCACGAGATGCCCGCGATCGCGCCGTGCATGGCCTGGCGCATTTCTTCATAGACCGCAGCGACCCCTGCGTGGTCCCCGGCGTAATGCCAGACCAGCCCCATACGGCGGGCCATCTCCTGGATCAAGGCCAGGTCAGGGCGTGCGTCGCCGGGCGGGTCGATGGCTTGGCGACCCAGTTGCACAGTGCGGTCGGTGTTGGTGACGGTGCCGGTTTTCTCGGGCCAGGCGGTGGCGGGCAAGACCACATCGGCCAGCCAGGCGGTCTCGGTCAGGAAAATGTCCTGCACCACCAGGTGCTCCAACGCCGCCAGGGCCGCGCGGGCATGGTTCAAATCGGGGTCGCTCATCGCGGGGTTCTCGCCCTGCACGTACATGCCGCGCACCTTGTGCGGGTCGGTGTCGGGTGCCAGGGCCTTGTGCATGATTTCGACCACGGTGTA
>JBEAZV010000049.1:0-4231 GCA_041159245.1 Pseudomonadota bacterium
GGTGGCTGCCACCCGCTTCTGGGCCGTAGTGACCTGCTGGGTGGCCCGGTCAAAGAAGTAGGAGGTGGAGACTTTCATGGGGATGCTCCGTCTCAGCGGATGTTGAGCAGCGCTTCAAACAAGGTGGTGGCCGTTTGCATCACGCGCGCATTGGCCTGGTAGGCTTGTTGGTAGCGGATCAGGTTGGCGGCTTCTTCGTCCAGGCTCACCCCCCCGACGGCGTCGCGCGCCTCGACCGCTTGCGTGTGCACTACGGTCAAGGCCTCTTGGGCGACAGCGGCCTGCTGGGCCATCTTGCCGACGCCGCTGGTTTGTTCCATGTAGGCGTCGGTCAGGGTGTAGCCATTGGGCAGGGTCTTGAACTCCAGCTCGGCCATCAGCACGATGTTGCGGTTGTCACCGGTGCCGTCCTGGTTGCCGTTCAGATCAAAGCGGTCGCCGGCCCTGGGCGTGGCGTTGAACGCGATCAACAAGCCTTGGTAGCGGATGCTGCCCTGGGCCGGGTCGTAGGTGCGCTCGGCCAGCACGGTGCCGGTGGCGATGTCGGTGAGCGTGTAGCGGTTGTCCGCCGCAAAGGTGATGCGCAAGGGCTGGGCCCGCAGGGCCTGGACCGCATCAAAGGGCAGGGGCGGCACGCGTGCAGACAACTCCACCGCGCCGTCGCCGGTGGCAAACAGGACCAGGTCTTCTGGCGTGGTGCCGTCAAAGTACAGATGCGTCTTGAACCCGAGCTGGGCCAGATCCGCCGGCGTGCCGGTGGGCCCGAAGGTGAGCTCGACGTTGCGCGTGGTGTCGTTGGCGGTCAGCACCAGGCTGGCTTCCTCGCCTTGAAAGGCTACCGAGGCGGTGACGCCGGTCTGCGCCGATTGGGTGTTGAGCCAGTCGGCGATGTCTTGCGGGTCGCGGCTGCCGCTGTAGGCGGTGAGGGCCACGCCGTTGAGCGACAAGGCGCCCACCGCAATGGACTGGGCCGCCGGGCCGTCGACGTTGAAGTTGTACTGGCTTTGGATCTGAGCGGGCACGGCCACTTCGCCCAGCAGGCGGTGCGGGTTCTCGCCGTGGATGTCGTAGGAGGGCGCGGTTAGCGGGCGGGCGCGCACCCCGATGTGGTAGTCGGCGCCGAGGTAGGCGTCTTCGGGTTTCGCATTGAGGTAGTCGGCGCTGTAGGTGGCGCCCTTGACCAGGCTGCCCGAGCCGAGCAGCAAGTCTTGCTGCTCGGTGGGCAGGGGCGAGCCGAGCAGGTGACGGCCGTCGCGTGTGAGCAGCTGCGGCCATTGGCCGTCGGCCGTATCCAGGGTGAGCACCGCGTTCTGGCTGCCCGCAGGCAGCGTGGCCAGCGAGCGAAAGCCGGTGACGTTGAAGCTCAAGGTGTCGCCCGGCGCCCGGTTCGGGAACGGGGTGCTGGGGGCGTAGAGCGACTCCAGCGTGGGCGGCTGCGCGAAAGTTTGAGGCTCGAGGCTCCATTGGGCCTGGGCGTTGCCCACATTGAGGTCGCTGGCCACGATGCGGAATGGGCCCGCGGCCGCGACCCGCTGCGGGTCTTCCAGCAGCGCGCTGATGCCGCGCGCGGCCGACACCCCGGCTGGCTGCAGGCCGAACAGGGCCTGGCCCGGGCGGCCCAGGGCGTCAATGCCTTGGGCATGGATGGCGTTGGCCTCGGTGATGAGGGCTTGCGCCAGTTCGTCCAGTTTGTTCTGGGCCGGGCGCAGGACCTGGTCGCGCACCAGCATCAGCCCACCGAGCTCACCGCCTGAGACACCCGTGATCACACGGGCACTGGGGCTGTTGAGATTCAGGCTCAGCGAGGCACGGCCCGCGTTGTCCACCGTGTAGCCCAGGCGCGAGACGGCGTCGCCATCGACCACGACAGCGCCGACCTTGTCACCGGTCTTGTTGTCCAGGGAGTCGTTCAGGCTGACCTTGACCTGGCCGTTGGCCGCAAATTCGGTCTTGATACGCACCAGGGCTGACAGCTCACGCAGCAGGCGGTCGCGTTGGTCCAACAGCTCGGGCGCTTGGCGGTCCAGCGAGCCGTTCTTGAACAGCTGCTTGTTGACCATCGCGATCTGCTCGGCGTAGGTGTTGATCGTGTCGGTGGCGGCGGCCAGGCCCTGGCGGGTTTCGGTGTCGATCAGGTCTAGCTGGGTGGTGAGCTGTCGAAATCCGGAGGCGGCGCCGTCGGCCTGACGCAGGAAGCTGCTGCGCGCAATGACCGAGGCGGGCTCGACCGCCAGGTCGCGCGCGGCGGCGAAGAAGGCGGTGAGCGAGCCCGACAGGCCGACATTCTTGTCGCCCATCAGATCCATGATGCGGTTGGCGTATTCCACCAGCGGGCCCTGGGCTTCCAGATTGCTGTGGCTGCTGCGCAGGTTGCCTTCGATGAAGGCGTCGTATTGACGGCGCACGGCTTCCAGGCGCACGCCCGTGCCGATGAAGCTGTTGCCCATCTGCCGCGGCTGGTTGGAGGCCAGGCCGACTTCTTGTCGGGTGTAGCCGTCGGTGCCGACGTTGGCGATGTTGTTCGAGACGGTCGACAGCGCCCGCTGGTAGGCGGAGACGCCGGTGCTGCCCAGGGAAAGAAGGTCGCTCACGGCTTAGCTCCTACGCGGCCCAGGGGCATGGCCGGTGCGGTCAGGGGCAGGGCATAGCCCGCCTTCGCGCGCTGCAAGGGCAGGGCGGCCGCCGGGGCCGGTGCGGTCATGTGCAGGGCGGGCGAGGCCGGGTTCAGCGGAAAGGCGCGCGCCTTGAGCGCGTCTTCGGTGCTGGGCAGGGTTTGCGCCTGGCGCTGAATGAGCTGCTTCTCGAGCATGGTCGCCAGGCCCACACCGCCACGGCGGGCCATCTGCTGGGCGACTTCCTTGTCCATGAGGTCTTCGTACAGGTCGGCCGAATCGCTCTCGGTCAGCTCGCTTTTGTCGATGGTCTTACGCATCGCCTTGAGCGTTTCCTGCAGGAAGTGCGCCTCGAATTGTTCGGCGGCCTTGCGCAGCGCCTGGCGCTCGCCCCCTGCCGCCTGGCCGCGCAAAGCGGTCAGACTGGCAAAGTCGAGGTAGCCGGAGGTGGGCGTGAGGTCGCTCATAGGGGCCAGGTTCTGTTGAGGCCTTAGATGATGACCAACTCGGCGCGCAGGCTGCCAGAGCTCTTGAGCGCTTCCAGGATGGCAATCAGGGCGGACGGGGTGGCCCCCACCTGGTTCACGGCATCCACGATCTGGCGCAGATCAACGCCAGGCTGGAACAGGAACATCGGGCGTTTTTGTTCTTCCACCGCAATCGCAACGTTTTGCACCGGCGTGGTCTGGCCCTGCGCGAGCGCATTGGGCTGCGACACCTCATTGGTGGCGGTGATGGCCACCGAGATGGTGCCGTGCGAGACCGCGGCGGCGCTCACCCGGACGTTGCGGCTGATGACGACCGTACCGGTTCGGGCGTTGACGACCACGCGCGCGGCGGGTTCGCCGGGGGTGACCTCCAGGTTCTCGACCATGCTCATGAAGGAGACGCGCTGCGAAAGGTTCTCAGGGGCGCGGATGGCCAGGGACATGCCGTCGATCGCCCGGGCCACACCCTCGCCGAAGCGCTGGTTGATGGCGTTGACGATGGCAGTGGTGGTGGTGAAGTCCTGCTGGCGCACATTCATCACGATGTGGTCGGACTTGTCGAAGGGCGTGTTGACGGACCGCTCGACGATGGCGCCGCCCGGGATGCGTGCCGAGGTGGGCACGCCAATGGTGATCTTGGAGCCGGCGGCCGATTCGTCCACGCCGGTGGCGGTGAGCGCGCCCTGGGCCAGGGCGTAGATCTCGCCGTCGACGCCGCGCAGACTGGCCAGCAGCAGGTTGCCACCGCGCAGGTTGGAGGCCTTGCCGATGGCGGCGACGTTGACGTCAATGCGCTGGCCGGGCTTGGCAAAGCCGGGAAGTTCGGCGGTCACCATCACGGCGGCGACGTTCTTGACGTCCAGACGCTGGGTGGCCGTGCCGGTTTCGAAGTCGGACAAGGGGCCGTCAATGCTCAGGCCCATGCGACCGAGCATGGCGCGCAGGCTCTGGACGGTGAAGGACACATCGGTGCCGTCGCCGGTGCCTTGCAGGCCCACGACCAGGCCGTAGCCGATCAACTGGTTGGGGCGCACAGCGGCGGCCGAGGCCAGGTCCTTGACCCGGTCGGCCCAGGCAGGGGCGCTGGCACCCAGGAGCAGGGCCAGAGCGAGCAGGGCGGATTTCATGGCG
>JBEAZV010000050.1:0-41958 GCA_041159245.1 Pseudomonadota bacterium
CCCCCTCTCGCACGCCCAAGACTTCCCGCCCCGCAAAGCCGTGACCCTGGTGGTCGGCTTCGCACCCGGGGGCGCCGCGGATGCCGCTGCACGCCTGATCGCGAAAAAGCTGGGGGACAACATCGGCCAGAGCGTGGTGGTGGACAACAAGGCCGGCGCGGGTGGCAACATCGCCCACCAGCTGGTGGCCAATGGGCCAGCCGATGGCTCCTTGCTACTTCTGGGCTCGGTCGGGCCGCTGACCATCTCGCCCCACATGGGAAAGCTGCCCTACGACCCGTTCAAGGACCTGGCCCCCCTCTCGGGCGGCGTGCACTTTCCCAACGTGCTGGTAGTCAGCTCGCAAAGCGGTATCCGCACACTGGCCGAATTCGTGGCCGCGGCGCGCAAGGGCGCCGGCAACGTCACCTTCGCCTCCACCGGCCCGGGCTCGGCCTCGCACCTGACCGGCGAACTGTTTGCCCAATTGATCAAGGCCGACATGACGCACATCCCGTACAAGGGCGGTGCACCGGCCATGCAGGACCTGCTGGCCAATCGCTTCACCGGCTATTTCGCGGCACCGCCCACCGCCTTGCCCCACCTGGAAACCGGCAAGCTGGTGGCACTGGCCACTACGGGCCTCACGCGTCCGTCCTACATGCCCCATCTGCCCACCGTGGCCGAACAGGGCTTCCCAGGCTTTGAGGCCCTGAACTGGTATTCCTTCAACGCGCCGGGCAAGACGCCCACTGCGCTCCTGGATCGCTGGAACCAGGAGATCGTCAAGGTGCTCAATGATCCGTCGGTGCGCGAGCAGTTGAACAAGCACGGGCTCACGCCGCACCCGACAAGCCGCCTGGAGCTGCAAGACTTCATGCGCAAGGAATCGGCCAAGTGGGGCCAGATCGTGCGTGACCGCAAAATCTTGGGCGAGTGAGCTTCCAAGACCCCGCACCACCATGCCCTCCATCTTCATCTCCCACGCCAGCAAGAACTTCAAGCTGGCCGACGACATCCGCCGCAAGCTCGAGGACCTGGGCAAGACCTGCTGGATCGCCCCGCGTGACATCCCCGCGGGCAGCTCCTACGGTGAAGTCATCACCCACGCGATCCAGTCCTGTACCGCCGTCGTCCTGGTCCTGACCGAAGACGCCAACGTCTCGCGCGGCGTCGCCAACGAGATCGAGATGGCCTTCCGCGAAGACCGCGTGATCATCCCGGTGCGCCTGAAGGAGGTCGAACCTTCCGCAGCTCTGGCCTTCTACGTGAACAACACCCAGTGGGTGGACGCCTGCCGCAGCCCCCTGCGCGAGCGGGTGCAGGAGATCGTGCGCATCGTCGAGGCCGTCGAGGCCGGCAAGCCCCCACCGCCCCCGGGGGAAGAACCCACCGGACTCGTCGCAGCCCTGGAGCGCCAGTTCGAGGCGGCCCGCCGCTCTCGCTGGCTGGTCGGTGGCATTGCGACGCTCGTGATCGGCTTGGTGGCCGCCTTCGGCGCCGAGCGGTCCATGCGCGGCACCGAGATCCTGGAGAAGGAACGGGCCGCGGTCGATGCCGATCCGACCACCTACGGGCTGGTGAGCCTGCAGGGCCCGCCCACGCGGGAGGGCAAGCAACTGCGCGTCACGGCCACCGTCTACACGAACCTGCGTGACCCGGCAGCCGCCCAGGTGCAGTGGCGCGGCCTCGCAGCCGCCGCCGGACAAGCGGCCACGGCCCTGGACCTGGCTGCCCTGGGCGCCACGCCAGCACCGGGCGCGCAGGTGCTGACGCTGAACCTCCCGGAGGGTACCGGCAGGTTCCAGCTTTGCATGACCGCCCGCCACCCGAGGGACGGGCGCAGCCATACGGCGCGCTGGGCCTTCAGCCTGGCGGGTGAGGGCGATGCGCTGTCGGCACAGCGCGCCGCCGCCCCCAGCCTGGTGCTGGCCGACCCGAAAGACTGCGCGCTCGATTGATACTCGCGACCTACCGTATGTCCTCCAACGAACGCCTCGACCCCAATTTGCTCGCCCACCTGCAGTCCTGGGTCGGCAGAACCACCACCCTCGACGATCTGGTCACGCCCACCCCGCTGCGCGCGCTCTCGGCCACGCTCGATCGCGACGACGACGCGCCGCACGCCGGCACGCCGCTCCCCCCGCTTTGGCATTGGCTGTTCTTTCTGCCGATGCATCCGGCCCGCGAAATCGGACCCGACGGTCACGCCCTGCGCGGCGGCTTCCTGCCGCCCGTGCCGCTGCCACGACGCATGTGGGCGGGTGGTCGCCTGACCTGGGACATCGACAACCCCCTGCGTGTGGGCGACGCGGTCCACCGCATCTCGCGCATCCTGTCGGTGACGCACAAGGCCGGTCGCAGCGGCGACTTGCTGTTTGTGGTGGTGCGCCATGACATCAGCAACCGGCGCGGCCTGTCGCTGACCGAAGAACACGACATCGTGTACCGCGCAGCGCCCCAGCCTGGCGAGGCACCTCCCCCGCCGGTAGCCGCGCCCGCCAGCGGCACCTGGCAGCGAGAACTCACGCCCGACGAGGTGCTGCTGTTTCGCTACTCGGCGCTCACCTTCAACAGCCACCGCATTCACTACGACCGCCGCTACGTCACCGAAACCGAGGGCTATCCGGGCCTGGTGGTGCACGGCCCCCTGATCGCGACGCTGCTGGCCGACCTCGTGGCGCGCTCCCGCCCACAAGCGCGGATGCGGCGTTTCGAGTTCAAGGCCCTGCGCCCCACCTTCGACGGCCATCCGATGCGGGTGAGCGGCACGCCCACCACGGACACGCGCAGCGCCTCGCTCTGGGCGCAGGACCATGAGGGCTGGCTGACGATGCAAGCCAGCGCGCAGCTCGAAGGCTGAACAAGGCGCGGGTCAGCGCCCGCGCAAGTGGTTCCACACCAGCAGGGTGCCGCTGGCGATGGCGATCACCATCAGGGCCAGGTACCCCGCGCGGTAGGCGCCAAAGAGCGAAGACAAGCCGCCGAACACCGAAGGCCCCAAGAGTCCGCCCATGAAGGTGAAGGCCAGCGTGCCCCCGGTGGCCAGGCTGGCCTGTCCGGCCGGTGCACGCCGCGCTACCTCGGCCAGGTACACACCATTCCAGCCGATGGCCGAGGCGCCAAACAGCACCAGCACCACGATCACCACGGTGCGCGGCACCTGCGGGGTGAACAGCGCGGTGGCCAGGGCGCAGGCCGCCATCAGGACCGCCAGCATCACCAGCGTTCGCGATGCCCCCAGCCCGCGGTCTGCCACGTAACCCCAGACGATGCGGCCGCCGACACCGCCCATTTGCGAAAACGACAGCACCAGGCCTGCGGCCACCAGCCCGTAGTGCAGTTCGGTGTGCAGGAACGTCACCAGGTAGGTGGTCAGCGACATCTGCACGATGCAGAACATGAACGAGCAGGCCGCCAGAGTGGCCAGCGTGCGATGCCCCAGCACCAGCCGGATCGGTTCGAGCAGACTGGACAGGCGAATGACCTGCAGCGGATTGCGATCACCATCGAAACCCGCACGCAGAGGTTGGCTCAGGACCGCACACACCCCACAGGCGACGGCCACGATCAGAAGGCTCGCCTGCCAGTGCGTCATCAGCATCAGCGAAGGCACGATCGCGCCGCCCATCATGAAGCCCACTGGCACGCCGGTCTGCTTGATGGAGAACACGAGCGACAAGCGGTGCGGCGCGGTGGTACGCGCCAAGATATGCGAGCTGGCAGGAGTGATGGGCCCATAGCCCAAGCCAATGATGAATGCGCCCACGGCCATACCCGGCATCCAACCGACGCTGCACAAGGTCAGGCCTGCGGCACAAATCACCAGGCCCCACTGGCTCACGCGCATCGCGCCCCAGCGGGTAACGGCCATACCGCCGGTGAGACTGGCCAGCATGGCCCCCACATAGGCGATGGACACGAACACGCCCACCAGGGCGGCCGAGATGCCCAGACTCGTGGCCACTTGCGGCGCCATCACCGGCACGGTGATCTGCGCCATGGCCACCATCGCCTGGATCGACAGCGTGACCGCCAGGGGCAGCCAGCTGGCGGCCTCGGGGGAGTCGTGGGCCGCGGTCACTCGGGTTTGATGCCCGCCTTCACCAGCAGACCTCCCAGGACGTCGATCTCGTTTTTCAGGTGAGCGCGCAGCGCCTCGGGCCGCGCCCGCTCGGGCGGCACGGCGGCCACGCCCATGCCCTCCAGGCGCTGGCGCACCTCGGGGTCGAGCACCGCCTTTTGCAACGCGGTCGTCAGTTGGTCCAGCACCGGGCGCGGCGTGCCTTTGGGCGCGTACAGGCCGAACGAGATATTGATGTCAAAGCCCTGCACACCGGCCTCGGAGATCGCTGGCAATTCGGGTAGCTGCGGCAGGCGTACCTTGCCCGCCGCGGCATAGGCCTTGATACGGCCCGACTTGATCGAGGGCACCGTGCCCGAGGTCTGGTCGCACAGCACGTCGACTTGGCCGCCCATGAGATCGTTGAGTGCCGGACCGGTCCCCTTGTAGGGAATCTCGTTGAGTTTGACGTTGAGCGCGTTCATCATCATCAGCCCACACAAGTGGGAGGCCGAGCCCACGCCCGCATGGGCCAGACTCACCTTGCCCTGATTGGCGCGCAGATAGGCGATGAATTCGTTCAGATCCTTGGCCGGAAAGTTCGCGCGGGTCGCGATCAGCATCGGGCCACTGGTCGCCGAGCCGATAGGCTCGAAGTCGTCGACCGTGTTGTACGGAAGGTTCTTGAACATCACCGTGTTGGTGGCGTGGCTCACGTGAATCATCAGCAGCGTGTAGCCGTCGGGCCGGGCCCGCGCCACGCGCGCGGTGCCGATGCTGCCTGAGGCGCCAGCCGGGTTCTCCACCAGTACCTGCTGTCCCAGGATCTTCTGCATCGCGCCCGCGAACACGCGGGTGATGGCGTCACCCGGGCCACCTGGGGAGTAAGGCATCACCATCGTGATGGGGCGGCTGGGGAAATCCTGGGCAAAGGCCTGCATGCCAAAGGCCGCCAGACAAGCCGCCAGCACGACGCGAACAGCGCGAGGGATCATGAGAGTCTCCTGTCGGTTACAGCAGCAGTCTACGGATTTCCTGGGGCGCGAGCTCCTGTAGCGGCAATGCCCCCCCATTGGGGATTCCGACCTGGGTGGCGTTGAGCAGCATCGACACCATCACATAGGTCCCAGACAGCACCGTGAGGTCGATCACCGCCTGCTCCCCCATGCGCGTGACAGCCTCCTGCCACAGGGGATCTGGCACGCGGTGATTGAGCGTGAGCTGTACGCAAAAGTCATACACCAGGCGTTCATCGTCCTGCATGGCGGACGGTCGCCGGCACTGGCGCAGTTCGTCCATCACCGCATCGGACAGGCCAGCCCGCCGCGCGATCGGCTCGTGGGCCCACCACTCGTATTGCGCGTTGGAAATGCGCGCCTGGATCAGGATCGCGAACTCGTTCAGACGCTTGTTCACCGAGGTCTTAAAGCGCAGGTAATCGAGCAGATCGAAGCAGCGCCGGGCCATATCGGGGCTGCGAAGCAGGGCGTTGTAGGGGCCGCCCAGAGCGGCACTGGACACCTTCAGGATGTCATCGGCCAGGGGGCGGACCTGGGCAGGCAGGTCCTCATAGGCCAGTTGGGCGAGTCGTTCGTTCATGGCGGTCTTCCGGGTCAAAATCGGTCGCCTATTGTGTGCGCAGTGCCGCCCGCCCTCCGGGCCAGCCCAAGTCGCGAACATGACTGGGCGCGCATGCTCGCCGACTTATCCTGAAGGCTCGCCAGGCGCCCTCGCTCCTGGGATGAATCCTCACGGAGCCTCCATGCTGAAGTTCTTCTACAACGCCGCCCCCAACCCGATGAAAGTTGCCTTGCTGCTGGAGGAACTGGCACTGCCGTACGAGGCCATCCCGGTCGACACCCGCAAGGGGGAGCAATTCGATCCCGCGTTCAAGGCGGTCAACCCCAACGCAAAGGTGCCCGCCATCGTCGATCAGGGCACGACTGTCTTCGACAGCAACGCCATCTTGCTGTATCTGGCCGACCGCGAAGGCCGTTTCGTGCCCACCGACCCGCGCAGCCCCGAGCGCGCGCAGTTGCTGTCTTGGCTGATGTTCATCGCCAGCGGCATCGGCCCTTTCTCGGGCCAGTCGGTGCACTTTCGCCATGCCGCGCCCGAGCCCAAGGAGTACGCACTGAACCGCTACGACTTCGAAGCACATCGCCATTGGGGTGTACTTGAGGCCCATCTCGCGCAGAGAACGTTCATGGTGGGTGACACCTACAGCATCGTCGACATGGCCTTCTGGGGCTGGGCGCGGCTGCTTCCCTACGTACTGGGCACGGGCGATGCCACCTGGCTGCAATACCCCAACGTCAAGCGCTTACTCGATGCGGTCAGCGCGCGCCCTGCGGCCCAGCGCGCCGAAGCCATCAAGACGCGTCACACCTTCAAGACGGAAATGGACGACCAGGCCCGCTCATTCATGTTCCCGCAGAACGAGCGCCTCAAGAAAGCGTGATGCCTTCGCGCCCATTGAATTCGTTCAACCGAATCCCTACCCATGAACCGCGAATCACTGGAGGCGATGGTTGAACGCTACTTCGCGGCGGTGGATGGCAAGAACCTGACCACTGCCCTGTCGTTTTTCACGCCCGACGCCACCTTCACGATCGCCACGTATCAGACGACCTTCCGAGGTCGGGATACGGAAATCGCAGGGATGTTCGAGCGCCTCTTCAATCGCTACGACACCATCTACCACGGCCACTTCGACCATGTGGTCGCGCCGCCGGATCGGATTGCCTCACGATTTGAAGTTCGCAACGGGCGCACCGGGCACCCGACGATTCATAAAAACAACGCCAACTTTTTCAAGCTCAAGGGCGCTTGTTTCGATGAGGTGTTCGTCTACATGAGCGGCGACAACGCCCTCACCTAGCGCCCATCCCACCCGCTCACTGATTGAGCACGGTGATGCTCACGCGCCGGTTGCGCGGGTCGGCCGGATTGGCCGGAATGAAGGGGGCGGTATCGGCCACACCCTCGATACGCTGGAAGCGCTGGTAACCCAAGCCTGCGCCCTGCATCAACTGGCGCGTGGCATCCGCGCGCTCGGTGGACAGCGTCCAGTTGTTGCGACCGCTGTCCGGCGCGAAGCCCAGGCTGTCGGTGTGACCGCGGATCGTGACCTTGTTGGGTAGGTCCTTGATCGACTTGGCCACTTCGGACAGGAGCTGGGCGGCCTTGGGATCGAGCTGGTTGGTCCCGAGCTTGAACATGGAGTAGTCGGCCTTGTCGATGATCTCGATACGCAAGCCGTCCTTCTCGCGGGTGATGTTCACCTGGTCCTGCATCGACTTCAGCTGCTTGTTCTCGGAGAGTTTTTCCTTGAGCTCTTTCTCGAGCTTCTCGAAGTTCTCGCGGTCTTGCTTGGCCTTGCCCGACTCGCCCTGACCCGCTGCCTGGCCTTTACCGTCCTGGCCCGACTCGCCCTCCTGGGTGCCACCCTCGGATTCAGGGATCAGGCGTTCGAGCAAGGCGGTCTGCTTGGCCGTGAAGGGAAAGCCGTCCGGGTCGATGACCGAGCGCCCCCCGAGCAGGCCGTTAGAGCCCGCGAGCTCGCCAAACTTGATCTGGCTTTGCGAAGAAGGCCGGAAATAGTCGGCCACGCTCTTGCGCTGGTCTTCGTTGGAGGCGCCAAGCAGCCACATCAGCAGGAAGAACGCCATCATGGCGGTCATCATGTCGGCCAGCGCGATCTTCCAGGCGCCGCCGTGCGCGCCGCCATGACCATCCTCCAGGATGATCTTCTTGATGATCGGGCGTACCGGCTCCTCCGCCGGCGCAGCGCCTTCCGCGGGAGCGTCCGTCGCAGGCGCCGCTGCCGCCTCGGGGGCGGCAGCAGGCGCGTCGGCCGGCTTTTCTTCCTCGGCGACTGCGGCTTCGGCCATCAGGATCCTCGCAGGCTATCGAACACTTCAGCGAAGCTCGGTTGGTTGTCGTGACTGATGCACGCCCTGGCCGTCTCGATCATCACCGGCTGCGGGAAGCCTCGCAGGTTGGCCACGATCATTTCCTTGATCACGTTGTAGATCTGACCTTCTTCGTCAATGATCTGCGTCAGGCGGGCGGACCACGGGTCGAACATGCCGTAGGACATGAACACGCCCAGCATGGTGCCCACCAGCGCCGCACCAATCAGCGCACCCAGCACGGGTGGGGGCTGGTCGATGGCGCCCATGGTCTTGATCACGCCCAGCACGCACGCCACGATACCCAGCGCAGGCAGGCCACCGGCGATCGCCGCCAGCGCGCCGGACGCGCGCAGCGCGTCATGGTGGTGGGTCTTGATCGCGGTCTTCATGATGTCCTCGACGGTGTCGGCCTCGAGGTTGCCCTGCGAGATCACCGCCAGTCGCAAAGGATCGCAAATCATCTGCACGATGAAGTGGTCCTTGGCCAACTTGGGGAACTCACCAAAGATCGGGCTGGAATCAGGGTTCTCGACGTGGGCTTCCAGAGCCACCACGCCTTCCTTCTTCATCACCCCTAGCAGCTTGCCCACCAGCACCATGACGGCCAGGTAGTCGGCCTGCTTCCACTTGGGGCCGGAGATGCACTTGCCAATGCCGCCCATCGCCGACTTGAAGATCGGGAAGCTGTTGCCCATGAGAGAGGCGCCGATGGCGGCGCCCAGAATGATGATGATCTCGAAGGGCGCCGCCTTGATGATGGGCGCCATCTTGCCGCCGGCCGCGATATAGCCGCCGAACACCGCGCCGAACACCACGAGCAGGCCAACGAAGAAAAACATGACGGACCCTTAAAACTAAAAGACGCACCACAGGCCGATGCACCAGCCAAACAGCAGCTGGAACAGGAGATCAGCCAGGTTGCCCAGGACCAGCACTGGGATGCCCAGGTAAACCACGCACAGCAGGAGCCCCAAGGGCGTCGGCCTGGCGCCCGGAATGTCCAGGGCCAGCGCCTTCTGAGCGTTCTTCTTACGATCGGCCATTTGCCAGATCCCCAGTGTCTTATCGGCACGAACGGCCACAACTTGACCCTCGGCTTTTAGCGTTCGCATATTATGGTGCTATGAATATCGCCTGGGACGCGGTAACCCGAAATAATTGGGATCTATTCCATAAAGACCACGGCGGCGCGCTCCAGCAGTCATGGGCTTACGGCCAGGCCCTTCAAACCCTCAAAGTACGTATCCTGCGTGCCGCCATCATGGACGGCACACACTTGGCCGGTATCGCCCAGTTCATGGTGCGGCGCTTTGCCGGCTACATCGCTCTGGCCTCCTGCACCCGCGGGCCCCTGTGGCACTCGCAGGTGACCGCCGCCGACCGCGCCCACGGCCTGCGCGCCCTCAAAAAGACCCTGCCCCTGCGACCCCTCAAAGTGCCGTTGTTATCACCCGATGCCCCGGCCTCGCCCGAGATGGACGAGACGACCGCGGGCCTGTGGCGGGTCATGACCGGCTATTCCACCGTCATGCTGGACCTGCGCCGCCCGTTGGCGCAGCTGCGCGGCGACCTCGAAGGCAAGTGGCGCAACCGCCTGGTCAAGGCCGAGAACGACGCCCCCTTCACCACCCGGGTCGAACCCAATCTGCCCGAATGCCTGCGCCTGCTCGAGCGGGAGACCCGGCAGCGCTCGGAAAAGAAATTCCACGGCCTGCCCACCACCTTCGTGCAGGCCTATATCGACGCTGCACCCTCGCGCGAGCAGGGCTTTGCCGTGGCCTACGCGCAGGCGCGCAAAGAGACCTCGGCGGCCATGCTGTTTCTGCTTCATGGCAGCGGCGCCACGTACCATGTGGGCTGGTCCGACGAAGCCGGGCGCAAGGCCAACGCCCACAACCTGCTCCTGTGGCGAGGGATCGACTACCTGCAGAAGCTGGGGATCCAGCGCCTGGACCTCGGCGGCGTCAACACCCGCGACCTGCCTGGCATCTCGCGCTTCAAGCTGGGGGCTGGTGGCCGCGTGCTGACCCTGGCCGGAACCTATTTCTGATGAAGGATCCCGCTCGCGCCATGACCCTGTTCGCTCCACGCCCTACACGCCGCACCGCCTGGCGACCCGCCGCTCTGTGTGTGGCGGCCGCCCTGCTGCCCTCGATGGCTTGGGCAAATTGGGCCAAGGTGGGGGAAAACGAGGGTGCCACCCTCTACATGGACCGCAGCTCCATTCAGCGCGAGGAAAACGTCGTGCGGGTCTGGGAGATCCAGGATCTCAAAGCGCCCGACGCCGACGGCGTGCTCTCGCGCCGCTACCTGAACGAGTACGACTGCAAATACCAGATGTACCGTATCGGCAACATGACCAGCCATGCCGGCCCGATGCTCACGGGCCAGAAGCTGTTCGACGTGCAGGAAAAGGGCGTGTGGCGCAAGGTGAGCGGCCGCAACCTCTTCACCCTGAGCTTTGTGATCCACTGCGGCCGTTGAATCGGCCGCTGGTTGGGACAACGGCCCGGCCACAGGCCGGGGACCGGTGGGTCAGGAGGCGCTGATCTTGCGGCCGTTCAGAGGCTGCACCGGGCGCGCGTTCAGCTTGAACGGGAAGCTGTCGATCATCTCCTTCTGGATGCTGATCGGCGTCTTCATGATGAAGAACTGCACGCCCTCGGTGCAAGGCGGCGTGGTGAGCGACCCCTCGTAAGCGTAGTGGGCCAGGGACTCGGGCAGCAGATTGGCCGGGTTGATCGACACGCTGGAGACGGTCACCTCCGGGCCTGCCTTGGTCGGCATGTTTTTCCAGATGGCCCACAGCGCGCGGTTCTGCACCGCAGACTCGCGCATCAGAACCCCGATCACCGCCAACTTGCCGCTGGCGCTCTTATGCACCAGGTGCACCACCATGGCCATGGGCTTGCCATCGATTTGCTCCTCGCTGGGGCGGTGGAAGTGGAACTGCAGCAGTTCGTAGGCCTCGGCGCCCACCTTGAGCACGTTGCCCGGGGGTACGTTGACCTGGATGGTGTGGCCGTTATTGACCACGCGCAGCACGCCTGGCTTGTATTCAGCCTTCAGGGTGGTGGTGGCCTTCTCAAACGGGCCGGCGATGTTCACGGGCGACTGCGACTTGCCGTTGCCGCAGGTGGCGAACTTGGTACCCCACTTGTCCGGGCCCATCTCGCCCTCGTAACCCCAGTGGTCGCCATGGGAGCCGGGGGCGCCGCCGCCGTGGGACTTCTTTTCAAAGGCCAGGAACTCTTCGTGGAGTTTCTTGAGTTCCTTTTCCTGGTCCTTGATGGCCTTTTCCACCACGTACAGACGCTTGTCGGCATCGGACGTTTTGGTGAGGGTGACCACCGAGAGGGTCCCCAGCACGGCAAACAGAATGAAAACAATGCCGCCGCCCAGAATTCGTAGAAACATGATGCCCTCAAGAAAATCGAGTTTGCGCCGAATTAAATTGCGTGACGGGTGCAGGCTTGAACCGTGCAAAACCAGCAATTAGCGGCATATTATTCACAAGACCTGCCAGTATGATCGGATCATCGGCTCAGGTCTTGAGGGCAACATGAAGAACTTGATCATCGGCATCGCAGTCGGCGCCGTCGTAGCGGCTGGCGGCGTCCTGGGCGTACAGCAGCTGTTCTCCAGCGAGGCCAAGCCCGTCGTCATCCCGGCCGGCCCTGCCGGCACCGGCGGCGCCAAGGCAGCCACCAGCGGCGTGATCGACCTGATCTGCGAGCTGCACCTGGACATCGAGGGCCAGCTGGCCCTGGGCATTCAGGGCAACGAGCCGCCCCGTATCACCATGGCCCAGATCGACTTGGACAAGTCTGCGGGCTGGTACCAGGGCAAGCTGTCCATCTCCGAGAGCCGTGCCGGCGTCCTGACGGTGCAAGGCAACAAGTTCGTGGTCTCGCGTCCGGCCATGTTCCAGCGCTTCGGGGTGAGCATCAACAAGGAAGAATTCACCGTCGACCGCACCACGGGCGCCTTCGAGCAGTCCCTTGGCATCACCGACGGCCGCACCGTCAAGCTGATTCGCGGCACCTGCGCCAAGGTGATCAAGCCGCCGTTCTGACGCGCGGTCGCAGGCGTGGTGCTCTTTGACCTGCGCTGGCACGCTCGGGCGTTGCTCGCTCAGGCCCGGTGGCGCCGCACACGGGCCGCCATCGCGCAATGGCTGGCTCAGGCTCCCGGCGGCTTTGACGACCTTCTCCTTTTCGGGGCCAGCGCCGGCTGGATGATGGACGACGCTTTCCTGGCGCGCTTTCGGCGCATCGACGCCGTCGACTTCGAGTGGGCCGCGTCGCCCCTGTTCCGCCTGCGCCACGCCGGCGTGATCCTCTCGCGCCGTATTCAGGTGACCTTCCACCGCACTGAGGCACTGGACCATCTGGAGGACCTGCTCGCCCTGCGTCCGCAGGCCTTGGTGCTGTTTGACAACGTGTTGGGGCAGTACACCCTCACCTGCCGCGATATCGAACGCGCCGAGCGCACCCTGAGCGGCCTGCAGCGGCGCCTAGCGGGACGCGCCTGGGGCAGCCTGCATGACGCCCTCTCCGGCCCGGGCGGGCGATTGCCGGCGGGCGATCAGCCCGAGCCCCTGGCCCTGCCCGCCGGCGCGCCCTGGCCGGACCACAAGCTCCTGGAGCAGGTAGGCGGACGGGACACCTGGCGCGAACACCTCACGCGCCAGGTCCTGCCGGCCAATGTCGCCTCCACCCTGATCCCCTGGCAGCTCACGCCCGGCTACTGGCACTGGCTTCAGGCGGGTTGGGTCACGCGTTAGACTTCACGCCCCCGCTGCACCGCGCCTGCCCTTGGGCAAGCGGCCCGGTGCTTCAGCCTCTGGATCCACACCACGAACCGCTGAAAGAGAGTGCCGCATGGCCAAGAAAGTATTCATCAAGACCTTCGGCTGCCAGATGAACGAGTACGACTCGGACAAGATGGCCGATGTGATGCAAGCCGCCGAGGGCTACGAGCCCACCCAGGATGTCGAAGAAGCCGACCTGATCCTGTTCAACACCTGCTCGGTTCGCGAAAAAGCCCAGGAAAAGGTCTTCTCCGATCTGGGACGCGTCAAGCACCTGAAGGAGCGCGGCGCCATCATCGGCGTGGGCGGCTGCGTGGCCAGCCAGGAGGGCGCCGCCATCATCGAACGCGCACCCTATGTGGATCTGGTCTTTGGCCCGCAGACCCTGCACCGCCTGCCCGAGCTGATCGCGCGCCGCCAGCGCGAACAGCAGTCACAAGTGGACATCAGCTTCCCCGAGATCGAAAAGTTTGATCACCTGCCGCCCGCGCGCGTCGAGGGTGCCACCGCTTTCGTGAGCATCATGGAAGGCTGCAGCAAGTACTGCAGCTACTGCGTGGTGCCCTACACCCGCGGCGAAGAGGTCTCGCGCCCCTTTGACGATGTCCTGACTGAAGTCGCGGGCCTGGCCGAACAGGGCGTGCGCGAAGTGACGCTGCTGGGGCAGAACGTTAACGCCTACCGCGGCAAGATGGGCGACACCAGCGATATCGCCGACTTTGCGCTCCTGATCGAGTACGTCGCGGAGATCCCGGGCATCGAGCGAATCCGCTACACCACCAGCCACCCCAACGAGTTCACGCAGCGTCTGATCGACGCGTATGCACGCGTGCCCAAGCTCGTGAGCCATCTGCACCTGCCCGTGCAGCATGGCAGCGACCGCATCCTGATGGCGATGAAGCGCGGTTACACCGCGATGGAATACAAAAGCACGATCCGCAAGCTGCGCGCCATCCGGCCCCAGCTGGCGCTCTCGAGCGACTTCATCGTGGGCTTTCCGGGCGAGACCGAGGACGACTTCCAGAAGATGATGAAGCTGATCGACGACGTCGGCTACGACAACAGCTTCAGCTTCATCTTCAGCCCCCGCCCCGGCACGCCCGCCGCCCAGTTGCACGATGACACGCCCCACGAGGTGAAGCTGCGCCGGCTGCAGCACCTGCAGGCCACGATCGAAGACAACGTGCGCCGCATCAGCGCCAGCCGCGTGGGCACGGTGCAGAAAGTGCTCGTGGAAGGCCCCTCGCGCAAGGACCCGACCGAGCTCTCCGGCCGCACCGAATGCAACCGCGTGGTGAACTTCAAGGCGCCGGCGCGCCTGGTGGGTCAGATGGTGGACATCGCCATCACGCAGGCCTACCCGCATTCGCTGAGGGGTGAGGTGGTGACGGTTTAGGGCTTTGTTTCTCTCCGGCGCTCTCTTTCTCCGACCCAGCGCGCTGCACGGGCGGGAGCGGCAGGCTCCTCCCGATGGTCCGCAGCGCCTTCGCGCGCGGCCCGACGGGGCCCTCCGCCTACCGCCCCCACCCGCGCATCACGCACGCAACGCGTAAAGGCTTCGCGCCGGAGCGATCGACTCAGGGTCCCCGGCTAAATCACGTCTGAACTTCGCGCCGGGAATCAAGCCGTCGGCGAAGGAACTTGCGCGCGCGAAGCGCGTGGTGTGGGGTGGGTGGGGGGTGTGGGTTCGGGGGCGCCTGTGCGCAGCTGAGGAGCGCAGGGACAGGCGGAAAAAGAAGCGCGCATGTTTGAGCCGAAGGCGAGTTCTGCGCGCTTCCCGCCTGGCACGAGCACCGCAAGGGAGCCCGAAGGGCCTGCGCACTTGAAGCCCCCGGGCCCATGCCCCCCGCCCGCCCCGCGCCACGCGCCACGCGCCTGGACGGAGAAAAACAGAGAAAAAGATTCAGAACGGCATCTTGGGCATCCCCTTCATGCCCCCCATGCGCTTCATCATTTTCATCAGGCCGCCGCCCTTCATCTTCTTCATCATCCCCTGCATCTGCTCGAACTCATTGAGCAGGCGGTTCACTTCCTGGACATGAACGCCCGCGCCGGCGGCAATACGGCGCTTGCGGGTGGCCTTGATCAGATCGGGTTTGCGCCGCTCCAGGGCCGTCATGCTGCAGATGATGCCTTCCTTGCGGCGGATATCGCGTTCGGCCTTGTCCATGTCCACCTGACCAGCCTTGGCCTGCATCTGCGCGGGCAGCTTGTCCATCAGCTGCGACAGGCCGCCCATTTTCTTCATCTGCTGCAACTGCGCTAGGAAGTCATTGAGATCGAAGCCCTCGCCGCTCTTGACCTTGTCCGCCAGCTTTTGCGCGGCCTGCATGTCCACGCCGGCCTGCACCTGTTCGACCAGGGCCACGATATCGCCCATGCCCAGGATGCGGCCCGCGTGGCGCTCGGCGTCGAACACCTCCAGTCCGTCGATCTTCTCGGACACGCCGGCAAACTTGATCGGCACGCCCGTCACTTGCCGCACCGACAGCGCCGCGCCCCCGCGTGAATCGCCATCGGTCTTGGTCAGGACGATGCCGGTGAGCGGCAAGGCCTCCTTGAAGGCGCGCGCGGTGTTCACCGCGTCCTGGCCCTGCATGGCATCGACCACGAACAGCGTCTCCACCGGCTTGAGCACGCCGTGCAGCTCCTGGATCTCGCGCATCAGCGCTTCGTCGATCGCCAGACGGCCCGCGGTGTCCACCAGCAGCACGTCGAAGTACTGGCGCTTGGCGTGATCAAGCGCCGCTCGGGCGATGTCCAGGGGCTTTTGATCGGGGGTGCTCGGAAACCACTCGGCGCCCGCCTGCGCCGTCACCGTCTTGAGCTGCTCGATCGCGGCGGGCCGGTACACGTCGCCGGAGACCGTCAACACTTTTTTCTTGCGTTTTTCAATGAGGTGACGCGCCAGCTTGGCGGTGGTGGTCGTCTTGCCCGCGCCCTGCAGGCCGGCCATCAGGATCACCGCCGGGGGCTGCGCCGCCAGGTTGATGTCGGCCACGCCCTCGCCCATGGTGGCCACCAGCTCGCGGTGCACGATGCCCACCAGGGCCTGGCCCGGATTGAGCGAACCGGCCACCTCCTGGCCTAGCGCCTTGTCCTTGACCCGGGCGATGAAATCGCGCACCACCGGCAAGGCCACATCCGCCTCGAGCAAGGCCATGCGCACCTCGCGCAGCATGTCCTGCACATTGCTCTCGGTGATGCGGGCCTGGCCCCGCATTTCCTTGACCAGGCGGGAAAGTTTGTCGGAGAGGGCTGAGGCCATGAAGATAAACTGCGAAACCATGATTTTATCCAGCGCCTCCCCGGCCGGCCTGGCCCTCACGCTGGCCGCGGCCGCCGCCTACGCGATCCCCGCCGCTGCGGCGGCGCGCCTGTCTGACCAGGCCGCGCGCCTGGCCCTGCAGGCCGCGTGGGTGCTGCACGCGCTGGTGCTCGGGTGGTCGCTGTTGGGGGATGCGCCGCGCTTTGGCTTCGCGCCGGCCCTGTCGGTCACCGTCTGGCTGGTGCTCACCGTCTACGCGATCGAGCGGCAGATGTTCCCTCAGCTGCGCGCGCGCTGGGCCCTGGCGGGTCTGGGGGCGGCGGCCGTGCTGCTGGCCCTGGTGTTCCCGGGCACCCCCCTGCATGTGAGCGCCTCGCCCTGGCTGCCCCTGCACTGGGCGCTGGGCATCGCCTCGTACGGTCTCTTTGGGGCAGCCGTGGCCCATGCCTGGTTGATGATGCGCGCCGAGCGCCACATCCGACAGGCCACCGACCCGCATGCGGGCGTACCCCTGCTCACACTGGAGCGCCTCACCTTCCGCTTCGTCACCGGCGGCTTCGTGCTGCTGTCTGCCACCTTGTTGGCCGGTGCGGTTTTCTCCAGCACCGGCTGGCGCTGGGACCACAAGACCATCTTCTCGGTCATGGCCTGGATCGCCTTCGCCCTGCTCCTGATCGGGCGGGCGCGTTTCGGCTGGCGCGGGCGCAAGGCGGTGCGCATTCTCTACACCGGCTCCCTGCTGCTCCTGCTGGCCTATGTCGGCTCGCGCTTTGTGCTGGAAGTGATGCTGGGGCGCACCTCATGAAGTACCTGGTCCTGGCCGCCGTCCTCCTGGTGGTCTATTTGCTGTGGCGGGCCCAGCAGCGCCGGCAGGACGGCGCCTCCTCGCGACCCGCGGCGCCGCCGCAGCCCCAGGCCTCTGCCTTGCCTCAGGACATGGTGCAGTGCCCGATCTGCGCCCTGCACCTGCCGCGAAACGAAGCGGTCGCCGACCCTCAGGGCCGCCTGTTCTGCTCGCCGGAACACCGCGCCCACGGCAGCCGCTAGCCCACGGCCGCATGCCTCCCCCACCCGAGGCCCCAACCAGCGACGCCCTCTGGCACGAGGGCTGGTACCGCTACGCTCGGCGCGCCGACTCGCCCAATTTCGGCCCACGCCCCGAGGGCATGCCGATCGACCTGATCGTGGTGCACTCCATCAGCCTGCCGCCAGGGCACTACGGCGGCGACGAGGTGCAACAACTCTTTTGCAACACCCTGGACTGGGACGCCCACCCCTATTTCCAATCGATCCGCGGCCTGGAGGTGTCCGCCCACTTCTACGTCCGCCGCGGCGGCGAGTTGTGGCAGTTCGTCAGCTGCGACCAGCGGGCCTGGCATGCCGGCGCCTCCAGCCACCAGGGGCGCGAGAACTGCAACGACTTCTCCGTCGGCATCGAGCTTGAGGGCCTGGAGGGGCAACCCTTCGAGCTCGCGCAGTACGAAGCGCTGGCCGCCCTGTCGGCGGCGATCGCCCAGGCCTACCCGATACGCCACATCGCGGGACACGAGCACATCGCCCCGGGACGCAAGGCCGATCCGGGGCCGGCCTTCGACTGGCCGGCAATGCACCGCAGCCTGGGCTGGCCGCCCACGTACTTTCCCCGATGAACTTTGGTTTTCCACCGCCCGCGCGAGGTGTGGAAAAATTTTGGGGTCAATAGCGCGAACACTACATCTAGTGGCTTGCCACGGCGGGAGACCCTAGATATAGTGCCCAGGAACCACCTGAAGATTCAAAAAACGGAGCGTCCCGCCCCGCGCGCGACGCTCCCCAAACAGAAGACAAGACCCACAAGAGGACCCATGCAGACCGCCCAGAGCTCCCCCGCCGCGCACCCCCTCACCAGCGCACTCCCCCCCACTTCGGGCACCCCCACCCTCGCGGGCAGCACCGGCCACGCCTTGGCCAACTACCAGATCATCCGCCGCAACGGCGCTGTCGTCCCTTTCGAGCCGGACAAGATCGCCATCGCCATGATGAAGGCCTTCCTCGCGGTGCATGGCACCCAGGGTGCGGCCTCCGCCAGCGTGCGCGAGACGGTGGATGCCCTCACCCAGGCCGTGGTGCGCGCGCTGGTGCGTTCGCGCCCGGGCGGCGGCACCTTCCACATTGAGGACGTGCAGGATCAGGCCGAACTCGGCCTGATGCGCGGCGGCCACCATGAGATCGCCCGCGCCTACGTGCTCTATCGCGAGCGCCGCGCCCAGGAGCGCGCCGCCAAGCAGACCGAGGCCGCCCCGGCGCAGGAGCCCGTGCTGCACGTCACCGACCGTGGCCAGCGCGTGCCCCTGGACATCGGCTACCTCAAAAACCTGATCACCAACGCCTGCACGGGCCTGGGCGCCGACGTCAAGGCCGAGCCCATCGTGGCCGAGACCATGCGCAACCTGTACGACGGCGTGCCGATCGACGAGGTGTACAAGGCCTCCATCCTGGCCGCCCGCACCCTGATCGAAAAAGACCCCGACTACACCTACGCCACCGCCCGCCTGCTGCTGCACACGATCTTCAAGGAGATCCTGGGCCGCGACCTCACCCCGGCCGAGGCCGCCGCCAGCTACGCCGACTACTTCCCCGGCTTCATCAAGAAGGGCGTCGACAACGAGCTGCTGCACGCCGACATGCTGCAGTACGACCTGGCCCGCCTGGGCGCCGCGCTCAAGCCCGAGCGCGACCTGCAGTTCGACTACCTGGGCCTGCAGACCCTCTACGACCGCTACTTCCTGCACGTGCGCAAGAGCCGCATCGAACTGCCGCAGGCCTTCTTCATGCGCGTCGCCATGGGCCTGGCCCTCAACGAGATTGACCGCGAAGCCCGCGCCATCGAGTTCTACGAGGTGCTCTCCAGCTTCGACTTCATGTCGTCCACGCCCACCCTGTTCAACTCGGGCACCCTGCGCTCGCAGCTGTCGTCCTGCTACCTGACCACGGTGCCCGACGACCTCGATGGCATCTACGAGTCCATCAAGGAAAACGCCTTGCTGTCCAAGTTCGCCGGCGGCCTGGGCAACGACTGGACCCGCGTGCGCGCCCTGGGCTCCCACATCAAGGGCACCAACGGTGAGTCGCAGGGCGTCGTCCCCTTCCTGAAGGTGGTCAACGACACCGCGGTGGCCGTCAACCAGGGTGGCAAGCGCAAGGGCGCGGTCTGCACGTATCTCGAGACCTGGCACCTCGATATCGAGGAATTCCTCGAGCTGCGCAAGAACACCGGCGACGACCGCCGCCGCACCCACGACATGAACACGGCCAACTGGATCCCCGACCTGTTCATGCGCCGGGTGATCGAGAAGGGCGAGTGGACCCTGTTCTCCCCCTCCACCTGCCCCGACCTGCACGACCTGTTCGGCGCCGACTTCGAAAAGGCCTACGTCGCCTACGAAGAAAAGGCCAAGCGCGGCGAGATCAAGCCCGCCAAGACCGTCCAGGCGGCGGATCTCTGGCGCAAGATGCTCACCATGCTGTTCGAGACCGGCCACCCTTGGATCACCTACAAGGATGCCTGCAACGTGCGCTCGCCCCAGCAGCACGCCGGCGTGGTCCACTCGTCCAACCTGTGCACCGAGATCACCCTGAACACCAGCGACACCGAAACGGCCGTCTGCAATCTGGGCTCGATCAACCTGCGCCAGCACCTGAAAGACGGCGGCATCGACCACGACAAGCTAAAGCGCACCATCTCCACGGCGATGCGCATGCTCGATAACGTCATCGACATCAACTACTACGCCGTCAAGAAGGCCCGCGACTCCAACCTGCGCCACCGCCCGGTCGGCCTGGGGATCATGGCCTTCCAGGACGCCCTGTACGAGCTGCGCGTGCCCTACGCCTCCCAAGAGGCCGTCGAGTTCGCCGACAAGTCCATGGAAGCCGTCTGCTACTACGCCTACTGGGCCTCCACCGAGCTGTCCAAGGAGCGTGGCCGCTACTCCAGCTACCGCGGGTCCCTGTGGGACCAGGGCATCCTGCCCCCCGACACCCTGGACCTGCTGGCCAAGGCCCGTGGCGGCTACGTCGAGGTCGACCGCTCGGCCTCCCTGGACTGGGACGCCCTGCGCAAGAAGATCGCCAAGGACGGCATGCGCAACTCCAACTGCGTGGCCATTGCCCCCACCGCCACCATCTCCAACATCATCGGGGTGGACGCCTCCATCGAACCGTGCTTTGGCAACCTGTCGGTCAAGTCCAACCTGTCCGGAGAGTTCACCGTCATCAACCACTACCTGGTGCGTGACTTGAAGCGCCTGGGCCTGTGGGACGACGTCATGGTCATGGACCTCAAGCACTTCGACGGGTCCCTGCGCCCCATCGACCGCGTGCCGCAGGAGGTCAAAGCCCTGTATGCCACCGCCTTCGAGGTCGAGACCACCTGGCTGGTCGAGGCCGCCGCCCGCCGCCAGAAGTGGATCGACCAGGCCCAGTCCCTGAACATCTACATGGCCGGCGTCTCAGGCAAGAAGCTCGATGACACCTACAAGCTGGCGTGGATCCGGGGTCTGAAGACCACCTACTACCTGCGCACCATCAGCGCCACGCAGAGCGAGAAATCCACCGTGACCTCCGGCCGCCTGAACGCCGTGTCTTCAGGCGAGGCGCCGCAGGGCATGAGCGCTCTGGAAGCCGCGGCCGCCGCCGCGCGGGCGCAGATGGATGCCGCGGTCCCCGCCACTGACATCAAGTTTTGCGGAGTGGACGACCCCACCTGCGAAGCCTGCCAGTGACGCGCCGCACGAGCGACCTGTCGGCGTTCTCCGACAGGTCGCCGACGTAAACGAACAACAAAATCGGGCCGTGATGTGAATGGACACTTTGCTTTTCATGTCGCTGCTCTCATAATCCGAGCATTGGAAAACGTATGTTGACCTGGGACGAAGACGTCAAACCCGCACCGCAAATGCCTCCCCCCGGCGCACTGCCTGGCAGCCGCGAGGGCTTCGCTTCCTTCACCGCTTCCTTCACCGAGCCTCAGCTCGCGCCCGTCGCCGCCACCGCGCCGCACGTCGCGACCCAGCCCTCGATGGCTGCACCGGCTTCGGCGGCCGCCACCAGCACCCGCCGCGTCAACGCCGCGGACAAGCGCATCATCAACGGCCAGACCGACGTCAACCAGCTGGTGCCGTTCAAGTACAAGTGGGCTTGGGAGAAATACCTGGCCACCTGCGCCAACCACTGGATGCCGCAAGAGGTCAACATGACCCGCGACATCGCCACCTGGAAAGATCCCAACGGCCTGTCCGAAGACGAGCGTCGCATCATCAAGCGCAATCTCGGCTTCTTCGTCACCGCCGACTCCCTGGCCGCCAACAACATCGTCCTGGGCACCTACCGCCACATCACCGCGCCCGAGTGCCGCCAGTTCCTCCTGCGCCAGGCCTTCGAAGAGGCGATCCACACCCACGCCTACCAGTACATCGTGGAGTCCCTGGGCCTGGACGAGAGCGAGATCTTCAACGCCTACAACGAAGTCCAGTCCATCCGCGACAAAGACCAGTTCCTGATCCCCTTCATCGAGGCGATCATGGACCCCGACTTCCACACCGGCACTCCCGAAGCCGACCAGAAACTCCTCAAGAGCCTGATCGTCTTCGCCTGCCTGATGGAAGGTCTGTTCTTCTACGTGGGCTTCACCCAGATCCTGGCTCTGGGTCGCCAGAACAAGATGACCGGTGCCGCCGAGCAGTACCAGTACATCCTGCGTGACGAGTCGATGCACTGCAACTTCGGCATCGACCTGATCAACCAGCTCAAACTCGAGAACCCGCATCTGTGGACCGCCGAGTTCAAGGCCGAGATCAAGGCCCTGTTCCTCAAGGCCGTGGAACTCGAATACCGCTATGCCGAGGACACCATGCCACGTGGCGTGCTGGGCCTCAATGCCTCCATGTTCAAAGGCTACCTGCGCTACATCGCGAACCGTCGCGCCACGCAGATCGGCCTGGAAGCGCTTTTCCCCAATGAGGAAAACCCCTTCCCCTGGATGTCCGAAATGATCGACCTGAAGAAAGAGCGCAATTTCTTCGAAACCCGCGTGATCGAGTACCAGTCGGGTGGCGCGCTTTCCTGGGATTGAACAGGCAACTGCGATAGTGGTTTTGAGATGAGATTCACCCGCGATGCTGACCGGCCGCAGAGCTAGGCAGCACGCGGGTTACGGTGTTCATAAGGCTGGGCCTCTGGTCCAACCTTATGGATCGCTCCGATGCCCACAACGGGTGCGGGGTGCTTCTTCGTTGATGTTGATCAACTTGAACAGGAGATAGTGATGGCAACTGCAAAGAAACCGGCCGCCAAGAAGGCCGCCGCCAAGAAGCCGGCAGCCAAGAAGGTCGCCGCTCGCAAGCCCGCCGCCAAGAAGGCCGCCGCTAAAAAGCCGGCAGCCAAAAAGGCAGCAGCTAAGAAGCCCGCCGCCAAGAAAGTAGCCGCCAAGAAGCCGGCTGCGAAGAAGGCAGCCGCCAAGAAGCCGGCAGCCAAGAAGGCCGCTAAGAAGCCTGCCGCGAAAAAGGCCGCGAAAAAGCCTGCTGCGAAGAAAGCAGCGAAAAAAGTAGCCAAGAAGAAGCCGGCTGCCAAGAAAAAGGCTGCCAAAAAGCCTGCTGCGAAAAAGAAAGCTGCGAAAAAGCCCGCTGCGAAGAAAGCAGCGAAAAAGCCTGCTGCCGCCCCGGCGGCCCCTGCGGCTCAGACCACTCTGAACCCGCAAGCCGCCTGGCCGTTCCCCACGGCCAGCAAGCCCTAAGCAGGCAGCGCACTTCGCGCAAACTAAAAACCCGGCATCTCACGATGCCGGGTTTTTTCTTTGGGGCCGCCCAGAGGCAACGTCAGTTCATCGTCTGTCCGTACGCGCGGGCATAGGCCGCCGAGCGGTCTTCCTCGGGGGGCAGGTAGATGGTGGTGCGGTCAATCTTGGAGTCAAAGGCGGCCAGTTCCGCGCTGGCACTGCGTATCACGGCGCGATCCAGAGGATGGCAGCGCCGCTGACTCAATTTGCTCAATTGGTCCGAGTGTTCAACCACCTGGCGCACGGCCTCGGGATCGGTCATCAGGGCAAACGGGTTCTGGACCGAAATGTCGGCTCTCATTCGCGGGCACTCCTTGAAGTCGTTCTGTGGGGACGGGTCACGCCGCCGCAAGCAGCCCTTGTGGGGCCTGGCCGCTGGACGTGGGGGCACTGTCGCAGAGGCCTCCTCGGCTGAGGCGTCAGGGGGCGGCGTGTCGCCCTGTAGGACTCGCGCTGATCGCCCTGGCCGCTGGCGTGTCCCCGCATGCACGAGCACAATGGGTCATGCATCCGCCGCCCTTCATCGCTCCCACCCACCACGCCACGCCCGAGTCCGCCCTGCACCAGGTCCGCCTGATCTACGGCCAACAGGTGCAGCACCTGCGCGGATCCGTGCAGCGCTTCGCGGCCGGCGACACCCTTCCTGCTCGGGTGCGGGGCTGCTATCCCTATGTCCGCATCCAGGTCGATTCGACCGCGCGCAAGCAGGTGCCTGAGAACCTGGGCTTGTCCTACGGCTTTGTGGCCGATGCCGGCCGCTACGAAACCACCCTCACCCAGCCCGATCTCTTTGCCGGCTACCACCTCGAGCAGTTGCGCCTGCTGCAGCAGAACCACGGCGTGGAATTCGAGATCGGCACCAGCACCCAACCGATCCCGGTGCATTTCGCCTTCGCCCAAGACGACCATGTCGAAGGCGTGATGCCGCCGGACCGCCGTGCGCTGATGCGGGATCTCTTTGACCTGCCGGACCTCGAAGCCATGGACGACGGCATCGCCAACGGCACGCACCGACTGCGGCCCGGTGACCCCCAACCGCTATCGCTGTTCACTGCGCCCCGCGTGGACTACTCGCTGCAGCGACTGCGGCACTACACGGGCACCGCGCCGGAGTGGTTCCAGAACTTCGTGCTCTTTACCAACTACCAGTTCTACATCGACGAATTCGTACGCCTGGGGTATGAGGCCATGGCCGATGCGGGCAGCGGCTACACCGCCTTCATCGAACCGGGCAACGTCGTCACGGCCCGTACGGGCCTGGCAGGCGGTGTGCCGGGCCCCACTACGCCGGGCGTCGCGCCCGCGCGCCTGCCCCAGATGCCGGCCTACCACCTGGTGCGCCCGGACCGCACCGGCATCACCATGGTCAATATCGGCGTGGGCCCGGCCAATGCCAAGACCATCACCGATCACATCGCGGTGCTACGCCCGCACGCCTGGATGATGCTGGGGCACTGCGCCGGCCTTCGCAACAGCCAGCAACTAGGTGACTATGTCCTCGCCCATGCCTACGTGCGCGAGGACCATGTGCTCGATGAGGATCTACCGCCCTGGGTGCCGATCCCGGCCCTGGCCGAGATCCAGCTGGCGCTGGAAAAGGCGGTCGGTGACGTTACACGCTCCGAAGGCGCCGACCTCAAACGCATCATGCGCACCGGCACGGTCGCCAGCACTGACAACCGCAACTGGGAGCTGCTCCCAGGCAACCAGGCCCAGCGCCGTTTCAGCCAGAGCCGCGCCGTCGCCCTGGACATGGAAAGCGCCACCATCGCCGCCAACGGCTTTCGCTTTCGGGTGCCCTATGGCACCTTGCTGTGCGTGAGCGACAAGCCCCTGCATGGCGAGATCAAGCTGCCCGGCATGGCCAACCACTTCTACCGCGAGCGGGTCGACCAGCACCTGCGCATTGGCATGCGGGCCATCGAGATCCTGCGCGAAGGGGGCAGCAACCGCCTGCACAGTCGCAAGCTACGCAGCTTCGACGAGGTGGCGTTTCAGTAGCTGCCCCCCCCCCGATGCGGCCTGCGGCCGCCTCCCCCCCCAGGGGGGCGCCACCGGCGGCCCGGCGGAGCCGGTTCCGCGCTGGCACTGGGTTTGGCGGGTGGGTGTGCCGCGCTTACTGCGATGAAGCCATCGCCTCGCCCAGACGCACGGGCCGTGCGGGCGCCCAGCCGGGGTTGAAGGTCACCACGTCTTTCGGGAACAGCATCACCACCGTCGATCCGAGCAGGAAGCGGCCCATCTCCTGGCCGCGCCGCAGCACGATGTTCTGGCCGTCGTAGCGCCACTCACGCACCTCGCGCGAACGCGGCGGGTTGACCACCCCATGCCACACCGTGGCCATGCTGCCCACAATGGTCGCGCCCACCAGCACGTTCACGAATGGGCCGTAAACGGTATCAAACACGCACACCACCCGCTCGTTACGCGCGAACAGCCCCGGCACATGGCATGCGGTCAGCGGATTCACCGAGTACAGGTCGCCAGGCACGTAGACCATGCGGGTCAGACGCCCGTCGCAGGGCATGTGGATGCGGTGGTAGTCGCGCGGCGAGAGGTAAACCGTTGCGAAGTCGCCGTGGTCGAACTGGCGCGCGAGCTGCGCATCACCGCCCACCAGCGCAGTGGTCGAATAGTGGTGGCCCTTGGCCTGGAAGATCTGGTCGTGCTCGATCGGGCCGAACTGGCTGATCGCCCCGTCGACCGGGCAGATGAAGTCCGCCTCGGCCAGGGGCCGCACGCCCGGGCGCAGCGCGCGGGTGAAGAAGTCATTGAAGGTGCGGTAGGCCTCGGGCCGGGGGTCGGCCGCTTCCTGCATGTCCACGCCGTAGCGGGCGATGAAGCGTCGAATGGCTGCCTGCGTGAGCGTGCCGCCTTCCCATCCCGCCAGCAGGCCCGCCAGGCGAGTCAGCAGCTGCTTAGGCAGCCAATGCTGCATCTGAATGGACAGGGGAGGAGCCACGTACAACCTGGGGGCGGGAAACCGCGAATTCTACGGGCCGGGGTCTGGACCTGCCGGGTGGGCCACAATACCCGCCGCCATGGATGTTCCCACCCCCCTTTTCAGTGCCCGCCACCTGACCAAGCGCTATGGGGCGGCCACCGTGGTCGACGACCTGTCGTTCCACATCGCAGCGGGGGAGTGTCTGGGCGTGATTGGTCCCAACGGCGCGGGCAAGACCACCACCGTCCGCATGTGCCTGGGCCAGACCGCCCCCGACAGCGGCGAGGTCACCGCCCTGGGTTTGTCGCTGCCCCGCGACGCCATGGCCATCAAGTCTCGCCTGGGCGTGGTGAGCCAGTTCGACACCCTGGACCCCGACTTCACCTGCGAGGAAAACCTGCTGGTGTACGGTCGCTATTTCGGCCTGCCCGCGCGCCTTGTGCGTGAGCGCATCCCGCGCCTGCTCGAGTTCGCCGCTCTCACGCACAAGGCGCAGGCGCGGCCGGCTGAACTTTCGGGCGGCATGCGCCGGCGCCTGAGTTTGGCGCGCGCCCTGGTCAACGACCCGGACCTCCTGCTGCTGGACGAGCCCACCACCGGCCTGGACCCGCAGGCCCGCCACCTGATGTGGGAGCGACTGCAGCTGCTCCTGCAACAGGGCAAGTCCATCCTCCTGACCACGCACTTCATGGACGAAGCCGAGCGTCTGTGCAACCGGCTGCTGGTCATGGACCATGGCCGCAAGATCGCCGAAGGCCGCCCGCGCGACCTGATCGCCAGCCATCTCGAACCCGACGTGGTCGAAGCCTACGGCCAGGGCGCACTGGCCCTGCCCGACTCCCCGGTGCGGGCCCTGGCCTCGCGCATCGAGGTGAGTGGCGAGACCGTCTTTTTCTACACCCAGGACGCGCGTCCGCTGTTGGAGGCGCTGTCCGCGCAACCCGGACTGCGCACCCTGCATCGGCCCGCCAACCTCGAGGATCTGTTCCTCAAACTCACCGGACGTCAGATCCGCGAGGAAGGATGACCATGAGCTTGTGGCACGCCCCCGACCTCTCCATCCGCTGGTGGCCCGTGTTTCTGCGCAACCTGCTGGTGTGGCGCAAGCTCGCCATCCCCAGCCTGCTGGCCAACATCGCCGAACCCCTGATCTGGCTCATTGCCTTCGGCTACGGCCTGGGCGCGCTCGTCGGGCAGGTCCAATTGGGCGACACCCAGGTGCCCTACCTCGTCTTCCTCGCCAGCGGCTCGATCTGCATGAGCGCTATGAACGCCGCCTCCTTCGAGGCGCTCTATTCCGCGTTCTCGCGCATGCACGTGCAAAAAACCTGGAGCGGCATCCTCAACGCGCCGGTATCTCTGGACAACGTGGTCGTGGCCGAAATGCTGTGGGCGGCTTACAAGGCGGTGTTCACGGTGACTGCCATCTTGCTCGTGATGGTCGCTCTGGGCATCAGCACCAGCCCCAAGCTGCTGGTGGCCTGGGGCGTGCTGGCCTTCGCGGGCATCACCTTCGCCAGCATGGCGCTGATCTTCAACGCCTTGGCCAAGGGCTACGACTTCTTCAACTACTACTTCACCCTGTTTCTCACGCCGATGATGTTCCTCTCCGGCGTTTTCTTTCCGCGCGAGCAGCTGCCCCCGGTGCTGCGCGTCGTTTCCGACTACCTGCCCCTGACCAGCGCAGTCGAACTGGTGCGACCCCTGTTCATGGACCGCTGGCCCGACATGGCCGGGCGTCATTTGGCGGTGCTGGCGGTGTATGCCCTCGTCGCCTTCGCGCTGGCTCTGGGCCTCACGCGTCGGCGCTTCCAGGGCTGAGGCACCCCCAGGGGAGACAATGCTCCCATGGCCGACGCCCCGCATCCCTACGACACCCTCACCCCCGACGCTGTGCAGGACGCCCTCGCGTCCATCGGCCTGTGGGGCGACGGGCGTCTGACCGCGCTGAGTTCCTACGAGAACCGCGTCTACCAGATCCCCTTGGACGAACCTGTCCAAGGCCACGCCCAAGTGGTGGCCAAGTTCTACCGTCCCGGCCGCTGGAGTGATGACGCCATCCTGGAGGAGCACGCCTTCGCCGCTGAACTCGTCACCGCCGAAGTACCGGTCGTGCCTCCCCTGGCCCTTGACGGCCGCACCCTGCACCATCACGGCGGCTTCGCCTTCAGCGTGAGCCCGCGCCGCGGCGGGCGCGCGCCCGAGCTGGACGACGAGGAAGTGCTGGAGTGGATCGGCCGCTTCCTTGCCCGCATCCACACCGTGGGACAGGCCCGGCCGTTCACGCACCGGCCCACACTGGATGTCGCGGGCTTCGCCATCGAGCCCCGAGACTGGCTGCTGGCGCACGACACGATCCCGATGGATGTCGCCTCCCACTGGGAGCGCCTGTGCAACGAGACCATCGCCGCCATCACCGCACGCCTGCAGGCCTTCGAGCCCCAACGCCTGCGCCTGCACGGCGACTGCCACCCCGGCAATATCCTGTGGACCCCAGACCACGGCCCGCACTTCGTCGATCTGGACGATGCCCGCATGGGCCCGGCAGTGCAGGACCTGTGGATGCTGCTCTCGGGCGATCGTGCGCAGCGCCAGCATCAACTGGGCGCGCTGGTCGACGGCTACGAGCAGTTTCGCGAATTCGACCGGCGCGAGCTGGCCCTGATCGAACCTTTACGCACCCTGCGCCTGATCCACTACAGCGCCTGGTTGGCGCGGCGCTGGGACGACCCGGCGTTTCCGCGGGCCTTCCCGTGGTTTGGCACGAGCGACTACTGGAAAGAGCAGATCCTCATGCTCGAGGAGCAGCTCGAGGCGATGGACGAGGCGCCCTTGGTGGCCTGAGCCCCAGGCGCACACCGCGCCAACCGCTCACACCAGCAGCGCGTTCACCCGCTTCACATACGCCGCCGGGTCCTCTGGCAGGCCGCCTTCAGCCAGCAGCGCCTGATCGAACAGGATGTGGGCCAGGTCATGGAAATGCACCGAGCCCTCGAGCTTTTTGACCAGCGGGTGCTCGGGGTTGACCTCCAGCACCGGCTTGCTCTCGGGTGCGGGCTGGCCGGCCTGTTTGAGCATGCGCGCCAATTGCAGGCTCATGCCGCCGTCACTCACCACTAGGCAGGCCGGTGAATCCACCAGACGGGTGGTCGCACGCACATCCTGGGCGCGGTCCTTCAGGGCTTCCTTCAAGCGTGCCAGCACCGGCTTGAAAGCCTCGGCTGCTTCCTCGGCAGCCTTCTTCTCGGCTTCGTCCTGCAGCTTGCCCAAGTCAAACGCGCCCTTGGCCACTGACTGCATCGGCGTGCCATCGAATTCGGGCAGGAAGTTCAGCGCCCACTCGTCGACCCGGTCTGCCATCAGCAGCACCTCGATGCCTTTCTTGCGGAACACCTCCAGCTGCGGGCTGTTCTTGGCGGCGGCCAGCGTGTCGGCGGTGATGTAGTAGATCGCCTCCTGGCCCTCCTTCATGCGCGCCTTGTAGTCGGCCAAGGACACGCTGTGGGTGTCGTGCGTGGTGGACGCAAAGCGCAGGAGCTTGGCCAGTCGCTCGCGGTTGGCGTGGTCCTCGCCCAGGCCTTCCTTCAAGACCGCGCCGAACTCGGCGTAGAACTTGGCGTACTTGCCCTTGTCTTCTTCGGACGCCGCTTCGTCTTTTTCCAGCTTGGCCAGATCCTCGAGCATGGACAGCACACGCTTGGTGCTGCCTTCGCGGATCGCGCGCACGTCACGGCTTTCTTGCAGCAGCTCGCGGCTCACGTTCAGGGGCAGATCAGCCGAGTCGATCACGCCCTTGACGAAGCGCAGGTACACCGGCATCAGCGCCTCGGCGTCGTCCATGATGAACACGCGCTTCACATACAGCTTCACGCCCGCCTTCTTGTCCCGGTTCCAGAGGTCAAAGGGCGCCTGCGCCGGCAGGTACAGCAGCTGCACGTACTCGGTGCTGCCTTCCACGCGGTTGTGGGCCCAGGCCAGCGGTGCCTCGTGGTCGTGGCTGATCTGCTTGTAGAACTCCTGGTATTGCTCGGTCGTGATGTCTTTCTTGGGGCGACTCCACAGCGCGCTGGCCTGGTTGACGGTCTCCCATTCGTCGGTCACCACCATCTCGCCGGGCTGGTTGTCCGCGCCCTCTTTCCATTCCTCCTTGCGCATGCGTATGGGCAGCGCGATGTGGTCGGAGTACTTGGCGATGATGGACTTGAGCTTCCAGGTGGAGAGGTAGTCCTCGGCGTCGTCACGCAGATGCAAGATGACGCTGGTGCCCCGCTCAGCGCGGGTGAGGGCCTCCACCTCGAAGTCGCCGCTACCGCCGCTGGCCCAGCGCACGCCCTGGTCGTGGGGCAGTCCTGCGCGGCGCGATTCGACCGTGATGCGGTCGGCCACGATGAAGCCCGAGTAGAAGCCCACGCCGAACTGGCCGATCAACTGCCCCTGCTCGGTGGCGGTCGCCTTGTGCTCTCCGGAGAGGCGGCTCATGAAATCGCGCGTGCCGCTCTTGGCGATGGTGCCCAGGTTGTCCACTGCCTCCTGCATCGAAAGCCCGATGCCGTTGTCGGTGATGGTGAGCGTGCGCGCGGCTTTGTCGAAGGCCACCTTCACTTCCAGCGTGGGCTGGTCTTCGTAGAGGGCACTGTTGTCCAGGGCTTCGAAACGCAGCTTGTCGCAGGCGTCCGAGGCGTTGGACACAAGCTCGCGCAGGAAGATTTCCTTGTTGGAGTAGAGGGAGTGGGTGACGAGGTGCAGCAGTTGTGCGACCTCGGCTTGGAAGGACAGGGTTTGCTTGGCAGACATGGCGCAGGACATGGGGGTGCGTGCCGCGATTTCAAGCCGCCTGCGCTCCTCAGTCGGGCTCCCAACTCGATGGCCGGGCGTATTGTGATATTGCTTTGGAACTAACGGGTGCCGATCAGAAACGCTCGGACGGCCCAAGATAGCGCCACTGCCCCACCGGCAGCTGTCCCAGCACCACCCGGCCGATGCGCACTCGCTTGAGGCCCACCACCTTCAGACCCACCAGCTCGCACATGCGACGGATCTGCCGCTTCTTGCCCTCGGTCAGCACGAAGCGCAGCTGCTCCGGGTTCTGCCACTCCACGCGCGCGGGCTTGAGGGCCTGGCCGTCCAGGCTCAGGCCATGGCGCAGGCGTGCCAGGGAGGCTGGCGGGAAGGCGCGTTGCACGTCGGCGGTGATGTCGCCATAGGCCACACGCACCAGGTACTCCTTTTCCATGTCGGAGTCCTCGCCTATCAGCTGCCGGGCCACGCGCCCGTCCTGCGTCAGCACGAGCAGACCGGTGGAGTCGATGTCGAGTCGGCCGGCCGGCGCCAGGCCACGCAATTGCGACGGCGCAAACCGCAGCCGCGACGCATCGCCCCGCCAGTGGGTGCGGCCCTGTACGAGGACGATGGCGGGCTCGTGGCCGTCCTCCGCCTGACCGCTCACGTAGCCGACCGGCTTGTGCAGCAACACGGTCACCTGCTGCGCCTGCTGCCCACGCGCCGCAGGATCGATCTCGATGCGCGCCTTCGGCCCGACCTGCAGGCCCATCGGCGCCACCTGGCCATCGACCCGCACCCAGCCCCGTGCGATCCAGTCGTCCGCCTCGCGCCGCGAGCACAGGCCCAACTCGGCCATGCGCTTGTTCAAGCGGACCGTGGCGGGCGCGGTGGGTTCATTCATGGCAAAGGCATTATCGTTTTCCCGCGGTATGGCCGTTTTGACAGCCTCTTTGGCACCACCTCCCTACCATCGGCCTCCCTTGCATCCCTGGAGCGCTTTCATGGAAACCACCACGAGCAGCACCCACCGGGCCGGCATGGCGGGCCAGCCTGCGGCGGCCCCGCCCACCGCCACGACCCGCACGTCGCCCCCGCAGTCAGCCCACCACGAGCCCGGTCCGGTGCCAGACCCCGGCGCAGTCCGGGAACGCACCCTCCCTGCCGAGGGCCCCGCATCGGCGGATCCGCAAGGCGAGGGCACCGACTTCGAGAAGATCGCCAAGAACGCTGCCGCCAGCGCGGTCGCTTTGGGCAGCTGCTTTGGCACCATGACCGCCCTGAACAACGCAGTGCGCGCCACGCCCGGCATGCCCGCACCGGTCAAGGCCTTCACCGGACTGCTTCCCTCGTTCGGTGTCTTTCCGACGCCATGGGTGGAAGACGGCGTGCGCACGGCTCTGGAAACAACCGCGACCCACCCGACCCAGCCCTCGCTGGCGCATGACGCAGTGGCAGGGGCCACGCTGTTCCTGTTCAACCGGGCCTGCGCACGAAGCGCGCGCCTGCCTCGATTCCCGGCGGCTACACCGGCCGGCATGGCCGCCACGGTGCTGCAGGCAACCGCAGCCTCCATCCTGGCAGGGGGAGCCTCCGAGTGGACGGCGCAGTGGATGAACGAGCAGGATCGGCGAAGCGGTGACGCCCATCCCCCGCCAGCCCCGATCGACAATCCGCGCAAGGCCACCGGGCGGCTGCTCAGCCAGGTCCCTGCTGCCAGTCTGCAGACCGGCCTGGCCCTTGCGGGCAAGCCCCTGCCGCCCTCGCTGTCGCTGCTGCCCATGAGCGTCGTCACCAGCGGATGGTGCTTGCGGCGCGTGCTGATCCCACCCGAGGCCACTGGTGGCGGACAGCCGCCCGGGTCGACCGCCGCGCCGCCTGCCGAATCGACGCCCTGGTTCCCGGAGTCCCCGATTCCACCCGCCTAAAGGCGCAAGACCATGACGCTCCAACCTGGCGCCGGATACGCCGTCGATCCACCCGGTTCAGCGGCCACCACCGAGCCCGCCTTGCGCTGGCAGCGCCAGCTGCGGTGCACCTGCGATCACCTGCACATCAGCGCACTCGACGCCGACCGGGTCCTCAAAGAACAAGCCCTGCACGTTGGCGGCATCGACCTGGCCCTACACCTGAATGCCTCGGTGCAACAGGGCGAGTTCTATGCGGACTGCGGACGGCCCGAGCCTTGGCAGGAAGCCGATATCTGCACCCAGTTGCTTCAGGAGGCGCTGTCTTGCGACATGCCGGCCATCACCCTCGCCCTGCATCCGCAGTCCCGGCACATCGTGGTCAAGGCGTGTCTGCCGCTACCAGCGGCAGACGACGAGGGTTGGCTGTGCACCGCGATGCTGCTGGCGACCGTCGCACGCGCACAAGGCATAAAACAAAGGTTCGCGCTGCCCTCGGATGGACATCGATGAAAAAGGTTGAGGGTGGCCGAGTCGGTGTCCTACCATGAGAGGCTTTTTTCAGGAGTCCCTCATGCCTTCGTTCCAGAAATTCTTCCCGCTGGCCGCTTTGGCCGCCCTGAGTGTTACCGCCTTGAGCGCCCACGCCACCGACTACCCGCTCAAGGACAAGACGATCACCATCGTCGTGCCTTTCACCGCAGGCGGCCCCACCGACCGCGTGGCGCGTGACCTGTCCGAGGCGCTGCGCAAGCCGCTGGGCGGCACCACCATCGTCGTCGACAACGCCGCCGGCGCCGGCGGCTCGATCGGTGCCAACAAGGTGGCCCGCGCCGCGCCCGATGGCTACACCCTGCTGCTGCACCACATCGGCATGGCCACCATGCCCACCCTGGTCCGCAACATTCCCTTCAAGGTCGAGAGCGACTTCGAGTACCTGGGCATGATCAATGACGTGCCCATGACCGTGATCGCCCGCCCCACCCTGCCGGCCAACAACTACAAAGAGCTGGTGGGCTGGATCAACCAGAACAAGGGCAAGATCAACCTGGGCAACGCCGGTATCGGCTCGGCCTCGCACCTGTGCGGCCTGCTGTTTCAATCGGCGCTGCAGGTGGACATGACCTCCGTTCCGTACAAGGGCACTGCCCCCGCCCTGGCCGACCTGATCGGCGGCCAGATCGACCTGCTGTGCGACCAGACCACCAACACCACCGCGCAGATCGAAGGCAAAAAGGTGAAGGCCTACGCCGTGACCACCCCCAAGCGTCTGACCACCCCCGCGCTGAAGGACCTGCCCACGCTGGAGGAGTCGGGCCTGAAGAACTTCCAGGTCACCATCTTCCACGGCCTGTATGCCCCCAAGGGCACGCCTGCCGACGTCCAGAAGAAGATCAACGACGCCCTGAAGGTGGCGCTCAAGGACCCCGAGTTCGTGAAGAAGCAGGAAGGCCTGGGCGCCGTGGTCGTGACCGACCGCCGAAGCGAGCCGGCCGAACACAAGAAGTTCGTCGCTGCCGAAATCGCCAAGTGGAGCCCGGTGATCAAGGCCGCGGGCGTATACGCCGACTAAATTCCCCGCTCCCTCTCGTACCAAGGCCGCCCCCGGGCGGCCTTTTTCATGGGGGCCCCTCATAGTTACCCCTCATAGGCAGCACAGGCGGGCGCTGGCAGCATGGGCCGATCCCCGACTGTCCAGGAGTACCGCATGCATGATTCCTTCTCGCTTCGCCGCCGCCACGTGCTGGCGGCCTTCGGCGCCGGACTGGCCAGTCCCCTCGCCTTCGCGCAAGGCACCTGGCCGAACCGCCCGGTGCGCATCGTGGTGCCCTTTCCGCCCGGCGGCACCACCGACATCTTGGCGCGCGCACTGGCGCCCGAACTCGCACGCGCCCTGGGACAGTCCTTCGTGGTGGAAAACCGTGCAGGTGCCGGCGGCAATATCGGCGCCGAGCTCGTGGCCAAATCGCCCAACGACGGCTACACGCTCCTCATGGGGACGGTGGGCACCCACGGGATCAACCGTGCCCTCTACGACAAGCTGCCCTACGACCCGATCAGGGACTTCGTGCCCGTCTCGATGATGGCGGGCGTGCCCAATGTGATGGTGGTCAACACCGACAAGGCACGTGCCCTGAACATTCATAACGTGCGCGACTTCATCCGCTATGCCAAGGCCAACCCGGGTCGCATGAATATGGCCTCCAGCGGCAACGGCACGTCCATCCATCTGGCGGGTGAGTTGTTCAAAAGCATGACCGGGACCTTCATGGTGCACTTCCCCTACCGCGGCTCAGGCCCCGCGCTGCTGGACATGCTCTCGGGCAATATGGACGTGATGTTCGACAACCTGCCGTCCTCTATGCCGCACATCAAGTCCGGCAAGCTCAAGGCGCTGGCGGTGACCAGCCTGGAGCGCTCAGTGGCCCTGCCCGATGTACCGACGGTCGAAGAGGCCGCAGGACTCAAGGGGTTTGATGCGAGCTCCTGGTTCGGCCTGCTGGCCCCGGCCGGTACGCCAATCGACATCGTGAACCGCCTGCAGCAGGAGACCGCCAAGGCCCTGGCCACACCCGTGATGAAGGAGAAGCTCGCGGCGCAGGGCGCCATCGCCAGCGGCAACACGCCCACGGAGTTCGCGCGCTTCATCGACGCCGAACACCGCAAGTGGGCGCAAGTGGTGAAGGCTTCTGGCGCGAAGGTGGACTGACAACCCGAAGGCCGCAGGCGACCCTACACGCCCCAGACAATGTCGGCAGCCGCCTGTTCGCAGCGGCGCAGCATGTCGATGAAGGGCATGGCGCGATGGCGCAGGGTGATGGCTTCCTGCGTCTGCAGCTCGTGCCCCTCGCGGCGGGACTCCTCGGCCTCGGCTTGTCGCTGCGCTTCATCCTCGGCGATGGCGTGCTCGAGAGCCGCCATCGCCGCCGCCATCTCGGGCACTTGAATGATCCCGCGCGGCCCCGGCTCCTTGCCGATGATCTGCAGCATGCGTCGACCATTGGGCTCCAGCATGATCAGGTCGCCGGTGACTTTGGACTTGAACTTGTAAAGCATGTCGGGGTGTGGAGATGTTCGCGGCTGAAAGGGTAGTCCGATTGTGCGCCAGGCAACCTTCCGTGCGCCACGTCGCCCGTGGGCCGAGTCGCCACGATTTGGTGCAGGGCCAGCCACCCGCGCTCGAAAGCCATGGCGCAACCAGCCAGGTAGAGGCGGTAGGCCCGCAGCACCCTGGGCGCAGCGGCACCGGCCTGTGCCTCCAGGGCCTGGCGCGCCTCGTCCAGGCGCGACTCCAGCCGGTCGGACCAGGCCCACAGCGTGCGCGCGTAGTGCGGCCGCAGATTCTCGATATCCACCATCTCGAGGCCAGCTCCGGCCAAATGCCCCAGCACCTCGTGCGCCGGTAGCAGTTCGCCGCCGGGGAAGATGTAGCGGCCGATGAAGGCGCTCAGCCCCGGGTCGATCCGGCTCGGCGGCGTGGGCGTGGCGGTGATGCCGTGGTTCATCACCATGCCGCCCAGGCGCAGCAGACGCACGATCTTTGAGAAGTACTCGCCCATGCGCGCCTGCCCCACATGTTCGAACATGCCCACCGACGCGATCTTGTCGTAGGGCCGTGATTCGTCCAGGTCGCGGTAGTCCATGAGGTCGATGCGCACGCAGCCACTGAGGCCCTGCGACTCGATGAGGTGCGAGACATGCGCGTGCTGGTTGCGCGAAAGCGTGATGCCATGGGCCTGCACCCCATAGTGCCGCGCGGCCCAGAGCAGCAGCCCGCCCCAGCCGGCCCCAATGTCCAGGAAACGCTCGCCCGGACGCAGCATCAGCTTGCGGCAGATCAGATCGAGCTTGGCCTCCTGCGCTTGGTCCAGCGTCGCCTGTCCGTTGCCAAAGTAGGCGCAGGAATACACGCGAAGCGGATCCAACCACAGGGCGTAGAACGCGTCGCTCACGTCGTAGTGGAAACGGATCTGGCGCGCGTCGCGCTGGCGGGTGTGGGCGGCCAGCGAGCGCAGGCGCGCGAGCATCCGGATGCCGGCATGCGCCAGGGGCTCGGCAGGCAGCGCGGCCGCAGTCGTGGGCAGCAGGCTGGCCACGGCCTGCATCACGGGTCGCATCGCACCCTCCAACCGGGCGCGCCCCTCGACCACATCGGCCGCCACCGCCCCCATGCGACCCGCAGCGAATGCGGCCAGCGAGGACCAGCGCGTGAAGACCAGCGTCACCTCTGGATCGTGCGCCCCCAGGCGCACACCGCCCGGCAAGCTCACGGCCAATCGCACTGGCAAGGTCTCGACGCGTGGCGCCAGGCTGCGGACCCAGGATTTCATCCACAGATTGTTCAGAGCGAATGACGACGGCGTCACGTCGGCCCCGCTTGGGATTGCGTAGGACCAAGACGCAGGCTCAGCGGCTCCACGGACAGTGCCTCGACAGGCAGCGGCTGCCCATAATCGAACGATGCCCGCCTATTCCTTCGAAGCCCTGGACAGCCAGGGCGCGACCCGCAAGGGCATCGTGGAGGCCGACACTGCCCGAGCCGCGCGCGGCATGCTGCGCGCGCAATCGCTGGTGCCGCTGCAGGTGAGGCCTGTCATGACCGGTGCGGCGGGGCGTCGCGTCCCGGGGCTGGCGGGGTGGACCTGGGGCGCGCGTCCGGTCTATTCGGCCACAGGCCTGGCTGTCTGGACCCGGCAGCTGGCCGGGCTGGTGGCGGCAGGACTTCCGCTGGAGCGCGCACTCACCGCGCTCGCAGACGAGGCCGACGACGAGCGCGAACGTGCACTGGTGGCGTCCCTGCGTGCCGAGGTGAACGCCGGCTCGCCGTTCGCCAAGGCGCTGGGGCAGTACCCGCGCGAGTTCTCCGAGGTCTACATGGCAGTGGTCGCCGCCGGCGAGCACAGCGGACAGCTGGGGGTGGTGCTCGAACGCCTGGCCGACGACCTGGAAGCCAGCCAGGCGCTCAAGGCGCGCCTCATCGGGGCGGCGCTGTACCCGGCCATCGTCACCCTGGTGGCCATCGCCATCGTGCTATTCCTCGTCACATACGTGGTGCCGCAGGTGGCGACGGTGTTCGCGGGCAGCCACCGCGCGCTTCCCTTTCTCACCTCGGCCATGCTCACCATCAGCGCAGCGGTGCGCGAAGGGGGCGTCTGGATGCTGGCTGGCCTCGCCGGGGCTGTCACCGGCTTGCGGCTGGCCCTGCGCAACCCCGGCTTTCGCGAGCACTTCGACGCCGCCTGGTTGCGCCTGCCCCTGGTGGGCCGGCTCGCCCGCGGCTACAACGCGGCGCGGTTTGCCAGCACCCTGGCCATGCTGGCGGCCGGTGGCGTGCCGATCCTCAAAGCCCTGCAGGCCGCCGGCGAGACCCTGAGCAACCGCTCCATGCGCGCCGACGGCCTGGACGTGCTGGTCCTGGTCCGCGAGGGCGCCCCTCTGGCCTCGGCCCTGGCCCAGAAGCCGCGCTTTCCGGGCCTGCTGGCCATGTTCGCCCGGCTGGGCGAGCAGACCGGACGCCTGCCCACCATGCTCGATCGCGCGGCGCAGCAGCTCTCCACGGAGGTGCAGCGCCGTGCCCTCACCCTGGCCACAGTGCTGGAGCCCTTGCTCATCGTGACCATGGGGCTGGTGGTCATGCTCATCGTGCTTGCGGTACTCTTGCCCATCATCCAACTCAACCAATGGGTAAGGTAATGTCCTCCCGGCTCGCCCTCTCGTACACCTCACGGGCCCCCAAGGGCGCGGTATCCGCCTTGGGGCGGCGCGGCGGCGTCTGATATGGGCGCCACACTCCACGACAAGCTGGTGGTCGCGATTTCCTCGCGAGCGCTGTTCAACTTCGAAGAGGAAAACCGCATCTTCGAAAGTGGTGACCCCGGCGCCTACATGGCCCTGCAGTTGCAGCGCCTGGACCTGCCCGCGCGGCCCGGCATCGCCTTTTCCCTGATCAAGAAGCTGCTGGCCTTCAATGAACCCGGGCAGCAGCGGGTGGAGGTGGTGATCCTCTCGCGCAACGACCCGGTCTCCGGCATGCGCATCTTCCGCTCGGGCCATGCCAATGAGATCAAGCTCCAGCGCGGCGTGTTCACCCAAGGCCGTCCGCCCTTTCGCTACCTGAAGCCCCTGGGCGCGCATTTGTTCCTGTCGGCGAACGCCGAGGATGTGCGGGAGGCGCTCAATGCCGGCTTTCCAGCCGCGCGCGTGCTGACCGAATCGGTCCTCGCGGGCAACAACTACCCGGAGGAAGTGCGCATCGCCTTTGACGGCGACGCGGTGCTGTTCTCCGACGAAGCCGAGCGCGTGTTCCAGGCCCAAGGCCTGGACGCCTTCCAGCAGCACGAGTTGAGCAAAGCCAAGCATCCGCTGCCCGAGGGGCCGTTCAAACCGCTGCTCGCGGCCCTGCACCGACTGCAGCAGGCGGGCATGCCCACCATGCGTATACGCACCGCGCTGGTCACAGCCCGCAGCGCGCCGGCGCATGAACGCGCCATCCGCACGCTGATGGACTGGAACATCCAGGTCGACGAAGCGATGTTCCTGGGCGGACTGCCCAAGGGCGAGTTTCTGCGCGAGTTCGAGCCCGACTTCTTCTTTGACGACCAGACCGGCCACGTGAACCACGCGGCGCGACACGTCCCCGCCGGGCATGTGGCCGGCGGCATCACCAACGCCCGCAAGCCTGGCGCCTGAGCCCAGGCCGCTGTGCGCGTGACGCTCAGGTCGTCGCGCGCGCCTCGCGCCGCGCGATCCAGATCGTGGAGGCGCAGATCACCAATCCCCCCACCACGGTCCAGCCGCTCAGGGTGTCGCCAAACGCCAGCCAGCCCAGGGCCGCCGCCCACACCAGTTCCAGGAACTTGATCGACTGCGTCGCCGAGATATCGACCGCCACATAGGAGCGCGTCAGGCAGTAGTGCCCGCCAGAGCCCAGGATGCCGCAGACCAGGAAGGCGGCCCACTGCATCGGCGTGGGCCATTGCCAGACGGCCACGGCCAGCGGCAGGCTCAGGATCGTGACGGTGATGGATTGCCACAGCACGATCACCGCGGGGCGCTCGTAGCGCGTGAGCGCCTTCGTGAGCAGGAAGGACACCGCGTACAGCGGGGAGGAGCACAGCATGATCAGCAGGTACAGCCCGCCCTCGCCTGTCAGGCGTGGGCCGACCACGATCAGCACGCCCGTCATGCCCAGTCCGGCGGCCACCCAGCGTGACCATCGCATCGGCTCGGCGAGAAAGACAGCGGCGCCCAGCATGATGAAGATGGGCGTGGTGAACCCCATCACCGTGGTGTCGGCCAAGGTGATGTGCGGCACGGCGGCGAACCAGACCAAGAGCCCCAAGGTGTGCACCGCACCCCGCATGAACTGCCCGCCCGGGCTCACCGGCCACAGGCTGGCCGAGCCGGTGCGCAGTACCAGCGGCATCATGACCACCAAGCCCATCAGGTAGCGCAGGAACTGCGTCTGGAAGGCGTTGAGATCCAGACTGAGTTGCCGCATGCAGGCGTTGAGAAGCACGAAGATGCCACCGGCCGCGGCCGACCACAGCATCCCTTTGATGGTGGGCGGCAGGCGGCCCAGGCGCCGCTGGGCCACGGCGGCGCGCCGCATCAGGGGGTGGCGCCGCGTGAAGTGCATGGCGCCCGACTATAGGCCCCGCCGGAGCGCTTTCACCCTTCGTCACCCCGGGGCTAAGCCCCAGGTCTTGAAAGCGCATCGAAAGCCCTTATGATTAGCACTCGCTGAGGTTGAGTGCTAGCACCGCCTCACGTCATTCCAAAGTACTCACGTCTGTGGGTGCTTCCCAATGTTCCTATTTAGAAGTCCCTTCAAGGAGAACCCATGAACCTTCGTCCCCTCGCCGATCGCGTGATCGTCAAGCGCCTCGAAAACGAGACCAAGACCGCCTCGGGCATCGTCATCCCCGACAACGCTGCCGAGAAGCCGGACCAGGGTGAAGTCCTGGCCGTTGGCCCCGGCCGCAAGAACGACAAGGGCGACCTGGTCGCCATGAACATCAAGGTGGGTGACCGCGTCCTGTTCGGCAAGTACAGCGGCCAGACCGTCAAGGTCGGTGGCGACGAACTGCTGGTCATGAAGGAAGACGACCTGTTCGCGGTCGTCGAGAAGTGATCGAGTAAGCGATCACTCTCATAAATATCCAGTACACCCCTCATTTCATTGAATTCGGAGATTTGAAACATGGCAGCTAAAGACGTGGTTTTCGGCGGTGACGCACGCGCCCGCATGGTCGAAGGCGTGAACATCCTGGCCAATGCGGTCAAGGTCACCCTGGGCCCCAAGGGCCGTAACGTGGTGCTCGAGCGCTCCTTCGGCGCCCCCACCGTGACCAAGGACGGCGTGTCCGTGGCCAAGGAGATCGAGCTCAAAGACAAGCTCCAGAACATGGGCGCCCAGATGGTCAAGGAAGTCGCTTCCAAGACCTCGGACAACGCCGGTGACGGCACCACCACCGCCACCGTGCTGGCCCAGGCCATCGTGCGCGAAGGCATGAAGTACGTGGCAGCCGGCATGAACCCCATGGACCTCAAGCGCGGCATCGACAAGGCCGTGACGGCTCTGACCGAGCAGCTCAAGAAGGCCTCCAAGCCCACCACCACCTCCAAGGAAATCGCGCAGGTCGGCTCCATCTCCGCCAACAGCGACGAGTCCATCGGCAAGATCATTGCCGACGCCATGGACAAGGTCGGCAAAGAGGGCGTGATCACCGTGGAAGACGGCAAGTCCCTGCAAAACGAACTCGACGTGGTCGAGGGCATGCAGTTCGACCGTGGCTACCTGTCGCCCTACTTCATCAACAACCCCGAGAAGCAGTCCGCGATCCTGGACAACCCCTTCGTCCTGCTCTACGACAAAAAGATCAGCAACATCCGTGATCTGCTGCCGACCCTGGAGCAAGTGGCCAAGTCCAGCCGTCCGCTGCTGATCATCGCCGAGGAAGTCGAGGGCGAAGCCCTGGCCACCCTGGTGGTCAACACCATCCGCGGCATCCTGAAGGTCGTGGCCGTCAAGGCCCCCGGCTTTGGTGACCGTCGCAAGGCCATGCTGGAAGACATCGCCATCCTGACCGGTGGCAAGGTCATCGCCGAAGAAGTGGGCATGTCCCTGGAGAAGGTCGCCCTGACCGATCTGGGCCAGGCCAAGCGCATCGAAGTGGGCAAGGAAAACACCATCATCATCGACGGCTTCGGCGCCGCGGGTGACATCGAAGCCCGCGTCAAGCAAGTGCGCGTGCAGATCGAGGAAGCCACCTCCGACTACGACCGCGAGAAGCTGCAAGAGCGCGTGGCCAAGCTGGCCGGCGGTGTGGCTGTCATCAAGGTCGGTGCTGCCACCGAAGTCGAGATGAAGGAAAAGAAGGCCCGCGTGGAAGACGCCCTGCACGCCACCCGCGCTGCGGTGGAAGAAGGCATCGTCGCCGGTGGTGGCGTGGCCCTGCTGCGTGCCAAGCA
>JBEAZV010000051.1:0-14620 GCA_041159245.1 Pseudomonadota bacterium
GTGGTGCCGCTGGTGTAGATGGTGTAGCTGATGTCGGTGGCGTCCAGCCACTCGCAGGGCACCTGCACGCCGGCGTGACGCTCGGTCAGGGCCTTCCAGTCGTGGTCGCGGCCAGTCACACAGTCCATGGGGGCCAGCCCCCGGTCCACCATGAGCACCGCGTCGGGCTTGTGGCTGGACAGGCGAATCGCTTCATCCAGCAGCGGCTTGTAGGGCACCACCTTGCCGCCGCGGGAGCCGGCATCGGCGCTCACGATCAGCTTGGGCGAGGCGTCCTCGATGCGCGAGGCCAGCGACACCGAGGCGAAGCCGCCGAACACCACCGAGTGGATGGCACCGATGCGCGCGCAGGCCAGCATCGCGAAGATGGCCTCGGGCACCATGGGCATGTAGATCAAGACGCGGTCGCCCCGGCTCACACCGAGGCTGCGAATCGCCGCCGCCGCGCGCTGCACCTGGTCATGCAACTGGGCGAAGGTGTAGGTCTCTTCCCGCCCGGTCTCGGTCGAGACGTGGATCAGGGCGGGCTGGTTCGGGCGATCCTTCAGGTGCCGGTCCACCGCGTTGTGGCACAGGTTGGTGGTGCCACCGACAAACCATTTCGTGAACGGCGCCTGTTCGTTGTCCAGGATGCGCTTGGGCGGAGCCTGCCAGTCGATCAAGCGGGCCTGTTCGCCCCAGAAGGCTTCGGGCTCGTCGATCGAGCGGCGGTAAAACTCTGCATAGGTCATGACTTCATCTCCTCTTGCTTTTTTCGGGGCCAGGCCGCAATCACTTGATCCAGGCCAGCACCTCCTTGAATTGCGGATGGTCGGCGCTGCGCAGCCACTCGAAAGCGACCATCTCGGTGGTCACCAGTTCAGCCCCAGCGCCGGCAAGCCGGTCGAAGGCGGCGTCGCGATTGCGCTCGGTGCGCGAGGTGCAGGCGTCGGTGACCACGCAGACGTCGAATTCTTCCTCGATCAATTCCAGCGCCGTCTGCAGCAGACAGACATGGGCCTCACACCCCGCGATCACCACCGTGCCGCGCGCCGGGGCCGCCGGGGCGGCAGGCTTTTGCAAGTGCCGGGGCAGGCTGCGCGCGTTGCCGCCGGCCGGCTTGCTGGGCGCAGGACGCAGGCGAGGCAGCAGCACGGGCGCCGCGCTGAATTCCATCTTGACCAGGGCAGACCCCACCAGCGCGCGCAAGGGGTCGACAGTGGGGCCGAGGCCGCCGGGGTTCTGCTCGGTGACGAGCACCGGCACCGACAGGGCGCGCGCCACCTGCGCGAGGCGGCAGGCATTGGCCAGGGCGCCGGCGCCTTCGTGCAGGGCCGGGATCAGCCCCTGCTGGTAATCGACCAGCACCAGCTGGGAGTCTTCAGGGTCAAGCAACATGTGCGCGGATTGGAGCGGCCGGCGCTGTCTCACAACTGACACAGGCCGCGAGTGACCAGAAGCCGATCATCAAAAGCATCACGAACCCGGCAGGACCCGCAGTAGCCGACCCTGCGGGCTATCGGTCAAAAGATACAGCCATCCATCGGGTCCCTGGCGCACATCGCGCACCCGGTCGCCGACGCCCTCCAGCCGCTGCTCGCGGACCACACGCCCGCCGGCCACCTCAAGCCGCACCACCTGGCTGAACTTGAGGGACCCGATGAACACGCTGCCACGCCATGCCGGCCCATAGCGGTCGCTGGTGAGGAAAGCCATGCCCGAAGGCGCGATCGAGGGAGTCCAGTGATGCAGCGGCTGCTCCATGCCAGGCTTGGCGGTGATGCCCTCGCCTATGGGGCCCCCGCCGTACTGCTCGCCATGGGTGATGACCGGCCACCCGTAATTGCGACCGGGCTGGGGCAGGTTGACCTCGTCTCCGCCCTGGGGGCCGTGTTCGTGCATCCAGAATCGCCCGTCCGGCCCCAGGGTCGCGCCCTGAGGATTGCGGTGACCGTAGCTCCAGATCTCGGGCCGGGCGTCGGCGCGTCCGAGGAAGGGGTTGCCCGGCGCCGGTGCCCCCTCGGTCGTGATACGCACGATCTTGCCCAGATGGTTGTCCAGCTTCTGAGCGTCCTGGAGACGGTGGTAACGCTCGCCGAGCAGCAGAAACAAGTGCCCGTCGGGCATCTGCACGATGCGGCAGCCGAAGTGCAACGGGCTGGCCACGCGGGGCTGCTGGCGGAAGATGACGCGTACGTCCTCCAGGCGACTGGCACCGGCGGGCAGACGCGCACGGGCGAGTGCGGTGCTGTGGGTGCCACCCTCGGCGGGCTCGGAAAAGCAGAAGTACAGCGTGCGATTGCGCTCGAAACCCGCATCGAGTGCGAGGTCCAGCAAACCGCCCTGCCCGCGCGCCGCCACATCGGGCAGACCGCCCAGCGGCGTGCCCAGGCGGCCCTGGGCGTCGATCTGACGCATGCGCCCAGGGCGTTCGGTGACGAGGAAACCGCCCTCGGGCAGGAAGGCCAAGGCCCAGGGGTGCTCGAGACCGCTGGCCACGGCCTGCACACGCAATGAGCCCGCAGTGGCGGCCAATGCGGGAGCGCCCATAGCCCAGACGGGACGCAGGCATCCGGCGGCAAGCGCCAGCACAACGAAGATCAGGGCGGCACGCGGCAACATGGTCGGTCGCTTGGGGCGGGTGGTCTCTTGATTGTGCGGGAGACGTCGCGACACCGGTCGCAAGACGGAAAGCCATCGGCCCGCCCCATGAGGCCCTTGGTTTTACACCGCGCGCGACTGCGCTCTGGCCCTGTTAAGCTCTCCCCCCCATGGCCCGCCGCCTCCTGCCCCTCCTGCTGTCGCTCACGCTGGTCAGTCCTGCGTGGTCGGCGCCTGCCCAGGAAGACGACATGGCGCGCTTCCTGGCCGACCGGGGCCTGCTCGAGCGGATCGGCCAGATGGGAATCAGCATGCGTGACCGCACCTCGGAGCTGGTGGTGCACGCCATGGGGTTCCTGGGCGTGCCTTATCGCCGCGGCGGTGAAACGGTGGAGACCGGCTTCGACTGCAGCGGCTTCGTACGCGCCATCTACGAACAGACCGTGGGTCTGGTGTTGCCCCGCAAGGCCGACGATCAGGCCGCCGCCACCCAGGTGATCGACCGCAAAGACCTCAAGCCGGGCGACCTGGTGTTCTTCAACACCATGCGCCGCGCGTTCAGCCATGTGGGCATCTATGTGGGCGACGGCAAGTTCATCCACTCGCCCAAGCCGGGCGCCGAGGTACGGGTGGAAGACATGAGCGGCAGCTACTGGCGCCGCCGATTCGATGGCGCGCGCCGTGTGCTGGGTGGAGCCGACGCAGCTCCCGCAGACACACCGGCCGAGCGCGCGAGCGAGCGTCGCTAAGTACCCACCGCGCAAGCTGCGCGGTCTCCCCTTATTTGCGTGCCGGCGGCAGGTCCGTGCAGCTGCCGTGCGCCGCTTCGGCCGCCATGCCGATGCTCTCGCCGAGCGTGGGATGCGGATGGATGGTCTTGCCGATGTCCACTTCGTCGGCGCCCATCTCGATGGCCAGAGCCACCTCGCCGATCATGTCGCCGGCATGCGTGCCGACGATGCCACCGCCGAGAATACGTCCGCTTTCCTTGTCGAACAGCAGCTTGGTAAAGCCTTCGTCGCGACCATTGGCGATCGCGCGACCCGAGGCCGTCCAGGGGAACAGCCCCTTCTTGACCGCAATGCCCTCGGCCTTGGCTTGGTCCTCGGTCAGGCCCACCCAGGCCACCTCGGGGTCGGTGTAGGCCACGCTGGGAATCACGCGGGCGTCGAAAAAGGCTTTCTCACCGGCGGCCACTTCGGCGGCCACATGGGCTTCGTGCACCGCCTTGTGGGCCAGCATGGGCTGGCCGACGACGTCGCCGATGGCGAAGATGTGCGGCACGTTGGTGCGCATCTGCTTGTCCACCGGGATGAAACCGCGGTCAGTGACCGCCACGCCCGCCTTTTCAGCGGCGATCTTCTTGCCATTGGGCGAGCGGCCGACGGCTTGCAGCACCAGGTCATACAGCTGCGGCTCCTTGGGCGCTTGCTCTCCCTCGAATCGCACCAAGATGCCGTCCTTCGTCGCCTCGGCGCCGACGGTCTTGGTCTTGAGCATGATGTGGTCAAAGCGCGGCGCGTTCAACTTCTGCCAGACCTTCACCAGGTCGCGATCAGCGCCCTGCATCAGGCCGTCCATCATCTCCACCACATCGAGGCGCGCGCCCAGCGTGGAGTAGACCGTGCCCATCTCCAGGCCGATGATGCCGCCCCCGAGCACCAGCATGCGCTTCGGAGCCGAGGCCAGCCCGAGCGCACCGGTGGAATCCACCACCCGCGGATCGTCGGGCATGAAAGGCAGTCGCACGGCCTGGGAGCCGGCGGCGATGATGGCCTGCTTGAACTGGATGGTCTGGGTCTTGCCGGTCTTGGCCTGGCCGTCACCGGTGGTTTCTTCGACCTGCACGTGGTGGGGATCCAGAAAGGCGCCGTAGCCCCGCACGATGGTGACTTTGCGCATCTTGGCCATGGCGGCCAGTCCGCCCGTGAGCTTGCCCACCACCTTGGACTTGTGAGCGCGCAGCTTGTCCAGGTCGATGGTCGGCTTGCCGAAACTCACGCCCAGGGATTCGAAGTGGCTCACTTCGTCCATGACGGCCGCCACATGCAACAGCGCTTTGGACGGGATGCACCCCACGTTCAGGCACACGCCACCCAACGTGGCGTAACGCTCGACCAGCACCACCTTCATGCCGAGGTCGGCGGCGCGGAAAGCGGCGGAATAGCCGCCGGGCCCGGCGCCCAGGACCAACATATCGCACTCGAGATCGGCGCCGCCGGCGTAGCTCGCGGCCGGGGCTGCCACCACTGCCGGCGCAACAGCCACGGACGGGACGGCGGCGGCTGCAGGGGCCGCGGCCGGAGCTGGTGACGAAGGCGCGGCATCCACAGCGCCTTGCGACTCGAGCACCAGCAGCACCGAGCCCTCGGACACCTTGTCGCCCATCTTCACCTTCAGCTCCTTGACCACGCCGGCGTGGCTGGAGGGAATCTCCATCGAGGCCTTGTCGCTCTCGACGGTGACCAGGGATTGTTCGGCCTTGATGGTGTCACCCGGCTGGACCAGGATCTCGATCACCGCCACTTCGGAAAAATCGCCGATGTCCGGCACCTTGACTTCAACGCGGCTCATTTATTGGTTTCCTTGGTTTTCACGGTGTAGACGTCCCAGGGGGCCGCGGAGTTGCGGTCGAATTCGCAGCCGGCAGCCAGACCGGCTTCCACCACCTCGCGCGCCGTCTTGGCCTTGGCGTAGACGGCGTGCATGGCCCCCAGGGCGAAGCTGCGGCCCGAGCCGATGCCCCAGAACTCCTTGAACTCGAATACCTCGCGGTAGCTGTAGAGGCCGTAGATGCCACTGGAATTGGCGATCACGACACTGAACTGGCTGGACTCGTAAGGGTCGCTGTCCTCCTCCTTGGTCTGGAGGAAAAAATTTTCCTTCAGGTAGGGGTGCAGCTTGGTGAAGGTGTCGAAGACTTCGTCCTTGCTTGCGAGCTGAAGGATCTCGCGCGGCATGCTCGTGAGCGCCTTGCGAAGCACGGGGAAGTGGGCCACCGTACCGGCCATGCCGATATAGCTCGGGCCGGCGTCGGTGTCGATGCGAAAGATCTTGGCGTTGTCCTCGAAGCGATGCGGCAAGCGCGTGTCGCCGAAGGTCACGAGGGTGTCAGCCGCGATCGCGATCTGCCCGCCCTTGCGGGCGACTGCTACGGTAGTCATGTCAGAAGGTGGCGGGAACCCGGTACTGCAGGCCCCGTCAGAGCATCACACGGCGCAAGTCCGCCAGGACCTGACCGAGGTAGACGTTGAAGCGGGCAGCCGCTGCGCCGTCGATGACGCGGTGGTCCCACGACAGCGACAGCGGCAGCATCAGCCGCGGCTGGAACTGCTTGCCGTCCCACACCGGCTCCATCTGGCTCTTGCACACGCCCAGGATGGCCACTTCCGGCGCGTTGATGATGGGGGTGAAGTAGCGCCCGCCGATGCCGCCCAGCGACGAAATGGTGAAGCTCGCACCCTGCATCTCGCCCGGAGTGAGCTTGCCATCACGGGCCTTCTTGGCCAGCTCGCCCATTTCCTGGCTGATCGCCAAAATGCCCTTCTTGTCGGCGTCGCGGATCACGGGCACGACCAGCCCATTGGGTGTGTCGGCAGCAAAGCCGATGTGGAAATACTGCTTGAGGACCAGCTGGTCGCCGTCGAGCGAGCTGTTGAAATCGGGGAACTTCTTGAGGGCGGCGACGCACGCCTTGATCAGGAAGGCCAGCATGGTGACCTTGATGCCGGACTTCTCGTTTTCCTTGTTCAACTGGACTCGGAAGGTCTCGAGCTCGGTGATGTCGGCGTCGTCGTGGTTGGTGACGTGCGGGATCATCACCCAGTTGCGATGCAGGTTGGCCGCACTGATCTTCTTGATCCGCGAGAGGTCCTTGCGCTCGATGGCGCCGAACTTGGTGAAGTCGACCTTGGGCCAGGGCAGCAGATCCAGGCCCGCCCCGCCCCCACCGGCCGGCGCCTTGGCAGCGGCGGCGCGGGTGCTGACCGAGCCGTCCATGACCGCCTTGGTGAAGGTCTGCACGTCCTCCTGGGTGATACGACCCTTGGGGCCGGTGCCCTTGACCTCTTCCAGCGGCACACCGAGCTCGCGGGCGAACTTGCGCACTGAGGGGGAAGCGTGGGGCAATGCGCCGTTGGGGGCACTGGGTTCGTGGGGCGCGAGGCCCGCGGTGGGCGAAATACGCTCGGGCAGCGGGGGGGGCGCAACGGCCGCCGCGGTAGCGGATGGTGCGGGCGTGACGAGCGCGGGTGCAGGTGCAGGTGTTGGAGCCGCTGCGGCAGGAGCCGATGCGGGGCTGGCCGCGGCAGCCGCCGCGCCTTCCAGCAGCAGGACCACGGTGCCTTCGGATACTTTGTCGCCGAGCTTGACCTTGAGCTCCTTGACCACGCCGCCCGCAGAGGACGGGATTTCCATCGAGGCCTTGTCGGACTCGACGGTGATCAAGGACTGCTCCGGCTTGACGGTGTCACCGGGCTTGACCAGCAGCTCGATGACGGCCACCTCGTCGAAGTCCCCGATATCGGGGACCTTCACTTCGATCAACGCCATGTTTCGTGTTCTCCGTGTTCTTCTTGCGTGAATTGCCCGGGGATCAGGCGTACAGCGGGTTGACGCGATCGACCTTCAGGCCGTACTTCTTGATCGCCTCAGCCACCTTGGCGACGGGGACCGTGCCCTCCTCGCTCAGTGCCTTGAGCGCCGCCACGACGATGTAGTGGCGATTGACTTCGAAGTGCTCGCGCAGCTTGCTGCGGAAGTCGCTGCGGCCAAAGCCGTCGGTCCCCAGGACCTTGTAGGTGCGGCCCTTGGGCAGGTAGGGGCGAATCTGCTCGGTGTAGGCCTTCACGTAATCGGTGGAGGCAATGACCGGACCGGTGTGCTTGTCCAGTTGCTTGGCCACAAAGGGCACGCGCGGCTTGTCGGTGGGATGCAGCAGGTTCCAGCGCTCGCAGTCTTGGCCATCGCGGGCCAGTTCGTTAAAGCTCGGGCAACTCCAGACGCTGGCAGACACGCCCCACTCCTTCTCCAGCATGTCCTGAGCGGCCAGCGACTCGCGCAAGATGGTGCCCGACCCGAGCAACTGCACGCGCGGCGTGAGCTTGGCACCGGGCTTGAACAGGTACATGCCCTTGATGATTTCTTCCTCGGTGCCCGCCTGCAGGCCCGGCATGGAGTAGTTCTCGTTCAGGAGGGTGATGTAGTAGAAGACGTTCTCCTGCTTTTCCACCATGCGCTTTAAGCCGTGATGCATGATCACGCCGACTTCGTGCGCGAAGGTGGGATCGTAGGAAATGCAGTTGGGGATGGTGCCGGCCAGGATGTGGCTGTGGCCGTCTTCGTGCTGCAAGCCCTCGCCGTTGAGGGTGGTGCGCCCCGAGGTGCCCCCTAGCAAGAAGCCGCGCGCCTGCATGTCGCCCGCCGCCCAGCACAGGTCGCCTACGCGCTGCAGGCCGAACATCGAGTAGTAGATGTAGAACGGCACCATGATGCGGTTGTTCGTCGAGTACGACGTGGCCGCCGCGATCCAGCTGGCCATGCCGCCGGCTTCGTTGATGCCCTCTTGCAGGATCTGGCCGTTGACTTCTTCCTTGTAATAGGAGACCTGGTCGCGGTCCTGCGGCGTGTACTTCTGGCCGTCGGGGTTGTAGATGCCGATCTGGCGGAACAGACCCTCCATGCCGAAGGTGCGAGCCTCGTCCACCAAGATGGGGACGGCGCGCGGGCCCAGTTCCTTGTCACGCAGCAGCGCGGTCAGGAAGCGCACATAAGCCTGGGTGGTGGAGATCTCGCGACCCTCGGCGGTGGGCTCCAGAACGGCCTTGAAGGCGTCCAGCGGCGGCACGGCCAGCTGCTCGTCGGCCTTGGTGCGCCGGTGCGGCAGGTAGCCGCCCAGGGCCTGGCGCCGCTCGTGCAGGTACTGCATCTCGGGGGTGTTGTCGGCCGGTTTGTAGAAGGGGATCTCGGCCAGCTTCTCGTCGGGGATCGGGATGTTGAAGCGATCGCGGAAGGCCTTGATGTCTTCGTCGGTGAGCTTCTTGGCCTGGTGGGCAATATTCTTGCCCTCGGCAGCCTTGCCCATGCCAAAGCCCTTGACGGTCTTGACCAGAAGCACCGTGGGTTGGCCCTTGTGATTGACCGCCGCGTGGTAGGCGGCGTAGACCTTCTGCGGGTCGTGGCCGCCGCGGTTCAGGCGCCAGATGTCGTCGTCGGACATATGGGCCACCATCTCGAGCAGCTTGGGGTGGCGTCCGAAGAAGTTCTTGCGCACGAAGGCGCCGTCGTTGGCCTTCATGGCCTGGTAGTCGCCATCGAGCGTGTCCATCATGACCTGGCGCAAGATGCCGTCCTTGTCACGCGCGAGCAGCGGGTCCCAGTAGCTGCCCCAGACCAGCTTGATCACGTTCCAGCCCGCGCCGCGGAACTCGCCTTCGAGCTCCTGGATGATCTTGCCGTTGCCACGCACCGGGCCGTCCAGGCGCTGCAAGTTGCAGTTCACAACGAAGATCAGGTTGTCCAGCTTTTCGCGGGCGGCCACGCCGATGGCGCCCAGGCTCTCGACCTCGTCCATCTCGCCGTCACCCAGGAAAGCCCAGACCTTGCGGTTCTCGGTGTTGGCGATGCCGCGAGCGTGCAGGTACTTGAGGAAACGCGCCTGGTAGATCGCCATCAGCGGACCCAGGCCCATGGACACGGTGGGGAACTGCCAGAACTCGGGCATCAGCTTGGGGTGCGGGTAGCTGGAAAGACCCTTGCCATCCACCTCCTGGCGGAAGTTCAGGAGCTGCTCCTCGGAGATGCGGCCCTCCATGAAGGCGCGGGCGTAGATGCCGGGGGCGCTGTGGCCCTGGATGTAGAGGCAATCGCCGCCACGGGTTTCGTTCTCGGCATGCCAGAAGTGATTGAAGCCCGCGCCGAACATGGTGGCCAGCGAGGCGAAGGAGCTGATGTGGCCGCCGAGGTCTCCGCCGTCGGCGGGGTGCAGGCGGTTGGCTTTGACGACCATGGCCATGGCGTTCCAGCGCATGTAGGCGCGCAGTCGCTCCTCCATCTCGAGGTTACCGGGGCAGCGGGCCTCGTCCTGCGATTCAATGGTGTTGACGTAACCGGTGGTGGCGGAGAAAGGCAGGTCGATGCCCTCCTGACGCGCCTGCTCCAAGAGTTGTTCGAGCAGGTAGTGCCCGCGTTCGCGCCCCTCGTTGGCGATCACGGCCGACAGGGCGTCGACCCACTCACGCGTCTCTTGCGCGTCCGCGTCGTTCGCGGCGGCACCAAAGAGATGTTCAGGCTGTGCTGACATGGCTTGTCTCCTCGTGGGATTGGTAATTTAGGACGACGGGTCCGTTGTGGGCGGAGTGTGGCACATTTTCCTCGATATTTCAAATAGCGCCACGCCGTTTCGAATTATGAAATACTCACATCGCACGGCCGAGGGGCGCTCTCGACGCCGTTGCGCCACTATCCGAGGATGAGAAGCCAGAGTGCTACGGGCTTACCCCTACACTTCAAGACCCATGCAGGAAGCCGCCCCCACGCCTGATCACAGCGACAGCAACCGCGGCCTGCCGTGGCTGAGCCGCTGGTGGCGCACCCAGCCTGCGAGCCGCCAGGACCGCTTTGCGGTACTGGCGCCCCTGGTGGCGGTCGTCCTGTTCCTGGCCGCCATTGTTTCTGCGTTCACCTACCTGCGGATCGAGGAGCAAGAGCGCGAGCTCGAGGCCGTCAAGCGCGACGTGGAATACGCGCAGCAGCGCGTGCGCCTGCGCCTGTTGGAGCGGCAAGAGCAGTTGATGCGAATCGCACGTGACATCTCCAACAAGGAGGTCGACGCCGAGGAGTTCATCGGCCGTGCCGAGTCGCTGGTGGTGCAATACCCGGAGCTGCAGGCCCTGTCGTGGATCGACGAACGGCGCCGCGTGAAGGCCAGCTACAACGCGCCTGCCGTAAGTTACCAGCCACGGATTGCCGGCGAGGTGCTGCGTGTGGGCGAGACCGAAGCCATGTTCGGCCTGGCGCGCGACCTGCTGCAACCGGTCTACTCGCAGCCGATCGCCGGCGCTGAGAACGGCGTGATCCTGCAGCTGCACGTACCCCTGGCGGAACAGGGGCGCTTTGGCGGCGTGATCCTGGGCGAGTACTCGATCGACAGCCTCCTGCGCTACGCCGTGCCCACCGAGGTCTCGGCCAAATACGCGGTGGCCCTGCTCGATGGCAACGGGCAGATGCTGGCCGGCACCGCAGTCCCGGCGCGCAATGCCGCCACCTCCCTGCTGCCCTGGGTACCCTCGGGCGCCAACGAATACGAGGTGCCGGTCTCGCCTGTAGGCAACGGCCTCATCATCCGTGCGCAGGCCTACCGCACCTCACAAGGCCTGATCGGAACGGGCCTGTTCTGGCTGGTCGGCACGCTCAGTGTGATGACGGCCTGGATGCTGATTGGCAATTGGCGCCACACGCGGCGGCGCCTGCAAGCGCAGCGCGCCCTGGTGGCCGAGACGAATTTCCGGCGGGCGATGGAGAACTCCATGCTCACGGGCATGCGGGCCCTGGACTTGCATGGACGCATCACCTACGTGAATGTGGCCTTTTGCCAGATGACAGGCTGGAGCGAGTCCGAGCTGGTCGGCCGGCTGCCGCCCTTCCCCTACTGGCCCGACGAAGATCGCGACCTGCTCGCCGCGCGGCTGGAGGATGAACTCAGTGGCCGCAGCACAGTGGGCGGCTTCCAGGTCCGGGTCAAGCGCAAGGACGGCAGCCTTTTTGATGCCCGCATGTACGTCTCGCCGCTGATTGATGCCAAGGGCGAGCAGGCCGGCTGGATGACGTCCATGACCGACATCACCGAGCCGACGCGTATCCGCGAGCAGCTCCTGGCGTCGCACGAACGCTTTACGACGGTGCTGGAGGCGCTCGACGCATCGGTGTCGGTGGCGCCCCTGGGCAGCGATGAACTGCTGTTCGCGAACAAGATGTACCGCCAGTGGTTTGACACCCGCACCGACGGCCACCTGCAGATGGTGGCCCAGGCCGGGGCCCCCGCCCAGACCCGCAGCGACGACGACCACGACGAGGTCGACGCCTTCGTAGGTCTGCCCATGGGGCAACTGGAAGGCTCCGGCGCAGGCAACGCCGAGATCTTCGTGCCCGCACTGGGCAAGTGGCTGGAAGTGCGCTCGCGCTACCTGAACTGGGTGGACGGACGCCTGGCGCAAATGGTGATCGCCACCGACATCACGGCGCGCCGAAAGGCGGAGGAACAAGCGGCGGTGCAAGCCGAGCGCGCACAGTCGGCCAGTCGCTTGATCACCATGGGCGAGATGGCCTCCAGCGTGGCTCACGAGTTGAACCAGCCGCTGACCGCCATCAACAACTACTGCAACGGCCTGCTCTCCAGGATCCGGGGCCAGCAAATCAACGAGGGCGACCTGCTGGCGGCGCTGGAGAAGACCGCGCACCAGGCCCAGCGCGCAGGACAGATCATCCAGCGCATACGCTCTTTCGTGAAACGCAGCGAACCCAATCGCACCTTGTCCGAGGTCGCCCCCATGGTCACCGAGGCCGTGGAACTGGTGGAGATCGAGCTGCGACGGCGTAATGTGCGGCTCGCGCATTACGTGGCCGCTCGCCTGCCGGCGCTGATGGTGGATCCGATCCTGATCGAGCAGGTGCTGGTGAACCTCCTGAAGAACGCCGCGGAATCGATCGACATGGCGCAACGCCCGACGGCCCTGCGCAGCATCGAGCTGCAAGTCGCTCCGCGACGCGTGAGCGATCAGGACGTCGTCGAATTCTCGGTGCGCGACACCGGCCGCGGGCTGGCCCCCGAGGTGATGGAGCGCCTCTACGAAGCGTTCTTCTCCACGAAGGCCGAGGGCATGGGCATCGGCCTGAACCTGTGCCGCACCATCGTGGAGTCCCACCAGGGCAGGATGCAGGCTGAGAACATCTACAATGGCGCCCACGTGGCCGGGTGCCTGTTCTCTTTCTGGATCCCCGTCGCCCATACCAACAGCATTTCGAGCGACAACAACACAGGGGTGACAGCATGAGCCTTATTCCCAAGCGGGGCACGGTCTATGTGGTCGACGACGACGAAGCCGTCCGTGACTCGATCCAGTGGCTCCTGGAAGGCAAGGACTACCGCGTTCGCTGCTTTGAATCCGCCGAATCCTTCCTCTCGCGATACGACCCACGAGAGATCGCCTGCCTCATCGTCGACATTCGAATGGGTGGCATGACCGGCCTGGAGCTGCAAGACCGCCTGCTCGAACGCCGCTCGCCCCTGCCCATCGTGTTCATCACTGGCCACGGCGACGTGCCCATGGCCGTGAACACCATGAAGAAGGGGGCCCTGGACTTCATCCAGAAACCCTTCAAGGAAGACGAGCTCCTGAATCTCGTGGAGCGCATGCTCGAACACGCTAAGGGCGCCTTCGCCGAATACCAGAGCGCCGCCAGCCGTGACGCCCTGCTGGCCAAGCTCACCTCGCGGGAGGCACAGGTGCTCGAACGCATCGTGGCCGGCCGCCTGAACAAGCAGATCGCCGACGACCTGGGCATCAGCATCAAGACCGTCGAGGCGCACCGCGCCAATATCATGGAAAAGCTCAACGCCAACACGGTGGCCGACCTGCTCAAGATCGCCCTGGGCCAGCCGCCGGCAAAAGCCTGATTCCCCGCACAAGTTCCGCCCTCGATCGCCCGCAACGGCCCGCCCTGCGGGCGAAACTTTTTGGACATCGCCATGACCGCCCAGCTCATTGACGGTAACGCCCTCGCCCGCAAGATCCGCGACGAGGTCGCGCACCGCACCACTGCCCTCAAGGCACGCGGCATCCAGCCCGCGCTGTCGATCCTCCTCGTGGGCGACGACCCGGCCAGCCAGGTCTACACCCGCCACAAGGTCAACGACAGCGCCGAGACCGGCCTGGCCGCCACCCTCGAGCGTTATCCGGCCACGATGGCCGAGGCCGAACTGCTCGATCGCATCCGCGTCCTCAATGCCGACCCGGCGGTCCACGGCATCCTGGTGCAACTGCCCCTGCCGCGGCACATGAACGCGCAGCGCGTGATCGAGACCATCGCGCCGGCCAAGGACGTGGACGGCTTCCACGTGGCCAGCGCAGGTGCGCTGATGGTCGGCCAGCCCGGCTTCTGGCCCTGCACGCCCTACGGCTGCATGAAGATGCTCGAATCCATCGGCTACGACCTCAAAGGCAAGCATGCGGTCGTGATCGGCCGCAGCAATATCGTGGGCAAGCCGATGGCGATCATGCTGCTGCAGCAAAACGCCACGGTCACCATCTGCCACAGCGGCACGCAGGACCTCGCCGCCCTCACCCGACAGGCCGACGTGGTCGTGGCGGCGGTGGGCAAGCGCAATGTGCTCACGGCCGACATGGTCAAGCCCGGCGCAGTGGTGATTGACGTGGGCATGAATCGCGACGACGCCGGCAAGCTGTGCGGCGACGTGGACTTCGAGGGCGTGCGTGCGGTGGCCGGTTGGATCACCCCGGTACCGGGGGGAGTAGGGCCCATGACCCGTGCCATGCTGCTGGTGAACACCCTGGAAGCCGCCGAGCGCGCGAGCTCGGGCGCCAGGGCCTGACCTGCCCCGGCAAATCAATGCCCTGCAGGCATTGAGGACGGTCCGGCCGGCGCAAAATCAGGGGCATGAGCAATCCCCTCCTTGATTTCACCGACCTCCCCCTGTTCGACCAGATCCGCGCCGAGCATGTGGCCGCTGCCATGGACACCCTGCTGGCCGAATGCGATCAGGCCCTGGAGACCGTGGTGGCGCCGGCCTTTCCCGCAGACTGGAAGGCACTGGCCGCCACGCTGGACACCGCCACCGAAAAGCTCGGTCGCGCCTGGGGCGCCGTGGGACACCTCAATGCGGTCGCCGACACGCCCGAGCTGCGCGCGGCCTACAACGAGGCCCTGCCCCGCGTCACGGAGTTCTGGACCCGCCTGGGCAGCGACGAGCGCCTGTATGCCAAGTACAAGGCGATCAACCCGGCCGGCCTGGACAGCGCACAGC
>JBEAZV010000052.1:0-35164 GCA_041159245.1 Pseudomonadota bacterium
GCCGGCGGTGACGATCAAGGTCTACCAAGGCGAGCGTGAAATGGCCACCGGCAATAAGTTGCTGGGTGAATTCAACCTCGAAGGCATCGCCCCCGCGCCTCGGGGCACGCCGCAAATTGAGGTGTCTTTTGACATCGACGCCAACGGCATCTTGCACGTCGGCGCCAAAGACAAAGGCACGGGAAAAGAAAACAAGATCACCATCAAGGCCAACTCGGGTCTGTCCGAGGACGAGATCCAGAAGATGGTGAAAGACGCCGAGCTCAATGCCGCCGAAGACAAAAAGAAACTCGAGCTTGTGCAGGCCCGCAACCAGGGCGAAACCCTGGTGCACAGCGTGCGCAAGAGCCTCACCGAATACGGCGACAAGCTCGAGGCCGGCGAGAAAGAGAAGATCGAAGCCGGCATCAAGGAAGTCGAGGAGGCCCTGGCCACCGAGGACAAGGCTCGCATCGAAGACAAGACCAACGCCCTCATGGCCGTGAGTCAGAAACTGGGCGAGAAGATGTACGCCGATATGCAGGCGGCGCAGGCAGCCCAGGCCGCTGCGGGGGGTGCCGCGGGCGCCGACGGCGGCCAGGGTGCGGGGAGCGCCAAACCGGCCGACGACAATGTGGTCGATGCCGAGGTGAAAGAGGTCAAGAAAGGCTGATCGCGGGACGCCAAGGCGCACCGACACGCCGCGTTGGACCGACTCCCCTCGTGGGAAGGTCAACGCGGCTTTTTTGCTGTAGGGGTTGATACAAGAACATGGCAACGAAACGCGATTACTACGAAGTCCTGGGGGTTCCGAAGAACGCCTCGGAAGAAGAGATCAAGAAGTCCTATCGCAAGCTGGCGATGAAGTACCACCCTGACCGCAATCAGGGGGACGCTGGCAAGGACGCCGAGGTCAAGTTCAAGGAGGCCAAGGAGGCCTACGAGATGCTGTCCGACGCCGAGAAGCGTGCGGCCTACGACCAGTACGGCCATGCCGGCGTCGATCCCAATATGCGCGGAGGTGCTGGACCGGGTGCCGAGGGCTTCGGTGGCTTTGCCGAGGCCTTCGGCGACATCTTCGGCGACATCTTCGGCCAGAGCCGCGGCGGACGCGGCGGTGGAGGTGGTCGCCAGGTCTATCGCGGCGGCGACCTGTCCTACGCGATGGAGATCACCCTGGAAGAGGCCGCGGCGGGCAAGGAAGCCCAGATCCGCATTCCCACCTGGGACTCGTGCGAAACCTGCCACGGCAGCGGCGCCCGACCGGGCACCCAGGCCAAGACCTGTAGCACCTGCAACGGCCAGGGCGCGGTGCAGATGCGCCAGGGCTTCTTCAGCGTGCAACAAACCTGCCCGCAGTGCCGCGGCACGGGCAAGATCATTCCCGAGCCTTGCACCACCTGCCTGGGGCAAGGCAAGGTCAAGAAGCAAAAGACGCTGGAAGTGAAGATTCCCGCCGGCATCGACGACGGCATGCGTATCCGCAGCGCGGGCAATGGCGAGCCTGGCATGAACGGTGGCCCGCCGGGCGACCTCTACATCGAAATCCGCCTGAAGAAGCACGACCTCTTCGAGCGCGATGGCGACGACCTGCACTGCGTGGTGCCGGTGAGCATCACCCGCGCGGCACTCGGCGGCGAGATCGAGGTTCCCACCCTCGCGGGCAAGGCCGCGATCGATATTCCGGAAGGCACCCAACACGGCAAGCAGTTCCGTCTGCGTGGCAAGGGCATCAAGGGCGTGCGTTCAAGCTACCCGGGCGATCTGTATTGCCACATCAGCGTGGAAGTGCCAGTGAAGCTGTCGGAGCATCAGCGCAAGCTGATGAAGGAGCTGGACGAGTCGCTGAAAAAAGGCGGGGGAAAGCATTCGCCCAGCGAGGAGAGCTGGGCGGATAAGCTGAAGGGGTTTTTTAGTTCTTGAGGGGTCGGAAGATCAAAACGACACTTGCAAGCTGAATCCCGCCGTGCGATCGGCGGTGCGAAACATCGAGGGGCGTCGGATGGGGCGCCCGGCAAAGAGATCCCAGCTGGCTCGGCGCCACCCGCCTCGCAGTCCCAGGACCACACCCGTCAGACGGGTGCCGACCAGGGACTCGCTGGCGGCACCCCCCACCTCGCCGTGGTCCAGTCCGAGGTACAGCGACTGGCCGCTGCCTGCGAAGGCCCACTGCAGCTCCTGCCGTAGCCACCCGCCGCGTGCAGCGGACAGGGTCTGCTCGCCATCGAAGCCGCGAACCGAATACCGGCCGCCGATCGCGAATCGGTCCTGGGGTACCAGGGGTTGCCGACTCCATTGACCGCTTGCCGTCACGCCGTAGCGAAGATCCGCCCCGGCAACCCCCAGCGGCAGTGACAACGACAGGTCGGCGTTGACGATGCGGGGGCGCGATGCACCTTCGCCAAACGCATCCTCGGGTGCCGCCAGAGCCCCGGCTGCCCCCGTTCCGCGCCGGTAGCTAATCCCCAGGCTCAGCGCAGCGGCACCGATGGTTCGCTGATGCTGTGCGCCGAGCTCCCAGCCGGCCGTGCGGCGCCTCTGAACCTCGATCTCGGTGTCGTCGATGAAGTTGCTCGATTGACGATGCCACGCCCGAACGGAGAGAGTGGTCTTGCTCACCGCATCACGATGGACAAGGCGCGACAGCCGCAGATCCTGCTGGCGGGTCTCGCCCCGGTACACATAGACCTGACTGGCGCCGGCCACGACCTGGCGGTAGTCCTGCACGCTGGCCTGCAGCGCGAGCAGCCATCGGCCCCAGGGCAGCGAGTAATGCAGGGTATGCCCGCGATTGGCGTGCCCCGCGGGGACGCCTCCCTGACCGTCTGCGTCGTCTCGCAGGCTCCCCTGCACCGTCACGTAAAAGAGATCGTTCAGGTCCAGGGCGTTGTCATAGGAGAAAGTGAGCGCCCCCTGGGTGCGGCCGGTGGCGCGCGTGCCGCTGTCGTCCACGGTCAGCGCAAGACGAAAGGGGCGCCCCTGGGACCAGCGGATGTACAGATCGCTGTCGCCAGGGCGTACCTCAGGGCGATCTGGCGTTGGCTCGGACGGCGCGATCTGGATATCGGCTTGTACCGTCGGCACACGCTGAAAATTCTCCAGGCCCTGCTCGAGATCACGCAGGTTGAGGCGTTGCCCCGGTTGCAGGGGCAGCGCGTTCCAAGCGGTGCCGCGTCCCAGGGCGTCGCCTTCCATGTGGACGGTGCCAATTCGTCCGGGCAGGATCATCAGCCGCAGGACCCCGGTCCTCAGGTCCTGCGCTGGCACCCGCACGCGCGTCGTGACAAAACCCTTGGAGATCAGGGCGCCTTGCACACGCTGCACGATCCCGGCGATGGTCTCGCGCCCCACGCAGCGAGGCGCAATGGAATCGGCAGGAGCGTCAACGTGACCTTGGGCCGCCTCGAGCGCCCAGTGAAACTCCTGGGCATCCTCGCCCTCCAGCGTGACGCGTTCGAGGGGAAAGCACGGCGATTGATCGCCCCCCGGCAGGCCTTCGGCCTTGACGACCTGGGCACGCACGCCTGGCGCCAGTGCAGCCAGGAGCCAGAGGACAAGACAGGGAGCGACGACGAAGCAGAGTCGAAGAGGCAACGGACGATCCTAGGCAAATCGCCCAGGATGCTAGGTCGCGAACCTCACATTATTTTCTCAGCCTTACGCCTCTTCAGCTTCTTGAAATGCATGCCCGTTTGCGCGTCGGCCCACGCCCTAAGCGCAAATACGCGCCTTCGCCTCGCGGTACTCGCGCGCCAGACGCGCCACCAAATCGGCGGTGGACACCACGGCAGTGACCGCGCCGATGCCCTGGCCGCAGCCCCAGATGTCCTTCCAGGCCTTCTTGGCATCGCCGCCGAAGTTCATCGCGCTCGGGTCGGACTCGGGTAGGTTGTCGGGGTCCAGGCCGGCCGCGCGGACCGAGGGCTTGAGATAGTTGCCGTGCACACCGGTGAACAGGCTGGAGTAGACGATGTCGTCGCTATTGGAATCGACGATCGCCTGCTTGTAGGCCTCGGAAGCACGCGCCTCGTGCGTGGCGATGAAGGCCGAGCCGACGTAGGCAAAGTCAGCCCCCATGGCCTGGGCCGCCAACACCGCGCCGCCGGTGGCGATGGATCCCGAGAGCGCAATCGGGCCGTCGAACCACTGGCGAATCTCCTGCACCAGCGCGAAGGGGCTCTTGGTGCCGGCATGGCCACCCGCCCCCGCCGCCACCGCGATCAGGCCGTCAGCGCCCTTCTCAATGGCCTTGCGCGCGAAGGCGTTGTTGATGATGTCGTGCATCACCACACCGCCGTAGCTGTGGACCGCGTCGTTCACGTCAGTGCGCGCGCCCAGCGAGGTGATCACGATCGGCACCTTGTACTTCACCACCATCTGCATGTCGTGCTCGAGGCGGTCATTGCTTTTGTGGACGATCTGGTTGATGGCGAAGGGTGCCGCTGGCTTTTCCGGGTTCGCCTGGTTGTAGGCCGCCAGGGTCTCGGTGATCTCGTGCAGCCATTCATCGAGCTGCGAGGCGGGTCGGGCGTTGAGCGCCGGCATGGAGCCGACGACGCCGGCCTTGCACTGCTCGATCACCAGCTTGGGGTTGCTGATGATGAACAGGGGTGAGCCGATGATGGGAAGCGGCAGCTTCTGCAGGGGCGCGGGCAGTCGGGACATTTGAGGGTCTTTCAAAAAGCGTCCAAGGCCATCGCGGTGACGCTGTCGGCGCCCTCGACGATGCTGTCACGCTGACCCGGCGCCTTGGCCAGGATGTGATCGGCATAGAAACGGGCGGTGGCCATCTTGGCCTGCATGAAGGCGGCGTCTTCGCCCTGCCCCACCTGGGACTGCGCCGCCAGATAGGCGCGCGCCATCTGCCAGCCCGCGACCAGATTGCCCGCGAGCATCAGATACGGCACGGAGCCGGCATACACCGCATTGGGCGAGGACTGACCCACCATGAAGTCGACCACATCGAGGAAGGCCTTGCGCGCAGCCACCAGCCGCTTGTGCACGGCACGCGCGCCCTCGTCGCCCGCGCGGGCCAGATCGGCCTCGGTTTTCTCGACCTGCGCCGCGATGGCGCGCGCCGTCTGGCCGCCATCGCGCAGGGTCTTGCGGCCCACCAGGTCGTTGGCCTGAATGGCGGTCGTACCTTCGTAAATGGTGAGGATCTTGGCATCGCGGTAGTGCTGGGCCGCGCCGGTTTCCTCGATAAAACCCATGCCGCCGTGTACTTGTACGCCCAGCGAGGTGACCTCCAGGCTCATCTCGGTGCTGAAGCCCTTGACCAAAGGCACCATGAATTCGTAGAAGGCCTGGTTCTGTTTGCGTACCTCGTCGTCGTGATGGTGGTGCGCAGCGTCATAGGCTGCAGCGGCGACGGTGGCCATCGCACGGCAGCCTTCGGTGTAGGCGCGCATCGACATCAGCATGCGTTTGACATCCGGGTGATGAATGATGGGCGCGCTGGCCTTGATCGAGCCATCCACCGGTCGCGATTGCACCCGCTCACGCGCATACGCCACCGCCTTTTGGTAAGAGCGCTCGGCCACCGCGATGCCCTGCACGCCCACCGCGTAGCGGGCGGCGTTCATCATGATGAACATGTACTCCAGGCCGCGGTTCTCCTGGCCCACAAGGTAGCCCACGGCCCCCCCATGGTCCCCGTACTGCAGCACCGCGGTCGGCGAGGCCTTGATGCCTAACTTGTGCTCGATGCTCACGCAGTGCACGTCATTGCGGGCACCCAGGGACCCGTCCTGGTTCACCAGGAACTTGGGCACCACGAACAGGCTGATGCCCTTGACGCCCTCGGGCGCGCCGGCCACGCGGGCCAGCACCAGGTGGACGATGTTGTCCGCCATGTCGTGCTCGCCGTAGGTGATGTAGATCTTGGTGCCGAAAATTTTGTAAGTGTTATCGGGCTGGGGTTCGGCACGCGTACGCACCTGGGCCAGGTCGCTGCCGGCCTGCGGCTCGGTGAGGTTCATGGTGCCGGTCCACTCGCCCGTCACCAGCTTCTCCAGATAGGTGGCCTTCAGGTCGTCGGAACCGGCCGTGAGCAGGGCCTCGATCGCGCCGTCGGTGAGCAGCGGGCACAGCGCGAAGCTCAGGTTGGCCGAGTTGAGCATCTCGCCGCACGCCGCCCCGATGGTCTTGGGAAGACCCTGGCCGCTGAATTCAGCCGGGTGCTGCAAGCCCTGCCAGCCGCCTTCGGCGTACTGGCGGTAGGCCTGCTTGAAACCGGGGGTGGTGGTGACCACGCCGTCCTTCCACGAGGAGGGATTGCGGTCGCCCTCCCAGTTCAGGGGCGCTACCACTTCCTCGTTGAAGCGGGCGCATTCCTCGAGCACGGCCTGTGCCGTCTCGAAGCCAGCCTCCTCGAAACCCGGGATCTTCGCAATCTGGTCGATGTCCGCCAGGTGACGGATGTCGAACAGCATGTCCTTGAGGGGGGCGCGGTAGCTCATGACCTTGTCTCCAACGAATCAGATCCAAAAAAGCAGATACAAAAAAGGCATCGCGAACGATGCCTTGAGGTTCTTCCGGTGGCCTTACAGGGCCTTCGTCAACTCAGGGACGGCGGCAAAGAGATCCGCCTCCAGCCCGTAGTCGGCCACGCTGAAGATCGGCGCCTCCGGGTCCTTGTTGATCGCGACGATCACCTTGGAGTCCTTCATGCCCGCCAGGTGCTGAATGGCACCGGAGATGCCGGCGGCCACATAGAGCTGCGGCGCGACGATCTTGCCGGTCTGGCCCACCTGCCAGTCGTTGGGGGCGTAGCCCGCATCGACGGCGGCACGCGAGGCACCCAGTGCAGCACCGAGCTTGTCGGCCAGCGGGGTCATGACCTCGTTGAACTTCTCGGAGCTGCCCAGGGCACGACCGCCCGAGACGATGACCTTGGCGGCGGTGAGCTCGGGCCGGTCGCTCTTGGCGATCTCGCTGCCCAGGAACGCGCTCTTGCCGCTGTCGGCCACGGCGCTGACCGCCTCCACCGCGGCGGAACCGCCGGTGGCGGGCGCGGCATCAAAGCCGGTGGTCCGCACGGTGATCACCTTGGTGCTGTCCATGGATTGCACGGTGGCCATGGCGTTGCCGGCATAGATCGGACGCTCGAAGGTATCGGGGCTGTCGACACGGGTGATGTCCGAGACCTGCGCCACGTCCAGCTTGGCGGCCACGCGCGGCGCGGCGTTCTTGCCGCTGGCGGTGGCGGGGAACAGGATATGGCTGTAGTCCGGTGCCAGGGCCAGTACCTGGGCCGCGACGTTCTCGGCCAGACCGTGGGCAAACTGCGCGCCGTCGGCATGCAGCACCTTGGCGACGCCGGCAACCTGTGCCGCCGCTGCGGCCGCCGCGCCCGCGTTGTGGCCGGCGACCAGCACGTGCACGTCGCCACCGCAGGCCTTGGCGGCGGTGATGGTGTTGAGGGTGGCGCCCTTGAGGGACGCGTGGTCGTGTTCGGCCACAACCAGGATATTCGCGAGAGCGGACATATCAGATCACCTTCGCTTCGTTCTTGAGTTTGTCCACCAGGGCGGCCACATCGGCCACCTTGATGCCGGCCGAGCGCTTGGGCGGCTCGTTGACTTTCAGGGTCTTGATGCGCGGCGCGACATCCACACCCAGGTCCTCGGGCTTGAAGATGTCCAGCTGCTTTTTCTTGGCCTTCATGATGTTGGGGAGCGTCACGTAGCGCGGCTCATTGAGGCGCAGGTCGGTGGTGATCACCGCCGGCAGGCTGATGGACAAGGTCTCCAGGCCGCCGTCGACCTCGCGCGTGACCTGGGCCTTGCCGCCCTCCACCACCACCTTGCTGGCAAAGGTAGCCTGGGGCAGGTCGGCCAGGGCCGCCAGCATCTGGCCGGTCTGGTTGCAGTCGTCGTCGATCGCCTGCTTGCCCAGGATGATCAGGTGGGGTTGCTCCTTGTCCACCAGGGCCTTGAGCAGCTTGGCCACGGCCAGGGGCTGCAGCTCGAGGTCGGCGGGGGTCTCGACCAGGATGGCGCGGTCAGCGCCGATGGCCATGGCGGTGCGCAGGGTTTCCTGGCACTGCGCCACACCGCAGGAGACGGCGATGACCTCGGTCACCACGCCCTTTTCCTTGAGCCGGACAGCCTCCTCGACGGCGATCTCGTCAAAGGGGTTCATGCTCATTTTCACGTTGGCGATATCCACCCCCGTGTTGTCCGACTTGACGCGGACCTTGACGTTGTAGTCCACCACCCGTTTGACGGGAACCAGGGCCTTCATGCTGGGGCGCTCCTTGAGGCTTGAATTGACGTTTACGTAAACCTGGGATTTTATGCGGTGCACCCTCGCTGCCGACAGCGAAGTGGGCATTCCGAGAGGAGATCCGCAGAAAAAGAACGATCGTTCTTTTTAGAAGGGATTATAGGCCGCCAGCCGTTCTCACCTGGCTGGCGTGGGGCGCATCTGGACCTGCAGCTGCGGGGACGGGATCTCGATGCCCGCCGCCCTCAGGCCCTTGAGGATCTGAAGGTTGGTGTCCGAGCGCACATTGATCTGCCCGTTCACCGGATCATCGATCCAGTACAGGAGGCTGAACTCCAGGCCATCGGGGCAAAAGCGCACAAGACGGGCGGACGGCGCCGGATCGCGCAGGACGCGGGGCACCGACAGCGCCGCGTCCACCAGGACTTTCTGCACGAGGTCGACATCGCTGTCGTTGCTCACGGTGATCTCGGAAGTGAGCAGGATGCGCGAGTCGACCAGCGAGAGGTTCTCGACACGCTCGGTGATCAGCTTCTCATTGGGGACGATGGACTCACGCCCGTTGGGGGCGCGCAAAAGGGTGTAGCGGGTCTTGATGTCCATGACCTCGCCCTCGAAGCTGTCGACCCGCACGATGTCGCCTATGCGCAGCGAGCGCTCGAACAGGATCACGAAGCCGCTCACGTAGTTGGCCGCGAGCTTTTGCAGGCCAAAGCCCAGGCCCACGCCCAACGCGCCACCCAGCACCGACAACGCGGTGAGGTCCACGCCCACGGTGGACAGCGCCAAGAGCAGCCCCATCAGCAAGAGCGTGGCGCGCAGCGTGTTGGCCGCCACCTTGCGCAGGGACAGGTCGCTCACGGTCTGCTGCAGCACGCGACGCTCCAGCACTGCGGACACCCACAGGGCCACCACCAACACCGCACCGGCGGACATCACCCCCCCTGCCAAATCCAGCAGCGACACGCGCGTCTTGCCAAAACTGAAGCGGATGCTGTCCATCTCCTGCGTCACGAGTGGCAACAAGCCCACGATCCACAGCACGGCCCCCAGCCACGCCAGCCAGGAAAAAAGCCGTTCGACCAGGCGGGCCATGCCGGAGGACGGGAAGACCACGGTGAGCACCCGCGCCAAGAAACGGATGCCAGCCAGAGAGACCAGCACCGGCACCGCGATGCGCAGGAGGGCCACAGACTGGTAGCGGGCCAGCAGCAGCATGGCGCCATAGACCAAGACCAGCGCCAGCAAGGGAAAAAGCAAGCCGTCGACGATGCCACGGCCAAACCAGACCGACTGGTCACCCTTGCCGCGCCCCGCACCCCAGCACACCGCGAGGGCGATCAGCACACTCGCGGCCAGGACCGCGATTTCCCAGAGGATGTTCGGATGGGCCAGGCCCCGCAGGAGGTTCTCAAAAGTGTTCATGCCAGTTCCGCCAGTTCGCGCAGGTGCGCCTCGACGCTGCGCCCGAGGGCGCCCAGGTTGTAGCCGCCTTCCAGGCAGGAAACGATACGCCCACCCGCATGCCGTGCGGCCACCTCACGCAGGCGCCGGGTGATCCAGGCGTAGTCGTCTTCCAGCAAGCCCAGGCGACCCAGGTCGTCGTCACGGTGCGCGTCAAAGCCCGCGCTGATGAAGATCATCTCGGGCCGGAAGGCCTCCAGCCGCGGCAGCCACTCGCGTTCGATCAGCGCGCGGATCTCGGGGCCCCGGGTGTAGGCTGCAACCGGCAGATTCACCATATTGGGTCCCAGCGGGGTCTCGCCGCTGAACGGGTACAGCCGGCGCTGGAAGATCCCGACCATCAGCACCCGCTCGTCGCCGGCGAGGATGTCCTCGGTGCCGTTGCCATGGTGCACGTCGAAGTCGACCACCGCCACCCGCTGCAAGCCGTGCCGCTCCAGGGCATATCGGGCGGCCACGGCCACGTTGTTGATGAAGCAAAACCCCATGGCGCGGCCGCGGCAGGCATGGTGACCCGGCGGACGCACCGCGCAAAAGGCGTTTTCCAACTCGCCGGCGATGACGGCATCGGTGGCTGCAAGCGCCGCGCCCGCAGCGCGCTGGGCGGCCGCCCAGGTGTGGATGTTCATGGCGGTGTCGGCATCCAGGTGGGCATGGTCCGGGCCACCGGCCTGCATCTGCTCGCCCACCTCTTGCGCCAGACCGCGAAGCGCTGCGAGATACATGTGATCGTGCGCGAGTTCCAGGTCGGTGCCGGCGGCCAGGGGCGCATCCCGATGCTCCAGCAGTGGCGACAGGCCGCTGGCCAGCAGGCGGTCTGCGATGGCGTCCAGCCGCTGCGGACACTCAGGGTGACCCTCGCCCATGTCATGGCGGCGGCAATCGGGGTGGGTGAAGTAGCCGGTCTTCCTGGCGGTCATGCAAGCGACTTGGGCTGGCGGTGGGCGGTAGGAACAACGCAGGCCAGCTTAACACGGGGTATCGGCGAGAATGCAGGCTACAGATGTTGTTGATGTACCGCGCTCTTCTCGCATGCCTGGCCCTGGCCGGCGTCACCCTCGCTTCTTCACGCCCTGCCCTCGCGGCCGACGCGCCCTCTGCGCCAGCGCCCGCGACCGCGCAGGCTGACACGCCGGCCCGGCCCGCCAAGGACAGCAAGGCCCGCAGCGCCCGCAAGAAAACCAAGCCGGCACGCCCGGCCGCAGCCGCGCCGGGCGTGCCCTATCGCGGACGCGAAGACGCCCTGCGTTTTGCCGACGAGATCGCCCAGCGCCAGGGCCTGGATCCGGCCTGGACTCGCGCGGCGATCGCGCAGGCGCGACTGTTGCCCGTGGTGCAGCGCCTGATGCAGCCGCCAGCGGCCGGCACGCGCAAGAACTGGGCGCTGTATCGCAGCCGCTTCATCGACCCCACGCGCATCGCCGCGGGCGTGCGTTTCTGGCAGGAGCACCGCGCGGCACTCGAGCGCGCCGAGCAGGAATACGGTGTGCCCGCCGAGACCATTGTCGGCATCATCGGCGTGGAGACCATCTACGGCCAGCAGATGGGATCTTTCCGTGTGATCGATGCCCTGGCCACGCTCTCATTCGATCACCCGACCAGCCATCCACGGGCGACCGAACGCAGCGCCTATTTCCGGGGCGAACTCGAACAGCTGCTGACCCTGGCGCATCGCGCCGGCAGCGACCCGCTGGCCCCCCTGGGCAGCTACGCCGGCGCCATGGGCCTGCCGCAGTTCATGCCCACGAGCTGGGTGCGCTGGGCGGTGGACTTCGATGGTGATGGCCGCATCGACCTGCGTCGCAGCGTGGTTGATGCCATCGGCTCGGTGGCCTCGTATTTCAAGGGGCATGGTTGGCAAACCGGCATGCCGACGCACTACCCGGTGCGTATCGAAGCCGGCCGCACCGACCTGGACACCCTTTTGGCGCCGGATATCCTGCCCACCTTCAGCGCCGCGAGCTTCACCGCCCGGGGCGCAGGGCTCGAGGGCCCGGCGCTGCAGCACACCGGCCCGCTGGCGCTGGTCGAACTTCAAAATGGCGACGCCCCCAGCAGCTACGTGGCGGGCACCGAGAACTTCTACGTGATCACGCGCTACAACCAGTCCAGCTACTACGCCATGGCCGTGATCGAGCTCGGGCGCGAAGTGAAGCAAGCGCGGGCGCGCCAGCCCTGAAGGGTCTTCAGGCCTCCCCGCGCTCCAGCCGCTGCATGCGCCAAGCGCAGACAGCCGCCAGGGCGGCCAGCAGGGAGGCCGCACCATAGAGCGCCTGGTAGCCCAGGCCGGTGATCAGCGCACCACCGACCAGCACGCCCAGCACACCACCCAGGCCGTAGCCAATCACGGTGAACAGGGCCTGCCCGCGCGCGCGCAGCCGTCCTGGGAAATGGTGGGTCACCACCGCGATGCAGGCCGTGTGGTGCGCCGCAAAGGTGAGCGCGTGCAGCAACTGCGCCAACACCAGCGCGATCACCCAGTCGGCCGCCACGCCCACCAGGCCCATGCGAATGACCGTCGCCAGCGAGCACACCATCAGCCATTGCGGCATGCGCGCCAGCCGCATCAGCCGCCCCTGCAGGAAAAACCAGGCAATCTCCACCACCACCGACACGGCCCACAAGGCGCCGATGGTGGCCTTGCTGTAGCCCTTGGCATCCAGATAGAGGGAGAAGTAGGCGTAGATCGAAAAGTGCGCTGTGACGTGGAAAAAGAGCGTGGCAAAGAACCAGCGCACTGCGGGCTGGCGCAGCACCGGGCCGACCGGCTCGCCCGCGGGGTGCGCGTCGGCCGGCTTCTCTCGGACATCGGGCAACCAGAGCGTTCCAGCCAGGACGGCCGCCAGCGTGAGCAGGGTCCAGGCCGGGAAATGCCCCATGCCGAAATGCTCGAACCAGGCACCGGCAATGAAGACCGTGGCCATGAAGCCGATCGACCCCCACAGCCGAATGCGCCCGTAGCGTCCCCAGTCGCCCGCCACCAGGTGCGCCATCGCGGCTTCGGTCAGCGCCATCATGGAGCTCGTGTGCGTGAACAGCACCAGCAGAACCACCCCGAGCCAGACCGGCCCCGCCTGCCACCACAGCCCCAGCGACGACACCAGGGCAACGAAGGCGCTCCACCGCAGCAGGCGCACCCGCTCGCCGGTGCGGTCACTCAGCATGCCCCACACATAGGGCGCGAAGATACGGGTGCTCGATTGCACCGCGGCCAGCAGGCTGATCACGACGATGGGAAACCCCAGGTGCTTCAGCCACAGCGGCAGGTAGGGGTTGAAGAAGCCGATGTGCGCGAAATAGCTGGCGGAAAGAACCGCGAACGGCGCGATCTGCCGCGCCCCGGCGGGCTCGGCCACTTGCATCAGGTAGCGCGGCCCGGGACTGGCGCCAGGGGGGGCCGCACGTCGGCGTTCTGGGCGCGATGGCGCAGGGCATGGTCCATCACCACCAGGGCCAGCATGGCCTCGGCGATGGGGGTGGCGCGGATGCCCACGCAGGGGTCGTGGCGTCCCTTGGTCACCACCTCGATGGGCGCGCCGTCGATGTCGATGCTGGCGCGCGGCGTGATGATGGAGCTGGTGGGCTTGATCGCGATCGAGACTTCCAGGTCCTGACCGGTACTGATGCCGCCCAGCACACCGCCAGCGTTGTTGGTGGCAAAGCCCGTGGGGGTGATGGAGTCGCCATGGGTGGTGCCGCGCTGCGTCACGCTGTCAAAACCGGCGCCGATCTCCACGCCCTTGACTGCGTTGATCCCCATCATCGCGTAGGCGATATCGGCATCGAGCTTGTCAAAGAGCGGTGCGCCCAAGCCCACCGGCATGCCCGTGGCGGTGACGCGAATACGCGCGCCGCAGGAGTCGCCCGACTTGCGCAAGGCGTCCATATAGGCCTCCAGGGCCGACACATCGGCCACGGGCGCGAAAAAGGGGTTGTTGGGGACGTGGTCCCAGCTCTCGAAGCCTATGACGATGTCACCCACCTGCTGCATACAGCCCCGAAATTGCGTGCCATGGCGCAGGGCCAGCCACTTCTTGGCGACTGCGCCGGCCGCCACCATGGGCGCAGTCAGGCGAGCCGAGGACCGGCCCCCGCCGCGCGGATCGCGCACGCCGTATTTCTGCAGATAGGTGTAGTCGGCATGGCCGGGCCGGAAGCTGCGCGCGATCTCGCTGTAGTCCTTGCTACGCTGGTCGGTGTTGCGTATCAGCAGGGCGATGGGGGTGCCGGTGGTCACGCCCTCGTAGACGCCCGAGAGGATCTCGACCCGGTCTTCTTCCTGGCGCTGGGTGACGTGCCGGCTGGTGCCGGGGCGGCGGCGGTCCAGGTCAGGCTGGATGTCGGCCTCGGACAGCGCCAGCCCCGGGGGGCAGCCGTCGATCACGCAGCCGATGGCCGGGCCGTGCGACTCGCCGAAGTTGGTGACCGTGAACAGGGTGCCGAAGGTGTTGCCGCTCATGGGAAGGGATTATCCCAGAGGGCTCGGCACCACCCGGGCGGGCCGGGCGGGAACGCTCAGAGCTGCGCCGAGGGCTGGGCGTCTTCGCCGGAGGGCCAGTCTCGGATATAGGCCTTGAGCATGCGGTTCTCGAAGTTTTGGCTGTCGACCACCGCTTTGGCCACGTCGTAGAAACTGATCACCCCCATCAGCATGCGGCGCTCCATGACCGGCATGTAGCGGGCGTGGCGATCGAGCATCATGCGCCGCACTTCATCGAGCTCGGTCTCCGCGGTGCAGGTCAGGGGATGGTCGTCCATCGCGCTGCGCACGTGGGTGCTGCCGACGGCGCCCCCATTGCGCACGATGCACTGGATCACCTCACGGAAGGTGAGCATGCCCACGAGGTCACCATGCTCCATGACCACCAGCGAACCGATGTCCTTGTCGGCCATGAGCTCGATGGCCTCGGCCAGGGCCTGGTCGGGACCGACGGTGTAGAGGGTGCTGCCTTTGACACGAAGAATGTCACTGACTTTCATGGGGATCTCCTGGGCGGGCGCGCGCCACCCGATGTGGTGTGGTCAATATAGCCCACAATTTGCGGCAGTTCCAACAGCTTGGAGGCACCGATCCATGTCCGGCTATTCCGACCCCGGCTTCGACACGCTCGCCCTGCACGCCGGCGCCGCGCCCGACCCCGCCACCGGCGCGCGCGCCGTCCCCATCCACCTGACCACCTCCTTCGTGTTCGAGTCCAGTGAACAGGCCGCATCGCTGTTCAACCTGGAGCGCGCCGGCCATGTCTATTCCCGCATCAGCAACCCGACCACCGCCGTCCTGGAGCAACGCGTCGCGGCGCTCGAGGGCGGCATCGGCGCGATCGCCACGGCCAGCGGTCAGGCGGCCCTGCACCTCACCGTGGCCACGCTCATGGGGGCGGGTTCGCATATCGTGGCCAGTTCAGCCCTATATGGCGGCTCGCACAACCTGCTGCACTACACGCTGCGCCGTTTTGGCATCACGACCACTTTCGTGCCTCCTGGCGACCTCGACGCCTGGCGCGCCGCGATCCGACCCGAGACGCGGCTGCTCTTTGGCGAGACAGTGGGCAACCCCGGCCTGGACGTGCTGGACATCCCCATGGTGTCGACGATCGCCCACCAGGCGGGCGTGCCGCTGCTGGTGGATGCGACCCTCACCTCCCCCTGGCTGATGAAGCCGCTGTCCCTGGGGGCGGACCTGGTCTACCACTCGGCCACGAAATTCCTCTCCGGGCACGGCACGGTGATCGGCGGCATCGTGGTGGACGGCGGCAGCTTTGACTGGCAGGCGTCGCCGCACTTTCCCGAGCTGGCCGCGCCCTACGCGGGCTTTCATGACATGGTGTTCAGCGAGGAATCCACGGTGGGTGCCTTTCTGCTGCGGGCGCGGCGCGAAGGGCTGCGCGATTTCGGCGCCTGCATGAGCCCGCACACCGCCTGGCTGATCCTGCAAGGCATCGAAACCCTGCCCCTGCGCATGGAGCGCCACATGGCCAACACACGCAAGGTCGTGGAGTTTCTGGCCGCCCACCCCTTCGTGGCTCGGGTCGGGCACCCGATGCTGCCCTCTCACAGCAGCCATACGCTGGCGCAGAAGCTGCTGCCCAAAGGGGCCGGCTCGGTCTTCAGCTTCGACCTCAAGGGCAGCCGCGCGCAAGGCCAGGCCTTCATCGAGGCCTTGCAGGTGTTCAGCCACCTGGCCAATGTGGGTGACTGCCGCTCGCTGGTGATCCATCCGGCCAGCACCACGCATTTCCGAATGGACGACGCGGCCCTGGCGGGCGCCGGCATCACCCAAGGCACGATCCGCCTGTCCATCGGGCTGGAGGATGCCGACGACCTGATCGACGACCTCAAGCGCGCCCTCAAGGCCGCCGAGAAGCACGCCTGAGGTCCGCATCATGGAACTGACTGTCCAAGGCCACCGCACCTACTGCTACACCGGCGGTAGGCCCTTCGATCCAGCCCAGCCCACGGTGCTGATGCTCCATGGTGTGCTCAACGCCCACTGTGTCTGGATCCTGCAAAGTCGCTGGTTCGCACACCACGGCTGGAATGTGCTGGCCCCCGACTTGCCGGGGCACGGCTACAGCGCGGGCGACCCACCGCGCAGCGTGGAGGCGGCGGCGGATTTCGCGCTGGCGCTCCTCGATGCCGCGGGCGTCAAGCAAGCCGCGTTCGTGGGCCACAGCTTTGGCTCACTCACCGCGCTGCAGGCCGCGGCGCAGTCTCCAGAGCGCGTCACGCACCTCGCGCTGGTCGGCACCGCCTACCCGATGCGGGTCTCGCCAGCGCTGTTGGAAGAATCCCTGAACGATCCGCAGCGCGCCATCGAGCGTGTCACCGGCTATTCGCACGCCCTGCTCGCGCCACCGCCCTCGGCGCTGGGCCCTGGCACCTGGGTCCCGGGCACCGCACGTGCGCTGATGCGCCGGATCCTCGCTGGCAACCCGCGCGTCAATCTCTTTCATACCGGATTCAAGGCCTGTGACGACTATCGCGGCGGCGAGGCTGCGATGGACGCGGTGCGCTGCCCGGTGATGTTTGTGCTGGGCCGCCGCGACGCGATGACACCGCCCAAGTCAGCGCGGTCACTTCAGGACCGGGCCCCGAAGGCCAGGACGGTGGTGCTCGAAGCCGGCCACAGCCTCATGACCGAAGACCCGGAAGGCGTGCTGGCCGCCCTGCGCGGGTTCCTCCAGGCTCCGGCAGGACTTACAGAGCGTCCTTGAGTGCGAGCCCCGAGAGGCGCCCGCTGTCCCACAAGCGGGCCGTCGCGTCGGTCGTGGGCAGCAGCAACTCACGGATCAAGGGATCCAGGGTCGTGGAGGACAGATCCGCCAGCAGCAGGTAGCGCGCCGGCCCCTGCGAGGCCTCGTCCAGCCGCCCCACCCAGTCCAGCGTGAGCAGGATGTCCAGCACCGGCTCCAGCTGCAGGTCAGTCACATCCAATGCAAGGGTCAGTTCGTCCAAGGCCAGGCCGCGGCGCGGGGTTTCACGCGCGCGAGCCAGTGCCCGCAAGGCATCGAGCGCCAACTCGAACTGCCAGCCCTGGCCGCTGTCTCGCCGCCTGTGCATACCGACGGTCAGGCTGGGCAGGTAGGCCACCAGCACCGCGCCCAGCAGGATCACGAGCCACCCCATGTAGATCCACACCAGCAGGATCGGCACGGTGGCAAAGGCGCCATAGACGGCGGAATACGCAGGCACCGCACCGATATAGGCCGCCAGCAGGTGCCGCGCGATCTCGATGCCCAGGGCCGCAAAGACGCCACCGATCCAGGCGTGGGCGCGCTTGACCGGTGTGTTGGGCACATAGCGATAAAGCGCCGCGAGACCCGCCGCGAGCAGCACGAATTCACCCACATCCAGGAGCACGCGCAGCACCTCGGGGATGCTGGCCACCAGCCCGCGCGAGGCCGAGATCAGGTAGGAGCTCACGCTCAGCGAAGCTGCCAGCAGCAGCGGCCCCAGCGTGATGACCGCCCAGTACATCAGCACCCGCTGCGTCAGCGGACGGGGCCGACGCACACGCCAGATCCCGTTGAGGGTGCGGTCGATGGTGAGCACCAGCGACAGCGCGGTGATAAACAAAAGGACCAGACCCACCGCACCGAGGCGACTGGCCTTGCCGGCGAACTGGGTGAGGTACCCCAGCACCTGGCGCGAGATGGCGTCGGGCACCAGGCTTTGCACCAACCAGGCCTGCACGGCCCCCTGCAGCTTGCCGAACACCGGGAAGGCGGTGAACAGCGCCAGGACCACCGTGAAGAACGGCACCAGGGCAATGGTGGTGGTAAAGGTCAGGCTGCCGGCGGACAGCCCCAGCCTGTCTTCTCGCAGGCGCTCGCCCAGCGTACGGGCAGCAGACCGCCAGGGGAAACGGGCAATCTGGAGTAGCAGGGGCTGGAAATTCATCGACCGCTATGATGCCACCGGCCATGTCCACACCCCCGCTCCCACCGCAAAACACACCCCTTGGATCCGACGCGGCGCCCGATCCCGAAGCCCTGGATGCTCGCCCGGCTTCGCCCGAGTTGCTCATGATCCGACGCCTGGCGGTGGGCAGCCTGCTCGCCTTGATCGCGCTCGGACTGGCCTGGGAGCTATGGCTGGCCCCGCTGCGCCCCGGCGGCACCTGGGTGGCGCTCAAGGTCCTGCCCCTGTGCCTGCCCCTGGCCGGCCTGCTGCGACACCGCCTCTACACCTACCGGTGGGTCAGCCTGCTGGTCTGGATCTATTTCACCGAGGGCGTAGTGCGCGCCTGGAGCGACAGGCCGCCCTCGTCCTGGCTGGCCATGATCGAGATCGCCTTGTGCCTGGCCCTCTTTGCCGCCTGCGCCGCCCATGTGCGACTGCGTTTTCGCAGTCAGCGGGAGGCGGCGTGAGTGAGGCCCTGATCCGCCAGCTGGCGGACATCGTGGGCGCGGCCCATGTCCTGCATGACGGTGACCTCAGCGCTTGGGAGCTCGATTGGCGCAAGCGCTCGCGAGGCAAGGCCCTGGCCGTGGTGCGTCCGGGCAGCACCGAGCAGGTCGCCGCCGTGGTACGGGCATGTGCGGCCGCCGGCGCCCCTATCGTGCCCCAGGGGGGCAACACCGGGCTGGTCGTGGGCGGCACGCCCGATGCCTCGGGCACCCAGGTGGTTCTGAGCCTGCAACGCATGCACGCGGTGCGCGCACTAGACGCCGCCAACCTGACCGTTACTGTCGAAGCCGGCTGCGTGCTGCAGTCGGTGCAGGAAGCGGCGCGCGAGGCGGGCTTCTTATTTCCCCTGAGCCTAGCGGCCGAAGGCAGCTGCACGATCGGTGGCAACCTGGCCACCAACGCCGGTGGCACGCAGGTGCTTCGATATGGCAATGCGCGCGATCTGTGCCTGGGCCTGGAGGTGGTGACAGCGCAGGGCGAGATCTGGAACGGCCTGTCGGGCCTGCGCAAGGACAACACCGGCTACGACCTGCGTGACCTGTTCATCGGCAGCGAGGGCACGCTCGGCATCATCACCGCCGCCACCCTCAAGCTCTATCCACAACCAGCCGCCACGCTCACCGCCTGGGCCGCCGTGCCTTCCATGGAAGCGGCGGTACGGCTGCTGGAGCTCGCCCGCGCCCGCCTGGGTGCCGGCCTCACCGGCTTTGAGGTGATGGGGCAATTCGCTCTGGGCCTGGTGGTCAAGCATTTCACGGCGCTGCGCGTGCCCTTCGTCCAGGCCAGCCCCTACGGTGTGCTGCTGGAAAACGCAGGCCAGGCCGGCGAGCTCGAAGGCCGCGCGGGCTTTGAGGCGCTGCTCGAAGCCGCTTTGAAAGACGGGTGCGCCACGGACGCCGTGATCGCCGAGAACATCGCCCAGGCGCGCGAGCTGTGGCACGTGCGCGAGGCCATCCCGCTGGCGCAGGCCGAAGAGGGCCTGAACATCAAGCACGACATCTCCATTCCCATCTCGCGCATTCCCGCCTTCTGCGATGAGACCGATGCGCGCCTGGCCCGTGAGATCCCTGGTGTGCGGCTGGTGAACTTCGGCCACCTGGGCGACGGCAACCTGCATTACAACGTGCAGGCCCCCGAGGGCGGTGATGCCCGCGCCTTCCTGCAGCAGCAGGAGGACCGCGTGAATACCGTGGTCTACGAGCAGGTGCGCAAATTCGACGGCTCGATCTCCGCGGAACACGGCGTAGGCGGCCTGAAGGTCGACACCCTGCCCGATTACAAGTCGCCGGTGGCCCTGGGGTTGATGCGGTCGGTCAAGCAGGCGCTGGACCCGGCCAACCTGCTCAATCCGGGGCGGGTGGTGCGCGTATGATATGCGCATCAATCATGGAGGTCTCGCATGCTCAAGTTTGAGGGCGCCGCCAAAAAGCCGACCAACCTGACCCTGAACACCAAGGTGCTCGAGATGGCCCGCGAGTTGGGGCTGAACATCTCGCAGACGGTCGACGACCTGCTGGCAGCCGAAGTTCAGCGGCGCTACTGGGAACGCTGGAACGAGGACAACAAAGAGGCAATTGCCGAATACAACGCACGGGTAGCCAGTGAAGGGTTGCCCTTAGCTCGGTACCGGACGTTCTGACCATGGCCCGTTTCGATGTGTACGTGCACCCGCAATCCGATGCACGGCGCAAAACGCCCTTCCTGCTGGATATCCAGAACAATTTCATCGACGGGATCGACACTCGGGTCGTCATCCCGCTTCGCGCAGCCAGCCTGTACCAGCATCCCCTGCGGGACCTCAACCCGCAATTTGAAGTGGATGGCAAGCGCGTGATCCTGGATACCTCCGCTCTGGCTGCCGTTCCGGTCAGGGAGCTGGCGAAACGCGTTGACAACCTTCAATCCCGCAGCGCGGATATCCAGTCAGCCCTTGAATGCCTGTTCGGCGCCTATTGAATCCCATGACCCGCCCCATCCGCTCCCAGTACGAAGACTTCATGCGCCATGTCTACACGCAGGGCGTGGCCAAGACTGACCGCACCGGCACCGGCACGCGCAGCGTGTTCGGCTACCAGATGCGATTCGACCTGAACGAAGGCTTCCCCCTGGTCACCACCAAGAAGGTGCACCTGCGCTCCATCATTCAGGAGCTGCTGTGGTTCCTGAACGGCTCGAGCGACAACCACTGGCTGCGTGAACGCGGCGTCACCATCTGGGACGAATGGGCCCGCGAAGACGGCGACCTCGGCCCGGTGTACGGCGTGCAGTGGCGAAGCTGGCCCACGCCCGACGGCGGCCATATCGACCAGATCGCGCAGGCAGTCGAGGCGATCAAGACCAACCCCGACTCGCGCCGCATCATCGTGAGCGCCTGGAACGTGGCCGACATCCCCAAGATGGCGCTGGCCCCTTGCCACGCCTTCTTTCAGTTCTATGTGGCGCCCTCGCCCGTGGCGGGCGAGCCGGCTCGCCTGTCCTGCCAGTTGTACCAGCGCAGCGCGGACATCTTCCTGGGCGTGCCGTTCAACATCGCCAGCTACGCCCTCCTCACCCACATGATGGCGCAGCAATGCGGCCTCGGTGTGGGCGATTTCATCTGGACAGGCGGCGACTGCCACATCTACAGCAACCACCACGAGCAGGTGGAGCTGCAGCTCTCACGCGCGCCCTATCCGTACCCGGTCTTGAACATCAAGCGCCAGCCGGCGTCGATCTTCGAGTACGAGTACGAGGACTTCGAGGTCCTGGACTACCAATGCCACGGCGCGATCAAGGCGCCGGTCGCGGTCTGATCGCCAAATGAAGCTGGGCCTGATCTACGCTCGTGCCCGCAACGGCGTGATCGGCGCGGGCGGCAGTCTGCCCTGGCACCTGCCCGCCGACCTCGCCCACTTCAAGGCCAAGACCCAGGGCTGCCCGGTCGTCATGGGCCGCAAGACCTGGGACTCGCTGCCCCCGCGTTTCAGGCCTTTGCCTGGGCGCACCAACATCGTCGTCACCCGACAGACCGGGTGGCAGGCCGAGGGCGCGCAGCGGGCGAGCTCGCTGCCCGAGGCCCTCACCCTGTGCGCCGGCGCCGATGCCGCCTGGGTGATCGGCGGTGCGGAGATCTACGCGCAGGCCCTGCCGCTGGCGCAGATCGCCGAGGTGACCGAGATCGACCGTGACTACGAGGGCGATGCCCATGCGCCGGCCCTCGGACCTGCGTGGGTTGAAGTCACCCGCCACTCGCACACCGACGACAGCGGCCTGCGCTACGCCTTCGTCACCTATCACCACCACCCCACCCTCATAACTCCAGGAGACTCCTATGTCCGGTAGCGGCTTTCACGTGCACGGCCCGCACGATCACGAACTCGAACACGCAGCGCAGCATGGCGGCCACGGCGATAGCAGTGACAACTCGATGACCAACCAGATCGCGCTGTTCACCGCGATCATTGCCACGGTCGGTGCCCTCTTCGCCTACATGGGCGGCGCCACCCAAGCCAACGCCAGCCTGTACAAGAACAACGCGGCACTGCGCAAGACCGAGGCCTCCAACCAGTGGAATTACTTCCAGGCCAAGAGCACCAAGCAGTCGCTGGCCGAGATCTCCCGCGACCTGGCACCGCCGGACCGGCGCGAGGCCTACCAGGCCAAGATCGATCGCTACGAGAAGGAAAAGAACGAAATCAAGGCCGAAGCGGAAAAGATCGAGGCCCTGGCCAAGGACTGGGACCGCCAGAGCGACGAACAGATCCACCAACACCATCGCTGGGCGCAGGCCACGACCGTGCTCCAGGTGTCCATCGCGATGGCGGCCATCGCCTTGCTCACGCGCAAGAAGCAACTCAAATGGGCGATGCTCGGTGCTGGCGCGATCGGCGTGGGTCTGGGCGTGCTGGCGGCCCTGCATATTTGAGGCGCGCATTCACTGCCAGAGTAGGGTTGCGACCATGATTGACTTCACCCCTGTGATTCTTTGTGGTGGATCGGGAACACGCCTTTGGCCGCTCTCACGCGTGGGCTTTCCCAAACAGTTTCTCTGCCTGACGGGAGCGGAGTCGCTTTTCCAAATGGCGGCACAACGACTCTCGAGCCTGGAGGGGACTGGCCTGCGGGCGGGCGAGACGGTGATCGTGACCGGAGAGGAACATCGTTTCCTGGCCGTCGAACAGTTACGCGAGGCGGGTCTCACATTGGGGGCCGCACTGCTGGAGCCCATGGGCCGTAACACCGCACCCGCGCTGACCATGGCGGCCCTCGCCGGTCTTGAGGGCGGTCGAGATCCGGTGCTGGTGGTCACACCGGCCGATCAAATGATCGCTAACTCGGCAGCCTTCACGCAAGCCATGCGGACGGCGATTCAAGAAGCAGCAGGCGGCACCACAGTGATCCTGGGCATCCATCCGGACCGCCCCGAATCTGGCTATGGTTACATCCAGACCGAAGCCAGCACGGCGAGCACGCCCGAATTCCAGGCGCGCCCGGTTTTACGTTTTGTCGAAAAGCCCGATACCGCCACCGCGGAGCGCTACCTCGCCGAAGGTCACTACTTCTGGAACGCGGGCATGTTCGTTCTGCGAGCCTCGGTGTGGATGTCCGCGCTGGAACGCTTCCGGCCCGACATGGCGCAGGCCAGCCGGCAGGCGTGGGCAGCGCGCACCACCGACGGCAGCACGAACAGTCACTTCATCCGTCCCGGGAAGGGAGAGTTTGCGGACATTCCCAGTGAATCCGTGGACTACGCCGTGATGGAGCACCTCCCAGAGAGCGCATTCCCCATCAAGATGATTGCGCTGGACGCCGGCTGGTCGGATCTCGGGGCTTGGGACGCAGTATGGAATGTGCTTCCCAAGGACGATCGGGGAAACGCCCACCGCGGTGATGTCGTGGTCACAGAAAGTCGCAACACGCTGGTCCATGCGACCAGCCGGCTCGTCACCCTCGTGGGGGTCGAGAACCTGGTCGTGATTGAGACACCGGACGCTGTCTTGATCGCCGAAAAATCGCAAAGCCAACGCGTGGCCGACGTGGTCAAGCAACTGTCGCAAGCAAAGCGCGAGGAACCCGTTTTGCACCGCAAGGTGCACCGCCCCTGGGGCTGGTACGACAGCATCGATGAGGGTGGCCGATTCAAGGTCAAGCGCATTCAGGTCAAACCCAAAGCCAGCCTCAGCCTCCAAATGCACCACCACCGCGCGGAGCACTGGGTGGTCGTGACGGGTACCGCCGAAATCACCAAGGGGGATCAAGTCATCCTCCTCACCGAGAACCAGTCCACCTACATTCCGCTGGGGGAAGTTCACCGCCTGTTCAATCCAGGGAACATTCCGCTGGAAATCATCGAGGTGCAGTCGGGCACCTACCTGGGCGAGGACGACATCGTCCGACTTGAAGACACCTACGGAAGGACGCGGTCATAGCGCGAAGGAAAACTCCAGACCTCCGCATACAGCAAGGACTTCTGTCTTGAAGATCACCACCTGGAACGTCAACTCCCTCACCGCACGACTACCGCACGTCCTGGAGTGGCTCGCCGCCCACCCGGTGGACGTGCTGTGCGTGCAGGAGCTCAAGCTCACTGACGACAAGTTCCCGCTGCAGGCGCTGGCCGATGCGGGCTACCCGCATTGCGCAGTGTTCGGGCAGAAGACGTACAACGGTGTGGCCATCATCAGCCGCCATCCGCTGGAGGATGTGACGCGCAACATCCCGGGTTTCGAGGACGAGCAGTCACGCGTGATCACTGCGACCTTGGTCCATCCTGATCACGGCGCGCTGCGCGTGATCAATGGCTACTTCGTTAACGGACAGGAGCCTGGCAGCGAAAAGTTCGCCTACAAGATGCGATGGCTGGAAAGCCTGCAAGCGTACGTGGCCCGCGAGCTGCAAGGGCACCCGCGACTCCTGCTGGTGGGCGACTTCAACATCGCCCCCGAAGACCGCGACTCCTACGACCCGGTGGGCCTGGCGGGCACCATCCATCACACCGAGCAGGAGCGCGCCCATTTCAGAGCGCTGCTGGGGCTGGGCCTGGTCGACGGCTTTCGCCTGTTTGAGCACCCGGACAAGACCTTCAGCTGGTGGGACTACCGCATGCTGGGGTTCCAGAAGAACCGCGGCCTGCGTATCGACCATATCCTCGTGAGCGCAGCCCTCGAATCCGCCGTCACGGCCTGCGCGGTGGACCGCACGCCGCGCAAGTGGAAGCAACCGAGCGACCACGCGCCGGTCACGATCACGCTCTAGACCTCACTCCAGGCCGAGTTCCTGGATCTTGCGGGTGATGGTGTTGCGCCCGATCCCGAGCTTCTGGGCCGCCTCGATGCGGCGCCCCCGCGTGTTGCTCAAGGCGCTGAGGATCAGGCGCGACTCGAAGCGACGGCTCAATTCGTCCCAGACGTCGGTGCGCCCGCTCGCCAGCAAGGCCAGGGCCTCGGTCTGCAGGGCGTTCTCCCAATCCGCACCCGACGCACCAACCAGGGCCACTGGTGCACCGGAGAGGGTCGCGGTGTGCACGACCCCGTTCCCCGCCGAGGCAGGCAAGGCTGGTGCCGGCGCGGCGCCCGCGCCAGGCGTCACCGCCTCCAGTGCCTCACCCGGGGGAAGCCCCACTTCGGGCGGCAGGTCCTTGGGCTCAATGAGCTGCGCCGGCGCCATCACCGTGAGCCAGTGGCAGATGTTTTCCAGCTGGCGGACGTTGCCCGGGAAGCTGAAAGTCGACAGGCGCGCCAGCGCCGCATCCGAGATGCGTTTGGGCTCCACGCCGAGCTGCAGCGCCGATTGCTGCAGGAAATGACGCGCCAGCATGGGCACGTCCTCACGCCGTTCGCGTAGCGCGGGCAGGCGCAGGCGGATCACGTTCAGGCGGTGGAACAAGTCCTCGCGGAACACGCCGTCCTTCACCCGCTGCTCCAGATCCTGGTGGGTGGCCGCGATCACGCGCACATTGGCCTTGACCGCGTTGTGCCCGCCCACGCGGTAGAAGTGCCCGTCCGAGAGCACGCGCAGCAAGCGGGTCTGCAGGTCAAAGGGCATGTCGCCGATCTCGTCCAGAAACAGCGTGCCGCCCTCGGCCTGCTCGAAGCGGCCGCGGCGCATGGTCTGCGCGCCGGTGAAGGCACCGCGCTCATGGCCGAACAGCTCCGACTCCAGCAGGTCCTTGGGAATGGCGGCCGTGTTGATCGCGACAAATGGACCGCTGGCACGCGGCGAGTGCTTGTGCAGCGCGCGCGCCACCAGTTCCTTGCCAGAGCCGGATTCACCGGTGATCAAGACGGTGACGTTGCTTTGCGAGAGCCGTCCGATGGCGCGGAACACGTCCTGCATGGCCGGCGCCTGTCCCAGCATTTCCGGCGCTTCGTTCATGCGCTCCTCGGCCACCTGCTCGCGCTGACTCTCCTGCACCGCGCGGCGGATCAACTCGATCGCCTTGGGCAGGTCAAAGGGCTTGGGCAAGTATTCGAAGGCACCGCCCTGGAAAGCCGAGACCGCGCTGTCCAGGTCAGAGAAGGCGGTCATGATGATCACGGGCAGGCCTGGGTGGCGCACCTTGACCTCATTGAGCAGGTCCAGCCCCGAGCCCCCGGGCATGCGGATGTCGCTCACCAGGATTTGCGGGCCGCCGTCCTCGCCGCCGGACTCCAGCGCCTGCAGCACCTCGCGCGGGTGGGTGAAGCTGCGCGTGGGCATGTCCTCCCGCAGGAGCGCCTTTTCCAGCACGAAGCGGATGGATTGGTCATCGTCAACGATCCAGATCGGCTTCATGGGGACTGCTACCTCGGGTCTCGTTTCTGGTTTCAGGGCAAAGGAATCAGGATCTTGAAATCCGTCCGGCCCGGCACGCTGTCGCATTCGATCAGCCCATGATGCTGCTGGATGAACGTCTGCGCCAACGTGAGCCCCAGTCCCGAGCCGCCCTCCCGCCCTGATACCAGGGGATAGAAGATGCGGTCCCGGAGTTCAGGAGGCACACCCGGTCCGTTGTCTACGACATGCAATTCCAGTGCCAGTCGATAGCGCTGCTTACCAAAAGTGACCTGGCGGGCCACGCGCGTGCGCAGCACCAGCTCGGCCTCGCCCTGGGCGATACGCTCGGCCAGGGCCTGACAGGCGTTGTGGGCAATGTTCAGGACCGCCTGTATCAGCTGCTCAGGGTCCCCCCGGAACTCGGGCAGGGAGGTGTCGTAATCGCGCATCACGCGCAGGCCCCGGGGGAATTCGGCCAGGATCAGGGACCGCACCCGCTCGCACACCTCGTGGATGTTCACATCGCTCACCACGTGCGGTCGGCGGTGCGGGGCCAGCAGGCGATCGACCAGGGTCTGCAGTCGGTCCGCCTCATGGATGATGACCTGGGTGTATTCCTTGAGGTCACGGCCCTCGATCTCCATCTCCAGCAGCTGCGCGGCCCCGCGGATGCCGCCCAACGGGTTCTTGATCTCGTGGGCCAAATTGCGAATCAGCTCCTTGTTGGCCCGGGCCTGGTCCAGGAGGCGCTCCTCGCGCTCCTGGCGGGCCTGTTGCGCCACGGGCAGCATCTCGATCACGACCTCCCCGGGCCGCTCGGTCTGCGCCAGCACCACATGGACTGGCATGGGCTCATCGCCGTTTCGCACGAGCTGGGCGTCATAGCGAAGGACCGCGAACTCGTTGCTTTGGGCGCCGCGCAGGGCGGTCTTGAGCAGTTCAGGGTCGGTGAAGGTCTCGGGAAAGAAGGACCCCTCAATGTGACGGCGCGAGGTGCCCAGCGCGCCCTCCAAGGCCGCATTGGCGAAGACCACCGTACCCTTGACCGTGACAACGGCCACCAGGGTGGCCAGCAGGTCGAAGGGGGCGAAAGCGTTGGGTCGTGAAGCGGGGGGCGTCAAGCCGCTTATTTTGACGCAGTCAGGCGCGAGAGCTCGCGGCGCAGGCCCTCGATATCGTTTTCGTTGCGGGCGATGCTGGCCTTCAGGTGCGCCACCCGGTCCAGGTACTTCTGGTAGTTACGGGTCTCGGGGCCGAGCTTCTCGGGCTCGCCGTTGTTGTACTCACGCAGCAGCTCGCCCTGGCGCGCCTCGGCTTTGCGCAGTTCGGCCTCCAGGATGGCACGGGCGTCGGCGTCGCGGGCCCGCTGCTCGCTGCTGTCCACGCGCGGGGCGGCAAGCCCGCTGCCGCCCTGCGCCGCCGTCTGCGGCGTCCGCGCTGAAGCGGCTGGCACTGCGCGAGGCGCTTGGACGACCGTGACATTGGAGGTCTCCAGCAGCTTGCAGCCCGGGAGCTGGGCCTCGGTGGGCGTGTTGGTGTATTGGTTGCCGCAGCGGTAGACGCGGGCGGTGGGAGGCGATTGGGCCAGGGCCAGCACCGGGATCAGAAGCAGCAGACCGACAGACCGAAAAGAATACTTCATGTGCACACTCCCTCAGAATCCAATTCTTCAGTATGCACACGGCTGCCTGACATCGGCAAGGGCAACGATCGGCCTCGGTGCTGCGCGCCCAAGAAAAAAGGGGCGACTCGCGTCGCCCCTTGCGGGTGTCTCAGGCTGGCAGCGGGAGTCCGCCGCCCGCGCCGATCACAGGCTGTAGTACATGTCGTATTCGACCGGGTGCGGCGCCATGCGAAAGCGCGTGACTTCTTGCATCTTCAGGTCGATATAGGCGTCGATCATGGAGTCGGTGAACACGCCGCCCTTGGTCAGGAAGCCGCGGTCCTTGTCCAGATAGTCCAGGGCCTGGTCCAGGCTGTGGCACACGGTCGGGACTTGCGCGTCTTCCTCGGGGGGCAGGTGGTACAGGTCCTTGGTGGCGGCTTCGCCCGGGTGGATCTTGTTCTCCATGCCGTCCAGGCCGGCCATCATGAGGGCCGAGAAGCACAGGTAGGGGTTGGCGGAGGGATCCGGGAAGCGCGCCTCGATGCGGCGGCCCTTGGGGTTGGCCACGAAGGGGATACGGATGGAGGCCGAGCGGTTGCGCGAGCTGTAGGCCAGCTTCACCGGGGCTTCGAAGCCGGGCACCAGGCGCTTGTAGCTGTTGGTGCCGGGGTTGGTGATGGCGTTCAGGGCACGGGCGTGCTTGATGATGCCGCCGATGTAATGCAGCGCGTCATCGGAGAGGCCCGCATAGCCGCTACCGGCGAACAGGTTCTTGCCGTCTTTCCAGATGGACTGGTGCACGTGCATGCCGGAGCCGTTGTCGCCAGCGTAGGGCTTGGGCATGAAGGTGGCGGTCTTGCCGTAGGCGTTGGCCACGTTCCAGACCACGTACTTCAGGACCTGGGTCCAGTCGGCGCGCTCGACGAGCGTGCTGAACTTGGTGCCGATCTCGTTCTGGCCAGCGCCCGCCACTTCGTGGTGGAACACTTCGACCGGAATGCCCAGGGACTCGAGGATCAGGGACATCTCGGCGCGCATGTCCTGGGTGCTGTCGACCGGGGGCACGGGGAAGTAGCCGCCCTTGACGGTGGGACGGTGGCCGCGGTTGCCGCCTTCGAGCTGCTTGCCGCTGTTCCAGGGCGCTTCGTATTCATCGATGGCGAACATGACGTTGCCGGGCTCGTTGCTCCAACGCACGCCGTCGAAGATGAAGAACTCGGGCTCAGGACCGAAATAGGCGGTGTCGCCGATGCCGGAAGCCTTCAGGTAAGCCTCGGCGCGCTTGGCGATGGATCGCGGGTCGCGGTCATAGGCCTTGCCGTCGCTGGGCTCGACCACGTCGCACTGCATGAACAGGGTGGTCTCTTCAAAGAAGGGGTCGATGTTGGCGGTGTTGGCGTCGGGCATGAGTTGCATGTCCGAGGCTTCGATGCCTTTCCAACCGGCAATGGACGAACCGTCAAAGGCGTGGCCGGAGGTGAACTTGTCTTCGCCGAAGGCGGAAATCGGCACGGTGACGTGCTGCTCCTTGCCACGGGTATCGGTGAAGCGGAAGTCAACAAACTTGACCTCGTTGTCCTTCACCATCTTCATCACGTCGGCGACGGTCTTGGTTGCCATCAGGTTCTCCTGGTTTCGATGGTTGTTGATCAATGACGTAGGGCGATTGCAGTTTCTGTGCCACGCTCAGAGCGGGAAGCAGCGCCGCAAAACAGACGATTGTCGCCGAAGTTGAGCGGGTAGCCGAGCCGCAATTGCACCGTAAGGGTGCAAAGCGATAGCACCAAGGCGGTGCGCCTCAGGGACGCACCAATTCAGGGCCCACTTCAGCGCCTCGATCGGCCAGCCCTCGGCGCAGTTGCTGGTAGGCCGGCTCAACGGCCTCAGGCGGGCCCTTGACCCCCAGGTCGATGTGACGGCCCCACTGGGGGTGATCCACGCTGGGCAGGCTGAACACCTTGATGGCGGGGTGGTCGCGCTCGATCTCCTCCATGAGGGGCGTGAGCGCTGCCTCCACCGCCCCGAGGACGATGACCGACTTTTCCAGGTAGGCCTGCTGCCGGAATCGGCCGCGGTACTGGGTGTCCAGCACCCACTCGATCATGGGCCAGGCCATGACCGGAAAGCCCGGCACGAAGTGCACATCACGTACGCTGAATCCGGCGATCTTGTTGTACGGGTTAGGGATGATGCGCGCGCCCTCCGGAAAGACGCCCATGTTCAGGCGCTGCTGGTTGTCGGGGCGATCGGGCTCCCAGGTCACGCCCTGCTCGCGCGCGACATCCTGCATCCGCTCGCGGATCAGCGCCGCCGCCTCGGGGTGCAGCGCCAGGGGCACGCCCAGCGCCTTGGCGGCGCACTGGCGGGTGTGGTCGTCGGGCGTGGCGCCGATGCCGCCGCAAGAGAACACCGGCATGCCGCAGTCGAAGGCACGCGCCAGCGTGGCGGTGATGCGCTCGGGCGAGTCGCCCACGTAGTCAGCCCAGGCCAGTTGCAGGCCGCGCGCGGACAGCAGCTCGATGACCTTGGGCATGTGCTTGTCAGCGCGCTTGCCCGAAAGGATCTCGTCGCCAACGATGACGAGGCCAACCTCATGGCCCATGGAAGAAGGAGTGCTTGCCGTCATGCTTTACCAGCCAGGCGCTTGAGCCCCAGCCATTGTTGTTCCCAGAATCCCCGCCCGTAATTGCGGCCCTGTTCCACCTGGTCGCGGATGCCCGTGGGGTCGTAGCGGTTGTCGAAGTTGGCGGTGCCAAACAGCATGTCCCACCAAGGCAGGAGCACGCCAAAGTTGTGCCCGCCCATCGTGCCCGCGCCGGCGGTCTCGTGGCCAAGGCCAATGCTGTGGTGCAGGCGGTGAAATCGCGGGCTGACCCAGAGGCGTTCGCCCCATCGGCCAAAACTCAGTCGCACATTGGCATGCTGCAGGCTTTGACTGAGTTGGGCGATGGCGACGATGGCCACAAACTGCCCGGGCGCGACGCCGATCGCCATGGCCAGGAGCACGAGCAGGCCGTCGTGGATCACATCGTCCAGAAAGTGGTTGCGGTTGTCGCTCCACATCGTCATCTGGCGCTGCGCGTGGTGCAGCGCGTGCAGGTTCCACCACGCCTGCAGGCTATGCTGCCCGCGGTGGATCCAGTAGTCGGCGAAGTCGAAGATCAGCAAGTAGAGGATCAGACTGACCCAGGCCACGTCGGTCACGCCGGGCCAGAGTTGGTCGATGTGAAAGGTGCCGATGCCCGCGACGCTCAGCGCGCTGAACATCGAGTCGAACACGGGCTGCACCAGGAAGAACAGCGCCACCCGAAAGAGGCCCAGGCGGTGGATCAGGGTGTAGACAACGTCGGTGCGAATGGTGGCCCGATCGGTGACCGGTTCGGCCGGCCGCCAGCGTTGCAGCGGCCCGATCACCCCCACCAGCACCACCAGCTGCGCCAGGCCCACCAGCAACCAGCCGGTAGCGGCAAAGCCATCCTCCAGCAGATTGCCCAGGCCCATCGCGAACATTGCGGGGCTCACCAGGGTCTCAAACAGCCATTGCTGCCCGAGAGCGAAGGCGGAGTCGATCCAGTCCATCATCGTGTCGTCTCCGCGCGGGGCGTGCCGCGCGCGGTGATCCAGCTGCGGTAATCGGGGTGTTCACGCAAGGTGCGAAAGCAAAAGCCCTGCGCCTTCAACCCGGTGATCAGGGGCTCCAGCACCGCCGGCGCCCACGGGTCCTTGCGCGACCAGATCCCCAAATGCGCCACGAGGATATCGCCGCTGCGCACGTCACGCAGTGCCCGCTTCAAAAGCAGGTCATTGGGGTGGGTTTCACTGGACAACTCGTCGCCGAGAAAGCCCGCAGGCGACCAGCCGACGTGGGCGTAGCCGCAGGCGCGCGTGGCGGCCAGGAGCGCCGGGGAGGTCTTGCCGCCGGGAGCGCGATACAGCGGTAGCGCCGGCCGGCCGGTGACCTGCGCCAGGCGCGCGGCGGCCTTGCCGATCTCGGCGCAGTACTGCGCGGCGGTCCAGGTCTCGGTCACGCCCGCGCGTGGCCCCGCGGAGGCACGAACACGGAACTGAGGCGGTTCGCCCGGCAGGTCGGCACGCCAGTACACATGGTCATGGGTGTGGGACGCAAACTCGTGCCCCTCAGCGGCACGCGCTTTCCACCACGGCGCCCAGTACTCGCCCAGGCTGCCGTCGCCGGCCTGCGTGGCCTCGTTGGCCGCAAAGAAGGTGACCCGCACCTGGTGGCGAGACAACACGTCGGCAATGAGCGGTGCCACCGCCATGTGACCGGTGTCCAACGTGAGGTAGACGGGCTTGCGGCAGTCGTCGGTCGCGGCGACCAGCAGGGTCGGCGCGGCCAGCAGGCCGCAGGCCAGCGCACGCGCGGTGCGCCGCACTCTGCGCAGGCCGCCTTCAGCGGCGCGCGTGATCCAGCGTCCAGATGCCATGGGGCGACTTGCCCACCGGGACCTGGCGCACGATCTTCTTGGTCTCGGTGTCAATGACCGTCATCTTGCGGGCCCAGCGGGAGCTGACCAGGAGCAGTTTGCCGCCGGCCATGACCTCCATGCAGTCGGGCCCACCGGGTGCCGCGAGGGTGTCCACCCGGGTGAACGACTGCAGGTCGATCTTGCTGATGGTGTTGGCCACGCGGTTACTCACGTACACATGGCGTCCGTCGCCCGCGCCGCGGAAGGCGTGCGCGCCCTGCCCCGTGGTGATCTGGTTGACCTTGCGTGGCTCTTTGCCGCTCACGTCCCAGACCTCGACGAAGTCAGCGCCGGTCATGCCCACGAGCACATGGCGGTCGTCGGCGGTGCCGTAAACGTCGGCGGGCATCGCGCCGGTCTTGGCGCGCCACTTGAGGACCTGGGTCGCCAGGTCGATGGCCACCAGCTCGTCGCTGTCCTGCATGGTGACGTAGGCCGTGGTGCTCTTGCTGTCGATCCAGAGGTGGCTGGGGGTCTTGCCGGTGGGAATGCGCTTGACCAGCTGCGGCTCTTTGCCGTCCCACTTGTAGATGTCCACGTGGTTCAGGCGGTTCGCTGCGGTGACGAACCACTTCATGTCGGGCGAGAAGCGCAGGTGGTACGGATCCAGAATGCCGCGCACGGTGCGCTGCACCTGGGCTGTCCTCGGGTCGATGAAGGTGAGCGAGTCGGCCGCCGCATTGGCCACGATCACGGACTTCTCGTCCGGGGTCAGGTACAGGTGATGGGGCTCCTTCCCGGTGGGAATGCGCTGCGTCTCCTGCCAGGTGACGGGATCGATCACGCTGACGTTGGCGTCCAGGGAATTGAGAACGAAGATGGGGGCCGCAGGGGCGGCAGGGGCCGGTTTGGAGGGCTGGGCCGAGGCCGCCAGGGCCAGGGCCGCCGTGAGGCCCAGGGCCCACTTGCGCAAGAAACGGTTCACGAACAGGGCTTTCAAGGAAGCCTCAAGTGTAGCCCCCCGCCCCGCCGCCACCGGGGTAACTCTTTGTGGGTGTGGGCTCAGGGGCGCAGAGACTGCAGGTCGGCGGCGTCCAGCCACCGCCACTGGCCAGGTGCCAGGTCCGCGGGGAGGACCAAGCCGCCGATGCGCGATCGATGCAGTGTCTCCACGCGATTGCCGACGGCGGCCACCATGCGCTTGACCTGGTGGTATTTGCCTTCGGTCAGAGTCAGGCGCAGCGCGCATTCGCCAGTGGCCTCACAGGCGGCGGCCCGTACCGGGCGCGGATCATCGTCGAGCACGACGCCTTCAAGCAGGCGCTGCACCTGCCTCGTATCGACCGGATGGCGGGTGCCGACCTCGTAGACCTTAGGCACATGATGGCGCGGCGAGGACATGCGGTGAATGAAAGCGCCGTCATCGGTCAGAAGCAAGAGGCCCGTGGTGTCCTGGTCCAGGCGGCCCACGGCCTGCACGCCCTGCACGCTCCCCTTGTTCGGGCGCTGACGCAAGGGGGGCGGCAGCAGGGTGTAGATGCTCGGGTAGGTGGAGGGCTTTTGCGAGCACTCGGTGCCGACGGGCTTGTGCAGCATCAGATAGGCCTTGGCCTGGTACTGCCAGGGCACGTCCTGGACGGTGTAGACCAGGCCCTGTGGGTCGACTTCCGCCTGGGCGTCGGTGCAGGGTTGCCCGTTGACGGTCACGAAGCCCTGTTGCACAAGCCCCGCACACACACGTCGGGTACCGAATCCTTGGGAAAATAAGAGGTCTTGGAGCTGCACGGCGTGCCAATCGTACAGGCCGGGCTCACAGAATTTCAAAGGAGACAACCATGAATCGACGCCCCTTCCTGCGCCACGCGCTCGTGGCGGCCGCCACGGGCCTGCTGGCAGGTGTGGTCAACGCCCAGGCCTACCCCGCCAAGCCGATCACCCTCATCGTGCCGAATCCGCCTGGCGGTCTGGTGGACTCTTCGGCGCGCTTGGTGGCAGACCCCCTTGGAAAAATCCTGAACCAGAGTGTCGTCATCGACAACCGCGGTGGCGGCAGCGGCAACGTGGCCTACGGCCATGTGGCGCGCTCGCCCGCCGACGGCTACACCCTCCTGATCTCCTATTCGGCCTACCACGTGGGCAACCCGTCGCTCACTCCCAAGCTGCCCTGGACCCAGAAGGACTTTGCGCCGGTAGCCCTCATCACCGTGGCCACCAACGTGATCGCGGCCCACCCCTCGGTGCCGGCCAACACCCTGTCTGAATTCATCGCCTACTTGAAGAAAAATCCTGGCAAGCTCAGTTATGCCTCGCAGGGCAACGGCTCGCTCTCGCACATCGGCACCGAGATGTTCAAGGGCCAGACTGGCACCAGCTTGGTCCACATCCCTTATCGCGGCTCCGGAGCGGCGATCCAGGACGTGCTCTCTGGGCAGGTGCAGGTGTTCATGACCACACCGCCCTCGGTGATGCAGCACGTGCAGGCCGGCAAGCTCAAGGGCTATGCGGTCACCGGCAAGACCCGCCATCCAGGTCTGCCCAATGTGCCGACCACGACGGAGGCTGGCCTCAAGGGCTTCGAGCTGGAGGCCTGGGTGGCGGTGTTCGCACCGGCCGGCACGCCGGCCGACGTGATCCAGAAGCTCACCACCGGTCTCAAACAGTCGCTCGATCAACCCGACACCAAGGCCCGCGCCACCGCGGCGGGTATCGAGCTGCGCTATCTGCCGCCTGACGCACTGGACGCGATGGTCAAGCAAGAAACCGAGTTCTGGGCCAAGACCATCAAGAGCGCAGGGATCACGGCGGATTGAACGCG
>JBEAZV010000053.1:0-37281 GCA_041159245.1 Pseudomonadota bacterium
CGACAGCGCCGCCTCCCGCAGCAGCTCGAAGCCGCGGCTCGGCGGCGACATGAACTCGGTGCTGCGCATGGCGCTCTCGGCGTTCAGGTGAAAGGCCTGCACCCGCTCGCGCGAGTACGAATCGAGCAGCGCGTCGCCACCGTGTCCCTGCACCACGGCAGCCAACTTCCAAGCCAGGTTGTCGGCATCGTCGAAGCCGGAATTGAGCCCGCGCACACCGAAGATCGGCATGGCATGCGCAGAGTTGCCCGCGAACAGGACGCGCCCGTGGCGGTAGGCGTCCAGCGTCATCGCGCCGGCGCGGTAGTTGGAGGCCCACACCGGCGTCCAGGGCAGGTGACCCTCACCGATCGCGTCCAGGTGCCGCTGCACGAAGCTGTGAATCTGCTCGGGCGTGAGTGACTCGTCGACGTTCTCGTGCTTGCGAAGCTGGTAGTCGATGCGCCAGAGGTTGTCCGGTTGGCGGTGCATCAGGATGGTGGTGCCGCGCGCCCACGGCGGATCGAACCAGGCGCGCCTCTCGGTAGGCGAGGTGCTGGGCAGCTCGATATCCACGATGGCGTAGCGGCCGGTGTAGGCCGCGCCCTTGAGCTCCAGGCCCAGGGCTTGCCGGATGAAGCTCTGTCCACCGTCGGTGGCCACCAGCCAGCAGGCGCGGGCCTCGTAGGCGCCCAGGGCGTTCTCGATCGTCAGGCGCACGCCCTGCCCGTCTTGCGCGAAGGCGGTGACTTTACTGGCCCAACGCATCTCCACCAGCGGACGTCCGTCGGGCGAGGCGGCGTTGACCCGGGCGATCTCCTCGAGCAAGAACTGCTCGATGTAGTACTGCTCCAGGTTGATCATGGGCGGGAATTTCTGCGTGGCATCGTGTGGCATCGAGAACACCAGCACTTCGCGCTCGCGGTAGTAGCTGCGGCCGGTGGTCCAGGGCAAGCCCTTGCCCAGGAAGGTGCGGGCCACGCCCAGGCGATCCAGGATCTCCAGGCTGCGCCTCGAGATGCAGGCGGCGCGGCTGCCTTCGCAGACAGAGTCGTCGGCTTCGATGATCACGCTGCGCACACCGCGCAGCGCCAGGCCCAGCGCCGTGGACAGGCCCACCGGCCCGCCGCCGGCGATCAGGACGTCGTGCACCCGCGGCTCGCGGCCGGCCTCTAAAGGCGGCAGGTGGGGCTGGTAGCGCCGGTATTTGAAGGGGCCGATACGTTCCAGGGGCATCAGGAGGTCTCCGCAGCTTTGTATTCTGATCTGAGACGGGCCGCTCAGACGACGGCGCGCAGGTTACCCGCAGTGGCCAGCAAAGGCGGCAGCAGCCGCTCCTGCACGCGGTCTGCGTCCCACACCGCACTGGGAAACGTCATCCCGATGGCGCCGCGCAAAGCGCCGCGACGATCGAACACTGCGGTGGCCAGGCCGGTGAAGCTCGCGTCCAGTTGCTGCGCGGTCATCCACCAGCCGGTGACGCGCGCCGCCTTCACCTGCGCGATGAACTGCTGCGGGTCGGCGATGGTGCGTGGCGTGAAGCTGGTGAAGGTGTGCGCCTGCACCCACTGAACGAGCTGCGCGTCATCGAGCTGCGAAAGCAGCACGGCACCAGGCGCCACCACGTGGGCTGGCGCGCGCGCACCACGCTCGAAACCGACCGATACGACACGCGGACTGGTGCTGCGCCCCAGGTAAAGCACCTCATGGCCGTCCAGCACGCTGAAGTTCACCGTCTCGCCGGTAGTGGCCGACAACTGCTGGATGAACGGCTGCACCAGGCGCGGCAAGCGAGATGCTTCCAGATAGCTCTCGCCCAGTCGCATCACCCGCGGCGCGAGCCAGAACGCCTTGCCGTCGGTGCCCGCATAACCCAGGTGCACCAGCGTGAGGAGGTGGCGGCGCGCCGCTGTGCGGGTGATGCCGCAGCGGCGTCCGCACTCGGTGGCCGTGAGTGTGGGATGCACGTCGTCGAAGGCCTCGATCACCCTCAGTCCTTTGGCCAGCCCCTCGACCATGTCTCGGGGAAGGACGGCAGCAGATTCGGTGTTTTCCCTCATTTCGTTCGCTTATCGCTCAGTTTGCGCGATTATTGATCGTTTTTGCGGATTCTCATCATGAGCGGCTCTACCATTCGATCCGCATTGCGCCGCATGCCGCGGCCATTCCTCCAGGAGACCTCGATGAACCTGTTCCGCCGCACCCTTCTCGTCACCGCGCTGGCCGCAGCCGCGCCCCTGGCCGCCGTAGCCCAGACCGGCCCGGTGAAGATCGCCGGTCTGTTCGAACTTTCGGGCGCGGGCGCCAGCGCCGGCACCAACTTGCGCGATGGCGTGATGTTGGCCGTCAAGGAGATCAATGCCGCCGGCGGCATCCTGGGCCGCAAGCTCGAATTGAGCGCCTCCGACACCCAGACCAACCCCGGCGTGGCCAAGGGCCTGACCGCCAAGGCGGTGGAAGACGGCGCCTTCGCCATCTTCGGCCCGGTGTTCTCCGGCTCCATCATGGTCAGCATGACCGAGAGCCGCCGCGGCGAGGTGCCCAACTTCGTGGCAGGTGAAGCGGCCGCGATCACCAAGCAAGGCAACCCCTATGTGCTGCGCACCAGCTTCACGCAGGAGACCGCCATGCCCAAGGTGGCCCGCTACATCGCCAACGACCTGAAGGCCAAGAACGTCGCCGTGCTGTTCGTGAACAACGACTTCGGCAAGGGTGGCCGTGACGCGATCACCAAGGCACTGACCGATGTGGGCGTGAAGGTGGTGGCGGATATCTCCACCGAGTCCGGCCAGGTGGACTTCTCCGCCCCCGTGCTGCGCGCCAAGCAAAGCAACGCAGACGCCCTGTTCGTCTACACCAACGAAGAAGAATCGGCCCGCGCCCTGCGCGAGCTGCGCAAGCAAGGCTTTAACAAGCCGGTGGTGGGCGAAACCACGCTGGTGGGCCAGAAGGTAATCGAACTCGCGGGCGACGCGGCTAACGGCGCAGTGGCCCACGTGGGCCTGACCATCGATGCGCCCAACCCGCTGATGCTCAAGTTCAAGGCCAAGTTCTATCAGGATTACAAGTACCTGCCCGATCACAACGGCATCAAGGGCTACACCGGCGTGTACGTCATGAAGGCCGCGATCGAGAAGGTCGGCAAGTTCGACCGCATCGCGGTGAACAAGGCGATCCACGGCATCAGCCTGAAGGCCGCCCAGCACCCCGGCATCCTGATGGACGTCACCTTTGATGCCAACGGCGACCTAGACCGCGAGAGCTTCCTGGTCGAAGTAAAGGACGGCCGCCAGATCGTCAAGCAGGTGCTGCCGGCACTGTCGGCCAAGGCCGCACCTGCGGCACCGGCCAAGAAGTAAAAGCGCCCGCGCGCCTTGCGGCGGCCCGGTGCCGCCGCGGACCCTTGTCCTTGCATCAAGGACTCCCCGGTCTGCCGACCCGGCGCCAGCGGTTCCCCCTTTCCGAACGAGTCCGCCATGACCGATTTCTTCCAACTGGTGTTCTCCGGTATGGCCACCGGCAGCATCTATGCCCTGGCGGCTCTGGGCTTTACCTTGCTCTGGCAGGCCTCCGGCACGGTGAACTTCGCGCAGGGCGAATTCGTGATGCTGCCGGCCTTCACCATGCTGGCCTTCGCCGCCGTGGGTCTGCCGATGCCGATGGCCTTCCTCGCCACCTGTGCGGTGGCAGTCATCGTCCTGGGCTGGGGCTTCAAGCGCGGTATCGCCGACCCGCTGCTGCGGCACGGCCTGATGCCCATCGTGGTGGCCACCATCGGCCTGGCCATCGCCGCACGCAACGGCGTGCGCGCGGGCTACAGTGCCGAGGCGCATCCCTTTCCCGCGGTATTCACCGACAAGTTGTTTCAGTTCGGTGGCGTGACGGTGACGCTGGCCGACGTGGGCACGCTGGCCATCGCGCTGGCGCTGGTGCTGGGCACACAGGCCTTCCTCTCCAAGACAGTCACGGGCCGGGCGATGCAAGCCGTGGCCCAGAACACCGAGAGCGCCACGGTCCTGGGCATCAACGTGCCGCGCATGATCTTCTACGCCTTCGCGATTAACGCGCTCCTGGCCTGCGCTGCGGCGTTGCTGGTCACGCCCACCTACCTGGCCAAATTCGACATGGGCGAGGGCCTGGGCACCAAGGCCTTTTTTGCCGCCATCATCGGCGGCTTCAACAACAGCCGAGGCGCCCTGCTGGGAGGCATCATCGTCGGCGTCGGCGAGAACCTGGCCTCGGCCTACATCTCGCCTGCCTACAAGGACGCAGTCGCCCTGGTGTTGTTCATGGTGGTGATCCTGTTCAAGCCGCAGGGCCTCCTGGGCAAGAAAGTGGAGCGGAAGGTGTGACCGCCATGAAGAAACTGCCACTCCTGGCCGCACTGGCGATCCTGGCGGCGCTCCTGCTCGCACCCCCCTTCCTGAAAAACTACGGGGTCTACCTGTTCTCCTACTGGCTGGTCTATGTGATCGCCACGATGGGCTTGAACCTGACCATCGGCTACGCCGGCCAGAAATCGCTGGGCCATGCCGCCTTCTTTGGCATCGGCGCCTATACGGTGGCCATCCTCATGAAGGCCGGCTTTAGCTTCTGGCTCGGACTGCCGCTGGCGATGGCAGGCTGCTTCGTGATCGGTCTGGCCCTGGGGTTTCCGGCGCTGCGGGTGCAGGCCCTGTACCTGGCCTTCGCCACCCTGGGCTTTAACACCGCGGTGTGGCTGGTCATGCGCAACGAGGAGTGGCTCACCGGCGGCACGTTCGGCATCAACGGCATCGCGCGGCCTTCGGTGTTCGGCCTGTCGCTGGACAAGCCCCTGGCCTATTACTACTTCGTGCTGGCCACGACGCTGGTCCTGGCGGCCTTGCAATGGAAGCTGCTGTCCTCTCCCTGGGGCAAGGCCTTTACCGCGCTGCGTGACAACCCGATCCGCGCCGAGAGCCTGGGCGTGGACACCCGCCGCTACACCCTGCTGGCGTTCGCCATCGGCGCGGCGTATGCCGGCGCGGCAGGCGCGCTGTTTGCGAGTCTGGTGGAATTCATCGAGCCCGCACCCTTCACCGTCGGCGCGTCCATCATGATGTACCTGATGGTGGTGGTCGGCGGCTCGGGTTACTTCTTCGGACCCTGGCTCGGAGCGGCCGTTGGCGTGCTGCTGCCGGAGTGGCTGCGGTTCGCGCAGGCCTGGTACCTGTTCGTCTTCGGTGCCGCCGTCGTCGCCCTGATGCTGTGGCTGCCCGACGGGCTTTTGAGCATCCCGGACCGCCTGCGGGCGCGGCGCCAGGCCCGCGAGGCCAGCGCACAGCGCGCTGCAGCAGCAGCGAATGTGAAAGGGTCGCCGACATGACTGCCCCCATCTTGCAAGTAAACGACATCGCCAAGTCCTATGGCGCCATTCGCGCGGTAGGGGGCGTGAGCTTTGAGGTCCTGCCCGGCGAAATCTTTGGGGTGATCGGCCCGAACGGCTCGGGCAAGACCACCTTGTTCAACAGCGTGCTCGGACAAATCACGCCTGATACCGGCCGCATTGCACTCAAGGGCCGTGACATCACCGGCCTGTCGCCGGTGGAACTCAGTCGACGCGGTGTCGGTCGCACCTTCCAGACCCTGCAAGTGTTCGGCAAGATGACCGTGCGGGACAACCTGCTGGTGGCCGCCCAGGAACACCACGGCAGCATGTTCAGCCGCATGTTCGCGCCGGGCGACTCTGGCCTAGGCGCGAAGGCCGACGCGCTGATCGATCAGTTCCGCATCCGCCACGTGGCCGACAAGAAAGCCGGCGAACTCAGTTATGGACAGCAGAAGCTGGTGGACATCGCCATGGCCTTCATGAGCGATCCAGACCTCGTGCTACTGGACGAACCCTGCGCCGGCGTGAACCCCTCGCTGGTCGGCGGGATCTCCACCCTGCTCAAGCAGTTGAACCGGTCTCGCCAGTGCAGCTTCGTCGTGATCGAGCACAACATGGACTTCGTGATGGACCTGTGCCACCGCATCCTGGTCATGGTGGAAGGCCAGGTACTCGCGGTGGGTACGCCCGCCGAGATCCGTGCCAACAGGCAAGTACTTGACGCCTACCTCGGGAATTGACGTGAACCACCTCCGAAGCGCCGTGGAGACTTCCGATGGCAGATAACCCATTTGCAATTGAATTCGACGACGTGGTCGCCGGCTATGGCGACTTCATGATCTTGAACAACCTGGACCTGAAAGCACGCCGCGGCAAGATCACCCTGCTGCTCGGGCCCAACGGCGCGGGCAAGAGCACGGTCCTTAAAACCCTGTTCGGACTGCTCAAGGTCCGCCAGGGCCGCGTCCGTCTGGACGGCCAGGACATCACCGGCACGCCGTCCAAGACGCTCCTCACGCAGCATGGCGTTGCCTTCGTGCCGCAGGGTCGTAACCTGTTCGGGCAGTTGTCGGTCTACGAGAACCTGGAGCTAGGCGGCATCACGCTGGGGATGAAGACCACGCGCGAACGCATCCCTGAAGTGCTGGACCTCTTTCCGCGCGTGAAGGAACGCCTGCACAGCGCCGCCGCCTCTCTCTCGGGTGGCGAACAGAAACAGCTGGAAGTGGGCCGTGCACTCCTGCTGCGACCGCGCGTCCTCCTGATCGACGAGCCATCCATCGGTCTGTCGCCGCTGGTGGTGCAGGACGTGTTTCGCCTCTTGCGCAAGCTCGCTGACGAACAGGGCGTGACGGTGCTGATGGTCGAACAGAACGTCAAGAGCGCTCTCAAGATGGCCGACGATGCCATCGCACTGGAGTCGGGGCGCCTGGTGCTGCACAAGCCGGCCGCGGAACTCCTGGCCGACCCGAACATCGAGCGACTGTTCCTGGGCGGCACGCACGCGGCGGCTGCAGCACGCTGAGGCCTACCCGATGTCACGCCCGCAAGCATGCAGGCGCTGGCCAGTCACCCCTGCACGTCGCGGCCCGCGAGGCTGGCCAGACCCCAGGCACTGACGGCCAGGGCCACCGTCGCCGCGCTGGGCCAGTCCAGGGCCCAGGACACGCCCAGTCCGAGAAAGCAGGCGCCGATCGCTGCCGCCGTGGCCCGTGTGGGAGTGAGGCCGCGGCGTGTCCACAGGGCCGGCCCGATCAGGAGCGCGAACACCAGGTACAGGCCCAGCGCCTGCACCGCGATGCTGAGCGCCACGGCAAACACGGGATAGAACACCGTGTCTCGCGCCAGCCCGATGCGGCGCCCCACCAGAGCGACACTGGCGGCTGCCAGCGCCAGCGCCAGCACCGCACCCCACGACACCCACAGGACATCGGCCGCGAGCAGGGCCGACAGGTTCTCGCGGCCATGCGGGTCGGCGGCTACGGCGACCACGCAGGCGCTGGCCGCTGCCACATAGACCAGGCCGATCAAGGCCTCGCGTTGAGCAGACCAGCGCCGTGCGAGCCATCCCACCAGGGCACTGCCCGCCAGGGCCGCCAGCGCGCTGGCCAACCAACCCACCGCGACGGGAGCCTCGCGCAGGCCATGCGCGGCCAACAACACGCCCAGCGCCGCCACCTGGGCCACCGCCAGGTCAATGAACACGACACCGCGCGCCAGCACCTGCCGTCCCAAGGGAAGCAGGAGTGCGCAAGCCGCGACGAGCGCCGCGGCGGGCGCAGCCAACCAGCCCAGGTCTGCGACGGCGTTCATCGCGCAGTCCCCAGGAGCTGGTCGATCAGAAAGTCAAAGAGGGCCGGCAAGCTGTCGGCAGGCGCTTCGTCGGCCACCGTCGCGGGCAGCTGCAGCAAAGGCGTGCGACCCGCCAGCTGGCGCGTGAACCACTGCGCCGAGCGCGGGTCCTGGTACCAGGCCACCACCATCGCGCGCGGTGGTGCGTCGCGCAGGGCCCCCAGCACCGCTTGCAGGTGGCCGGGCGTGGGCGCGACACCAGGCTTGGGCTCGAGGTCGACCACCTGCTCGACGCCGAGCCACCGCCACAAGTAGGCAAAGGTGGTGTGCTGACCCGCTACGCGCAAGCCGCGCAGGGGCGCAGCACGCTGCTCCCACCGAGCAATACGCGCAGACCAGTCGGACTGAAAGCGCGCGGACTGCGCGCGATAGGTCTCGGCCTGCGCCGGATCCACCTGCGCCAGCCGCTGGCCCAGGGCTGCGGCCACTTGCTGTAGGCGCCGCGGGTCCAGGTGCAGGTGCGGATTGCCCGCGGCATGCACGTCGCCCGCAAAAGGGCCTGCCGCGGCCCGCGGGTCGATCAAGACCGCATGGTCGGCGGCGAGGAACAAGCCGGGCGCGCCGGCCCGCACCCGCGGGTTGCCCGCGCGTTGCAGCAGCACGGGCAGCCAGCCCTCCTCCAGACCCGCGCCGGTGCAGACCACCAGGTCGGCGTTGCGTACCTGCGCAATCAAACTGGGCCGCGCCTCGATGTGGTGAGGATCCTGGCGCGCATGCGTGGCGCTGCGCACCTGGGCGGCCGGCGCGAGCTGGCGCACGAGCGCCGCCCACTCGGGCTCGCAGGTCATGACGGTCAGCGCCTGGGCGCCGCCAGCCACCAGCAGGCCGCATGCGACCAGGGCGGTGCGCGCCAGGCGCGCGCAAAGGTCAGTAGCTGTGAGCGGCATGGGCACCCAGATTCAGGATGTATTGGATCTGCACCGCGCGCGCAGCGTCGGAAAAGCCCGCGCGATCGCGCTGCTGCGTGACCTGCAGGCGCAGCGTCTGCTGGTGGGTAGGCTTCCAGGCAACCATCAGCGCCCGCTCGCGCAAGCGCTTGTCCTCAAAGCTGTCTTCGTGCGGCGCCCTGGCCCGCAAGCTGTCAGTGCGTACCCCCAGCTCCCAGGTTGGCGCAAAACGCCAGACCGCGCTGAGGTAGCCCGCCTGGTGGCGATCGCTTGAAGTGGCGTAGCGGTTGATACCCGTCACGACCGCATGCTCGTAGGCGATGCGCACCTGCTCGCGGCGGTTATTGCCCTCGGGCGCCCATTTCCAGGCGATGTCGGCCAGCCACATCCGCCGTCCGCTGTAGACCGCGCCATGGCCGTGGTCGTGGCTTTCGTCATGATCTTCGACCACGGCCTCCCGCCGGTTATGCAGGAAGGACAGACCCGCTTGCCAGCTCTGGCTGCGGCCGATGTCGCCCCCAGAACGCGCCGAGAACGTCATCGCGCCGGTCGGGGTGGAGCCGGTGGCTTCCTGGACCAGCGCGCGTCCCCGGAAGGCCTCCATGCCCAGACGCAGGTAGGTGGCGGTGGGCGCCGTCCAATTCACGCGCAGGCCGTCGTCGGACCAGTGGTTGCCGAGGAAGGCGCGATGCAGCAGCGGGCGCTGCACGAAATCGTCGGTATGCGGATGCTGCTCGTTGAGGTAGCCGATCTGCGAGAGGAAGCGGCCGGCGCGCACCTGCCAGCCCGCAGGCAAGGCACGGGTCTGCGCCCAGACTTCCTCGAATTCGGTCTCCAGGCGCTGCTCGCGGGTATGGGCCACGGCCGTGATGCGAGCTTCGAGCAAGGACCCCAGCGGTCCGCTGGCGCTGAGATCGCTGTGGCCCAGGCCCAGGCCGCGGTCACGCGACCCAAGGGCCAGGGCACGAGAACCGGCCGCCGCATCGATCGCGGCACCGACCTCCCAAGCAGCGGCCGAGCCCTGGGCATGGGCCGGGCACAACGAAAAAACGAACGCCAGTACCAGCATCAGGCGCGATGCGGGAGTAGGCAGGCACGAACAAAAGAAAGGAGGCATGGCGATCCACTGAAAAGGACGGAATTCCCCGTGCCGCGCGCGGCGGACGGGACCCTCAGGCAATTCAGTGGAACGAAGGGGGACCCCGGGCCGCGGCTGGCACATCGGCCACGGCGACGACCCGGTATGCCGGCTGCAGCACGCGCTCGCGCACGATGGGAGCCGGCTCCAGGGACGGCATGACCGGCGCACCGGCCGCATGGGCCAGGGCATCCAGCAAGGTACAGGCCTGCGAGCCCGCCTCGTGCCCGAAGGCCGGCGTGCGCGATTCGTGCTTGCCCGTCTGCTCCTTGTCGCAGGCCGTGACGCCGCCGCGATCGGTCGCAGTCGGATGGGCCGCGCCGTGCCAGATACGGTGCCAGTTGCCGACGGCCTGGGTCAGGACCTGCGCCAAGACGAGCGTGAGCATGGCCAGCACCAGCAAGTGGCGGCGGGCAGGCCGAAGCGGTCTCGGGGCGCGCGGGGTCATGGTCAGGCGAAAGGTCGAGCCAAGAAGCTTACACCGAGCCGTGGGTCGCGCCTTTGCCCCCCTGCGCGGTCTTGGGTAGCAGCATCAGGGACAGCGCCCCCGCCACGCCCATGGCCAGCATCAGCGAGGCCAGGTTCACCGCGTCCTGGTGAGAGACCAGGCCCACCAGGAAGCCCCCGAGCGCGCCCACCATCTGCTGCATCAGGCCGGCGATCGCCGCCGCAGAACCCGCCAGCACCGGAATCACGCCCACCGCACCGGCCAGGGTGGAGGGCATCAGCAGGCCGTGGCCTGCGCCCATGAGGGCCAGCGGCAGCACCAGCGCCAAGGGTGAATTGACGCCAGCCAGTGCCAACACCAGCGTGAGCGCAAGGCCGACGAGGGTGATGCCATGACCCACCGCCATGAGACCGCGGTCCCCGAGGCGGTGCACCAGTCGGGCCGCCATGAGGTTGCCCAGGATGTAGGGCAGGGGCACGGTCATGATGTACCACCCCAGGTGCTGCGGTTTCACGCCGTAGCTTCCCAGCACCACGGGCGCACCGGCCATGAAGGTGTAGAGCGTGGCGGTCGTGGCCGCCACGCCCACCACATACAAGACGAATACGCGCTCGCGCAGCAGACGCGCGTAGCCAGACACCAGGGGCCCTAGCCAGGCATCGTCATGCGTCGCGGTGGGACGGGCCGCTGGCACAACGCGCCAGGCGCACACCAGCAGCAGTAACGCGAGCACCAGCGTGAGCACGAAGTTGGACTGCCACCCAAGCTGCACATGCAACTGGCCGCCGATCAGGGTCGACAGCGGTGGACTCAGGCCCATGGTCATGCCCACCATGGCCATCATGCGCGTGCGCTGCGCGCCACCAAAGAGGTCCTGAATCAGCGCACGACTGACCACCATGCCCGCAGCGGTGCCAGCGCCCTGGAGCACACGCGCCGCGATCAGCCACTGCACGTCGGGCGCCACGATGGCCAGCGCCGTGCCCGCGATGGCCATCACCATCCCGCCCAGGAGGACCGGTTTGCGGCCGATGCGGTCGGACAAGGGGCCGTGGATCAACTGGAAGCCGCCATAGGCGAACACATAGCCACTGAACGTGAGCTGCACCTGGGCCTGGGTGGCGCCGAGCAACGTCGGCCATTCCTGCATCGAGGGGATGCAGAGCGTCATGGCGAAGAGGCCGAAAGCGAGCTGCCCCAGGAGCAGAGCGACCAGGCTCGCGCGCGTGGCGGCTGGCGGCGAGATGGCGGCGGATGTCATGGCTCCCTGGGAACGTTCTGCGTGCGTCTGCGTACGAGAAGCCGGCGCACACGGCACCGGCGCCCGGCAGGCCACCGGACCATGGGATTGTGGCGCAACGGGTGCAGAGGCTTCAGCTCGCCAGCGACCCGCGGTCGCTGCGGATCTCGCGCGCGTCCGCCCAGCACGCGTGCGTACCACTGCTGATACGGTGCGGCAGCAGGATGCGCGCCACCGGACCCGCATCGATCTGGCGCGCATCGAGCACCAGGCACTCGGAGCGATCGGCCTTCATGTCGGTGATGAAGGTGACCACGTAGCCGTCGTCCTCGGCCTGCGCGTCGTGGCAAGGGGCCATCGGTGATTCACTGCCGAATCGGCCTTCTCCAAACAGATAGGTCTGGGTCTGGCCTGTCACCCGATCGTGCCGCAGGATGCCGTCGAACAGGAAGGAGCCCGGGTGGGCGATCATGTTGTAGGTGTAGCGGTGCGGCCGACCCCAGTAGCTCGCATTGATCATCCCGAACTCCAGGGGGCGCTCGTCCAGGCGGCGCTCGCTCGTGCGGCCGGTGCGAAGGTCAAAGCGCCATTCGTACAGCGTGGGCCCGTAGCGCTCGGGGCCCAGGGTGTTGCCGGTGTTGTCGTAGCCGGCCTTGGGCATGGGCGTCTTCTGGTGGTAGCCATGCAGGACGACCTCGTCGCCCTCCTCCCAGGCATTGAGCCAGTGCAGCACGTAGGTCGGGTTGGCCTCGAACCAGCGGATGCCGGTCTGCGGCGCGTGGCGACGCGGCACGAGTGCAAAGCGCGAGGGCTGCTGCTCGAAGTACGCGAGCTTGTGCTTGCCCTGCGCGAGTAGCGCTTCATCCCAGTGCAGCGGAAAGTCGTTGAGGATGGCGAAGTGCTCGGTGAACATCATGTCGTGCGGCAGCCGAGGCCCCGGCAACGGCACGGGCACGTAGTGCACGAGCTGGTTGTGGCGGTCCACCTCGCCGTAGTGCATGAAGGGCGCCTGCTTGGAGTAGTTGAAGAACAGCAGGTCGCCGGTGCGCGGGCACACCTTGGGATGGGCCGAGATACCGCCATCCGGCAGCACCTGCGCGCCCCAGGCGTCTGCACCCTTGAATTCCAGCGTGCGAGCGTCCAGGCGATAGGGCTCGCCGCATTGGTAGAAGGTGGTGAGCGCCTGGCCGGCGTGCACGATCACGTCGGTCGCCGAGCTGTCACGCAGACCGCCGCGCGCGCCCCAGCCCGGACGCTCGGACAGTGAGGGCTTGTCGATCAGGCCCGCATACAGAGCGCGGCCCGCGGCCTGTTCTTCCAGGAACGCCTTCGTGCGCACGAAGCGGTTGCGGTATTCGCAGCGGCCGTTCTCGAAGCTCAGAAGGTGGAGCATGCCGTCGCCGTCGAACACGTGGTACGTGCCACGCGGCTGGTGCACCGGGTTTTGCGTGTTTCGCAGGTAGACGCCGTTCAGGCGGTGGGGGATTTCGCCGATCACCTCCAGATCGGTGGCATTGAGCTCCTGGTAGTTCGGCGTGAAGGGCCCGGTCATGTACGGGTGGTGGCCGGGCACCAGGGTCGGGCGGATGTCGGCGACGACTTCGACGGACATGTCGGTTCCTTCGGAAATTCGGTGGGGCGGGCCGCGCAGGATCAGCCTGCAGCCCGCTGCGCAAAGCGTCCTGCAGCGCTCTGGTACTCCTGCACCAGACGATCGACCACAGCGCTCACGGGCTCGACCTGCTTGATGGCGGCCAGGCCCTGGCCTGCGGCCCACACATCGCGCCAGCGCTTGGTGGCCAGGTTCGTGTTGCTGTCGTAGCTGCGCGGGGGCGCGGCCGGCAGGTTGTCGGGGTCCAGGCCCTGTGCGCGCAGCGAAGGCTTGAGCCAGCTGGCCGGCGTGCCGGTCAGGCCCGCGCTCACGATCAGATCGTCGGCGGTGCAGTCCACCAGCATCTGCTTGTAGGCCGGGTCGGCGCGGCTTTCTTCGGTGGGGATGAAGCGCGTGCCCATGTAGACGAGATCGGCGCCGCAGGCGATGGCGCCGGCCACGCCCCAACCGTCACTGATGCCGCCGCCAATGATCACCAGCCCGTCAAAGAACTCGCGCACCGCGCTCACAAACGCAAAGGGCGAGAGGCTGCCGGTGTGGCCGCCCGCGCCCGCGGAGATGCAGGCCAGTCCGTCAGCGCCCGCCGCCGCGGCTTTGCGCGCGAGCGTGAGCGTGGTGACGTCGGCGATGACCCGGCCGCCATAAGCGTGCACCACCGGGATCGCTGGCTTGGGGCTGCCCAGCGCAGTCACCACCAGCGGCGGCTTGTAGCGGGCGATCAGCTCCAGATCCTCGGTCAGGCGGGTGTTGGACGAATGCGTGACGAGGTTGGCACACCAGGGGCCGAGCGTGTGGGCGCCCTGCTGGTCGCGCGCCTGCGCCAGGCCCTCGGTGATCTGCTGCATCCATTCCCCCAGCACCTCGATGGGCCGGGCGTTGGGCGTAGGGAAGGCGCCGACGATGCCGCTGCGGCAGGCCGCCAGCACCAGCTCAGGCCCGGAGATCAGGAACATGGGCGCGGCCACCACCGGCACGCGCAGCTGAAAGGGCAGGCTCATCGTCACTCGCTGGCCTTGAAGCCGGAAATACGCACCGCCTCGGACCAGCGCTTGGCGTCGGCGCGGATGAAATCCAGATACTGCGCGGTGGTGAAGGGCAGCGGCTCAAAGTCCACCGCACGCCACTTCTCGAGGATGGACTCCGACCTCAGCGTCTTCGCGAACTCCTGCTGCAGGCGCTGCACGATCGCGTCGGGCGTGCCCGCTGGCGCCGACAGGCCCGACCAGATGTAGATCTGCATGTCGGGCAGCCCCTGCTCGGTGAAGGTGGGGACGTTGGGCATGAGGGGCGAACGCTTGGGACTGGTCACAGCCAGCACCTTGACCTTGCCCGACTCCACATGAGGCTTGACCGCCAGCAGCGGCAGAAAGGCCGCCTGCACCTGTCCGCCCACCAGGTTTTGCACGGCGGGCGGCGTGCCGTTGAACGGCACATGCACCATGTTCAGGCCGGTGCGCTGATTCATGATCACCCCAGCGAAGTGCGAGGAGTTGCCCGCGGTGAAGGAGGCGTAGGACACACCACCCGTCTGCGTCTTGGCCCAGGCGATGAACTCCTTGATGTCGTTGGCCGGCACGGCGGCCGCATTGACCGCCATCACCATGGACGCCCCCAGGAAGCCGGTGACGTGCTTGTAGCTTTTCTCGGCGTCGTAGGGCAGCTTGGCGAAGGTGTAGGGGTTGATGGTGAGCATGCTGGTGTTGGACAGCAGCAGCGTGTAGCCATCGGGCGGCGCCTGCATCACGGTCTGTGCCGCGATGATCCCGGAGCCACCCGGCTTGTTGTCCACCACCAAAGCCTGGCCGGTGTTCTTCTTGAATTCCTCCGCCACTTGACGTAGCGCAGTGTCCAGGGTGTTGCCCGGCGCGAAGGGCACGACCACGCGCACCGGGCGGTCGGGGAAGGCCTGCGCGCGGGCCTGCGGAAGTGCGGCGACCAGGGCGGTCGCGGCGGCAGCGGCCAAGAGGGCACGGCGGGTGGCAGTGGGGGGTGTCATGCGGGGTCTCCTCGTGTCGTGATGTGTCGTGTCGTTATGTGTCGTGTCGTGCGGTGCGTTCAGGCCAGGAGGGCACGCAGGGCCTGCGCCACCACCTCGGGCTTCTCGGCGGGCAGCATGTGCCCGCAGTCCTCAATGATCTGCAGCTTCGCGCCCGGAATCCATCCAGACAACTCCTGAGCCAGCTCGGGCGGCGTGACCCGGTCGTGCGCGCCACACAGGACGTGCACCGGCAAGCGCAGGGCCTGCAGCACCTCGCGGCGGTCGGCCCGTGACTGGATGGCCCGAGTGTGGGCGGTGGCGGCGGGCAGCCCCAGGTCCAGCATCATCTGGCGCAGGCGGTCTGTGACGGCGGGGGTGGCGCTGTACGTGCTCCATTTCAAGATGCCCTCGACCACCTTGGGAAAGTCGGCTTGCATGGCGGCCAAGGTCTTGTCACGGGTGGCCGAGGCCTCTGGCGTCTCGGGTCGGCCCGAGGTGGAGATCAGGGCCAGGCCCTGCAGCGCGCGGCGCGGCTGCGCCAGCATCTGCAGGGCCACATAGCCGCCCATGGAAAAACCCGCCAACACCACGTGTGCGCCTTCGGGCACGTCGGCCAGCATTGCCCAGGCGGCATCGGCCATCTGCGTGAGGGTGGACTGACCGGCCGTGGAGGCGATGCGCACCTCGGCCTCGCCCTCGATCGCGGCGCGCACGTCGGTCCAGACACGTTCGTCATTGAGCATGCCGGGAACCAGCAGCACCACATCTTTCATGCTGTCTCCTCCTGGAAATAACGGGCGCGCAATTCGCGCTTGAGGATCTTGCCTACGGGATTGCGGGGTAGGGCCTCCAGCACGATGAGTTTCTCGGGCCACTTGAACGGCGCGACTTGCTCGACATCGCGCAAGTGGGCAACCAACTCCTGCAGCGTGACCTGCTGGTCGCCTTGCGGCACGACGACCGCGCACACGCGCTCGCCCAGCACAGGATCAGGGTAGCCCACCACCGCACACTCGCGCACCTTGGGGTGACCCACCAGGAGGTTCTCGACTTCCTCGGACGAAATGTTGGCCCCGCCGCGGATCACAATGTCCTTGTGGCGACCACTGAAGCGGTAGAACTGCTGATGCTCGCCGGCGATCTCGAACAGGTCGCCCGTGCGGTAGTAGCCCTGCTCGTCGAAGGCGCGCGCGGTGAGTTCGGGCGAACGGTAGTAACCGCTGAAGATGGTCGGCCCCTTGAAACGCAGCTCGCCCACCTGGCCACGCTCAGTGATGTCTTGACCGGTATCGACATCCACCAGGCGGGTGCTGATCTTCTTCGCGTTGGACATCTTCCACTCAAAGCCCGGCACGCCAAAGCGTGGGAAGTACAGCGCTCGCTGCGCGCCATCGGGAATGTCGCGGGGCGAGGAGGACAGGGCCGCACCCTCGTTGGAGCCGAAGTAGTTCACCACCTCAATGCCGAACTGTCGCTCCATCGCCTGCACCATCCACTCGGAGAGCGGACCGCCGCCGGAGCCCACGCGACGCAGGCGCGTCAGGTCCACGCCGTCCAGCTTTTGCGGCTCCTTGAGCAGCATGTTCAGCACCGCGGGCGCGGCCACGCTGTAGTCGATCGGGTTCTCGCGCAGCTGGCGGATGAAGACGTCCAGGTCGAAGGGATGGTGTTGGTGCAGCCCGCCGCCCACCAGCAGCCACGACATCAGGCTGGCTGAGAGGCCCGCCATGTTGACGAAGGGGAAAGGCATCAGCATCTGCGCCCCTGGCTGCAGCTCGCCAGCGTCGATCACCGACTGGCCCACGATCAGCCACTCGTTGTGGTTGCGGGGCACGCCCTTGGGCTGGGCCTCGGTGCCCGAGGTCCAGCAGATGGTGAAGACATCGTGCGCGGTCAGGCCGATGGCGCGCATGTGAGCCGACATCTCGGCGGCGCTCCACGGTCGCTGGGCGTCCAGGGCGGCCGACAGCGGCACGGCGCCCTGCGGGCAGCGTGTGCCCAGGGCCCAGACCTCGCGCAGCCCCGGGTACAGGTGGCGGTGCGCTACCCACTCCTGCGCGCTGGGGTAGCTGCCCACCGCCGTGGCGGTGATCGCCACGCGCGCACCGGTGAGGCCCACCACATGCGCGAGTTCATGCGCGCGGTATTGCACCGGCACTGGCGAGACGATGATGCCGCTGATCGCGCAGGCCAGATACAGGGCATGCAGTTCGACGACATTGGGCATCTGCACCACGATCACATCGTCCTTCTTCACGCCGTTTGCGTGCAGGAAGGCGGCATAGCGGCCCACCTGCTGCAGCAAGTCGCCCCAGGTCCACCGCAGCGGCGCGTCGCCAGTGATCTGCGCTCGATTGGGCGGGTCTGCCACCGCCAGCGCCGCGCCCTGGCGCTGGGCGGTCTCCAGGAAGATCTCACCGATCATCCGCTCGCCCCACCAGCCTCGGGTGACGTAGTCGTCGATCTTGTCGCGCGGCACCAGGATCATGGGGTCACTTCCAGCGGTCCAGGGTGCCCTGGTCCACGAAGGTGGCGTGAAAGCCGTGCGGCATGCGCCGCGGCAGCACGATGCGCGCGATCGGGCCCGCCGCCATCCGCGCCTCGCGCGCGTCGAAGACCTGGATCTCGGAGCGGCGTTCGTCGGGATTCCACGTCGGCACCACCAGGTAGCCGTCGTCCTCGCTCGTCGCACCGTCGCGCGGCGCGAAGCCCACCTCGTTGTAGAAGTAGCGTGGCCCGGCGCTGTAGGCGATATAGCCGCCCGTCTGCAGGTCGTACTTCACCAGACCCGGAAAACGCGGCTCCTCGCGCCCGCCATAGGGAAAGAGCACGTGGTACGAATAGCGGTTCTTGCGTCCCTGGTAGAGGCTGTTGATTGCCGGGAACTCGGTATTGAGCACGTCGTCGATCACGCGCTCACGCGTCTGGCCGGTGCGCAGGTCAAAGCGCCACTCGTACAGCAGGAAATCCCGCTGGCGCAGGTGAATGGTCTGCTCCAGTCTGCGCGCGTCGGGGCGGCCTTCGGCGTCCAGGTGCATGCGGTAAGGCGTGCCCACCATCACCACCTCGTCGCCCTCTTCCCAGGCATTGACCACATGCAGCATGTAGGTAGGCCTGGCGGTGAACCAGCGGATTTCACTGGCCTGGCCATAGCGCGGCACCACCGCAAAGCGCGTGGGCTGGTCGGCATGAAAGCGCACCTTGTAGCGGCCAGCCGCCAAAGCGTCGGCGTCGGGCCAGAGCGGAAAGTCGTGCAGGATCGTGTAGTGCTCGGTCACCGCCATGTCGTGCGGCAGACGCGGGCCGGGCAGCGGTACCTCGATCTGATGGCGGATCTTGCGATCCGGCCCCACCACGCCATAGCGCATATAAGGCGCTTTCAGGCCGTAGTCGAAGTACAGCAGCTCGCCAGTGTGCGGATCGGGCCGAGAGTGCGCGGAAATGCGGTCGATCGCGCCATCGAAGTCCGCGGTACCCAAGGTCTCCAGCGTCTGCGGATCCAGCGCGTAGGGCATGCCCGAGCGGTACCACATGGTGATCAGGCGGCCCGCGTGGTACTTCACGTCGGTGTTGGACGTGTTCTTCAGCGGCTCGTCGGGTCGGTCGGCACGCCAGGTCTCCTTGAGGCCTTTCCACAGCGCGCGGCCTGCGGCCTGCTCCTCGCGCAAGCCGGCAGTCTGCACCCAGCGGTTGCGGTACTCCACCCGGCCCTGTCGAAAACGCACCGCATGCACCATGCCGTCGCCGTCATACGCGTGGTAGCGCCAGTCCGGCGGAAAGTAGGCGTTGGGTCCGTTGCGCACATACAGGCCATTGAGGTCGGGGGGCACCTGCCCGATCACCTCCATCTGCGTGAAGACATCCTCCTGGCGCACTGGGGCGTTATTGCCATCCAGGGCGGGGATGTCGTGTACCGGCAATTCGTCGGCCAGGCTTGTGGCGGTCATCGCGTGTCTCCGTGCGCCGTCTGAAGCGGGCGTCGCTGCAGTCTAGGAAGGGAGGGCGCGCGCCACGTTAATATTCCGATATGTTGAATCTTATTTCGATATGCTGAAACCCCTCCCCAAGCCCAGCGCCCGCCGTGTCCCGGGCCTGATGGAGCATGAGGGCGACCGCCAGTTCGCCACCACCTTGGCGCGCGGGCTGCAGCTGCTGCGGTGCTTCACGCCCGAACAGCCGGTGCTCGGGAACAAGGACCTGTCGCAGCGCCTGGGGCTGCCAGCGGCCACCGTCTCGCGCCTGACCTACACCCTCACCGCCATGGGCTACCTCGCACCTACCGAGCATTACGGCAAATACCAGCTCGGGTCCGCGGTGCTGTCCCTGGGCAACCCGCTGCTCGCGCAGTTCACGCTGCGCCGCCAGGCCCGCCCGCTGATGATGGAACTGGCCGAGGCCACGGGCGGCACAGTGTCCATCGGCATCCGCGACCGCTACACCATCGTCTATATCGAATCGGTACGCGCCTACAGCAAGCGCATCTACCCCATCGACGTGGGCACCAGCCACTCGCTGGCCGGTACCGCCGTGGGCCGCGCCTACCTGATGTCGTGCCGTCCGCCGCAGCGCGAGGCTTTGATCAACCAGCTGCAGGTGAAAGCGCCCGAGGAGTGGCAGCGGTACGGCGCGCGCCTGATGGAAAACGTGCGGCAGTACCCGCGCCTGGGCTGCTGCGTGCAAGTGGGCGAGGTCTACCCTGACGTGCAGGCGGTGGCGGTGCCGCTGGGGCACATCAACCGCGGCGAGCCGGCCGCGATCAACTGCTCTTTTCAGGGCCGCGAACTCGACGAGGCCTGGTTGCGCCGCGAGATCGCGCCACGGCTACAGGCGCTGGCGCGGCAGGTGGCCTGAGGACCTGCGAGCCTAGAAGGCCCAGTCGGCCGTCACCGCCTGGCCTACGCGCAGGATCACGCCATCGCCCTCGCGCACGATGGCGTTCATGCCGAAGGTGACGGCCCCGCCCAGCTTCTCGTTGCGGCGGTAGGTCTGTAGCGCGTCTCCCACCACGGTCCCCACCTCGCCGCTGGCCGGGTCGACGTCGGGGATGGTGCAACGGGCACACGGCTTGACCGGCACCAGCTGCACGGGCCCGTCGGCCTGCACGCGCATCGGGCCCAGGCGGTCTTCGTCGTGGGCCTGCAGCCCGGCCAGCACGATGTTGGGCCGCAGCCGCTCCATGCCGACAGACGCATGTCCGCCCGCCGCCAGGCGCGCGTTGAGCGCCTCCAGCGAGGCTTCGCTGGCCACCAGCAGGGGAAAGCCGTCGCTGAACTGGTTGGGCGCTTCCACGCCACCGGTCCATTGCAGGCTGGAGAAACGTCGGTGATCGGGGTCAAAACGCACCAGCCGCAATTTCTGCCCGAGGAAATCCGAGAACCATTGGGCGGCGGTGTCCCCCATGTCGTAGGCGGGCACCTCGTCATCCCAGACCCGCACCTTCGCAGGCGCCTCCACCCGATCGACATGCAGATGCAGCGACAGCATGCCCGGCGCGCGCAAGATCACCTCGTTCCACTTCAGCTGCACCTGGACCAGGGCCATCCTGGGCAACTCGCGTTGAGAAACGAACTCGCCCTCCGTGTCGACCACCATCCAGGCGCGGTCCAGGTCCAGGCCAGCTTCGGTCAGTTCGGCCTCGCGCAGCGCCAGGCCGGCGCAGGACTTGACGGGGTAAACGAACAGGCGCGCGATGCGGGCCTGTACTTCGGGGGAGGAAATGGCGCTCATGACGTGGGGTGACAAGGGAGTGGACTGCGCCTGGGATTGTGCCCGGCTCCTACAATCCCTCGATGGCTGTGCCCTATGACATCTGCATCCGTGGCGCCGGCGTGGTGGGCCGCACCCTGGCCCTGCTGCTGGCACGCGAGCGCCTGCGCGTAGGCCTGGTCGACACCCCCGACCCGGCCGCCGCCGGTGACGTGCGCGCCTACGCCATGAACGCCGCCTCGCGCGACCTGCTCTCGCAGCTGCGCGCCTGGCCAGAAGAGGCCCAGGCTGGCGTCACCCCGGTGATGCACATGGAGGTCCATGCCGACGCAGGTGCGCGCGTGCGTTTTGACGCCCACGAGCAGGGCAGCGAGGCCCTGGCCTGGATCGCTGGCGCCACCGCCCTGCAAGAGCGTCTGCGCGAAGCCGTTCGCTATCAACCCGGGATCGAAATCCTCTCCGCCCCGGCGCAAGCCACGCTCACCGTGATCTGCGAAGGCAAGGCCAGCGCCTCGCGCGCCGGACTGGGCGTGCACTATGAGGTCACCCGTTACGGCCAGCATGCCATCGCGGCGCGCCTGGAAGGCGAGCGGCCCCACGGCCAGGTGGCGCGCCAGTGGTTCGCGCAGGGCGAGATCCTGGCCCTGCTGCCGCTGGACGGCCCGCAGGGGCGTGCCGTCGCCCTGGTGTGGTCGGTGCCGCAAGACCGCGCGGGCGCCCTGCTGGCCCTGCCTGCGGCCGAATTCGAGGAACGCCTCACCCAGGCCAGCCACCACAGTATGGGCCGGCTCACGCTGGCCAGCGAGCGAGCGGGTTGGCCCTTGCAACTGGCCAAGGCTTCGCGCTGGTGCGGTCCGGGTTGGGCCTTGGCGGGCGACGCCGCGCACACCGTGCACCCGCTGGCGGGCCAGGGCCTGAACCTGGGCCTGGCCGACGCACGCGAGTTGGCGCAGGTGCTGCACGCACGCGAGTACTGGCGCAGCGTCGGCGACGAACGCCTCCTGCGCCGCTACGAGCGCGCCCGCAAGGCGCAGGTCGCCACCATGCAACTGGCCACCGACGGCCTCCAACAGCTGTTCGCCCACGACGTTGCGGCCCTGGGCTGGCTGCGCCAGTGGGGTCTGCGTGGCTTCGACCGCCTGAACCCTCTGAAGCATTGGGCTGCCCGCCAGGCGGCCGGACGCCTCTGAAACACGCGGCCCGCCTATCCTCCCGGCCACCCCGCCGCCGACCCGACGCATGAAAGCGCACCAATGAACGCCTCGACCCCGTCCCGCCTCCTGCACCGTGCTCGCGCCTCGCTGTGGGCCCTGGCGCTGGCCGCGATCGCCGCCCTGGCACTCGGCGCCCCAGGCCGCGCGCAGGCCCAGGAAGCCACCATCCGCAAGAACCTGGCCGAGCGCATCCCGCAGCTGGCCAAGATCGACGAGATCAGCCGCACTCCCATGTCTGGCCTCTTCGAAGTGCGCGTGGGCACCGATCTGTTCTACACCGACGCCCAGGGCAACTTCCTGATCCAGGGCTCGCTCTATGACACCCGCCAGCGCCGCAACCTAACCGAGGAGCGCATGGACAAGCTCCTGGCCATCGACTTCGACAGCCTGCCCCTGGCCGATGCCTTCACCCTGGTGCGGGGCAACGGCAAGCGCAAGCTCGCCGTATTCGAAGACCCCAACTGCGGCTACTGCAAGCGCTTCGAGCGCGACCTGCAGAACATCGACAACGTCACCATCTATCTGTTCCTCTACCCCATCCTCGGCCAGGACTCCCTGGAGAAGTCCCGCAACATCTGGTGCGCCAAGGACAAGGGCAAGGCCTGGCTGGACTGGATGGTGCGTGACCAAGTACCGCCCAAGGTCAGCTGCGACACCAGCGCGCTCACGCGCAACACCGAATTCGGCCGCAAGCACCGCATCACCGGCACGCCCACGCTGGTCTTCACCGACGGCAGCCGCGTGCCGGGCGCCATCCCGGCAGCCCAGGTCGAAAAGCAGCTGGCCGAAGCGAAATAACGCGCGAGTCAACGCCCCGTGAACACCCGGATCCGCACCGCCATGACCTCTGCCCGCGTGGCCCCCGTTCACTACCGCGTCGAGGCGACCAGCCTGCACGCGCACCTGTACCGCGTGACGCTCACCATCGAGCAGCCGGCCGCGCCCCAGCGCCTGTCGCTGCCGGTGTGGATTCCGGGCAGCTACCTGGTGCGCGAGTTCTCCAAGCACCTGCAGCACCTTTCGGCGCGACAGGACGGCAAGCCCGTGCCCCTGCGCCAGGCCGACAAGAACCACTGGGACGCCGACTGCGGGGCCAGCAGCCCGCTGGAGCTGACCTACGAGGTCTATGCCTTCGATCACTCAGTGCGCACCGCCTGGCTGGATACGCAGCGCGGCTTCTTCAACGGAACCAGCCTGTGCCTGCGCGTGCATGGTCAGGAAAAGTACCCGCACGCAATCGAAGTCATGTCGCCCCTGCCCCAATGGGAAGCCGCCACCGCCCTGCCTCCGCACAAGGTGGACAAGCGCGGCTTTGGCACCTACCTGGCCGAGGACTACGACGAACTCGTTGACAGCCCCTTCGAGCTCGGGACCTTCTGGCGAGCCGACTTCAAGGCCGGCGGCATCGAGCACCGCTTCGTGGTGGCGGGTGCACCGCGCTCCTTCGACGGTGAGCGCCTCGTCGCCGACACCCAGAAGATCTGCGAGACGGCCATCCGCTTCTGGCATGACCGCAAGCGCCCGCCCCTCAAGCATTACGTGTTCATGCTCAATGCGGTGGACGACGGCTACGGCGGCCTGGAGCATCGGGCCAGCACCGCGCTGATCGCGGGTCGACGAGACCTGCCGCGACGGGGTGAGGCGCGCCAGCCTGAGGGCTACACCACGCTGCTGGGCCTGATCAGCCACGAGTACTTCCACACCTGGAACGTCAAGCGCCTGCGGCCCGCTGAATTCTCCCGCTACGACTACGACCACGAGAACTACACCCAGCTGCTGTGGTTCTTCGAGGGCTTCACCAGCTACTACGACGACCTGCTCCTGCGACGCTGCAACCTCATCGACGACGCCACCTACCTGCGCCTTTTAAACAAGACGATCAACCAGGTGATGCAAGCCCCGGGGCGCGAGGTGCAGTCGGTGGCGCAGGCCAGCTTCGATGCCTGGGTGAAGTACTACCGCCAAGACGAGAACACGCCCAACGCCACCATCAGCTACTACACCAAGGGTGCGCTGGTCGCCCTGTGCCTGGACCTCACGCTGCGCGCTGAAGGCCGTACCACGCTAGACGACGTCATGCGCGCGCTGTGGGCGCGCTGCAAGGGCGGCCCCATGACCGAGGCCGACCTGGCCGCCACGCTCAAGGAGCTCGGTGGCCGCGCCTACACGCGCGAGCTGGCCGCCTGGGTGCATGGCACCCGTGAGCTGCCGCTGCAGCCGCTGCTGCAAGGCGCCGGCGTGCAGGTGCAGGAAGATGCGGCGGCCCTGCAGCAATCGCTGGGCCTGCGCACCAGCGACAGCGGCGGCGTGCTGCAAATCAAGCATGTGCTGCGTGGCGGCCCGGCCGAACACGCGGGCTTTGCGCCGGGCGACGAGTGGCTCGGCATCGAGGCCGGCGGCGAAGGCTGGCGCCTGTCCAAGCTGGACGACATCGCGCTGTACGCCGGCCCCCAGCGCAAGCTCACTGCCCTCGTCGCCCGGGACCGCCGCCTGCTGCGGCTGGAGCTGGCCCTGCCCGCGGCAACCATCACCTGGCGCCTGTCCGTCGGCCAGGCGGAGCGGGTCCGCGCATGGCTCGCAGGATCGGCCTGACACGCCGCGCCCTGCTGGCCCTGGCCCTGAGCCTGGGTCTGGCCGTCGCAGGCCATATTGGGGTGCTGGCGTGGTGGGACCTGCAACAGACCGCCACCGGGGCCGCCTTGCGCGGATTGCCCGAACCGCTCTTCACCCGCCTGATCGCGCCGCTGGAACCTGCGGCCCCTGCGGCACCTGCCGCCCTGGCCGCCGCCCCGGTAGCGCCGACACCGGGCGTGCTGCGCGCGTCGGCCCTGGCAGACGCACCCCCTGCGCAACCCGCGCAAGCCCCGCAACCCGCGCAGTCCGCACCACCGGCCGCACCGCCGGTCGCAGCAGCCTCCGCAGCGTCACCTCCTGCGGAATCTCAGGCCTCCGTGCCCCAGCCGACCGCCAGCGCCGCGCCCACCCCGACTCCACCCGCAGCCGAGGCCGCTGCCGCACCGAGCCCTCCGAGCGTCGCCTCAAGCCCCGCAGCCGCTGCAGCCACGGTCCCCGCCGACACCTGGCCCCCCGATGCGCGCCTGAGCTATCGACTCGAGGGCCGATGGCGCAGTGGGCCCCTGCATGGCTCGGCCCGCGTGCAGTGGCAGCGCCAGGGCACGCGCTACCAGGCGCAGGTGGAGATCGACATCGCACCCTTCATCCACCGCGCCCTCACCAGCCAGGGCGAGGTCACGACACAGGGTCTCGTCCCGCGTGTGTACGAAGAGCGCTCGCGCTCCCGCCGCCGCGCCATGCAGTTGGGGGATGCCGACATCACCCTGGCCGATGGCCGCAGCGTGCCTCGGCCCGCCGGCGTGCAGGACACCGCGAGCCAGTTCGTCGAACTCGGGCACCGCTTCGCCACCGGCGCGCAGGCGCTGGCGCTGGGCGAGGTCATCACCCTGCCGCTGGCGCGCCCGGGGGGCGTAGACCTCTGGACCTACGACGTCATCGCCCAGGATCTGGTCACCATTCCCCGCCTGGGCGAGGTGATGGCCTGGCGGCTGCGACCGCGTCCCATCGCCCCGCGCCGCGACAACCTCAGCGCCGAGATCTGGTTCGCGCCCAGCCTGCGCTATCTGCCGGTACGCATCCGCATCGCCCTGGGCGATGAAGCCGAGATCGACCTGAAAGTCGAGACCCTCGAGCAGCGATGAACGCCCCATACAGAGCCCCAGGCGCTTGGGTATAGTCCCCGGCAACCTTTTTCCACTTGACCCACGCAGGAACCCCATGGCCTACGAACTGATCGACGTGCGCACCGAAGCCGGCAAGGTCGGCATCATCCAGCTCAATCGCCCCAAGCAGCTCAATGCCCTCAACGGCGACCTGATGAACGAACTGGGCGCCGCCCTCAAGGCCTTTGACGCCGACGACGCCATCGGCTGCATGATCGTCACGGGCAGCGAGAAGGCCTTCGCTGCGGGCGCCGACATCGGCGCAATGGCCAGCTACACCTTTGCCGACGCCTACGGCCAGGACTACATCACCCGCAACTGGGAAACCATTCGCAGCATCCGCAAGCCGGTGATCGCCGCCGTCGCGGGCTTCGCGCTGGGCGGGGGTTGCGAGCTGGCCATGATGTGCGACTTCATCATCGCCGCGGACAACGCCAAATTCGGCCAGCCCGAGATCAAGCTGGGCATCATCCCCGGCGCCGGCGGCTCGCAGCGCCTGCCGCGTGCAGTGGGCAAGTCCAAGGCCATGGACCTGTGCCTCACCGCGCGCATGATGGACGCCACCGAGGCCGAGCGTTCGGGTCTCGTGAGCCGCGTGGTGCCGTTGGACAAGTTGATGGAAGAAACCCTGGGCGCCGCGCTCCTGATCGCCGACATGCCGCGCCTGGCTGCCATCGCCGCCAAGGAATCCGTCAACCGCGCGTTTGAAAGCGGCTTGTCCGATGGCGTGATGTTCGAGCGGCGCCTGTTCCACGCGCTGTTTTCCACCGCCGACCAAAAGGAAGGCATGGACGCCTTCGTGAACAAGCGCAAGCCGCAGTTCACGAACCGCTGATCGCGGCCGGCGCCGCGCGCGTAGTCCCGTCACGCACATGCCCGTCATCTCCGTCACCCTCCTTCCCGGCTACACGCCCGAGGCACAGTCGCGACTGGTCTCACACCTGTCCGCAGCGGCACGTTCGGTGGTGCCGGCTTCGGAGGCGGGCACGATCGTCTTCGTGCATGAGGCGAGCACCTTCCGGCGCGACGGACGCGTTCTCAGCGGGGGCGACGGCGCGGCGGCCCTGCCGGATGCCGTCGAGGTCGTTCGCGGCTTCCTGGACGCGGTCGGCCGGCGCGACTTCGATGCAGCCCGCCAGGCGTTGGCGCCGGATTTCGAGATGGTCTTTCCCGGGGGCGTGGTCATGCGGGACCTGGCTGAACTGCCGGTCTGGGCCGCCACCCGTTATCAGTCCGTGAGCAAGCACTACGAGCGCTTGGAGCAGGCCTGGCAGGGGGACATCACGGTGGTGTTCTGCAGCGGCACCCTGCAGGGGCGCTGGCCAGACGGCACGGATTTCCAAGGGGTGCGATTTGTGGACCGCTTCGAGCTGGCGGGCGGCCGGATCCGCCGACAGGAGGTCTGGAATGACCTGACTGAAGCCCGGGCTGGGCGGGGCTGAAGACGGCTGGCGCCTTGCTATAATTTCGGGCTCGGCGCTTTAGCTCAGTCGGTTAGAGCGATGGAATCATAATCCACAGGTCCGCGGTTCGAATCCGTGAAGCGCCACCAAACAAAAGCCCGCAGTCCCCTGGACTGCGGGCTTTTTCCTTTCGTCTCTCGCGGGCCGGTTGACGCATACTTGTATATGCCCATAACATACAAAAATGATTGACTTCGACTCCGTTGTCGGCTTTGAATGGGACTCAGGCAACCAGCGAAAGAGCGAGGTCAAGCACGGCGTGACTCAGGCTGAGGCTGAGGAAATCTTCTTCAATCAGCCCTTACTGGTCAGCGCTGATAACAAGCACAGCGCGCAGGAGCCACGCTATCTGGCGCTGGGCAAGACCAATCAGGCCAGGGCGCTGACCCTGATCTTTACGCTCCGTCAGGACGGAACCCTAGTCCGGGTGATTTCCGCCCGCGACCAGCATCGCAAGGAAAGGCAGTTGTATGACCAAGCCCACACGTAAAAGCAAGGCGCCGCCGAAGTTCCGCTCCGAGGCCAAAGAGCGTGAATTCTGGGAGTCCAAGGACAACGACGCGACCCAGTTCTTTGAACCCACCCAGATGACAGCGGTCACGTTCAAGAACCTCAAGCCGTCCACCACCAGCATCTCGATCCGGCTCTCCGACAGCCTGCTCGAAGGCATCCGGCAACAAGCCAACAAGCTGGACGTTCCGTACCAGTCCCTGATGAAGGTCTGGCTGACGGAAAAACTACGCGAAGCGGCCAAGGGGTGAGGGTCCGGCATCGGCTCGCATCATCGCGCGCCGGAGGTCCGCAGCTCGAACCCCGACAGCAGCGCCCCATCCAAGCCCTTGGCAGTCCTGCCAGGGGCTTTTTCATTGGCTCTCGCATTGACCCACATCAACGCCTGCTCCCCGTGTGAGACCTAGCATGAAGTGCGTCAGGAGATCGCCATGCCTCAACACCTCACCGATGGCCAAAAGGCCCTGCTGTCCACCGAACTCGAGCAGCATGAGCGCCAGTTGCGCGCGCAGCTGGCGGCCCACCTGCATGGCCAGTCCCGCGTGGACCGTGCCCATGAGGTACTTCATCAGGATGACGACGACGCCTCGCTACGCCGCCCCGAACTGGCCGTGGCCGCCGCGCTGACCGACCAGGAGCAGGCCCAGCTCGAGGCCGTGGTCCAGGCCCTGGAGCGAATGCGCAGCGGCCGCTACGGCGTGTGTCGAACCTGTGGTCTCGACATCCCCTTCGACCGTCTCCAGGTCCAACCCTGGGCCACGCAGTGCGTACCTTGCGCCTCGTGAGCGCCACACCACACAGCCGCTAACCCGGGCGGATACCCCCTCGCGCGCCCCGCAGCTTTTCACGTAGGCTGTACAGGGTCGCCGCCGAGCCAGCTCTCGGCGTCTGCGCGGGCGACACGCCATCTCGAGGGCGAGCGTGCCCACTTTTCCCCTCAATTCCCAGGGGCGACACGAAGCTGTCACATGTGGAATTTCCACTGTGGTCATAAATCACTCTCGACGCTTCACATGTCTCACCCCGACCACGAAATCGCCAGCAACACCTCTGACAACCTCCACTTCGAGCGCGTGCTCGCCGACGCTCTGGCCAGCCCCAGCCGGCGCAGCGTGCTGCGCGGGGGCCTGGGTCTGGCGAGCCTGGCCCTCCTGCCCGGTTGCGCCTCGCTCGCCACGCAGCCGGGCGCCGCCCGGGCCCATGCGCTGGGCTTTCCCTCTTTGGACAAGAGCCTGCTGGACGACGTGGTTCTGCCCCCCGGCTATCAGTACACCGTGCTGCATGCCACCGGCGACCGCATGGACTCACGTCTGCCCGCCTACTCCAACGTGGGCGCCGAGGCCGACGACTGGTCGCGCCGCATCGGTGACCACCACGACGCGCTAGATATCTATTTCATCGACGCCCGAGGCCGCTACACCGAGACCGATACGGGCCGTGCGGTGATCGTGGTGAACCACGAAAGCTCGGCCGACGCCCACTTCATGCACCCGAATGGCCAGACCTCCAACGGCGTGGGCGGCAAGAAGTTCTCCCAGTTCGGCGAATGGGACCTGGGCACACGGCCCGAACTCGAAGTACTCAAGGAAATCAATCACCACGGCGTATCGGTGGTCGAGGTCGAGCGCGGCCCCCAGGGCTGGCGCATGAGGCTGGACTCGCCCCTGAACCACCGCGTGACCGCGCAGACGCCGGTGCGCATCGCCGGTCCGCGGACGCACCTGGCAGACATCCAGGCCCAGATGGTCACCCGCTGGGCCCCCACCGGGGCCAACGCGCGCGGCACCTTGAACAACTGCGGTCATGGCAAGACGCCCTGGGGCACCTACCTGGCCTGTGAGGAAAACTGGGCGTTCTATTTCCAGGTGACGGGTGGCGGCGCTGCGCTGGACGCCAAGCAACTCGCCGCCCGCCGCCGCTACGGCCTGGCCTCGGCGCCGCCGGCGGCCAACCAGACCCGTTCGATCAGCCAGGGTTGGCATACCGTTTCCGCCATCGATGACCGCTTCGCACGCTGGAACCTTGCAGCACTGGGTGCGACCGCGAGCCAGGACTTCCGCAACGAGGCCAACACCTTCGGCTACAACGTCGAAATCGATCCGCTCAATCCCTCGTCCACGCCGGCTAAGCGCACGGCCATGGGACGCATGGCCCACGAAAGCGCAGCCTGCAGCCTGCCCCAGCCCGGCCAGCCCCTGGCCTTCTACATGGGCTGCGATTCACGCAACGAGTACATCTACAAGTTCGTCAGTACGGCCGTCTGGGACCCGAAGGACGTGGGCGGTGGCCTGGCCGCCGGCGACAAATACCTCAACGAGGGCAAGTTGTACGTGGCGCGCTTTGACACCAACGGCAGCGGCGAATGGATCGAGCTGACCTTGAACGACCCGCGCATCGCCAACTACACGGCCTACAAGTTCAGCAGCCAGGCCGAGATCTACGTCCACACCCGGCACGCGGCTGACGCCGTGGGCGCCACCAAAATGGATCGCCCCGAGTGGGCAGCCGTCAACCCGAGAAACGGCGAGGTCTATTTCACATTGACCAACAACAGCGCCGCCAACCGCACACCGGGGCGCGTAGACGCAGCCAACCCGCGCGCCTACATGGACCCCGATGGCAAGCGCCAGTCGGGCAATCCCAACGGGCACATCATCCGCTTCCGCGAGAGCGGCGACCGCGCATCGGCCACCGGCTTCCGCTGGGACATCTTCCTGTTTGGCGCAGAAGAAGATGCAGGCGACGCCAACCTCTCCGGCCTGAGCGTGAAGAACTCGTTCTCCTCACCTGACGGGCTGTGGTTCAGCCCCACCACCGGCATTTGCTGGATCCAGACCGACGACGGCGCCATGACCGACGAGACCCACTGCATGATGCTGGCGGCCCTGCCTGGCCAGGTGGGCGACGGCGGCAAGGTCACGGTGAAAAACCGCATGGTGATCAACGGCACGGAGCAGACCGGCACTCAGGACACCTTCGTGGGCGCCACCCTTGGCGAGGCGCGGTTGCGCCGCTTCCTGATTGGCCCCAAGGGCTGCGAGATCACAGGCGTGACCGAGGCCCCCGGTGGCCGCGCCCTCTTCGTGAACATCCAACACCCGGGCGAGGACAGCAAGAGCGTGGCCGACCTGCAAAGCCAGTGGCCTGGCAACAAGGGCTATGGCCAGGCTGGCCGCCCCCGCTCGGCGACCATCGTGATCACCCGCAATGACGGGGGTGTCATCGGGGCCTGAGCGCCGCGGGGGACCGCCGCAGCTGCGGCACCCCCTCCTGCCCCAACAACTCCCACAAGGACGCCGCCGCCACCGACAGGCTGCGATGCCGCGGCCGCACCAGGTAGATCGAACGCGACGCCTGCTCGCCTTCGAGCGGCACCGCCTTCAGTGCATCGCGCTGGCACAGCTGCAAGGCCGACCGTGGCACCAGGCTGATGCCAAAGCCATGGGCCACCAAGCCCGCCAGGGTGCCGAGCTGGTCCACTTCCAAACCGGTGTCCTGGATGTCCAGGTCATGTAGCAAAGGCTGCAGGCGCTGCCAGATGCTGCCTGAACGCAAGGTGTGGATGTAGGCGCGCTGGCGCAGGTGGGACAAGCGGACCTTGCGTCGCGTGGCCAGCGGGTCGTCGGTACGGCAGATCAGATAGAGCGGTTCGTCCAGCAGCTTGACGGCCTCGAACTCCAGCGAGTTACCCGGCTGCGCGTTCAGGCCGAAGTCGACCTCGCCCCGGCGCACCGCGTCCAGGCACACGTCGGACACCACATCCCGCAGGCGCAGGTCGATGCCGGGATAGCGCTGGCGAAAGACCGACAGCTGACCCGGCAACCAGTCGGCCGCCAGCGAGGGCGGTGCGGCCACACTCACGCGCCCGGTGCGGCGCTGCGCGCGATCCTGCAAGTTGTCAATGGCGGCGCGCATCTCGCTGGCGATGCGGCGCGCCCCCTGCGCGAACACCTCGCCCTCAGGTGTGAGCGTCACATGACGCGTGGTGCGGTCAAACAGGCGCGCGCCCACCTGGTCCTCCAGCCGCGCCACCATCTGGCTGAAGGCTGGTGCCGACATATGACACCGCTGCGCCGCCAGCGAAAAGCGGCGCGTCTCCTCCAGGGCCAGGAAGGCATCGATCAAACGGCCGGACAGACTCATTTCAATAAATCAAATAATCATTTGAATAATTCCAGTTTACTTCCGATCATTCCCCGCGCACAGTGCCGCAAAGACATAAGAGGGACAGAGGATGGAGACCATCGCAGTCGGGTGCGGCGCCGGCTTTTCCGGCGACCGCTGCGACGCGGCGCCCCCCGTGGTGCGCACGCTGATCGAACGGGGCGGACCGGCCGCCCTGATCTTCGAGAACCTGGCCGAGCGCACGCTGGCCCACCAGCAGCTGGCGCGCCGCGCCGACGCTTCGCGCGGCTACGAGCCGCTGCTGCTGGACTACCTACGCCCGGTCCTCGCCGACTGCCTGCGCCATGGCATTGCCATCGTGGGCAATTTCGGCGCGGCCAATCCGCAGGGCGCCGCGCGCGCCATCCAGGGCCTGGCCGCCGAACTGGGTCTGCCAGCCCCGCGCATCGGCATCGTCGAGGGCGACGACCTGTCCGACCCGCGGGGGCGCGCCCTCGTGCGCGCGCAACTGGGCGGCGATTTCGACGAGGCGCGCTTTGTCTGCGCCAACGCCTACCAGGGCGCTTTCGAGATCGCACAAGCGCTGCGCGCGGGCGCGCAGGTCGTGGTGACGGGACGTGTGGCCGACCCCTCACTGGTCCTGGGTCCGGCCATCGCGCACTACGGCTGGAGCGCCACCGACTGGGATGCGCTGGCCGGTGCCACCATGGCCGGCCACCTGCTCGAATGCGGCGCGCAGGTCAGCGGCGGCTACTTCGCCGACCCTGGCCTCAAGGACGTGCCGGGCCTGGAGGACGTGGGCTTTCCCATCGCCGAGATCGCTGCCGACGGCAGCTGCATCATCACCAAGGCCTCGGGCACCGGTGGCCTGGTGGACTGCCGCACCGTCAAAGAACAATTGCTGTACGAAGTGCACGACCCGGCGGCCTACCTCACGCCCGACGTGGTGGCCGACATCACGCAGGCCACCGTCACCCAGCTCGGACCTGACCGGGTCCGCCTGGCCGGCGTACGCGGTCACCCGCGGCCGCCCACGCTCAAGGCGCTGGCCTACTTCGACGGCGGCTGGCTGGGCGAAGCCGAGATCTCCTACGCCGGCCCCAACGCCGAAGCACGTGCGCGCCTGGCGATGGATGTCATGCAACGTCGCATGGGCGCGCGCATGCCGCTGCGGTTCGACCTGATCGGGGTCCTGAGCATCCTGGGCGACGACGGCAACCGCCTGCTGCAGGCCTTGCCCGTGGGCGAATCGCGCGACATCCGCCTGCGCGTGGCCGGTCGCCATGAGGACGTACGCGAGATCGACCTGCTGCTGCGGGAGGTGACTGCCCTGTGGACCGGCGGCCCGGGTGGTGGTGGTGGCGTGCGTACGGCCAAGCGCCAGCGCCTGTCCAACCGCGCCTGCTTCATTCCACGCGAGCAGGTACCTGCACGCTACACACCGGCCTGAGCTCCTTCCATGACGCAGACCCGCCTCTACGACCTCGCCCACGCCCGAACGGGTGACAAAGGCAACCATTCCAACATCTCGCTGATCGCCTACCGCGCGCAGGACTACCCGCTGCTCGTGCAGCAGGTGACCTGCGAGCGCGTGGCGCAGCACTTTGGCGCGCGCCGGCCCACGCAGGTGCGCCGCTACCTACTGCCCCTGCTCGGCGCCATCAACTTTGTCCTGGACGACGTGCTCGATGGCGGCGTCAACGATTCCCTCAACCTGGACATGCACGGCAAGTCGCTGTCCTTTCACCTGCTCGAGATGCGCATCGACGCGCACAGCGCACCCCACAACACCCAGGAGACGACATGAAAACCCGCCACTTCCTCAAGACTCTTGCCGCCTGCGCCCTGCTCGCGGGCGGCATGGCCAGCACCTGGGCCCAAAGCCCCAACACCACGCGCCCCGTACGCATGGTGGTGCCCTTTCCGCCGGGTACGGCCACCGACCTGGCCGCGCGCGTCATGGCCAATCACCTGCAGGGCGCACTGGGTCAGGCCTTCGTCGTGGAGAACAAACCCGGCGCCGGCGGCTCGATCGCTGCGATGGAGGTGATTCGCTCGGCCCCTGACGGCCACACGCTGCTGTTCTCGTCCAACTCGGCGCTGGCCTCGAACGTGGCCCTGCTCAAGTCCATCCCCTACGACCCGAACAAGGACTTCTCTCCCGTCGCCGGCATCGGCGAGAACATGCTGGTGCTGATGGTGCGCGCTGACCATCCCGCCAAGACGGCGGCCGAACTCCTGGCCTACATCAAGCAGCGACCTGGCAAGGTCAATGCGGGTTATGGCTCGTCCAGCTCGCAGGTGTGCATTGCCGTCTTGAACAAACTGGGCAACGTCGACGCGGTGGGCGTGCCATACAAGGGCATCCCGCTGGCCGTCAACGACGTGCTCGGAGGCTCGCTCGATTTCACCTTCGTGGACCTGGGCAACGCGATGGCCCAGGCCAAGGGCGGCAAGATGCGCGCGCTGGGCATCACCGCGTCCAAGCGCTCCCCGCTGGTGCCCGATTGGCCTGCGCTGGCCGAAGGCCTGCCCGGCTTCGACATCACCGCCTGGTTTGGCATTGCCGGCCCCGCGGGCCTGCCCAAGGACGTCGCCGACCGCCTGCATGCGGCGGTCGCCCAGGGCTTGGTCAGTACCGAAGTGAAGGACAAGCTCGCCGGCATCGGTATCCAGCCCCTGCCGATGCGACCGGACCAAATGAAGGCGTTCATCTCCGCTGAAGTGACCAAGTGGGTACGCCTGGTCAAAGAAGCTAACCTGCAACCGGAGTGACCATGAACCGTAAAGTGATGCTCGTCACCGGCGCGAGCCGAGGCATCGGCGCCGAGATCGCCGTGGGCGCTGCCCGTCAGGGCTGGCGCGTCGCCGTCAATTACCACCGCAGCGCGGAAGCTGCCCACGATGTGGTGCGCCGCATCCGCGACGCTGGCGGCGAGGCCGTGGCCCTGAAAGCCGACGTGAGCCAGCTGCCCGAGGTGGAGCGCCTCTTCAAGGAACTCGACGCCTCGCTGGGCCCCATCGACGCCCTGGTGAACAACGCAGGGGTGCTGGCGAGCTTTCGCATCACCGAGGTGGACGAGACCAATGTAGCCGGCCTGTACGGCGCCAACGTGTTCAGCGTCTACTACTGCGCTCGCGAGGCGGTGCGCCGCATGGCGCGCTCGCGCGGCGGCCATGGTGGGGTGATCATCAACATGTCTTCGGTGGCCGCGCGCCTGGGCGGACTGGCCGGCGGCAGTGCCTATGCCGGCTCCAAGGGCGCGCTCGACGCCTTCAACCTGGCCCTGGCCAAAGAAGTTGGTCCGGAGGGTATTCGCGTCAACGCGCTGCGCCCCGGCCTGATCGCCACCGAGATCCACAACGTACACGGTGGCCTCGAGCAGATGGAGAACCTGGCGCGCAGCGTCGTGCCTCTGGGCCGATCGGGCAGCGCCATGGAAGTCGCCGAAGCGGTGCTATGGCTGGCGAGCGACGCCGCCTCGTATGTGCATGGCGCCGTGCTCGATGTGGCCGGCGGCCGCTGAACACGCCACAAGGAACCGGCATGTCCACCCGCAAAGTCATCATCACTTGCGCCGTCACCGGCTCGATCCACACCCCCTCGATGTCGCCGCACCTTCCGGTCACGCCGCAGCAGATCGCCGATGACGCGGTGGCCGCCTGCGAGGCCGGCGCTGCCATCGTGCACCTGCATGCGCGCGATCCGCAGGACGGCCGCCCCACGCAGTCGCCCGCCGTCTTCCGCGAGTTCGTGGGCGACATCAAGACGCGCTGTGACGCAGTAGTCAACCTGACCACCGGCGGGGCGCCCACCATGACGGTCGAAGAACGCATGCAACCGGCACTCCAACTGCAGCCGGAGGTGGCGTCGCTCAATATGGGTTCGATGAATTTCGGGCTGTTTCCCATGCTCGGGCGCTACAAGGACCTGCGCCATCCTTGGGAGAGGCAGTTCCTCGAGAGCACACGCGACACGGTGTTCAAGAACACCTTCGCCGACATCGAGTTCGTGCTCACGCGCGGCACCGCCAACGGCACGCGCTTCGAGTTCGAGTGCTATGACACCGCGCACCTGTACAACCTGGCGCACTTCCTGGACCGCAAGCTGGCGACACCGCCACTGTTTGTGCAAACCGTGTTCGGCATCCTGGGTGGCATCGGCACGCACGCCGACGACGTAGCCCACATGAAGCGCACCGCCGACCGGCTGTTCGGACGGGACTATGTGTGGTCGGTGCTCGGCGCCGGCCGCGCCCAGATGCCGATCGCCGCCACCGCGGCCGCCCAGGGCGGCAACGTGCGGGTGGGCCTGGAGGACTCACTGTGGGACGGCCCGGGCCGGCTGGCCGCCGGCAACGCAGCCCAGGTACGACGGGCGCGTCAGATCCTGGAAGGACTGGGCCTGGCCGTGGCCTTGCCGGACGAGGCGCGGGCGATGCTGCGGCTCAAGGGACGCCACGCGGTGGGGTTCTAGGCCGAAGCGGCACAATCAGCAAAGCACACCTGCTAGCCCCCCCCCGCATGCCCAATACCGCCTCACGAGCCGCTGCCCAAGGTGCCTCTCACCTCGCCCGCGCCTGGCTCGCTGGCGAACATTTGGCGTCACTGCCCACCGACTGCCGCCCCACCACCCGAGCTCAAGGCTACGCGGTGCAGGCCCTGTGGCCCACCATCGCTGGCGCTATCGGCGGCTGGAAGATCGCGGCCACCAGCGTCGCGGGTCAGCGGCATATCGGCGTGAGCGGCCCGCTGGCGGGTCCTGTATTTGCCAGTCGGGTGGTGGCCGACGGCGCCACGATCTCGCTGACCGCCAACCGCATGCGCGTGGCCGAATGCGAAGTCGTCTTCACCTTCAAGCGCGCGCTGGATCCGCGCCCGCAACCCTGGAGCCGTCAGGACGTACTCGAGGAAGTCGCCCAGGTGCTTCCGGGCATCGAAGTGCCCGACTCGCGTTTCCTGCAGTTCGAGCGCGCCGGCGAGGCGCAGCTGATCGCCGACTGCGCTTGCTGCAACGACATGCTCCTGGGCACGCCCCTGCCACCCGAGGGCCGACTCGAATCGCTGGCCCATCTGGCGGTGACGGCCCGCGTGAGCGACGGCCGCATGCTTGAAGGTGTGGGCAGCAATGCACTGGGTGATCCGGTCGAAGCCCTGCGCTGGTTCGTCAACGAAATGAGCGTCGTCGGTCAGCGCATCGAAGCCCACCACTTCCTCACCACCGGCGCCTGCGTCACGCCCATCCCCGTGGTGCCCGGGCAGTCGGTGCAGGCGGATTTCGGGTGGCTAGGGCGGATGACTGCGTACTTCGACTGACGCTCCGGGCGCGGTCACAATAGTGGGCTCGTGATTCGCGCCTGCTAGAAATTTCATGAACAAACGCCAATTGCTGATGGCTGCAGCCGTACTGGCCGGCCTCATCCCCCTCTCGCACGCCCAAGACTTCCCGCCCCGCAAAGCCGTGACCCTGGTGGTCGGCTTCGCACCCGGGGGCGCCGCGGATGCCGCTGCACGCCTGATCGCGAAAAAGCTGGGGGACAAC
>JBEAZV010000054.1:0-4749 GCA_041159245.1 Pseudomonadota bacterium
GGCGGCTCGCCCACCGCCAGGCCGATCTCGCGCTGGGCATGCGCTACACGGGTGAGGCTGTCGACGAGCATCAGGACGTTCTTGCCCTGGTCGCGGAAATATTCGGCGATGACGTGCGTCATCAAGGTGGCCTTCAGGCGTAACACCGGCGAGACGTTGGCTGGCGCGGCGACCACGACCGACTTGGCCAGGCCCTGCGGGCCCAGCGATTCTTCGATGAAGGCCTGTACCTCACGACCGCGCTCGCCAATCAGACCGATCACGACAACGTCGGCCTGGGTGAAGCGGGTCATCATGCCCAGGAGCACGCTTTTACCCACACCGGAGCCGGCGACCAGACCTACGCGCTGCCCGCAGCCGAGCGTGAGCATGCCGTTGATCGCCTTCACGCCCACATCGAGCACCTGGGTAATGGGGCCTCGCTCCATCGGGTTGATCGGTCGACCCTGAAGGGACAAGCGGGTGTCGCAACGCGGGGCGGGCTTGGCGTCCAGCGGGATACCGCGACCATCAATCACGCGCCCAAGCAGGTCATTGCCCAGGCACACGCTGGCGCTATGCGAGACCACACGCACGCTGGCGCCCGGGCCGATGCCCTGGGGCTCGGTGAAGGGCATGAGGTAGAGGGTCTGGTCGTTAAAGCCCACCACTTCGGCTTCCACACGGTGACCCGACGGGTCGGTCACTTCGCAGCAGGCCCCCAGCGGCGCCATGATGCCGCGCGCCTCCATGCGCAGGCCGACCAGGCGCACCAGGGTGCCGCTTTTGCGCGGCTCCTGCACACGCAGCTGCGGCATCAGGTGTTCCACCTGGGACGCGAAATCGATCATGCGGCACCTGCCGGATCGGTGGGGGTGGGCGGCACGGGATTTGGCGGCGTGTCATCGATCGGCATGAAAGCGGCGTCGATGATCGTGCCCTCAGCGGGCCGGCTGCGGCGGGTCGCATCCAGGGGACTGGGCAGGGGAACCGACACCGGTTCGCCGCGGGTCGACAGCTCGCGCACGAGCACCGATTCGCTGGCGCGGCTAGCCGGCATCATGAGAGGCTGCACCAACGCCTCCAGGCGGTTTTCGATCAGATCTTCGAGCACCGTGTCGTCCACGCGCAGGCGCACGCTGCCACGCGTCAGGTGAGGATCGGGCTGCAGACGCAGTTCCTCGAGGAAGGCGGGGGCCATCGCTTCAAGCAGGGCGGCGTCTTCGGGGTTCAGGAGGATCACGACCTTGGCCGACGGCGCATCCAGCGCCTCCAGGCACTGACGCACGATCTGCGAGATCGCATGGCCAGAGGTCTTGAGCTCGGTGCGCACCAGTTGTTCGGCGATGTGCAGGGACAGTCGGCGCATCGGCTCGAAAAAGCGATCTGGGTCGTCGGCCAGGGCGCGCAGCTCGATGGCCAGGTGCCGAAGCAATTCGCCTTCGCGAGCGCGCTCGGCCTGCATCTCGGCACGGGCCTGGGCCAGCCCCTCGGCCAGGCCACGGGCATGCGCCTCCTCCTGGGCCTGTCGCAAACGCTCGGCACTGACACGCTCGCCTGCTTCGGCGTCCGGCAAAGCGGGAGCCGTGATCTGGGCCTCGGCGGGTGCCGACGCATCTGCCAGCGCAGGCAGCGGCGTGTGGGTCAAGGGCGCATCGGGATCGTCGATGGGCAGGGCCGGATCGGTACGGGCGCCGATACGCCAGGGGCCGAAGGCATGGGCCTGGTCGGCGTCCCACGGTGCACGCAGGAAGCGCGGGGTTTCCTTGGCCCCCTGCAACAGGGGGCTGGGCACCCAGCGCGGTGCCGACTCGGCGCCCGGACGCGCGGCATCAGACAAAGTCGTCTCCGCGTCCGGCCAGCATCATCTCGCCCGCGTCGGACAGCTTGCGGGCAATACGAATGACCTGCTTTTGCGCCTCTTCGACGTCGGCCATGCGCAGCGGACCGCGGGCCTCCATTTCGTCCACGAACATGAGGCGGGCACGGGCTGACATGTTGTCCAGGAACTTGTTCTTGACGACATCGGGTGCGCCCTTCAGGGCCACCATCAGCATCTCGGATTCGACCGCGCGCATCAGAGTCTGGATGCTGCGGTTGTCCACCGCCGAGAGGTTCTCGAAGACGAACATGTTGTCCTGGATCTTGAGCTTGAGGTCGCCATCCAGGCGCTCCAGGCCACCCATGATGCTGGACTCCAGATCCACCTTCACAAAGTTCATGATCTTGGCCGCGGCCTTGATACCGCCGAAGCTGGAAGACTTGGCCGAGGAGTTCGTGGAGAACTGCTTCTTCATGATGGCCTCGAGTTCTTCCATCGCCGAGGGCTGCACGGTCTCGAGGCTGGCCACGCGCTGAATGATCTCCGCGCGGTGTTCGCCAGGCAGATAAGACAACACGTCGGCGGCGACGTCGTATTCCAACACCGACAAGATGATGGCAATCACCTGCGGGTGTTCGCCAGCGATCATGTCGGCGATGGAGCGTGCGTCCATCCACTTGAGGATCTCCAGGCCCTTGCTGCCCTGTCCCGGCATGATCCGAGACAGCACCGAGGTGGCCTTGTCGTCACCCAGGGCGCGTTTGAGCACTTTCTCGACGTAGTCGCCGGTGCCCAGGCCCAGGCTGGTTTGTTTCTTCAGGGTAGCGACAAAGTCGTCGAGCACCACGTTGACGGCTTCCTGCGACAGGTCGGCCACCGACACCATCGCGGCGCCCAGGGCCTGCACCTCTTTCGGGTTCAGGAAGCGGATGATTTCAGCGGCCTGCTGCTCGCCCAGGAGCAGCATCAGCACCGCGGCGCGCTGGGTGCCGGTGAGGGCATCGAGTTCGGCGCGCAGTTCCTCGGTCATGAGGAAGTCTTCGGCGTTAGGCAGTCCGTCAGCGCCCGCCTTCGCGTCGGCAGGCTTGGCGTCTTTGGCTTCGTCTTTTTGGGTGGCCATCGTCGTTCTCCGGCGGTCGTCAGGCGACCTTGATCATGCCCTTGAGCACGTTGGCCACACGGCCCGAGTCTTCGGCCACCAGCATGCGAATCAGAGCGACCTTGTCGTCGTAAGTGTTGGCGGTGTCCAGCATGTCGATGGAGATGCTCGAGCGCTTGGGTTTGAGCTTGGCCTTGATCTCCTCCAGGGTTTCGCCCTCGCCTAACTGGATCATGCGCATGTCTTCTTCGGACAGCTCGCCATCGGCCAGCACCTTCTGGGCCTCGGCTTCTTCCTCGCCGGCCTTCTTGTCGGCGTACATGGCGCGCATGATGGGGCGGATCACGACCATCAGGAAGGCCAGGAACAGGAGGGCAATCAGGCCGCTCTTGAACGCCAGATGGACATCGGGCTCCAGGTACCAGGGCATGGGCGGGATCGGGGCATCCACCTCAAAGCGGGCAGGCACCACCGAGACCAGGTCGCCGCGCTTGTCGTCAAAACCGACCACGCTGCGCACCAGCTGGCTCATACGCTCGAGTTCTTCGGGCGTGTAGGCAATGGACTTGGGCGCGTTGGGAGCCGGGGCCGAGGCGCCGGGCGCCGGCGCGGGGGCCGGGCGCTCATTGACCACCACGGCCACGCTCACGCGCTGCACGCCGCCGGTGGCATTGCGCACATGACGCACGGTGCGATCGAGTTCGAAGTTACGGGTGCTGCGGCTGCTGCTGGTGGACAGGCCCTCGGTCTGGCCCTTGTTCGGGTCGGCCGCCGTGGCGCTGGCGGTGGTGGCCGGTGCGGGCGGTGCGGTGTTGGAGAGGGATCCGGGCACGCCTTCGGCGGCGCGCTTTTGCCCTTTGTCTTCGGCCAGCACTTCGGAGCGCGTACGCGGGCCCTTGTCGCGGTTGTCAAAGTCCTCGGTGGTGCTTTCGATCTGGGTGAAGTCCAGTGACAGGTTCACCTGCGTGCGCACGTTGGCGTCGCCCACCACGGGCGAGAGGATCTGCTGAATGCGGTTGCGATACAGGTCTTCCAGCTGCTGCTTGTGCGCGCTTTGGGCGGCGGTCAGACCCAGCTTGAGGTCGCCGGCCGACTCGGTCATGAGCTTGCCCAGGTTGTCCACCACCGCCACGTGGTCCGGGGTGAGGTAAGGGACGCTGGAGGACACCAGATGCACGATGGCCTGCACCTGGGTGGCGGAGATGGCGCGCCCCGGATGCGGGGTGATCACCACCGAGGCCTTGGGCGGGACGCGTTCGCGCACGAACACGCTTTGGCGCGGCGTGGCCAGGTGCACGCGCGCGCTTTGAATCGAACCGATCTGGGTGATGCTGCGCGCGAGCTCCTGCTCCATCGCGGCGTTGACCCGTACCTGCTCCATGAACTGGCTGGTCGTCATGGACGACTGGTCCTTCAGGCCCTCCAGGCCGACCGAGCCGGTCTTGGGCAGGCCCTGCGAGGCCAGGAAGATGCGGGCCTCATGAAAGCGATCAGCCGGGACTGTGAGCTGACCGGTTTGCGAATCGATCTTGGGCTTGAATTCGGCGGTGCGCAGGGCATCGAAGGCGGCTTGCTGGTCGGCCTCGGACAGGCCCGGCATGACCGGACGATGCGGCGTGGACTGCATCCAGACATAGACCAGACCGAACACGATCAAGGCCATCACGACGATAAAGGCCGGCAGCGCACGGCGCACGGCGGGCTGTTCCACGACGCGGCGCACGCCCGCCAGCAGCTCATTGCCGGTGGGGGTGGGCACCAGCGCGCCGCCCGCGGTGGCAGCGGCGGCCGCACCCTCGGGCGTGGCAGCAACGAGGGCCTGCGACGCAGCGGGCGCCGCAGGGGCGCC
>JBEAZV010000055.1:0-34312 GCA_041159245.1 Pseudomonadota bacterium
CGGCTCCACCGCCTTGAGGGTCACCTTCGATTCGTCCACCTGCACGCGGCCGCCCGACCAAGTGCCGTTGCTCGTGACCAGCACGAAGCCAGTGGGCGCGTCGTTGCCCGTGCCGCGCGAGCTGGGGGCGATCTCGAAGAAATAGGCGTCGCGTCCGCTGTCCACCTTAGCGCGTCCGCTGATCCAGCCCTGATACGTGACGCCGCCCAGGGTCAAGGTGACCGGGACGTCGTTCCCCTGCGGGCCGGGGAGTGCATCCGGCGGATCGATCGGGCGGATTGCGCCGATCGCCGAGTGGACGCCGGCGTCGCCGGTGTACCACCCCGCCTGGCCATTGCCCGAGGGGTTGTCCTTCTTTGATCCGCCCTTGTCTTCGGGCCTTACGGCATAGGCGAGGGTGAGCGTGGCCAGGTCCAGTGGCGCCTGCCCGCCGGCGCCGGATGCGGTCGCATCGGCTACCGTGTCGGCACCCAGGGCAGCGGCTGCACCGTCAAACATGAAGCGCGCCTCCAGGGCCAGGGGGCGCGGCCGGGCGGGCACGATGCGGGGCGCGCGCGTGGCGGCCGGCTGCAGGCAGGAGAGGGTTTCGAGGATCATGAGGAAGCTCCCGAGGTAGGAAGAGGGGGCCGGTGGGCGCTAGCGCCCTCGCGGCGCGGGCATATCCACCCGCCCGCTCATGCCGGCCATGAGTTCAGGAAAGCGCCCATGGATGGCGGCGCCCACTTTCAGCGACTGGCTCACCGGGTCGACTCGTGCACCCAAACGAGTCAGGCGCGCGGGGTAGGTCTTGCCGGTTTCGTCGATCGAGACGGTGAAATCGCTCCCCACCCGCAGCCACGAGAGCCAGGCCGAAGGCACGATGAATTCCAGCTCGAGCACGCTGTCGTCCAGGATGTCCAGCACGGGCTGGCCGGCCTGCACGAACTGCTGCTCGCGCACCCGCTGCTCGGCAACCCGGCCGGAGAAGGGCGCAGTGATGGTGCATTTCTCCAGCACCGCCTGCTGGCTGCCCAGCTCGGCACGCACCCGTTGGACGGCAACCTGGGACAAATCCAGCTCGAGCTGGCCCACCGAGTTGAGCTTGTGCAGGGCCTCGTTGGCCTGTGCGGTTTTCTCGGCGGCCTGCAGCTCGGCCTGGTGCTTGTGTAGCAACGCCTGCTGCACGCTGCAATCGAATCCGGCCAACACCTGGCCAGCGCGAAAGGCGCCGCCCTCGGGCACAGGCAGCCGGTTGACTTTGGCGCCCACTTCGGCCGCCAGCGTGGTGTAGCGGCGCGGCAGGAGCTGAGCGCGCAGGGCCTGGCGCGCCAGGGGCGCGCCGTCCGCACGGGGGCCAGGCGCCGGGTCCGCCGGCGCCACTGAGGCGACGGTGGCCGGTGCGCGTGAGCGCGCGGCTTCGGCAGGAGAGGACTGGGCCACGGCGCCAAAGCTGAGCCCCAGCAGGCCGGCCACGCACAGGGGGGGCAGGAGGCGGACCATGGTCAGTCTCCCTGCGCGAGGGCGACGGGGTCGGAGGCCTGTGACAGCGCCCAGCGACGACCCTCGCGCAATTGGCGAGTGAGTTCGGGCAGGGGCACACTGTCGACGCTGCCGATCACCGGGTCCAGGCCCAGCGACGCCTCCAGTCGGGCCTCGGCTGCGTGCACCTGCGAGATCGACTGGTAGTGCCGCAGCAGGCTCAGGATGGCCCCAGTCTCGGCGCTTACGCGGTCCAGCTTGCTTTGCACCTGCGCGCCCTCGCGGTGGGTCATGAGCTCGGCCAGGCGGCGGTCGGTGGCGTAGATCTCCTGGTTGCGTTCCATCTGGCGCAGCGCGTGGTCCCACTGCAAGCGGGCCAGGTGCACCTGGGCCAGCACCGCCATGTGCGCGGTGAGTCGGCGCTGGTCGGCCAGCTTGATGCCCGCTTCCGCCAGCTGCTTTTGCTGCTCCATCGTCACCAGGTTCATGAGGCTGAAGGACAGCTGCAGGCCGGCCTCGTTCCAGCGGTGGTTGACCAGGTAGCTGTCGGTGTCGTAGTTCAGCGTGTAGCTGAAGCTGAGGTTGGGAAACAGCTTGACCAGAGTCTTGCGCGCCTCGATGTGGGCGATGCGGGTGTTGTGGTGCTGCTCGCGCAGATCCGCACTCTGGCGCAGGGCGGTCTCCTCCAGCCGCTCGATGGGCAGCTGCAGCACGTGGCGATTGGTGTCGTGCTCGACCGGCTCGATCAGACGCAAGGGCTGGCCCAGTGGCGCGTTGATCAGCCATGCCAGTTCGACCTGGGCTGCCGAGAGTTCCTGGGCGATGCCTTCCAGCAGGCGCAGGTTCTCCAGCACCTGGCGCTGGTAACGCAAGGTATCGGCCGGGTTGCGCACGCGGCTGGCCTCGGCCTGGCGCGCATCGGCCAGCGCCTCGGCCGCCAGGATCACCGTGGCGCGCACCCGGTCTTGCAGTGCCTGCGCGCTGGCGGCACGCCAGAAGGCGATGCGCACGTCCTGCGCCAGCAGGTGCATGGCCTTGCGACGTTTCTCCAGCGCGACCTGCACGCGGTCTGCCATCTGACGGCTGTTGTAGTAGCCCAGGCCGAAGTCCAGCAGGCTCCAGCTCACGCCCAGCTGGGAGGCAGCATGACTGCGGTCCTGGGAGATGAAGCGTGAGGTGGACGGAGCGCCGGTGAGGGCGTCCCGGCTTTCGCTGATGCGGTCGTTGCTGCGCGACGTCAACGCGGTCTGCCCGGCGACGCGCGGCAGCATGTCGTAGAAGGACAGGTCCAGCTGCTGGTGCGCGATGGCCTCCTCCATCAGCTTCACCCGGCGGTCGAGGTTGTACTTGAGGGCGCGGGCCAGGGCCTCGTCCAGCGTGAGCGGACCGGTGATGGGCGGCACGTCGGCTCGAAGGGCGCGCGCATCCGACTGGTTGGCTGCAGCCGTCGACTGCGGTTCCAGGGGCACGGGTAAGGTGCTGGCGCATCCTGCCAATAGTGCTGGCAGGGCCAGGGTCATGAGGGAGCGTAGGCGGCGGGAGCCAGGCTGGAGGTACTGCATGAGGGCGTCCTGTGGAGTCAATGGATGAGGCTTAATTGCTGTCAGGCGACTGAATAATAAACCTGAAGTGTTATCAAAAGCTACCACTAGACGCGGAAATGTTAATTCTGTAGCATTATTTTTTTGACGAGGCGAAGAATTGGTGATAGGCGCGAAGAGTGGGCCGCTGATGGGCCCAGAGCATGCGCGGCGCTGAGCACAGGGGATTGCTCAGCCAGCGTCGGTTCTGATTGGGATGGCCATGAAACACCGCCGCGACACATGTTTTTTTGAGTAGCATGTCGCCCGGCGGGGAGAAGGCGTTTGAACAGGACGCCCACCATCACGATGTACCCCTCGGCTGGAGGAGCCGGGCCCTGCCTGTCTGCCCCAAGGGTCCTGGTACATCGTGTCGAGCGCGCTGCGGTTCATTGATTCCTCTTCGCCTGCCTCCTGGCCTCCACGTCCGGGCTGGAGCCTGTGCTCGACACGACGGCTGGGCCTGGATGCGCGCTACGCGCTGCTCGCACCCGGGCTCGTGGAGCAGTCTTGGTCCGAGGCCCAGGCACTCGGAGCGGCCGTGTGGCTCTGGATGCAGTCCCCCATGCACCGCAGCCTGCCGCTGGCCACCCTGCATTCGCTCGTGCTGCCCGCCATCAAGCGTCGGCAGTTCCTGATCGCCAGCCAAGACGACCAACCCGTCTTTTACGCCGCCTGGGCGTTTTTCGATGCGCAAGCCGAGCGGCGCTACTTGGGTCGCAGCGTGCTGGAGCTGCAGCCCGCCGACTGGAACTGCGGCGACCGGCTGTGGGCCCTGGACTGGGTCGCTCCCCGGGGGCATACCCGCGACATGGCCCGCCTGCTCTCGCACGGCCCCTTCGCCCGCTGCTGGGGCCGCACCCTGGACCACCGAGGCAGCCAGCGCGGACTGCGGGTACGCACATTCCGCGGCATCGCCGTCCTACCCGAAGAGGCCCGCCTGTGGTTCCGCATGAACCCGGTGCAGTGGCCCTGAGCCCTCATTACCCACGTCCTCCGGAGCCTCCCCATGAACCACCACTGCCACCGACTCGTCTTCAACCGCGCCCGCGGCCAGATCATGGCGGTGGCCGAGATTGCCATGCAACCCGCTGGCGCGCCGGGCCAGTGCACACGCGGCGGATCTCGCGCGACGTTCTTGCGCGCGAGGATCCCGGCCTTGCAGCTTGCGCTCGGACTGGTCTGGGGGCTGGTCACCGTGTCGGGCCATGCCCAGATCAGTGCCGACAGCGCGGCGCCGGGCCACCAGCGCCCCACAGTGCTCGTCGCCCCCAACGGTGTCCCGCTGGTCAATATCCAGACCCCGAGTGCCGCTGGGGTCTCGCGCAACGCCTACGGACGGTTCGATGTCGACCCCCGCGGCGTGGTCCTCAACAACAGTCGCACCGACACCCCGACCCAGTTGGGAGGCTGGGTGCAGGGCAACCCCTGGCTGGCGCGCGGGGCGTCGCGCGTCATCCTCAACGAAATCCGCAGCAGCGACCCGAGCCGCCTGCGGGGCTTCGTCGAGATCGCCGGCACCCAGGCCCAGGTGGTGATCGCCAATCCCGCCGGCATCACCTGTAACGGATGCGGCTTCATCAACGCACCGCGTGCCACGCTCACCACCGGCGTGCCGCAGGTGTCGCCCACAGGCGAGGTCTCCGGCTTCCGTGTCGAGCGAGGAGCGGTGCACATCACAGGCGAAGGGTTGGATGGACGGCAGGCGAGCTACACCGACATCATTGCGCGGGCTGTTCGTCTGGATGCCGAGATCCGAGCCCAGGCGTTGTCCGTGATCGCCGGTGCGCACGACCTCAGTTGGGACGGCACGGGTGCGATCACCGCAATCACGACGAACCGCGCCGCTGCCCCTTCGACCGCTTCGGCCTTAGCCCCCGTTCAGGTTGCCATCGACGTTGCACAGCTGGGCGGTATGTACGCAGGACGCATCACGCTGGTGGGCAACGGCGCGGGCGTGGGTGTGCGCAACGCGGGGCACCTCGGCGCCAGCGTGGGCGATCTGGTCCTCACCTCGGACGGCCGTATCGAGAACTCAGGCACGCTCATGGCCCAGGGCGATGCCCGCCTTGACGCACAGGCGGGCCTGTCCCACTCGGGTAGCGCGCATGCGCGGGGCCATCTGAGCGTGTCGACACGGGGTGACATCGACCACCGCGGTGTGTTGGCCGCGGGCGGCAACCTGCAGCTATCGGCCACCGGTGCGGGTAGCGCGGTGCGTGCCACGGCCTCCTCTCTCATGGCTGCAGGTGTCCGAGACGACGGCACCGTAGGCGCCACAGGGACTCTGTCTGCCGAAGCCACCACGACCCTGCAGGCCCAGGGCCGTCACCTCGCCGGGGCTGCGGTGGACTTGCGCGCAGGCAGTATCGACCTCCGTGACAGCCAGACCCGAGCCGACGCCGTCGTGCTCAAGGCGGGCGACGCTAGCATCGATCTCACAGGAGCCCACGTGGTGACCGCGAGGGAATTAAACGCCACGGCTGCGGTGGGTCTGTGGGCGGACCGGGCGTTCCTGGGGGCCCGGGATATCCTGCTGCAGGCGCAGTCCCTCACTCACCGGGATGGCGTCTTGCTGTCCACGGGCACGCTGCGGGTGAAAGCTGGCCGCCTGGGCGGTGATGGCCAGCTTCTGAGCCTGGGAGACCTGGACCTGGACCTCGTTCAGGATTTCCTGCACACGGGCACCCTGCGCGCCGGCCGGGATGCGACCGTTCAGACACAGGGTTCGGTGGTCAACACGGGCGAGATCAGCGCAGGTGGCACCTTGCGCCTGAAAGCGGCCAGCCTGGACAACCGTGTCTCGGGCGTGCTTTCAGGCGATCATCTGCATATCGCGCTGGATGCGGCGCAGGGCCTGACCAACCGCGGCCTCATCGATGGCGCACAGGTCGACATCGACACCCGCCTCCTTCGTAACTTGGGTACGGGACGCCTGTACGGCGACCGCGTCTCCCTGGCTGCCGATGTCCTCGTGAATGCGTCTGAGGCAGCGGCATCCCCCGTGATCGCTGCCCGTGAGCGCCTGGACCTGGGCGCTGGGACCTTGGACAACCGGGAGCACGCCCTGATCTTCAGCGCCGGCGACCTGGCCATCGGGGGGGCGCTGGATGCCAGCCGGCGCGCCGTGTCACGGGCCGATACCGTACGAAATTCCAGTGCCACCCTGGAGGCGCTGGGTCACCTGCGGATTGCCGCGGGCGGCCTGGTCAACGAAGACCTGCATTTCCGCACCGAGACTGTGGACCTTCCCGGGCAGCAGGTGACTGAACTCGCCGGTCAGGGCTCGTCGCGCCGCTACCTTCCCGGCGAACCCGACGTGTATGTGTACAACGACGAATCCGACTACCTGCACACCCCCGAGGGTAACCACCAGGTCTGGCATCGATACGAGTTCACGCGCCAGGTGAGCGAGACCCGTATCGCGCATACCGACCCGGCGCGCATCCTCGGCGGCGCCAGCCTGCAGATCACGGCAGACCACGTTCTCAATGACAAGGGCCACCTCCTGGCGGGGGGCGACCTGGTGATCCAGGGTGCCCTGACGAACATCGAGCCTGCGGGTACGCGGGTCACGCGCGAGCTGGGCGACGTCATCACCACCTCCCGTCAGAAAGAGAAAGGCCGTGACCGCAGCCGGGTCGAGCGAGCGACCTACCGGCCCCCCGACCAGATCGAGACCATCACGCTGAGTCCCTCGCTGACCCGCAGCCACACGGTAGCCTCCAGCGGCGTTACACCGCCACCTACGCGGGACCCGGCAGGCATCGTTGCCGCACCATCGACCGCCGGTTCGGTCGATTCCGGTCTGCGTGCCGGCCGGATCGATACACGGGTCCCGGCGTCCAGCCTGTTTCGGTCGGTACCCGATCCCGCCAGCCGCATGCTGGTGGAGACCGACCCCCGATTCACCCAGTACCGCAACTGGCTGGGATCCGATTACCTCTTGAGCGCCCTGGCCCAGGATCCCGCAGCCTTGCAAAAACGCCTGGGCGACGGCTTCTACGAGCAGCGTCTGGTCCGCGAACAGGTCGCCCAGCTTACGGGGCGACGCTTCCTGGCGGGCTACACCAGCGACGAGGAGCAGTTCCGCGCCCTCATGGACAGCGGTGCCACCTTCGCACGAGCCCACGATCTGCGCCCGGGCATCGCCCTGAGCGCCGAGCAGATGGCGCAACTCACCTCCGACATCGTCTGGCTGGTCGAACAGGAAGTCACGCTGCCCGATGGTCGCATCACCCGGGCTCTGGTGCCCCAGGTCTATGCGCGGGTCCGCGAGGGCGACCTGTCGGCATCGGGTGCCCTGATCTCGGGGCGGACCGTGGACCTGCAGCTCACGGGTGACCTCACCAACCGCGGTGCGATCCAGGGCGCCGACGCCCTGCGTATCCAGGCCCGCAACCTGAAGAACCTGGGCGGTCGCCTATCGGGCGGGATCGTCGAGCTGCAAGCGCTAGAGGACATCGACAACCTGGGCGGCCAGGTTCGCGCGGACCGGCGCTTGGTGCTGTACGCGGGCCGTGACCTGAATGTCGCCTCGACCCTGGTCACCACCCGTAGCGAACAAGGCGAACGGACCGCGGTTGACCGTGTGGCCTCCCTACAGGTCGCGTCCCCGGGCGGCAGCCTCTCGGCCGGCGCCGGGCGGGATGTCCACCTCACCGCGGCCGATGTACGCAGCGAAGGCACACTGACTGTGCAGGCCGGGCGCGACCTGCACCTGGACACCTTGGGCTTCTCGGCCCACGAGGTGATCGAACGCGACCCCGCCAACTACCGCCGCGAGTCGCAGCGCTCCGAGGCAGGCAGCACCCTGCAGGCGCAGGACCAAGTGCTTTTGCAAGCCGGTCATGACCTGCAGGCGCGTGCAGCCCGCGTTACCAGCGTCGATGGTGCGCTGGTGGCCAGTGCCGGGCGAGATGTGCTCATTGTCGCGGGGGAATCCCGCGTGCAGGTCGACGACGCCCACCGCTCCACCAGCCGGGGGACTTTCTCCAGAAAGACCCTTACCACCCGCAAGGGCGAGGACGAGACCACGGCACAGGCCGCTGTCTTCAGCGGCGTCACCACCGAGGTGATGGCCGGCCGCGACATGACCCTCACCGGTAGCCAGGTGGTCAGCGAACGCGGGACCGCCCTCGGCGCTGGTCGGGACCTGACTGTCCAAGCGGCCACCGAGACCCGCACCCTGACGGACGAGCGCAGCATCGATCGGTCGGGGCTGTTCGGAACGGGCGGCTTGGCCTTCACCCTGGGCACCCAGCGCCAGGCGACCCAGCAGCAAGAGTCCGTCACGTCCGCATCGGGCAGCACGGTAGGCAGTGTCCGTGGTGATGTACGGATCGAAGCTGCAGGTCGGTATCGCCAAGTGGGCAGCGAAGTGCTGGCGCCGGGAGGCGATGTCGACCTCCAGGCGGGCCGGATCGAAGTGCTCGAGGCCCGCGAGGTCCACCGTTTTGAGAGTGCGACGCAGGCGCGCCAGAGTGGCCTGACGGTCAGCCTCTCCAACCCGGTCGCCAACGCTATCCAGACGGTACGACGTGTGCGGCAGGCCGAGCGTGAAGCGGGGGATTCCCGGGTAAGTGCCTTGGCGGCCCTCACGCAGGGCCTGGCGATCTACGAAGCGGGTTCTGCGGTGGCCAACGACCCGACTCTGGCTGGTGGCATCAGCCTCAACGTCATCGCAGGATCGAGCCGGAGCGCATCGCAAACGTCGCAGGTGGCGGAGACGGCCTCAGGTTCGCGGGTTTCGGCGGGAAACGACCTGCGTATCCGCGCCCTGGGGCCAGCCCCTGCGGCCGATATCGTCATCCAGGGCAGCGACGTCAAGGCGGGCGGCATCGTCGATCTGCAGGCAGGCGATGAAGTTCATCTTTTGGCGGCCCGCAATGCTTCACGCCAGCACAGCGAAGAGCGCAGTGCCAGTCACGGAGTCGGCATGAGCGCGGGCATCGGCGGACCGACTCCAGGAATCAGTGTCATGGCCCATGCCAGCCAGGGTGCTGGACGGGGCGACGGTGAGGCGCAGACCTGGACCCACGCGCGGGTCATGGGTGGGAGTGTGGTGCGTATCGAGAGTGCCGGCGATGCTGCCTTGCGCGGCGCAGTGGTCCAGGCGCCTGAGGTCACTGCGCGCATCGGTGGAAACTTCGGGGTGGAGAGCCTGCAGGACACGGCGCGCTACGCCAGCCACCAGCGTTCGGCAGGTGCGGGCGTTTCCTACGGCAGCGCCGGCCTGCGGGGTGAACTCCATGCCGGCCGCGGCGAAGCGAACATGCGCTTTGCCAGCGTCTCCGAGCAGAGCGGGATCGTGGCGGGTCAAGGTGGGTTTGATATCGCGGTGCGCGGTGCTACGTACCTGAAGGGGGGCAAGCTGTCCGGCGGCGAGGGGGCGACCTCCCAGGTTGTCAACCGGCTCACGACTGCGGCCATCACAACCAGCGACCTGGAGAACACGGCATCCGCGACGGCCAGCAGCAGCGGCTTATCCCTGAGCAGCGACCTGTTCACGCGTGGCAAGTACGGCGCAGCCAAGGCCTTGGTCGCGAACACGATGCTCAACGCCACTGAGGGCCAGCAGTCAGAGGGGCAGACCCGGTCCGTTATCAGTCCGGGCGAAGTCACGGTCACCGACGAAGTACGTCAGCGCGCTCTGACAGGAATAAGCGGCGCGCAGACCGTCGCGAGTTTGACGCGCGACACCAGCGCCTCCCACTCGCCGGTGTTCCGCCTGGAGGTCGACGCCGTCCAGCGTGCCGTCAATGCCCAGCGCGCCATCAAGCAAGAGACCTTTAAAGCGGTCACGGTGTTCACGGATGAGGCGTATCGGTCGCGGTTTGAGGTGAAGCCGAAGTTGTTGAAGGTGGAGTGCAGCGCCGGTGCGAACTGTGTGCAGGACCCGTCGCGTCTGGTTTACAGGGAAGTCAGTGCAGAGGAGTTCAAAACGGCGCCAACGGGTACGGTGTTTGCTGTCAATGGAATCTTGAACGACGAAAAAAGGGGCTCAGAACTTTCCTATCAAAACGCGGAGCAGACTGATTTGCAGGGGAGGACGCAGCCCGGTAAGCCTGAAGCCGTCTACCTGATGCACATCGCGCCTGCGCGCCACACGGTATCTGAATTGCTGGGTGTGGCCTACGAGAAGGTTACGGCTGAAGCCGATTACCGACTCGCCAATTTCCTGGGCTACACAAGCGGGCAGGCGCTTTATGCTGATCTTTTGAGAAGCAGGGGCCAGAAGGAAACTCTGTCTCTGGGGCACAGCCGTGGGACCCTGGTGCAGGCGGCGGCGTTCGCGATTTTGGCGAACACCAAAGACGAAGCTGGCAATGGGTATTTGAACCCCAACCTCTCGGTGCGAGGCGTCGGTGGGGCCACCGCGGTCGGCGATTACACCGAACGAGCGTTGGTGCTCTTAGGTGAAAAAGGGGATAGGAGCCAAATTTCCTACTCTTATTTCAAAAACGACCCGGTTTCCACATCATCGATGGTCGGTCGAAACCCTGGGATGTGGACTCTCTCTGATCTCTGGCAGGTATGGCGAACGACTAACAGCATGCACAGTTGCTATGGGAGTGGTTCTGCCGGGTGTTTGCAAGTGGAGACTCCTATGCCTGGAGGCCCTCAGGGTACGCCAGAAGGCAACGCGAAGTTGGTCAGATATGTTGGCGGCAAGCCCGTCTCTCCTGAATCGCCCAGATCTTTGGAGCAGAAATGAACAGGGTTATATGGTCTTTAGTTGGGTGCGCCGTTTTTCTTGCTGGCTGTTTCAGCGTCAGAAGTTATCGAGCGCACGAGGATCGTTATCTGCGTCCAGGCGCTCTGGATATGCCCCTCACAGGCGCTTACTCCACATACAACCTCAAGTTATTGGGGCGCTATCGCGTCACACACGAATGGATCAACACATCACCATGTGCCTATCGCGCGTACGAGCGTGATCCGATACCGGGGATGTACAGGTCAAATTTCTGGGATGTGGCTGATGTTTATGAGGCAGCAGGGAAAACCTGGCAAGGAAGTAATGTAGGTGGCAGACCGAAGGATTTCGACGTATGGGTTCGTAGTGTCAAAGAAGTCTCCCAGTCCGTCGGCCAGGAAGGCCGCGTCGTTGAAGTCGGTCTCAAGCCACTTTGCCTCGAAACCTGGTGGACCAGCAGTCACTACCTATTGGTGCGGCTGCGCAAGGCCTCGCTCGAAGAAGTGCAGCGCGAGGTCGTCGCCGGGTCGGGCTTATCCGTCCAATGGACCCGTCGCATGCTCAACGGAATGGAGTGGCAAGTTGTGAAGGTCCCGCCAGAACAAATGGAGACAAGACGCCCGAACGCAACAGGGGGACTGTACGAGACCTGGATCACCGCCCTCGGCGATACCGGCTACGCGATCGCGTTCTCCCTCGGTGCCAGCAAGGAATCCCTGGACCATCCACATGCCCACGCGGCATTCGAAGCCGCCTTCCAGCATCTGGTGAACTCCTTGAAAGTCGAGCCTCTTTGACCATTTCATGCTCATCAGGATTTGATGAATAGCAGCGACTTAATCGGCCGTTTGATACTGGTCAGAAAGATGAAAATAAAACCATCAAGCGATGCCTAGTATCTGGCGTCTTTCCATTACCCAGAGACTCGCCATGTCATTGTTCGCTCGTTGCTTTCATTCGCTGTTTGCAGCGCTCCTGATTTCCAGCCTCGCCGCCTGCGGTGGCGGTGGTGATGGTGATGGCGCTGCATCCGCCGATGCCGTCAAGGTCGATGCGCGCATTTCTCCCTACGTCGGTCGGTGGGTCGCATGCTCGATTACCAGTTCCAATAACAGCGAAAAAGATGAGTTCCTCGTGACGGCGATCGGTGGCAGCAAGACGGCTGTTACGCGCACCCTGACCCAGCACGCTGGCTCTGCGAATTGCGCAAGCTCGCCCACTCCGATCCTGGAAGAGAAAAGCGTAATGACCCTGCTGGGTGCGACGGTGACGGTGGTCGACCCGGCCATCGGTTCGATCACTCTGGAGAAGTTGTCCCAGGCTGGGGACCGCCTCACCTACTCGGGCAACCCGCCAAATCCGACCACCAGCCCCTTCTCGGGCACTGTATTTGCGGGAGTGGTTGACGGATCGCCGGCTGTTATCCGCATCGGTGACGCCGACCCACTCAACGCGCAGAGCAATCCAACGGCGCTGCTTCCTCAGGTCTACGCGAAGCAGCCCTGAGCTGGTCGCAGTCCTTAAACCCGGGCTCTGGCGCGATCTCAGGCCCGCGCAGGCCGAATCGCATTCTTTGGTCGAAACGCCTTACACACCGCGTCATCGGTCTCGAGGTAAGGCCCCCCGATCAGGTCGATGCAATACGGCACCGCCGCGAAGATGCCCGGCACCAGCGACTGCCCTTGGGCGTCCTTCAGCCCCTCCAGCGTCTCCTGGATGGACTTGGGTTGCCCTGGCAGGTTGATGATCAGGGTCTGCCCCCGGATCACCGCCACCTGTCGCGACAGGATGGCGGTCGGTACGAACTTCAGGCTGATCTGCCGCATCTGTTCCCCGAAGCCCGGCATCTCCCGGTCTGCAATGGCCAGTGTGGCCTCGGGCGTGACATCGCGCAGGGCCGGACCCGTGCCGCCCGTGGTCAGCACGAGCGCGCAGTCGGCATCGGCCAGTTCCACCAGCGCCGCGCTGATGCGGTCCTTTTCGTCCGGGATCAGACGCGCTTCGAAGGTGATCGGGTTGCGCAGGGCGCGCGTGAGCCAGTCTTTCAAAGCGGGCAGGCCCTTGTCCTCATAGACGCCAGACGAGGCCCGGTCGCTGATGGACACGATGCCGATGCGCACCGGGTCGTGCACGAAGGCGGGTTCAGCCATGGTCGTCCTCCTGGGAAGTCGTTGCGTCATCACGCGCTGGCGCCTGCGCCATCTGCTCGCGTACCAGCTGGAAGATCTCGCGGTAGGCGCGGCCCTGGCGCGGCGCCAGTCCGCGAGAGGCAGCGTCTGCATCTGGGGCTGGCCGGTCCTTGCGGGCCTGGCGCACGAGGGATCGCAGTTGCTGTCCGTCTGTGTCCGGGTAGCGCGTGAGCCACTCGCCCACGGCCTCGTCGCGCGCGATCAAATCCTCGCGCCAGCGTTCGGCCTCGTGCAGGGCCAGGGTCTCGCGGGCCGACCCGGCGTGCTGGGCCGCCAGTGCCTCACGCACTGCCTCGAGCGAAGCCTCGTCCAGTCCTCGCATCAACTTGCCCACGAATTGCATCTGGCGACGCTTGCCTTCGAAATTCGTGATGCGTCCCGCCTCTGTCAAGGCATCGACCAGCTTCTCGGGCAGGGCCAGGCCCTCCAGCAGGTCGCTGCGCAGGGTGACCAGGGCTTCGCCCAGCTTCTGCAGCTCGGCGCTCTCGCGCTTGAGGTCGGTGCGGCTGATCTCATTGCCCTTGAGTTCGGCCTTGAGCTGCAGGTCCAGTTCGCTGCCTTCGGCCACGAACTGGCCGCGCACGAAATAGCCTTTTTTGGGTTTGCGTGACATGGTGGGAATCGGGGAGGGCGGGCAACGCCGCACAGGGGGCGCAAGTATCATAGCCCCGACATGAAAACGCCCCCTACCAGCCCCGCCTCCCGCGCCGACAGCGGCTTCGCCTACACCCGTACCCAGTTCGAGCAGCTGGTCGACCTGGCCTTGGACCACGCGAAGACGCTGGGGGCCACCGACGCGGGGGCCGAGGCCTCCGAGGGCTGCGGCCTGAGCGTCTCGGTGCGCAAGGGCGAGTTGGAGAACGTCGAGCGCAATCGCGACAAGTCCCTGGGCATCACGGTGTACCTGGGCCAGCGCCGGGGCAACGCCAGCACGTCCGATTTTTCCGAGGCGGCCATCCGCCAGACTGTGCAGGCGGCCTACGACATCGCGCGCTTCACCGCCGAAGACCCGGCTGCCGGCCTGCCCGACGACGCCGATACCGCCCAGGCCCACGAGCAGCCCGACCTGGACCTGTTCCACCCCTGGGACATCGACAGTGAGCGTGCAGCGCAGATGGCCCTGGCCTGCGAGGCCGCCGCCCTCAAGACCAGCCGCAAGATCACCAACAGCGAGGGCGCTGGCGTCTCCGCGCAGCAAAGCCATTTCTTCAGCGCCCACACCCGCGGGTTCCGCGGCGGCTATGCCACTTCGCGTCACTCCATGTCGGTGGCGCCCATCGCCGGCCGCGGCGACGCCATGCAGCGCGATGCCTGGTACACCTCCATGCGCCGCGCGCAGGACCTGGCCTCACCCGAGGCGGTGGGGCGCTATGCCGCCGAGCGTGCGCTGTCGCGCCTGAACGCGCGCAAGATCTCCACCCGCGAATGCCCGGTGCTGTTCGAGTCGCCGCTGGCGGCGGGGCTGCTCGGGGCTTTCGTGCAGGCCACGAGTGGTGGGCCCATGTACCGCCGCAGCACCTTCCTGCTCGACTCGCTGGGCAAGCCGGTATTCCCCAAGCACATCGACCTGGTCGAAGACCCGCACGTGGCGCGCGGCAAGGGCAGCGCGCCCTTTGACGAAGAAGGCGTGCGCACCACCGCTCGCAAGGTGGTCGACGCCGGCCAGGTCGGGGGCTATTTCCTGTCTACGTATTCGGCTCGCAAGCTGGGCATGAAGACCACGGGCAATGCCGGCGGGTCACACAACCTCACGCTCACCTCGCGCTTGACGCAACCCGGGGACGACCTCGACGCCATGCTGCGCAAGCTGGATACCGGCCTGTTCGTGATCGAGTTGATGGGGCAGGGCGTGAATTACGTGACTGGCGACTACTCGCGCGGCGCCAGCGGCTTCTGGGTGGAGAAGGGGCGGATCGCCTACCCGGTGGAGGAGATCACCATCGCCGGCAACCTCAAGGACATGTTCCTGGGGCTGGAGGCCCTGGGAGCCGATGCCTACAACTACGGCGCCAAGACCGTGGGTTCGATCCTGATCAATCGGATGAAGGTGGCGGGGAGTTAAGGCTCCCCCCGAAGCGCCTTCGGCGCCTCTCCCTCAAGGCGGCGGCACCAGCGGCCCCGCAAATCCGGTTCCGCGGTGGCCCCGCATTGAACCCCTTAACCGGCAAGCGCGGCTTTGACCGCCGCAGACACCTGGCCCATGTCGGCCTTGCCCGCCAGCCGGGTCTTGACCGCGCCCATGACCTTGCCCATATCGCCCGGGCCCTTGGCGCCGAGTTCAGCCACGATGGCCTTCACTTCGGCCGCCACTTCATCGGCCGACAGGCGCGCGGGCAGGTAGACCTGCAGCACCACCATCTCGGCGGCTTCCTTGTCGGCCAGGTCTTGGCGCGCGGCCTTCTGGAAGGCCTCGATGCTGTCCTTACGCTGTTTGATCAGCTTGTCGACGATGGCAATGACGCCGGCGTCGTCCAGCTCCACGCGGTCGTCCACTTCCTTTTGCTTGATGGCAGCGGTGAGCATGCGGATGGCGCCCAGGCGTTCGCTGTCCTTGGCGCGCATGGCGGCCTTCATGTCGTCGGTGATGCGTTCTTTCAGGGACATGGTGGAGGTCCTTTCAAATCAAAAGCCCGCGCGGGCGTCCCCGGGCGGGCTTGAAGGTGCGAAGCCGGGGAAGCTCAGTACAGCTTCTTGGGCAGCTGCATGCTGCGCACGCGCTTGTAGTGGCGCTTGACGGCGGCGGCCTTCTTGCGCTTGCGCTCGGCAGTGGGCTTTTCGTAGAACTCGCGGGCGCGCAGCTCGGTCAGCAGGCCGAGTTTCTCGATGGTGCGCTTGAAGCGGCGCAGGGCCACGTCGAAGGGCTCGTTTTCTTTGACACGGATGGTCGTCATGCGTTTTTTCGATTCAATTGGGTGCCGCAAGAAGATCGGGCTTGCAGCGAGGGTCCCCGGCTTTGGTGGTGATCAGGCCGCCGGGGGATTGCCAGCAAAGCCCGAGATTATAGCCCTCCCGGGCAGGCGGGCAAGCTGGCCCCCTGGCGCCCCATCCGAGGGTGCCCAGGCCGGTCTTCAGCCCCGGCCGGCCCGCTGGGCCAGGCCCTGGGCGCAGGCCCAGCCGCTGGACCAGGCCCACTGGAAGTTGTAGCCCCCCAGCCAGCCGGTGATGTCCACCACCTCCCCGATGAAATACAGCCCGGGCTGGGTCGATTCCAGGGTCTGCTGGGACAGCGCCCGGGTGTCCACCCCACCGGCCGTCACCTCGGCCTTCTTGTAGCCCTCGGTGCCGGTGGGCACCAGCTCCCAGGCCGAGAGGCGCTGCGCCAGGGCGGCCAGGGCCTTGTCCGAGGCCTCGTTCACCGGGCGTTGCCAGGCCGGGTCCTGCCCGGTCCAGGCGTCGGCCAGGCGTGCGGGCACATGGGCGGCCAGTTCGTTGGCGATACGCTTGCGGGAGGTGGCCTTGGCCTGCAGGAGGGCGTTGGCCAGCCCGGCGTCGGGCGCCAGGTCCAGGCGCACCGGGGTGCCGGGCTGCCAGTAGCTGGAGATCTGCAAGACCCCGGGTCCCGAGAGCCCCCGGTGCGTGAACAGCAGGTCCTCGTCAAAGGCCATGAGCGACTTCTTCGTGCCCGTCTCGATCCGCACCGGCAGGGACAGGCCCGCCAGCTGCGCGTAGGGCGTCCAGGCCTGGCCGTCGAAGGTCAGCGGCACCAGGGCCGGGCGGGGCTCCACCATCGGCAGCCCGAACTGGCGGGCGATGCGATAGCCGAAGTCGCTGGCCCCGATCTGCGGGATGGACAGGCCGCCGGTGGCGATCACCAGCTGCCCCGACTGCACGGTGCCGCGGTCGGTGTCCACCTCGTAGCCGCCCGTGCCCGTGGTGCGCACCGCGTGCACCGCGCAGGGCTGCCAGCGCTGCACGCCACCCGCCTCGCATTCCGCCAGCAGCATGCGGATGAAATCCTCCGACGAGCGATCGCCAAACAACTGTCCCTTGTGCTTCTCGTGGAAAGGGATCTGGTGGCGCCGCACCAGGTCGATGAAGTCCTGCGCGGTATAGCGTGACAGCGCAGAGCGACAGAACTGCGGGTTCTGGCCCAGGAAATGGCGTTGCGGTGCGCGTGGGTCCAGTTCGCGGTTGGTGAAGTTGCAGCGCCCGCCGCCGGCGATGCGCACCTTCTCGGCAACCTTGGCCGAGTGGTCGATCACCAGCACCTTCAGCCCGAGCTGGCCCGCCACGCCGGCGCAAAACAGGCCGGCAGCCCCCGCGCCGACAACGATGGCATCGAATGTGGACATGGGGCGGATCGCGTGCGGTGCGTTCAGTGGGCGTTGGGGGCGGGCAGTGTAGCGCCGGCGTGCGCGCCGCACGCTGCAGGTCAGCCACAGTTCAATCAGACGAGTTCTTTATCACTACATTCCCGGGCTTCCATCCAACCCGCTTTCCCCAAGGAATTTCATGGCAGCCCCTTCCAGCACGCCCCGCCTGCGTCACAGCCAGCATCCATCCAGCCCGACGCTGCGACCGGGAGCTCCGGTCACCCCCTTGCCCTCTCGCAGCGCCTGGGGTCCTGAGCGCGTCCTGACCCCGGCCGCCATCGCGCCGCGCCCGGACGCCCACGTGACGCCAGCAGGGGGGCCGCGGGCACCCGCTAGCGAGGCCGCCGCGGACGTGGAGGGAGGGGCGCTACCGTTCGAGCAGTGCTTCGGAGACGACCCGGTCCGGATCCAGCGCGCCAAGGCGCTGAAGTCGCAGGCGGACAGGCCGGTGGTGCCCTGCACGTTCTCGCATCAGCCGGTGCCCGAGGCGTCGCTGCCACCCCACCTGCAGCCGATCGATGTCGCCGAGCTGCTCAAGGTGTACCGGGAGGTGGTGCCCTCTGCCGGCCCGATGGATCCGGAGCGCGCGCTCGGCGTACTGGAAGCCCTCGTGTACGCGCGGGTGCAGCCGCAGGAGCTGCGTGAGCTGGTGGCCCGTGGCCAGGCGCGGGACCTCTTGCGCACGATCGCCAGCGCCGAGCTGACCTACGCCGCCAGTTTTGGCGCGGCCGGTGCGATGGGCCTGAGCCTGGCAGAAGAGCCCTTGGTCGAGGCGCACGCGCAGGGGCACTCTGTTGCCGTGGCGCAAGACCTCAACACCGCTGCCGGTTTCCTGCTCGCCGGCGGCGTCATCGCTGTCGGCAGCGAGGTGGCCCAGGGCGTCATACGGGAGGGCAAGATGGGGCCGCGGTACACCCAGCCCGTCGTCTGCGAGACGGGTCGGCTGGTCCCGTTCGCGGAGTCGCCGCAGGGGCAATCCGTGCAGCGGCGATCCGCCTTGCCCTTCGGCGTCTTGTACGGGGCAGACCAGTTGCTGCGCTACTGGATACCGACCCCTCCCACGCTGCGGCTCGCGCTGGGCGCGGGCGCTGCCGCGGTCTCGGCTGTCTATAAGTTCCAGGCCGCGACGCGCTGCGGTGGCCACCTGGATCCCACCTGGCTGGATGCGACCACGAAGGACAAGCGTGAAGCTATGTTTGCGGCGATCAGCGACTTGCGCCAAGGGTCCTGGGAGGCGAGCAAGGGCTATTGCACGGACCACCTGCTCCCCGGCCTGCGGGCCGGCGCCGGCGAGGTCCTGTCGGCCCAGGGGGCGGCACGCATAGCGGTTCGGCTGGCGGCCTGCAGCTTCGCCCGCGCGGGTTCGGCCTTGATGGCCGCCACCGGTACCGTGGCGAGTCTGCCAGCGCGGGTGTGTTCCGATCTGTGGTTGTCTGTGACCTGGGGGTGGGCGAGCACTTGGCCGCAGCGTGTCGTGAGCCAACCCGCCTCAGGGCGCGTGCAACCCGACGTACAGCAGGTCGCGCCCCCGGCCAAAGCCACTGCGCCGCGCTGACTCAGCGCACGCGGCGCGAGTCCCGCAGCTCGGTGGCCACCGCGGCCACACCCGCCACCACATCGCCCACCACGATCACCGACGGACTGCCCAGGCCTTCGTGCGCGATCGTGGTCGCCAGCGCGCCCAGGGTGGTGCCCACCTGCCGCTGCTGCGGCAGGCTCGCATGCTGGATCACGGCGGCGGGCGTGGCGGCCGGCAGGCCTTGCAGCAGGCCCTGTGCAATGGCCTCGATCCCGCTCACACCCATGTAGATCACGAGCGTGAGCCGCGCCTCGCGGGCGGTAGCGGCCAGCCGGGCCCAGTCGGGGCCGGCATCGCCGGGGCGCGCGTGGCCGGTCACGAACACCACGCCATGGGCATGGTCCCTGTGCGTGAGCGGCACCCCCAGCGAGGTGACGGCGGCCAGTCCGGCGGTGATGCCGTTGATGACCTGCACCGTGAGACCTGCAGCCTGCAGGTACTCCACTTCTTCGCCGCCGCGTCCGAAGATGAAGGGGTCGCCGCCCTTGAGGCGAACCACGGTCTCGCCTTCGCGTGCAGCGGTGACCATGAGCTTCTGGATAAAGGCTTGCGGCGTGCTCTTGCACCCGCCGCGCTTGCCCACATGCACGACGCGCGCGCCGGGCGCGGCCAGGGCCACGACTTCGTCACTCACCAGGTCGTCAACGAACAGCACCGTGGCCGCTGCAATGGCGCGCGCCGCCTTGAGTGTGAGCAGCTCCGGGTCGCCCGGGCCCGCGCCCACGAGGGTGACGGTGCCGGGGGAGGGTAGGCGGCGGTCGGTGTGCATATCGGTTCAGGCGGTCTGAAGGCGTCGGGCCAGTTGCACGATGTGTGCCACCTGGGTGTCGATCGGCGCCGGGCAGGGGCTGCGTCCCGCCATGACGTCGCGGATATAGCCGGCGGTGGTGGCGGCATCGATCTGCGCGGGCAATTGCGGAAGGGCGCTCAGGGAGCCTTTGTGTCCGGCTTCCAGGATGACGCGTTCTCCGCGGATGAAGCCTTCGATCTGCGGCAGGCGGCGCGGATCGGCAACAGCCTCGCCCTCGGTGCCGCGAAGCAGCATGGCGGTGGCCTCCACGCGCTCGAACACCTCGGCCATCGACACCGCGTACTCCGGGTGCGTGTAGCTGCTCACGATGACGGCATCGCCCGCGCCTGGGTTCATCAGCTTGACCAGGCTGTGCGCGCTATTGCGCAGGCCCACTACGCGACGCACTTCGAGCAGGCGCTGCAGACCCGGGCAGAGCACTTCGGTCGGGAGGTAGGCCACCTCGCCGCGGCCGATGGGGCCGACGGCCTGGCGCGGCGGCAGGTCCAGCGCCTGCATCACGTCGGCGACGTTGACGCGCGTGTCCTCCGTCGGCGTGCCGTGCACCATCACGGACAGGCCCGCCTGCGCCACACGCAGGGCCAAGAGGGGCGTGAGCACGGGGAGCTTGCGCGCGCCGTTGTAGCTCGGGATCACGACGAGGGGCTGCGGGCCGACCGGCACGCGCGCCATGCGCTGCGCAGTGGCATCGAGGAAACCGGCCATCTCGTCAGCGGTTTCGCCCTTGATTCGCATGGCCAGGCAGAAGGCGCCCACCTCCAGGTCGCTCACCTCGCCATCGAGGAGCAGCCCGAACAGGTCAGCGGCCTGCGCGCGCGTGAGGGCGCGTGCGCCCTCCTTGCCGCGGCCGATGTCCTTGAGGTAATGACGGATGCTGCCCATGGCGCGATTGTCCGGGATGCTTCATGACTTTCAGCGATAAGCTGATACCCGCCCAGTGGCTCAGGCCACGACAGCAGGCCCCGGTGTGGCGCGCACCAGGCGCTTGATCTCGGGGACGCAGGATCCGCAGTGGGTGCCGCAGTGCAGGGCGCCTTGCACCGTGGCGAACCGCGTTTCGGGCGCCCCCGATACTGCGGACAGACAGGTGCGTATCGCGTCCTCGTTCACGTCCAAGCAGGCTCAGACCTGGCGGCTGCGGGCGGGCACCGCCGCCGGTGGCTTCGCCCCGGGGGCCAGTAGCTGGCGACCGTAGGCCTGCGCGGGCAGGCCTTCTTCGAGCAAGGACCGGATCCAGGTCTCGGAACGGGTGTCGCCTGCCAGCAGGAAACCCTCGAGGCGGACATCGTTTGCGTCGCGCGCCAGGCGCATCGCGCGCCGCTGGCCCCGTCGAGGGTCGGCGTAGTGCAGGCAGCCTGGGCCGCCCAGACCCAGGAGGGATTCGAGCCGCGCCAACAGCGCGGGATCGGGTGCGTCGTGGCCCGCCGCACGAAACAACACGCCGCTGCGTTCGCGCCCGAACGGGACGCAGGTCGCAAAAGGAAATTCCGCCATGAGCGCGGCGAGCTGCGCGCGCGTGGTCAGTGCCGACGCGCCAGGCAGCCACGCCATGGCCAGCAGGGACCAGGGCAGTTCGGCCTTCAGGATCTTCACCGCAGCGTGTTTCAGCTCCGGCTGCTTGGAGCTCGGGCAGAAGGCCGAGGTGGTCAGGGCGTTCACACCTGCCAGGCGCTCCCCGGTGCTCGAGACGCCGCCCAGGAACTCGCTGCCCCAGTGCATGCCCATGAAGGCCTGCGACAGGCCCAATTGCGCACTGGCCTGCACCGGCACCACGATGGAGCCGCGCTTGGAGGTCACGTGCACCAGGTCGCCTTCCGCGAGGTTGCGCCGCGCCATGTCCTGCGGGTGCATCTGGATTGCAGGCTCGGGCACGTGGCCGAACAGGCGGCCTAGCAGGCCAGTGCGACTCATGCCGTGCCACTGGTCACGCAGCCGTCCGGTGGTGAGCGAGAACGGGTAGCGCGATTCGCGGGGTTCGGCCACCGGCTGATAGGCCACATCGGCGAAGCGCGCTTGCCCGTCGGGGGTGGGGAATAGGCCGTCCTCATACAAGCGCGCCTGGCCTTCGGACTGGCCCTCTCGCAGCGGCCACTGGCGCGGTGCGGATTCGAGCATGCGGTAGCTCAGGCCGGTAATGTCCAGGTCGCGCCCACGGGTGCTCTCGCGGTGTTCCAGCCAGATCGACTCGGGCGTCTCATAGGGAAAGAGGGTGGGCTGGGCGGGACGCAGCGTGCGTTCCAGGCGCCGCGCGAAGTCGACCCCGATGCGCCAATCATGTTGAGTCTCGCCCGGGGCGCCGACCGCAGGTCGCACCCGCGTGATCCGGCGCTCGCTATTGGTGACGGTGCCATCCTTCTCGCCCCAGGTGGTGGCGGGCAGCAGTAGGTCGGCCCATTCGCAAGTGGCGGTGGTGGCGAAGGCCTCCTGCACCACGACGAACTCGGCGCGCTGCAGCGCCCGGCGCACGGTGGCCTGGTCTGGCATCGATTGGGCCGGATTGGTACACGCGATCCACAGCGCCTTGATCTCGCCGTCGGCCGCAGCCTGGAACATCTCCACCGCTGTCTTGCCCGGGGTTGCCGGCACGTCGGGCACGCCCCACAGGGCGGCTACCTCGGCGCGATGCGCTGGGTTGGCCAGTTCGCGGTGCGCCGACAGCAGGTTGGCCAGGCCGCCGACTTCGCGCCCGCCCATGGCGTTGGGCTGACCGGTCAACGAGAAGGGGCCGGCGCCGGGCTTGCCGATTTGTGCAGTCGCCAGGTGCAGGTTGATCAGGGCTGCGTTCTTGGCGGTGCCGCTGGCGGACTGGTTCAGGCCCTGGCAATACAGGCTCAGCGTCGCGTGCGAGGTGGCAAACCAGCGTGCGGCGGTGAAGAGGTCTTCTTTCGCGATTCCGCAGGTGCGCGACACGAGCTCCGGCGTGCATTCACGCACCCGGGCCTTCAAGGCGTCAAAGCCGGTGGTGTGGCGGGCAATCCATTCCGGTTGCGTCCAGCCTTCCCACAGCATGATGTGTAGCAGGCCGTGAAACAGCATCACGTCGGTGCCCGGTTGCACCGGCAGGTACAGATCGCAGATCTCGGCGGTGTCGGTGCGGCGCGGGTCGCAGAAGATCACCTTCATGTCGGGCCGCCGAGCCTTGGCCTCTTCAATGCGTCGGAACAGGATGGGGTGTGCCCAGGCGGTGTTGCTGCCAACGATGAAGAGGCAATCAGCGTGGTCGATGTCCTCGTAGCAGGCGGGCGGCGCGTCGGCGCCCAGCGTGAGCTTGTAGCCTGCTACCGCACTGGACATGCACAGGCGAGAGTTGGTGTCGATGTTGTTGGTGCCGATCAGGCCCTTGGCCAGCTTGTTAAAGACGTAGTAGTCCTCGGTGAGCAACTGGCCCGAGACGTAGAAGCCGACCGCGTCCGGACCGTGATCGGCAATGACCCTGGCGAACGTTCGGGTCGCGGTGTCCAGGGCATCGTCCCAGGTAATGCGCTGCGGTGTGTCACCACGCGCCGCACGCCGCATGGGATGCATCAGGCGGGCCTGGCGCGCTAGCGGCGCCGATGCCGTCAAGGCCAGCGTGGTGCCTTTGGTGCACAAGCGGCCAAAGTTGGCGGGATGGTCCGGATCGCCGCGTACGCCTGTGATCTCGTCGCCCTGCGATTCGATGATGACCCCGCAGCCGACACCGCAATAGGGGCAGGTGGAGTGCGTCTCACGTGTGCCCGCTGTCTGCGATCCGGCAGCAGAAGGGTTCATGGGGCGTTGACGTCCTTGCGTGCAGGTCCGGCCACCGGGCGGGTCTCGGCGAGCGCCAGGGTGGCCAGTTCCGTTGCCAGGAGGTGGACAGTGCCCTCCTGAACCTTCACTGCGAAGCGCGGCGTGCAGCCCTCGTCGGGCGCCTGCGCGCAACCATCGTCCAGGCCGATCGCCCAGTTGTGTAAGGGGCAGGCGACCCGGGTGCCAAAGACGATGCCCTGCGACAGCGGACCGCCCTTGTGTGGGCAGCGATCGAGCAGTGCGAAGACCTCGTTCGCGTCGTTGCGGAACACCGCGACGTCCAGACCGCGCTCGCGCGCCACGCGCCGCGAGCCGAGCACCGGGACATCCTCGACCCGGCAGATGGGGATCCAGTCGTTCATGTTTTGGCCGTCTCGATGCGTTGGAACTGGCGTGTGTCCACGCGTGCCTTGTCAAACTCGAACCAAGGATCGGGTTCGCCATCGAGCGAGAACTGCAGGCGCTCCCACAGGGCGCGCCGGCCCTCATGGTCGTCCAGGATCTTGCGCTTGACATAGTCCAGGCCCACCCGGTTCACATAGTGCACGGTGCGCTCCAGGTACCAGCCCTCCTCGCGATACAGCTGCAGGAAGGCGCCGCTGTACTCCAGCACCTCGTCGGCGGTCTTGAGCTTGCACAGGAACTGGGCCACCTCGGTCTTGATGCCGCCGTTGCCAGCCACATAGATCTCCCAGCCGGAATCGACGCCGATCACGCCCACATCCTTGATGCCGGCTTCGGCGCAATTGCGCGGGCAACCCGAGACCGCGAGTTTGACCTTGTGCGGGGCATACATGCGCCAGAGGGCGCGCTCCAGGTCCTTGCCCATTTGCGTGCTGTCCTGCGTGCCGAAACGGCACCACTCGCTGCCGACGCAGGTCTTGACCGTGCGCAGTCCCTTGGCATAGGCGTGGCCCGAGGGCATGCCGATGTCTTTCCAGACGGCGGGCAGATCTTCCTTCTTGACCCCCAGCAGGTCGATCCGCTGGCCGCCTGTCACCTTGACGGTGGGAATCTTGTACTTGTCCACGGCGTCCGCAATGCGCCGAAGTTCGTCGGCAGTCGTCTCGCCGCCCCACATGCGCGGGATCACCGAGTAGGTGCCGTCCCGCTGGATGTTGGCATGCGCGCGCTCGTTGATGGCGCGGCTTTGCGGATCGTCCACGGCTTGCTTGGGCCAGGAGGAGATCAGGTAGTAATTGAGCGCCGGACGGCAGGTGGGGCAGCCGTTGGGTGTGCGCCATTCCAGGAACTTCTGGGTGTCGGCGATGGTGAGCAGCTTGTTTTCGCGAATGGCCTCGCGCACGTCCTGGTGGCTGTGATCGGTGCAGCCGCAGATCGCCTTCTTCTTTGGGGTGGCCGAGTAGTCGCCGCCCGCGGTGAACATGAGGATCTGTTCGACCAGCCCCGTGCAAGAGCCGCAGCTGGCGCTGGCCTTGGTGTGCTTGCGCACTTCATCGAGGGTGAAGAGGCCCTTGTCCTTGATGGCCTTGCAGATCGCGCCCTTGGTGACGCCGTTGCAGCCGCAGACCTCGGCCTCATCGGGCATGGTGGCAGCCTTGCTGTGGCCCTCGTGGCCCACGTCGCCGATGTTGGATTCGCCGAACATCAGCTTGTCTCGGATATCGGCCACGCTGCGGCCTTCCCGCAGCAGCTTGAAATACCAGCTGCCATCCACTGTGTCGCCGTACAGGCAGGCGCCCACCAGCTTGTCGTCCTGGACCACCAATTTTTTGTAGACGCCGGCGAAGGGGTCTGACATCACGATCTCTTCGCAGCCCTCGCCGCCCATGAAGTTGCCAGCGGAGAACAGGTCGATGCCGGTGACCTTGAGCTTGGTGGAGGTGAGCGAGCCGGTGTAGCGGCCGATGCCCAGTTGCGCCAGGTGGTTGGCAGCCACCTTGGCCTGCTCGAACAGGGGCGCCACCAGGCCGTAGGCGACGCCGCGGTGTGCGGCGCATTCGCCCACTGCATAGATGCGGGCGTCGGTCACGGTCTGGAGTGTGTCGGTGACGACGATGCCCCGGTCGCAGTGCAAGCGCATGGACTCGGCCAGCGCGGTGTTGGGTCGGATGCCCACGGCCATGACCACCAGGTCGGCCGGCATTTCGGTGCCGTCCTTAAAGCGCACCGCCCGCACACGTCCGTTGTCGCCAGCAAGCAGCTCCTGGGTCTGGGCGCCCATGAGAAATTTCAGTCCGCGCGATTCCAGCGACTGCCGCAGCAGGCCGCCGGCCACGTCGTCCAGCTGACGCTCCATCAGCCAGGGCATGACATGAACGACGCTCACGTCCATCCCCCGCAGCTTCAGGCCGTTGGCCGCTTCCAGTCCGAGCAGGCCGCCGCCGATCACCACCGCATGCTGATAGTGCGTGGCGGCCTCGATCATGGCCTCGGTGTCCGCGATGTCTCGGTAGGCGATCACGCCGGGCAGGTCTTTGCCCGGGACCGGCAGCATGAAAGGGTTGGAGCCGGTGGCCAGCACCAGACGGTCATAGGCGGCCTCGGTGCCGTCCGCGGCACGCACGATACGGCGTACGCGGTCTACCTCGGTCACCTGCTTGCCCGCGTGCAGAGTGATGCCGTGCTCCTGGTACCAGGACCAGGGGTTGAGGATGATCTCGTCCACCGTTTGCTCGCCGGCCAGCACCGGCGAGAGCAGGATACGGTTGTAGTTCGGGTGAGGCTCAGCGCCGAAGACGGTGATGTCGTAGAGGTCGGGGGCGAGCTTGAGGATTTCCTCGATCGTGCGTATGCCGGCCATCCCGTTGCCTACCATGACGAGTTTCATTTTTTTCATGCGATGCGTCCGTGGGCAGGCGGTTACCGATCGCGGCGTTCATCGACCTGCTTGTTGAAAAACAGCACACGGCGTTGTGCGCACGATCGGCGCAGCGATGCGCGATCCGGTTGCAGGACGAGCTCCTGCGCTCTCCGAATCAGCATTAAGCGTGCCAGTCGCGAATTCACTGCATGCCCAAGACGCAACGCCGTCCGATCGACAGGATGGTGCGTCGGCACCCGTTGACGTCATCCACCCCGGGCCGGTGCTTGCACATGCTTGGTGCGGGATGCACCACACGTGCTCTCTTTGAACAGGCAAGCTTCACGCAGCGAGGAACCGGTCCATCACACCCTGCGCGGTGTGCAAAAGCAACGCGGCTGTTGCTCACTGCTTATTGATCAAAAACAATACCAAAGAACTAATTTAATCGGCCTCGCGTGTGAATCAAGGGAGTGAAAAAAATGAACCCAATCTGCGGAAACTCGTACGCAACGCTCCAGGAGCGTTCCGCGCAACTGAAGGCCCACGCATTGTTTGCGTCGGTGCGCTCCCGAGACGACCTTCGCCGCTTCATGTCGTGGCACGTGTTTGCTGTTTGGGACTTCATGAGCCTTGTCAAGCGGCTCCAGCACGAATTCACTTCAGTCAACCTCCCCTGGACGCCGCCGGCCAGACCCAACGCTGCGCGTCTGATGAACGAAATCGTCTTGGGCGAGGAAAGCGACACCAAACCTGAAGGTGGTTACGCGAGCCATTTTGATCTGTACCTCGCAGCCATGCGTGAGGTGGGGGCGGACACCTCGCAGATCGAGTACTTCATCGACCTGGTGAGGTCCAGCATCACAGTCGACGTTGCCTTGGGCATGGTGAATGCGCCGAAACCCGTACAGCGGTTCGTGCAGGAGACGATCGAATGCGCGAAGGGCGGTTCGATCTTCGAGGTGATGGGCGCATTTCTCTACGGGCGCGAGGACGCAATACCTCAGATGTTCAAGACGCTGCTCGGAGCCTGGGGCCTCACCCGGCAAGAGGCCCCGACCTTTGTCTACTACCTCGAGCGACACATCGAGCTCGATGGAGCAAGCCACGGTCCGGCTGCCGAACGTATCGTTCAACACATCACACACGAGAATCCGCCACGTCTGGCCGAAATCCACCGCGCTGGGTTAGCGGCGATCGAAAGTCGTGTCGCTCTATGGGACGCGTTGCAAACGGAACTGACCCAAGAGGCGGAGCCTGTCGATGTGCGGTGAAGGTGGGTCGCAGCAGCGCAGCCTTCCTGCCGACATCATTGCCGACAACTACCGGAGCCAGCCTGCCGATTTGCGCCGATTCAGGGCTGTCTTTGCGCAGACCGGATACCTCAAGTTGCCAGGCTTCCTCGTGCCTGAGGCGTTTCGCAGGGTATCGTCGGAAATTGAGCGGCTTCACAGCGCCCGAGTCCGCCGCGACTTCGTCATGCCCGACTTCAACACCGATCGACGAATGTCGGTGCTGAGTGGCAAAGAGGTCGTTAGACGCAGCGAAATCATTGCCGACTTGTACGCGAACCGGGAGCTGCGCACCTGGATATCGTCCATCGTAGGGGAAGATATCCACGCCGTGACCCACGAGGATGAATTCCTCGTCGTCAACTTTCTTGATGGAAAAAGCGACACGCACGGCTGGCACCTCGACGATCCGCGGTATGCCTTCATCGTTGTCGTGGACAGCCCTGCGCAGCATCAGGGCGGGCGTCTGGAATATGTTCCCGGCTGGAAAACGATGTCTCGCGAAGAGGGATTCCAGCCGCGCCTGGACGTGGAGGCCGGCGTCGAGATCTGCAGGAAAAGAGGGCGGTTCTACGCGGACGCTTTCAAGCCGGGCGACTGCTACCTGCTGGACGCGGCCGAGGTCTTGCACCGGGTCTCGCCCCTCGCGCACGATGCCAGCAGGAAGGCGCTCAACCTTGCATTCGACGATCGCCGCTACCGCGTCTACGGCCATACGGCAAAGAGGCTTTATGGCTGATCATTCATCCAGGGGTTCTCAGCCCGCGGTATTGGTGACGGGTGCTGCGTCCGGCATCGGCCGCGCTACGGCCGAAATGTTTCTTGATCGCGGGGCGCAGGTCGTCGCCGTCGATTGTCAGTGGGACGGGTTGGCACGCGAGGCCCTGTCACGTGCGCTCGTCCTGCAGGCGGACGTGGCGGTCGAGGACGACTGCATTGCCACCTTTTCCAAGGTGAACGAGGCGATCGGGCCCATCGATACCCTGGTCAATTGCGCAGGAATCACGCGAAGGTCCTCGATCATCGATACCAACGCGCAGGAATGGGACCGCGTCATCAATGTCAACCTCCGGTCGGTCTACCTGATGTCACGCCAGGCGCTGAAGATGATGCTTCCCAGAAAAAGAGGAAACATTGTGAATGTCGCATCCGGCTGGGGACTCGCCGGTGGCGTCCGCGCCGCCGCTTATTGCGCATCCAAAGGCGGTGTGGTGCTCCTGACGAAGGCGATGGCCCTCGACCACGGGCCGGATGGAATCCGCATCAACTGCGTCTGCCCAGGCGATACAGACACACCGATGCTGCGGCGCGAGGCCCATGAGATGGGTGTGTCAGTGGATTCGCTGCTTGCAGCCGCTCGATCGCGTCCCCTGGGGCGTGCTGGGAAGCCGCAGGAGATTGCAGAGGCGATTGCGTTTCTAGCAGGTCCTGGCGCGGTCTACATCACAGGCTCGGCTATGGTGATCGATGGCGGTAGCCTGGCTGGATCGGCGTGAAATGACCGCCATGATCCTGACTTCCAACGCCGAATCCGCTGCACAGCGACTTCACAGACGCGCGCGGCAGGTTCACCCCGACCTCACGCTGCCGGCGCATGGCAGCCTCGTCGATCTGCTTTCTTCCCTTCCGGTGTTATCAAAGGACGATCTGGTGAGCCATCTCGAGTTGGATGAGCACTGGCTGGAGACAGCCGTCCTTTTTAGCGAGACTTCGGGGACTACCGGACGGGCGCTTCAGACGCCGCGCGGAGCGTGCGATCTGGCCTGGAATGCGGCAAACCAAGCCAACGCCTACCGGCGTTTCGTACACGCGGGCGTTGACCGGGTTGCGATCCTGCACCCGTCTGTTCTCAGTCCTTTCATCGAGGCTTCTTCGATCGCCCTGCGCCACCTCGGTATCGGGCAGATCCGCATCTTTCCCATCCCGCGCGTTTGCGACTACCGGCGAATCTTCGAGGTTCTCGCGCGTTACCGGATCACTGCGATCATGACTACGCCCAGCCTTGCCTACAAGGTCCTCTACGAGTTCGCCAGCGCCGGGCAAGAGTTGCCGCCGTGCTTGCACAAGCTGCTGCTGACCGGGGAGGAACTGAGCTGCTCAAGCATTCGTCACTTCAAGCGCATCATGAGGCGCGATGCGCTGGTGGCGCCGTTCGTCTACGGGTCCAGCGAGGCGGCGACGCTGATGCTTGGAAGACATGACGGATTGTTCGACCCGATCCTCGATGACTTCATTTTCGAATTGCATGACACCAGTGCGCAAGAAGGTAAACGGCTAGTCGTCACCTGGCTGCGGGATGGCCTGATGCCCATGGTGCGCTACGACACGGGCGACCTATTCGACGTGGCGACGGCGCTTGATCCGGTACTGCGCTTCAGCGGTCGTGTGGGTCTGACTGAGTCCGACCGTGAATTCCGCACCCAGGTCGAACGCGCCTTACACGCTTTGGAAGTGCCTGTTTATCACTTCGAAGGCACGTTCTCAAAGTCTGAAAGGCGCTTGAATGCATCGGTAGCGATCGTGCTCTCCGACCAGGCGCACGCGCCTGCAATGGAAGCCAGTTTGCGTGAACACCTGCCTGGCTGGCAGGTCAGGCTTCATGCGAACCCGGCCTCCATGGAGTTTCTGCAGTTTTCTCCGTCTCCCAAGACAGAAAAGCTCACATCATGTTGAAGAAGAAAATCTCGCCGGTCAGCGGCATCGCCATCGCGGTTTCCATGGTCATCGGCTCTGGCCTGTTCGGTTTACCGGGGCTTGCTATCAGTGCTACGAATCCGTTGACCGCGCTCCTTGGCTGGGGCCTGGTCGTGCTTCTCATGCCGCCCCTGATCCACGTCTTTTCGTGGTTCGGGAGGAAGCATCCGTCTGCCGAGGGGATTTCCCTGTACGCAAGCATGGGGCTCGGTCGCTGGAGTCGCCCCGGGATCATGATGATCACCTGCGGGACCTTGGCTGCGGGCATGCCGGCATTCTTTCTTGTCGGCGGCAACTACATCGCGCTGCTGCTTGACCTCGAGGCGGCTCGGTATGCCATGCCGTGCGCCCTGGCTCTCGCCTGTGTCACGACGGCAATCAACCTGCGAGGTATCGAGAAACTCGGGTGGGTGAACAAGATCGTCGTCGCGCTTGTACTTCTGATCGTCGGCTACATCTCGATCCGTACATTCCCGTCGATTTCCTCTGCATTCCACGGAGTGACATGGAGTGTCGTGGCCGACATCCCGATCGCGCAGGCGTGGCTGGCCATGTCGATCGTCTTCTGGGCATTTCAAGGCTGGGAGAACATGACCTTCGGTTTTGCCGAGATCGAGAAGCCCGAGACCAACATTCCGCTGATTTACTGGGTCAGCTTTGCCTTGGTGTCGGCGATCTACATCGTCTTCGCGTTGGCCGTATTTGCCGGGGCCCGGCAGGGGCTGGATGTGTCCGGACTGGACGGTGTGGGCGCCTTGCTACCTGAGGGAGCCTGGGGTCGTGCCGCCCTGGTCGTGATGGTGTTCATCTTGGTGGCGAACGCCAATTCCTGGGTCTTCGGCAGCTCGCGGGCCTTCTTTTCGGCCGCGGAGTTGGGGCTGCTGCCCCGGAGTCTGGGGGCCGTGAACAGGAGAGGCATTCCCGCCCGTATGCTGCTTGCCGCACTGGTCATGTACACGATCGTGATCTTGGGCATGTGGCACTTCAGTGTGGACGAGCACTACGCGTTCCTGCTGACCACCCAGGGTTTCATCATTCTTTACGGAGGGGCTGTGATTGCCTTTTTGCGGGCCGCCAGTCGGTGGTGGGATTGGCTGATCGGTGCGCTTGCGGGGGCGGGCTGGATTTTCTTGATGCAGGGTTTCGGCTGGATGATCCTCTACCCGATCGGCTTGATGGTCCTCGGTGTCCTGCTGGCTCGCTGGCAGGCTCGTAGCGCGAGCAATGCTGGTTTTTCCACCTGAGGAGGGGATATGCCGAATTGGTTTCTGGTCGATGCTGCGATCGTGCTGGCTTATGGTTTACAGCATTCGCTGCTCACCACGAAAACGGCGATTGCGCTGTTTGAGCGGGTGCTTCCGATCTATCTGTGGAACATCGTCTACAGCGCGATCTCCTTGGTCACGCTCATCATCGGGTTCGCCCTTTGGCGGCCATCCGGGGTCTATCTTTTACAGTTTGTTCCTGGATCACTCGCTTATCACCTCAGCACTGTTGGTCTGGCGTTGTCGCTTTTCCTTTTCTTCTACTGTTTCAGATACACGACCTCGTTCTGGCAGTGGCTGGGCGTCAAGCAGGTCGCCGTCAAGCTCGCGGGCGAGGAAATGCCCGCGTATTACAAGGTCCGCAAGGAAGGCATCAAGCGCTACATACGCTTTCCTCATCACACTTGCCTAATGTTCTTCTTCTGGTTGCACCCCGTGATGACCCTGGATACCTTGCTTCTGGCGGTGGCAGCGACGATCTACCTCTATGTCGGCACCTATCACCAGGACATGCGTGGCATGCGCCTGATCGGTGCGGAGTGGGCGACTTATCGCCTGGATACCAACCTTTTGCTGCCGACTCCCCGCACGCTTCGCCGGATGCTTGAGGACTGGCGCCAAGGTGCGCCAGGCGATGCCGCAGCAGCGGTCACCACGATCCGGAACGAGGGAAGAAAAGCCGGGTGAAGGTCGACGGTGGCGCGCTGGAGATGATTTCAGGCGGCCGTCTTCTCGACATGCGACTGCCGCGTGTAGAGGAAGTCGATCACCGCCTTGCGACACTGGATGTAGCGCGGGTCTTCGGCCAGGGTGACGCGGTCACGCGGGCGGGGGATGTCCACCTGCAGCACCTCGCCGATGGTGGCGGCCGGTCCATTGGTCATCATCACGATCCGGTCCGACAGCAGCACCGCTTCGTCCACATCGTGGGTGACCATGACCACCGTGCTCTGGGTCTTGGCGACGATCTGAAGGAGTTCGTCCTGCAGCTTGGCGCGGGTCAGGGCGTCCAGGGCTCCGAAGGGTTCGTCCATCAGCAGCACGTTCGGTTCCATCGACAGCGCGCGTGCAATGCCCACGCGCTGCTTCATGCCCCCCGAGATTTCCCCAGGCCGCTTGGCTGCCGCATGCGATAGCCCCACCAGATCCAGCGCCGCTTCGGTGCGTGCTTTCAGCTGGGCACGCGTCTCGTTGGCGCCGAAGACGCGTTCCACCGCCAGGTGGACGTTCTCGAAGCAGGTGAGCCAGGGCAGTAGCGAGTGGTTCTGGAAGACAACCCCGCGGTCCGGGCCTGGGCCGGCGATCTCGCGGTTGGCGCAGATCAACGCGCCCTGGGTGGGGCGGGTGAGGCCGGCGATCAGGTTCAGGAGCGTGCTCTTGCCGCAGCCCGAGTGCCCGATCAGGGCCACGAACTCGCCCTTGGCCACGGAGAGGTCGATATCCCTTAGGGCCACGAAGGGTCCGCGTGCGGTGCGGAAGGTCTGGCCTACGCCTTGGATCTGGATGTATTTGGAGGTGAGGTTCTCGTTCACGACTTGACCTCCTCATAGGTGAACGCCGAGGCCAGCTTGATCAGCGCCAGCTCGAGCAGCAGGCCCACGATGCCAATCACGAAGATGGCGATGATGATGTTCTTGACGTTTAGGTTGTTCCACTCGTCCCACACCCAGAAACCGATGCCCACACCGCCGGTCAGCATCTCGGCGGCCACGATGACCAGCCAGGCGGTGCCCACGGCCAATCGCACCCCGGTCAGCATGTAGGGCAGCACGGCGGGAAAGAGGATGGTGGTGACGATCTTCCACTCGGACAGATTGAGCACCCGGGCCACGTTCATGTAGTCGGCCGGCACGCGCTGCACACCGACTGCGGTGTTGATGATCATGGGCCAGATCGAGCAGATGAAGATGGTCCAGATCGCCGCCGGGTTGGCGCCCTTGAAGACCAGCAGGCCGATCGGCAGCCACGCCAAGGGCGAGACCGGGCGCAGCAGGCTGATCAGGGGATTGAACATCCGCGACAGAAAGTCAAAGCGCCCAATCAGAAAGCCCGCTGGGATGCCCACCACGGCCGCCAGTCCGAAGCCCAGGGCCACGCGCTTGAGGGACGAGAGCACGTTCCACCCCACGCCCTGGTCGTTCGGGCCTTTGGAATAGAAGGGGTCGCTGAATACTTCGCGCGCTTGCTGGAAGGTTTCCCAGGGCGTCGGGATGGATTTGCCCGAGCCCATGGCAACGAGAGCCCACAGCCCGAACAGAAAGCCCAGACCGAGCAGAGGAGGCAGCACGCGCAGCGCCCACTCGCGCCCGTTGAAGGCTGCAGCGCGCGTGGTGGGCGGCGCAGGTGCCGTGGAGGACGCCGGGGCAGGGCCCGCCGCCGCATCGCGGCTGGCCGCAGGGTCGTGGAAAACAGCGCTGACCATAGGTGCTCCTGGTGCGCCGTTCAGGCGTGAACCTTGAACGAATCAGCGTACTTCTTCGGGTCCTTGCCGTCCCACACCACGCCGTCCATCAGCTTGCTGGTGCGCATCGTCTCCTTGGGCACGGCGACCTTGGCGGCCGCCGCGGCCTGCTTGTACAGGTCGATCTGGTTGATCTGACGGGCGATGCCCAAGTAGTCGGGGTGGTCCTTGATCAAGCCCCAGCGTTTGTGCTGGGTGAGGAACCACATGCCATCGGACAGGTAGGGGAAGTTCACCGCGCCGTCGTTGAAGAACTTCATGTGGTTCGGGTCGTCCCAGGTCTTGCCCAGACCGTTCTGGTAGCGGCCCAGGATGCGCTGGTTGATCACGTCCACGCTGGTGTTGACGTAGGCCTTGTCAGCCACCGTCTCGGCCATCTTATTCTTGTTGGACAGGCCCGCGTCGATCCACTTGCCCGCTTCGAGGATGGCGGCGG
>JBEAZV010000056.1:0-48034 GCA_041159245.1 Pseudomonadota bacterium
AGCAACACCACCCAAACGCCCACGCTTATCGGCTGTGTATTGTTAATGAACCCACTCAGAGCCCCAAACCAGCAACCAGCCCCCGAAACACCTTCGAAGCACCAGCCCTGCGGCCCACCCCCGCTGCGATCAGCGAAGCCTTGAATTATGACACGGTTTTGAGCCCCGCGTCAAATCACAAGAAAAAATTTCACCCGCAGCAGCAGCAACCCAGAGGGCGCGCCCTGCAAGCAGCGAAGCCCTCCATTATTGCACGGAATCGGGCAGGCTCCTCTCGCATTCGGACTGTTACGACCCGGCGCCCTGTGGCCGCCGGCCGCCAAGGGGCCTCGACAGGGGCTGGGCTGCCGCACAAAACCGCGGTGCTACCCTTGCCGGCCTCACGAATCCCTCCCCATGGCACTCCTGACTCTTTCCAACGCGCAACTCGCGTTCGGCCACGTGCCGCTGCTAGACCACACCGATTTCGCCCTCGAGAGCCAGGAGCGGGTGGGTCTAATCGGGCGCAACGGCGCCGGCAAGTCCTCGTTGCTGAAGATTCTGGGCGGACTCGAGAAGCCTGACGACGGCCTGCTGCAGCTACAGCAGGGCCTGCAGGTTGCCTATGTCGCCCAGGAGCCGCAGTTGGATGGACAGGCTAGCGTGTTCGAGGCGGTACGCGCCGGCCTGGCGCCCCTGCTGGCATTGATTGACGACTACACCGAGGGCCAGGGCGACCTGGACACGCTGCAGCGGCAGATCGAAGCACAGGACGGTTGGACCTGGGCGCAGCGCGTAGAGGAGACCCTGCAGCGCCTGCGCCTCGATGGCGAGGCGCGCGTGGGCACGCTGTCCGGGGGGACGCGCAAGCGAGTAGCCCTGGCTCAGGCCCTGGTGAGGCGGCCCCACGTACTGCTCCTGGACGAGCCCACCAACCACCTGGACCTGGATGCGATCGAATGGCTGGAGGGCCTGCTGCTGGATTTCAAGGGCAGCGTGGTAACGATCACGCACGACCGCGCCTTCCTGGACAGCGTGTCCACGCGCATCGTGGAACTCGATCGAGGGCAACTGCGCTCCTACCCCGGTAACTTCAGCCGATACCAAACGCTGAAGGAAGAACAGCTGGCCCAGGAGAGCGTGGTGCAGGCCAAGGCAGACAAGCTGCTGGCGCAGGAGGAGGTGTGGATTCGCAGGGGCGTGGAGGCGAGGCGCACGCGGGCCCAGGGTCGGATTAACCGACTCGAGCAGCTACGCCGGCAGCGCGCCGCGCGGCGCGAGGCGCTAGGGCGCGTCAAGCTCGACGTGGCCTCAGGCCTGCCCAGTGGAAAGATCGTGAGCGAGCTCACGCAAGTGACGCAGTCCTTCGGCGACAAGACGGTGGTGCGCGATTTCTCAGCCACCGTGCTGCGGGGCGACAAGGTCGGCCTGATCGGCCCCAACGGCGCGGGCAAGACGACCCTTCTGAAGTTGATCCTGGGCGAGCTCACACCCACACGCGGCCAGGTGCGCCAGGGCGCGAACCTGCAGGTGGCCTACTTCGACCAGATGCGCAATGCGCTCGACCTGGACGCGACGCTGGAGGATTTCATCAGCCCCGGCAGCGAGTGGATCGAGATCGGTAACCAACGCAAGCACGTCAAGAGCTACCTGGGCGACTTCCTGTTTTCGCCGGCGCGCGCGGCCTCGCCAGTGCGATCGCTCTCGGGCGGCGAACGCAATCGGCTGCTGCTGGCGCGCCTGTTCGCGCGTCCGGCCAATGTGCTGGTGCTGGACGAACCCACAAACGACTTGGACATCGACACCCTCGAACTGCTGGAAGAACTGCTGCAGCAGTACGACGGCACCGTTTTCCTCGTGAGCCACGACCGCAGCTTCCTGGACAACGTCGTGACCAGCACGATCGCCTTCGAGGGCGAAGGCCGCTGGCGTGAATACGAGGGCGGGGTGCAGGATTGGCTCACGCAGTCGCGGCGGGCCCAGGCGCTGTCGCAGAAAGGAGCGGGCGCGCCGTCACCCGCGGGCGCCGCGTCCACGCCCGCCAAGACGGCGCCCACACAAGAAGCCAGCGCCGGTCCGGGCACCAGCACATACTCGAAGAAAAAACTGAGCTACAAGGAACAACGTGAACTGGACGCCTTGCCCGCCCTGATCGAGACCCTGGAGCAGGAGCAGAAAGGTATCCAGGACGAGTTGGCCGATGGCAGCCTGTACCGCACGGACGGCGCGCGTGCAACGCAACTGGCCGAACGAAGCGCGCAAATCGAAGACGAATTGATGTCCGCCTTAGAGCGTTGGGAGCAACTGGGCGCGGCCTGACGCCAGGGCGGCAGGCGGGGACGGGCGCGAGACCCAGCGGCGATTACAGTTCCACACATGATGCTCGCCTCACGGAACGGTTCCCGATGAATGCCAGCGAGTGGTTCGCCCTCATGGCTTTTGGCGCGGCGATGAGCTTCTCGCCGGGCCCCAACACCACGCTGTCCACCGCACTGGCCGCCAACTTCGGCCTGCGCCGCGCGATGCGCTTTTGCCTGGCGGTGCCCACCGGATGGACCTTGCTGCTCCTGGCGTGCGGGCTGGGACTGGGCGCGCTGGTGACCAGCGTTCCGGCGCTGCGCTGGGCCATCAAGCTCGCGGGCGTGGCCTATCTGCTATGGCTGGTGTGGAAATTGAACCAGACCACCACGCTGGCCCAGGCAGATCCCAGTCGGCTGCAGGTCACCTTCGTGCAGGGCGTCGCCTTGCAGTTCGTGAACATCAAGGCCTGGATGATCGCGCTCACGCTGACCGCGGGCTGGGTGGTGAACGCCAACGGCCAGCCCGCGACGAACACGGGCGAGCGTCTGGCCATCGTCGCCGGCTGCATGGTGTTCTATGCGTTCACCAGCAACTTCACCTATGCCCTGGTCGGATCCATGCTGCGAGGGTGGCTCGCGCAGGGACGGCGACTGCTGTGGTTCAACCGGGTGCTGGGGTTGGTGCTGGTGGTGACGGCGGCATGGATGCTCACGGTATGACGACGCCGCAGCATGCAGACGCGACCCGTGGCCTGTGGCTGGGCCTGCTCGGCGTGGCGATGTTCGCTATGACCCTGCCGATGACAAAGCTGGCGGTGGGCACAATCGACCAACCGCAACTGTCCGGCGTATTCGTGGCAATGGGCCGGGCCGTCGTGGCTGCCGCCCTCTCCGCCGTGTTCCTTTGGGTGACCCGGGCGCCGAGGCCACAGCGCGAGGACAGGTGGCCGCTGGCCCTGACGTCGGCGGGCGTGGTGCTGGGCTTTCCCCTGTTCACGTCCCTGGCGATGCGGCACGTGGAGGCCGTGCACGCCAGCGTGATCGCAGGCGTACTGCCTCTCGCGACCGCTGCTGCAGGCGCCTACCTGCAGCGGCAGCGGCCCTCGAACAGTTTCTGGGCCTGCGCCGCGCTAGGTAGCGCGCTGGTGGTGGGCTTCGCGATCCTGCGATCAGGGGGACTGGCCCTACATCCGGCCGACCTCCTGCTCCTGGTCGCCATGGGGTTCGCGGCCCTCGGCTACGCCCATGGCGGACGGCTGTCGCAGCGGATGCGAGCCGAACATGTGATCTGCTGGGCGCTGGTGATCGCCTTGCCGCTGACGCTGCCCATCGCGCTGTGGACACTCCCCACCGAAACCATCGCGGCTTCGGCGTGGTGGGCGTTTGCCTACGTGTCGGTGTTCTCGATGTGGATCGGATTCTTCGCGTGGTATCGCGGGCTGGCGCTAGGGGGTACCGTGCGCGTGAGCCAAGTGCAGCTGTTGCAGCCCTTTCTCAGCATGCTGTTCGCCGTACCGCTCCTGGGTGAAACGCTCGATGCCATGACACTGGGGTTTGCCGCGGCGGTGATCGGCACGGTGTTCATAGGAAAGAATATGCTGGTCCAACGAAACGACGCCACCCCATGACCCCCGCCACCCTGGCGCGCCCCTTCCAGCAGGTCGATGTCTTCACCAGCATGCCGTACCGGGGTAACCCGGTGGCGGTGGTGCTTGATGGCACCGGTCTCACCCCCGAGCAAATGCAGCGCTTCACCGATTGGACGAACCTGTCCGAAGCGACCTTCGTGCTGCCGCCCGAGCACCCCGAGGCTGACTACCAGCTGCGGATCTTCTGCCCAGGCCGGGAGCTGCCCTTCGCGGGTCACCCGACGCTCGGGAGCTGCCATGCCTGGCTGCGCGCTGGCGGCAAACCCAAGGGCGAGTGCGTGGTGCAGGAATGTGGCGTAGGCCTGGTGCGCATACGTCGCGACGGTGACCGGCTAGCCTTCGCAGCACCGCCGCTGCGACGCGGCGGTCCGCTGGAGGAGGCCGAACTGGCGCGTATCGCAGCAGGCCTGGGCCTCGCGCGGGGCGAGATCGTGGCGCACGCATGGTGTGACAACGGGCCGCAGTGGCGCGGCGTGATGCTGCGTTCGGCGCAGCAGGTGCTGGCGCTGCGTGCCGATAGCACGCAACTGGCGGGCCTGGAAATCGGCATCGTGGGCCCCTGGCCTGCGGGCAGCGAATGCGCGTTCGAGGTACGAGCCTTTTTCCCGGGACTTGGTGGCCTGGCCGAGGACCCGGTCACCGGCAGTTTGAACGCGGCGATCGCGCAGTGGTTGATCGGCGCGGGAATGGTGCCGGCGCGCTACATCGCGAGCCAGGGTACGACCCTGGGCCGCGCCGGACGCGTCCATGTGGACCAGGACCCGCACACGCCCAGCACGATTTGGATCGGCGGCCAGTCGGTCACCTGCATCGAGGGCCAGGTGCGTCTGTGAATCTGGGAAGGGCCTGCGTCGATCATCTGGTGGTGATGGCGGACTCGCTCGAAGCGGGTGTGGCGTGGTCCGAGGCAGTCCTGGGCGTCACGCCCGGGCCCGGCGGCCAGCATGCCTTCATGGGAACGCACAATCGCCTGCTGCTGGTCTCGAGCCCGTCGTTTGAAGACGCCTACCTCGAGATCATCGCCATCGATCCGCAGGGGCCTGCGCCGGCACGCCGGCGTTGGTTCGATATGGATATGCCCGAGTTAAGGGAACGTATCGCCACACAGGGTCCGCAGCTGACGCATTTCGTGACGCGCGTACCGGATGCAGCGTCCGCCGTGCACGCCTGGCGGGCGCTGAGCCTGGACCCCGGCGAGGTCCTGCCAGCTTCGCGGATGACACCGCAAGGCCAATTGCGCTGGAAGATCACCCTACGAGATGACGGCGCGCGCCTGCTTGATGGCACGCTGCCCACACTGATCGAGTGGGGGCCGACCCACCCCAGCGCCAACATGCCGCGCGCGCCGATCTGGCTGGAGTCGCTCGAGGCATCCCACTCGGCGCACCACGAACTGGCTGCGGCCTATGCGGCAATCGACCTGCGCAATGTCTCAGTCAAACATGGTGCGCCAGGCCTTGCCGCCACGCTGCACACGCCTAAGGGGCGTGTGACCCTGCGCTGACGTCAGCGCGCAATTTCTGGCGTCGGCCTGCGGGCCTCAGGGGCGGCCTACCAAACCACCTACTTAACAACCTAACCAATGACCTGCCAGTCGCACGGGCGACGGCCTGGCGTGTAAGGGCTGACCACAATTTGGCGCATGGGACACCTCTACCTCGTGCGACACGGCCAGGCCTCGTTCGGCGCCGACGATTACGACCAACTGAGCGCGCTGGGCCATAGGCAAAGCGTGCGTCTGGGCGAGTACTTCGCGCAGCAGGGGCTGCACTTCGACGCGGTGATCATCGGAACCCTCAAGCGCCACCAGCAGACGCTCGCCGGGATCCTGGAGGGCATGCAACAGGCGAGCGAGCCGCTGGCCTGGCCCGGACTGAACGAATACGACAGCGAGGCGGTGATCGCTGCAATCCACCCACAGCCGCTGCAACGGCCCGACACCCCCGAGTTGTACCGCCAGCATTTCCGCTTGCTACGTGACGGCCTCGCGCAGTGGATGGCGGGCGTCGTGAGCCCGCACGGCATGCCCCCCTACCCGGACTTCGTTGCAGGCGTCACCAGCGCCCTGGACCATGTGCGAGCCCAGCACGCAGGGCAGAACGTGTTGATCGTGAGCAGCGGCGGCCCGATCTCGACGGCAGTGGGGCGCGTGCTTCAGACGCCGCCCGAGACGACGATCGAGCTCAATCTGCGTATCCGAAACACCTCGGTGACGCAGTTCGCCTTCACACCCAAGCGACACATGCTCGTGAGCTACAACGGGATCGCACACCTGGAGGGTGATCCCTGGCGGGACTGGGTGACCTATGCCTGAGGACGGCGCTGGCGCCGCTACACTGCGCGCACGCAGCCTGCCATGACGACCGCCCCGCACACCGACACCTCGAACCAGGCGACCTGGCAGTTGATCTGCCTGTGCGCGGACTGGTGCGGCACTTGCCGAGAGTGGCGACCGCAGCTGGCGCAGGAGGCCACGCGCCATCCGGACGTGCGCTTCGCGTGGGTGGACATCGAGGACCAGGCAGACGCCATGGGGGACATCGATGTGGAGACCTTTCCCACGCTCCTGATCGCGCAGGGTGGCCAGGTGCGTTTCCTTGGCCCGGTGCTGCCCTCGACCAGCGCGATCGGGCGGCTGCTGGAGAGCCTGCAGCACGACGCAGCCAGCGTGAGCGCCCCTGCCGGGGCCGCGGCACTTCTGGCGCGCCTGGAGGCCGACGGCCTGCGGGCGCCCTGACCGACGCGCCTGCGTCCTACGTAGCTCTTGTGCCCATCCTGACGAGTGCCGCGTCGCTGCGGCCTCTCAAATGCATGGCATGGCCAGTGTGGTGCTGGTCATGGATTCATTTCATTCCACGCATGACCCAAGGAGTACCCACCATGGCTTCCAGCAACCCAAGCAGCAACACCGGCGGCAAGAGCGGCGGCAGCTCGAACCGCGGCTTTGCCTCGATGGACCCGCAACGACAACGCGAGATCGCCAGTCAGGGCGGACGCGCGGCCCACGAGAAGGGCACGGCCCACGAGTTCAGTTCAGAGGAGGCGCGCGAGGCTGGCCGCAAGGGCGGACAGGCGCGCAGCCAGAACAACCGCGCCAGCAAGGCCGCCGGCAATCGCTAAAGCGCCGTGCATGACGCGGGCATCCTGCGGCATGCCGCAGGATCAGCGCTCCATCACAGGGCGGGCTGTAGCGCGATGACGTGGCGTCCTGGGGGCTGCGCACGGGCTCGCAGCTGCCCGCAGCCGCCCTCGACATCCTGACCCGCTGACTGGCGTAACTTGGTCAGGACACCGCGCCGATGCAAGCTGCGAGCCATCGCGGCGGCGCGCTCCCAGAAGGGGCGCCTGAAATCAAGACCCTCGACCGCGTTGAACGGAATCAGGTTCATGACCGCATAGCGGCCCTTCAAGAGTCGCTCGAGGCCTTCGACCTCGTCGTCGCCATCGTTCACGCCTTCGATCAGGGTCCACTGGTACTGGATCGGGTAACCCGTGGCTCGCGCATAGCGCTCGCCGGCCTCGACCAGCTCCTCGGGGGCCATGCGCGGAGCGCGTGGCAGCAGCTGCTCGCGCAAGGCGAGCTTCGTGGTGTGCAGCGACAACGCCAGCGCGGGTTTGACCCGACCCTGGGGAAGGCGCTCGAACACGCGGGGGTCGCCGACGGTGGAAAACACCAGGTTCTTGTGGCCGATATTGCCCTGCGTGCCCAGAAGGTCGATGGCCTCCAGCACGTTGTCCAGGTTGTGGGCGGGTTCGCCCATGCCCATGAAGACCACCTTGCGCACGGGCCGGCGCCGCCGCGCAAGCACCACCTGGGCCACGATTTCGGCACTCTCGACTTGCCGCAAGAGGCCTTCGCGCCCGGTCATGCAAAACACGCAGCCGACCGCGCAGCCGACCTGGGTGGAAACACACAGACCATCGCGAGGCAGGAGCACGCTCTCGACGGCTTGTCCGTCGGCCAGGTCGACCAGCAGTCGCTCGGAGCCGTCCTGCGCGGGGTGGATGGAGCGCAGGCTGGCGAGGGCATCGAGCTCGCGCTCTAACCGCGGCAGGGCCTCACGCAGGGCCTGGGGCATGAAGTCCTCGACCCGGCGGCGGCCGCTGTCCTGCGCTTTGGCCTGCACCCACAGACGCAGCACCCGTTCTTCATGCGCAGGGCGCGCGCCCAGGGCGCGCAGGCGTTGCCGCAAGGTCTCGATCCGCATGCGGTGAGCTTAACGCGACTGCCTGCGTGAGACGTTCAAGGGGGGTTGTTGCGGGTGCGTCGCTCAGTCTTCGAGGCGAGGGCGGTCGACCAAGGTCGACAGCGGCAGGCGGTCCACCTCCTGCAAAAGCAGGGCCAGCTGGCGGCCAGCGGCCTGGACCACGGCCCGGCCCTTGTCGGCGGTGGCACGCGCCGCATTGCCCGCCGCACCCTCGGGGTGGTAGTCCTGCATCTGCCACCCGAGCTTGGCGCTGCGGCCGTTACCCAGGAGGGTGAAGGACTCGGCCCGGTCCTGCGAGGTGGAGCGGAAGTCGCGCGCCCGGGCCATGTCGACCTGATCGGGCTGGAGCGCCAACATCATGGAAGTCTCGATCTCGCCAGCGTGGATGCCGAAGCGGTGTTCCTCGGGTGGGAAGAGGTCATGGACCTCGTCACCCAGGGGCAGGTCGTACCAGTTCACCGAGTACACCAGCAGGTCGCAGCGCGTGCGCAGGTCGCGCGCCACGATATCCATCACGCTGACCTGGCCGCCATGGGCATTGAACAGGACCAGCTTGCGCACGCCGGCGCGGGCCACGGATTCGCCGATCTCGGTCCACAGACGTATGAGCGTTTCAGCCGAGAGGGTGAGGGTGCCGGGAAAGCGAATGTGCTCGTTGCTCTTGCCCACCGTCTGCGTGGGCAGGAACAGGACATCCAGCGACTCAGGCAAGTGCGCGAAGCTGGCGGCGACGATACCGTCGGCCAGTGTGGTGTCGACGTTCAGCGGCAGGTGGGGGCCGTGCTGCTCGGTCGCGGCCACGGGCAGGACGGCGACGGTGCGCTGTGCGGCACCCGAGGCCTGGCGCCGGGCGAAGTCGAGGGTGCTGAGGTCGGACCAATAACGAACAGGGCGGCTCATGCCCCCGATCTTAGGCCGATCGGCCCCCCTGCCCCAGCGCGTGCCGGGCGGCCTGGGCAATGTGGGCCGCATCCACACCGAAGAAGCCACGCAGGGCGGCCCGCGTGTCGCTGCGGCCAAAGCCGTCGGTGCCCAGGGTGAGGCAGGGCCGGCCCACGGGCAGGAAGGCGCGGACCTGCTCGGGCACGGCGCGCACATAGTCGGTGGCGGCGATGATGGGAGCGCCCGCACCCGCGCCGTCCCGCGCCCCCTGCGCCAGCAGCTGCTGCAGGTAGGGCGCCGGGTCGGCCTCGCCCCGCAGGGCGCGCTGCTCGCACTGCACGCCATCCCGTGCGAGCTCGCTCCAGCTGGTGACGCTGACCACCTCGGAGGCGATGCCCTCGGCGGCCAGGTCTTGTGCTGCGCGAATGACCTCGGTGAGGATGGCGCCCGACCCCATGAGGGTGACGCGCGGCGCGCCCTCACCATACGTCGCATACCGGTAGGCCCCACGGATCACGCCCTCGCGCGCGTCGGCAGGCAGATCGGGCTGCGCGTAGTTCTCGTTCATGAGGGTGAGGTAGTAGAAGACGTCCTGCTGCTCCACCAGCATCTCGCGCATACCGTGGTCGACGATGACCGCCATCTCGCCAGCGAAGGCGGGGTCGTAGGCCTTGCAATTGGGGAGAGTGGCGGCCACCAGGTGGCTGCTGCCGTCCTGGTGCTGCAGGCCCTCGCCACCCAGGGTGGTGCGGCCCGAGGTCGCCCCGAGCAGGAAGCCACGCGCGCGCTGGTCGGCGGCGGCCCAGATGGCGTCGCCCACACGCTGAAAGCCGAACATCGAGTAGTAGATGTAGAACGGCAGCATGGGTACGCCATGCACGCTGTAGCTGGTGGCAGCGGCCGTCCAGCTGGCGATGGCGCCGGCCTCGCTGATGCCCTCTTCCAGGATCTGGCCGTCCAGGGCCTCGCGGTAGGACAGCACCGAGCCGATGTCCTCGGGCTCGTAGCGCTGGCCCACGCTGGAATAGATGCCCACTTGCTTGAACAGGTTGGCCATGCCGAAGGTGCGGGCCTCGTCGGCGACGATGGGGACGATGCGTGGGCCCAGCGCCTTGTCCTTCAAGAGGTTGCCCAGCATGCGCACGAAGGCCATGGTGGTGGACATCTCCTTGCCGCCAGCCTCGACGGCGAACTGCGCGTACGCCGACACCTCGGGCACGGGCAGCACCGGCGCCGCGGTGTGACGCTTTGGCAGGTACCCGCCCAGTGCGGCGCGGCGCTCGTGCAGGTAGCGGATCTCGGGACTGTCGTCGGCGGGTTTGTAGAAGGCCAGGGTGGTGGCCTGTTCGTCGGACAGCGGCAGGTTAAAGCGGTTGCGAAATTCAATCAGGGCCGACTCGTCCAGCTTCTTCTGGCTATGGGTGGTCATGCGGCCCTGTCCGGCGCTGCCCATGCCATAGCCCTTCTTGCTGTGGGCGAGGATGACGGTGGGCTGGCCGCGGTGGCGCGCGGCGGCGTCGTAGGCGGCGTGGATCTTGACCAGGTCATGGCCGCCGCGCTTTAAGCGGTCGATCTGTTCGTCGGTCATGCCCTGGGCCAGGCGCGCCAGCGCCTCGTTCTGACCGAAGAAGGTGTCGCGGTTGAAGCGGCCGTCCTTGGCGGCGAAGGTCTGCATCTGGCCGTCGACGGTGTGCGCGAAGGCCCGCGCCAACGCGCCCTCGGTGTCCCGCGCAAAAAGGCCGTCCCAGTCGCTGCCCCAGAGCAGCTTGATGACGTTCCAGCCGGCGCCGCGAAAGAGTTTTTCCAGCTCGTCGACGATGCGGCCGTTGCCCCGCACCGGGCCATCGAGGCGCTGCAGATTGCAGTTCACAACCCACACCAGGTTGTCCAGTTTTTCGCGCGAGGCCAGGGTGAGCGCACTCATGCTCTCGGGCTCGTCCATCTCGCCGTCGCCAAAGACGCCCCAGACCTTTCGGCCCGCGCAATCGAGCAGGCCGCGGTGCGTGAGGTACCGCATGAAGCGCGCGTGGTAGATCGAGCTGATGGGGCCGATGCCCATGGAGCCGGTGGGGAACTGCCAGAAATCGGGCATGAGCCAGGGATGCGGATAGCTCGAGAGCCCACGCGCGCCGGCGGCGGGCGCGGTGATCTCCTGGCGGTAGTGCGCAAGGTCGGCTTCGTTAAGGCGCCCCTCGAGGAAGGCGCGCGCGTAAACGCCCGGCGCGCTGTGCGGCTGGAAGAAGACAAGGTCGCCGCCGTGGTCCTCGCGGCGAGCCTGGAAGAAGTGGTTGAAGCCGACCTCGAACAGGTCTGCGGCGCTGGCGTAGCTGGCGATGTGGCCACCGAGTTCGCCATAAGCCGCGTTCGCGCGGGCCACCATGGCCAAGGCGTTCCACCGCATCAGGGAAGCCAGGCGCTCCTCGATGGCGAGGTCACCAGGGAAGACGGGCTGGTGATCGACCGGGATGGTGTTGACGTAGGGCGTGACCAGTTCGGGCGACCACCCGATGTGCGGGTCGCGCGCCAAGGCCGCGAGTTCGTCCAGGACGTAGCGGGCGCGCACCGGGCCCTGCGAGGCCACGAGGGAGCGCAGCGCGTCACGCCATTCGGCAGTTTCGGCGGGGTCGGTGTCGCCTACGGCGTCGGACAGGAATCGGGAGAGGCTGTGGTCAGTCATAGGAGGCTCCAGCGAGAGGGCCACTGTAGGAAAAACGGCGAAGCATGAGGCCCTGAAAAAGACCGTCTTGGACGGCTTTAAGGCATAAACTACTGCTTAAATTGATTTTCAAAGCACAAAATGCAACTAGATACGCTCGATCTTAGAATCCTCTCCGAGCTTCAGTCCGACAGCTCCCTGACCAATGTGGCGCTCGCGCGGCGGGTGCATCTGTCGCCCTCGCCGTGCCTGGCGCGGGTCAAGGCGCTGGAGGCGGCGGGGGTGATCCAGCGCTACGTGGCACTGGCCGACCCCAAGGCGCTGGGGCTGGGCCTGTCGGTGTTCATCTCGATCAGTCTGAAAGAGCAATCCAAGACCGCACTCGCGGAATTCGAGCGGCGCATCGGCGAGCACGACGAGGTGATGGAGTGCTACCTCATGACGGGGGACAGCGACTACCTCATACGCGTGGCCGTCGCCGACATCGCGGCGCTGGAGCGCTTCATCCTGAACCAACTCACGCCGATCCCCGGGGTCGAGAAGATCCGTTCGAGCTTCGCGCTCAAACAGGTTCGCTACAAGACGGCGTTACCGCTGCCAGCGACCGCGTCGGCCTCCTGATCGCCTTGCAGCGCCATTCGGTAACATCGTGACAACGCCGTCGCACCCCTGGCGACAGGCCAACGCCCGCAGGTGTCTGCCGGCCCTACGACATTCACCCTCCATGCGACTGCCCCTCGTGCTCCGGATCCTGGCCTGCGCCCTCGCATTGGGTGCGGCGGCAACCGCCATCGCCAAGGACAGCGCCGTCGTCACCACCGAGCGTGTGCGCGCCGAGCTGCTCGCGCATGCCCCTGAGGGCGTGTCGCCCGGCAAGCCGATCTGGGTGGGGTTGCAGATCACGCACCAGCCGCAGTGGCACACCTACTGGAAGAACCCGGGTGATTCCGGTCTGCCCACCACGCTGGCCTGGCGGCTGCCAGCGGGCGTGAACGCCGGCGAGATCGCCTGGCCTGCACCGCGCAGGTTTGCCCTGGGCAATCTCGCCAACTACGGCTACGAGGGCACGGTGCTTCTGCCGGTGCCACTGTCGGTGACGCCGGGCTTCGCACCACTGGGTGCCGAAGTGGAGATCAAGGTCAAGGCCAACTGGCTGGTGTGCCGCAAGGAGTGCATCCCGGAAGAGGGCGACTTCTCGCTGCGCCTGCCGGTGCGAGGCAGCACCGCGCTGCATGGCGCAGCCTTCCAGGCGGCGTGGGACGCGCAGCCGCGAGCGCTGGCGGGCGCAGGTTCGCAGGCGGCCAAGGTGGACGGCCAGAACCTGTCGGTCTCGATCACGGGCCTGCCGGCGGGGGCGCGCGGCAAGCGCCTGGAGATCTTCCCCGAGACGACCGCGATCATCGAGCCCGCCGGCGCGTGGACGCAGGCCTGGGACGGCGCGGTCTGGACCGCCAAGCTACCGCTGTCTGCGCAGCGCAGCGACGCGCCGAAGGGGCTGCCCGTGGTGGTCACGGACGGCACGCAGGCCTGGCGCACGGAACTGGCTGTGACTGGCATCTGGCCCGCAGTGGCCACCCCGGCCGCCGTGTCACCCGCGCTGGAGGAAGCACTGCGGCGCAACGCGGGGGCGGCGCGCGCGGACGCCGTCCCAACCTCCCTGGCCATGGCCCTTCTGGGCGCCTTGCTGGGGGGGCTGATCCTGAACCTCATGCCCTGCGTCTTCCCGGTGTTGGCGGTCAAGGTGGTGGGCTTTGCGCGCCACGGCGAAGACCGCCGCGGCCAGCGCCTCAGCGGGTTGGCCTACACCGCTGGCGTGGTGTGCTCCTTCCTGGCACTGGGCGGCGCCATGCTGGCGCTGCGCGCCGCGGGCGAGCAACTGGGCTGGGGCTTCCAGCTGCAGTCGCCCGCGGTGGTCGCAGCACTGGCCGCTCTGTTCACGCTGATCGGCCTGAATCTGGCGGGCGTGTTCGAGTTCGGGGCAATGCTGCCCTCGCGCGTCGCGACGCTGCAGGCCCGACATCCGGTGGCCGACGCTTTCCTCTCCGGCGTGCTGGCCGTCGCGATCGCTTCGCCCTGCACCGCGCCCTTCATGGGTGCTTCGCTGGGCCTGGCCATCACCTTGCCACCGACCCAGGCGCTGATGGTGTTCGCTGCGCTCGGCGTTGGCATGGCCCTGCCCTATCTCGCTGCGAGCTGGGTGCCAGCCGTCGCCGCGCTACTGCCCCGGCCAGGCGCCTGGATGGACACCTTCCGCAGGCTGATGGCCTTCCCGATGTTCGCCACCGTGGCCTGGCTGGTGTGGGTGCTGGGGCAGCAAAGCAGCGTCGACGGCGCGGGTGCGCTACTCGCGTTGCTCGTGGCGCTGTCGGCGGTGGTGTGGACGTTCACGCTGCAAGGCCGTACCCGCGTGGTGCTGTCAGTGCTGACCCTGGCCGCCGCCGCGGTGGGCGCCTGGATCTTGGGTCCCTCCGTGGTGCGCCTTGTGCCGATGTCGGCCTCGCTGCCGGCGCCCTCGGACCGCTGGCAGCCTTGGACCGAGCAGGCCGTGCGCGAGCACGTGGCGGCGGGGCGGCCGGTGTTTGTGGACTTCACTGCCGCCTGGTGCGTCACATGCCAGTACAACAAGCGCACCACCCTGGCCGACGACGCAGTGCTGGCCGACTTCGGCGTTCGACGCGTCGTGCTGCTGCGGGCCGACTGGACGCGCCGCGACCCCGCCATCACACAGGCCCTCGCAGCGCTGGGGCGCAGCGGCGTACCGGTGTACGTGCTGTACGCGCCAGGACGCGCCCCGGTCGTGCTGTCCGAGGTGCTCTCTCCAAGCGAAGTGCGCACCCTGTTGGCGACCCTCTGAGCGAGCGTGCTGCAGGAGGCTGCGGCCGGGCGGCTCCAGGAGCCCCTGCGGGCCCTGCCACAATGGGGGGCATGAGCTTCGCACCCCTCCAGAACGACCGCTTCCTGCGCGCGTGCCTGCGCCAGGCCACTGACTACACCCCGCTATGGCTGATGCGCCAAGCCGGACGCTACCTGCCCGAGTACCGCGCCACGCGCGCCAAGGCCGGCAGCTTCATGGGCCTGGCCACCAACGTGGACTACGCCACCGAGGTGACCCTGCAGCCCCTGGACCGCTACGCCCTGGATGCCGCCATCCTCTTCTCGGACATCCTCACCGTGCCCGACGCGATGGGGCTGGGCCTGAGCTTCGCGATGGGCGAGGGCCCCAAGTTCGAGAAGGTGGTGCGTGACGAAGCCGCAGTCAAGGCCCTGCACGTGCCCGACATGAACAAGCTGCGCTACGTGTTCGACGCCGTCACCTCCATCCGCCGAGCCCTGAACGGGCGCGTACCGCTGATTGGGTTCTCGGGCAGCCCCTGGACCCTGGCCTGCTACATGGTCGAAGGCGCAGGCTCGGACGACTACCGCCTGGTCAAGACGCTGATGTACAGCCGCCCCGACCTGATGCATCGACTCCTCGAGGTCAACGCCGACGCCGTGGCGGCCTACCTGAACGCGCAGATCGAAGCCGGTGCGCAAGCCGTGATGGTCTTCGACAGCTGGGGCGGCGTGATGGCCGACGGCTGCTTCCAGGAATTCAGCCTGGCCTACACCGCGCGCGTGCTGGCGCAACTCAAACGCACGCACGAAGGCGCCGTCATTCCCCGCATCGTCTTCACCAAGGGCGGCGGGCTGTGGCTGGAGGACATGGGCAAGCTCGACTGCGAGGTGCTGGGTCTGGACTGGACCGCCAACCTGGGCCGTGCCCGCGCGCAGGTGGGCGCACACAAGGCCCTGCAAGGCAACCTCGACCCGAACGTGCTGTTCGCCTCGCCCGAGCAGGTCGCCGAGCAGGCCCGGCGCGTGCTCGACAGCTTCGGCACGCCCCACCAGGGCGAGGGGCAGGGCCCCACGCACATCTTCAACCTGGGTCACGGCATCAGCCAGCACACACCGCCCGAGCACGTGACCGCCCTGGTCGAGACCGTCCACACGCATTCCAGGGCCCTGCGCCAGGCTGTCAAGCGCTAAAGGAAACCTTCGTTTTCCGGAGCTTCCCTAGCTCGACTTCTGACAAAAACCGATGCAGCGCCCTTGACTTATGCACAAAAACCGTGCTGCGGCGCGAGAAAAAGTTCCAGCCCGCCCCAGCGCGGCCGCAAGGGACAGTGCGTAGCTAAGTTATTGATTTATATAGGCTTCACAATTTGCCGTTTTTGCGGGCACCCCAGCGGAAGGCTTGATTTTCCTAGGCCTTGCGCGGGTCCAGGGGCGGCTATCAACAAAGTTATCCACAGAAATTCTGGATGGGTTGTAAAAGGCTTTGGATTCAAGGACTTAAGCGCGACTTCTGCGCAATTCCTGAGAATCGGCCGCTAAGCTGGGTTCGCCATGTCGCACCGCCTGTCCGTCGTGATCGCCACCCCTGCGCACAGCGGGATCCGAGGGGCCCTGAGTTATCGAAGTGAGTCTGCGCTTGCGCCTGGGACGCTGGTGCGGGTGCCGCTGGGAAGACGCGAAGTGCTGGGCGTGGTCTGGGACGCCGCCGCGGCCACGGACCTGCCGGATGCCATGGCCGAAAAACCGATCGCTGGCGTGCTGGAAGGGCTGGCGCCCTTGGGCCAGGCCTGGCGCCAACTGGTGGACTTCGCTGCCAGCTACTACCAGCGGGGCGTCGGCGAAGTCGCGCTGGCGGCCCTGCCGCCCCAACTGCGCGACCTGGACACCCCCCAGCTGGCCCGCCGGCTCAAACGCCGGTCTGGCGCCGCGGAGGCCGACCTCCCGCCTGGCGCCGCGCCCACTCTGACCGCGCAGCAAGACGAGGTGCTCGCCCGCATGGCCCAGGCCCCGGGCCCCTTCCTACTCTTTGGGGCGACGGGCAGCGGCAAGACCGAGGTCTACCTGCAGGCGGTGCAGCGCGTGCTCCATGCCAGCGCACAGGCCCAGGCGCTGGTCATGGTGCCGGAGATCAACCTCACCCCGCAGCTGATGGCGCGCTTTGTCGAGCGCTTCGGCGAATCGCAGGTGGTGGCCATGCACAGCGGCCTCACGCCGGCACAGCGCCTTCGCGGCTGGCTGGCGGCGCACGCGGGTCAAGCACGCATCGTGCTGGGCACGCGCATGGCCGTCTTCTGCTCGTTGCCGGGTCTGCGCCTGATCGTCGTCGACGAGGAGCACGACCCCAGCTACAAGCAGCAGGAGGGCGCACGCTACTCCGCACGAGACTTGGCGGTGCTGCGGGGACGGCTGGAGTCTGCGCAGGTGCTCCTGGGATCGGCCACACCCTCGCTGGAAAGCTGGCAGGCAAGCGAGACCGGCCGCTATCAGCGACTGGCCATGCCCGCGCGCGTAGGCGCAGGCGCCTTGCCTCAGGTGCGCCTGGTCGACATGAACCTGCAGCCCAAACGGACGCTGCTGGCGCCGGCCCTGGTCGAAGCGATCCAGGCGCGCATCGCGCGGGGCGAGCAATCGCTGCTCTTTCTCAATCGCCGAGGCTACGCCCCCGTACTGGCGTGCACCGCCTGCGACTGGAAAAGCGATTGCCCGCATTGCAGTGCCTTTCGCGTATTCCACAAGATCGATCGCACCTTGCGTTGTCACCACTGCGGCCACACCGAGCGGGTGCCGCGCGCCTGTCCCGCCTGCGGCAATGTGGATATCGCGCCGGTAGGCCGCGGCACTGAGCAGCTGGAAGAACAAATCGCCGCCCTACTGGCACAGGGTCCCCGGCCGGTGCGCGTGGCCCGCATGGATGCCGACTCCACACGCGGTAAAGGCGCGCTGGAGGCGCAGTTGGCCCAGGTGCATGCGGGCGAAGTGGACGTCCTGGTCGGCACACAAATGGTCACCAAGGGCCACGATTTCAGGCGTATCACGCTGGTGGCGGCGGTGAACCCGGACACGGCCCTCTTCTCCAGCGACTTTCGCGCGCCCGAGCGCCTCTTTGCCCTCCTGATGCAGGCCGCAGGTCGTGCCGGCCGCGACGCCGCGCAGGCCGATCACAGCGAGATGTGGGTGCAGACCTGGAACCCGTCGCACCCGCTGTTTGCAGCACTTCGGCGACACGACTATCCGGCATTTGCGGCGGCCCAACTCGCCGAGCGCCAACAAGCCGGCATGCCGCCCTTGGCCTTTCAGGCCCTGGTGCGCGCCGAAGCCCGCACGCAGGAAGCGGCCCAGGCCTTCCTCAACGCCGCCCGAGACGCGGCGCAGGAACTCGATCCGACCGGCCAGGTCGTGATGTATGCGGCCGTGCCGATGGCCATGCAACGCATCGCCAACGTGGAACGCGCGCAGCTGCTGGTGGAGAGCCCCTCGCGGCCGGCACTGCAGCGGTTCCTGCAGGCCTGGCAGCCCACCTTGCATGCCTTGCGCGAACCCGGGCTGCTGCGATGGGCGGTGGACGTAGACCCACTGTCCATCTGAGTCCCGTCGGATCTGCGCTAGCCTTCGTCCGAAGCCCCGCGCAGGCGCAAGGCCGCTTCGTACAGGGCGTTGCGTGACGCGCCGCTGGCCTGCGCCGCGATCCGTACCGCCGTCTTCACCGGCAACTCGGGCAAGAGCAACTCCAACAGCGCCAGGCCATCGTCCGCCGGTCGTGCCTGAGACTGCGGGTGCAACACCAGGGCGAATTCACCGCGCGTGCGCGTGGCATCGGCCGCGAGCCAGCCCGCCAGTGCTTCGCAGGCCAGCGTCTGCACCTGCTCGAACTGCTTGGTCAACTCGCGCCCCACCGTCACCCGTCGCCCGCCCAGGGCGCCCAGCGCCTGCGCGAGGTCGGTGATGCGGTGCGGCGCTTCCAGCAGCACCACCGCGCGCGGCTCCTGCACGAGGGCCTGCACGGCCTGCGCGCGCTCACCCGCGCGCGCAGGCAGAAAGCCACCGAACACGAAGCCAGCGTCATCGGCCACGGCTCCCGCCGCACTGAGCACCGCGGTCACGCTGCTGGCGCCGGGAAGGGGCACCACGCGCAAGCCGGTGTCCTGCACCGCGGACACCAGGCGCGCGCCCGGGTCACTCACCGCGGGCGTGCCGGCGTCGCTGGTATAGGCGATGCGTTCGCCGGCTTGCAGGCGCTGCAGCACCTGCTGCGCGGCCTCGGACTCGTTGTGTTGGTGGATCGCGATGAGGCCTCCCGCAGGCCGGTCGACCCCCAGTGCACGCATCAGGGACTGCGTGTGACGCGTGTCCTCGCAGGCGATCGCATCGACCAGCCCGAGCACGTGCAACGCGCGCAAGCTGATGTCCGCCAGGTTGCCAATCGGCGTGGCCACGACATAGAGTGCCCCCTGCGGGTAATTCTGGGAGCCGGCCGCCTCACGGGCGGCCTTCAGGGCGGAGGCGAAGGAAGCGGACATGAAACTCCTGGCGAAACAAGCCACGACCACGAAGCAAAAGGGAGACGCGGCCGAGGCGCTGGCCCTGGCACACCTGGCCCGCGCGGGCCTGCGGCTCGTTGTGCGCAATTATCGGACGCCGGGGCGCGGCGGCGGCGAGGTCGACCTGATCCTGCGCGATACCGACGGGACGCTGGTCTTCGTCGAGGTGCGCCAGCGCGCCAGCAACCGTTTCGGCGGCGCCGCCGCCAGCGTAGGCGCGGTCAAACGCCGGCGCATCGTCTTCGCAGCGCGCCACTTCCTGATGCGGCTGCCCGCACCACCTCCCTGCCGCTTCGATGTAGTGGCCGTGGACGGCGCACATATCGAGTGGTTGAAGGCAGCCTTCGACGCGGCCTGAGCGCTACCGGGCGTTATGATCCCCTACGATGCTTGAACAAAGGATCCAACAGCATTTCATCGACAGCGCCGACCTGAAATACCAGGCCGCGCAGTCGCTGACCAAGCCCATCGTCGACGCTATCCAGGCCGTACTGGCCTGCGTGACCAGCGGCGGCAAGGTGCTGGCCTGCGGTAACGGCGGGGCCGCCGCTGACGCCCTGAATTTCTCCTCGCGCTTCGTCGGTCGTTTCGAGCGCGAACGGCCCGAGCTCGCGGCCATCGCCCTGAACGCCGACACCGCTCTCATCACGGGCACGGGCACCGTCCACGATTTCAGCCAGGTCTACGCTCGCCAGGTGCGCGCCCTGGGCCAGACAGGCGATGTGCTGCTGGCGCTGTCGGTCGATGGTCAGTGTGCCAATGTGCTGGCCGCCGTCGAAGCCGCCCATGAGCGCGACATGTCGGTCGTGGCCCTGACCGGGCACGGTGGCGGCCGCTTGGTGCAGGCCCTGCGCGAGACCGACGTCAATATCTGCGTGCCGCATGACCGCGCGCCCCGCATCCACGAAGTCCACCTGCTCGCGCTGCACTGCCTGTGCGACGGCGTGGACAGCCAATTACTCGGAGACCAGGAACAGGAGCCCACACCATGAACACCCTGCAACGCCTCGCCCTTCCCGCCCTCGCGGCCACTGTGCTGGTCACCACCCTCTCCGGCTGCGCGCCGCTGGTCCTCGGGGGCGCCGCGATGGGCTCGCTGGTGGTGGCAGACCGCCGCACCTCTGGCACCCAGCTCGAGGACGAGACCATCGAACTGCGCGCCGGCAGCCGCCTGGGCGAGAACTTCGGCTCGCGCGCTCACATCAACATCACCAGCTACAACCGCCGGGTGCTCCTGACTGGCGAAGTACCCGACGCCGCCAGCAAGCAGCTGGCCGAGCAGGTGGTGAGCAAGGTGGACAACGTGCGCAGCGTGATCAATGAACTGGCCATCATGAGCCCCAGCTCCCTCACCCAGCGTGGCAACGACGCCTACATCACCGGCAAGGTCAAGGCCACGCTGGTCGACGCCAAGGACCTCACAGCGACGGCCTTCAAGGTGGTGACCGAGCGCAGCACGGTCCACCTCATGGGGCGCGTCACGCAGCGCGAAGCCGACCGCGCCACCGCCCTGGTGCGCCAGGTCAGCGGAGTGACTCGCCTCGTGCGGGCCTTCGAGATCATCACCGAGGAAGAACTGGCGCGCATCACGCCCAAGGCACCGGCGCCGGCGCCCGCAGCCACCGCGCAGCCGGCTGCCAGCGCCGCGAAGTAAGTCACGCACGCCTGCCCGCCAGGGCAGACCGCCGCCTCAGCGCAGGCGCTTGATCAGGCTGGAGGTGTCCCAGCGCTGGCCGCCCATGACCTGCACGTCGGCATAAAACTGGTCCACCAGCGCCGTCACCGGCAGGCGCGCGCCGTTGCGCTTGGCTTCATCCAGCACCAGCCCCAGGTCCTTGCGCATCCAGTCGACCGCGAAGCCGAAGTCGAACTTGTCCTGGATCATGGTCTTGCCGCGGTTGTCCATCTGCCAGCTCTGGGCCGCACCTTTGCCGATCACGTCCAGCACCTGGTTCATGTCCAGGCCGGCCTTCTGGCCGAAGGCAATGGCTTCGGAGAGCCCCTGCACCAGACCCGCGATACAGATCTGGTTGACCATCTTGGCCAACTGACCCGCGCCGCTTTCGCCCAGGAGGGTGAACGCGCGCGAGTAGGCCATGGCGACCGGGCGCACCGTGTCGAAGGCAGGGGCGTCACCGCCGCACATCACCGTCAGCAGGCCGTTTTGTGCACCCGCCTGGCCGCCCGACACCGGGGCGTCCACGAAGGCCAGACCCTTGTCCTTGGCCTTTGCATAGAGCTCGCGCGCCACATCGGCCGAGGCTGTGGTGTGGTCCACGAAGATCGCGCCAGGCTTCATGCCGGCCAGCGCGCCATCGGGGCCCAGCACCACGGAACGCAGGTCGTCGTCGTTGCCGACGCAGCAGAACACGATGTCGCAACCCGCCGCTGCCTCGCGGGGCGTGGCCGCCGCGCGGCCCTTGAACTCGGCGGCCCAGGCCTGCGCCTTGGCCAGCGTGCGGTTGTAGACCGTCACATCGTGGCCCGCGAGCGCGAGGTGGCCGGCCATGGGCAGGCCCATGACGCCCAGGCCCAGGAAAGCCACTTTGCGCGGCGGGACGGTTTCGTAGGTTTTGGGGTTGGTGGTGCTCATGCCCCGACCTTAATCGAAGGCGCTATTCCCTGTCCCTCCGTACGAAACTCAAGCCCGCCCCTCAAGCCCGCCCGAGCTCTCAACCCGGGAAATTCTCCGGATGGCGGGCCTGCGAACGCGCCTCGGCCGGGGTGATGACGCGACGGCGCACCAGGTCGGCCAGGGCCTGGTCCAGGGTCTGCATGCCAGCGCTGGCGCCGGTCTGCATCGCCGAATACATCTGGGCCACCTTGTTTTCCCGCACCAAGTTGCGGATGGCGGCGGTGGCGACCATGATCTCGTGCGCCGCGACCCGGCCCGCGCCATCGGCCTGCCGGCACAGGGTTTGGGCGATCACGGCCTGTAGCGACTCGGCCAGCATGGTGCGCGCCATCTCCTTTTCCTCGGCGGGGAAGACGTCGACGATGCGGTCGATGGTCTTGGCGGCACTGGCCGTGTGCAGCGTGGCAAAGACCAGGTGGCCGGTCTCGGCGGCGGTCAGGGCCAACCGGATGGTCTCCAGATCACGCAGCTCGCCCACGAGAATGGCGTCGGGATCCTCGCGCAGGGCGGCGCGCAGGGCGATGGCAAAGGAGTTCGTCATGGGCCCGACCTCGCGCTGGTTCACCAGGCACTTGCGCGGTTCATGGACGAACTCGATCGGGTCCTCGATGGTGAGGATGTGACCGGCCACGGCCTCATTCAGATGGTGCACCATGGCCGCCAGCGTGGTGGACTTGCCCGAGCCGGTGGGACCGGTCACCAGCACCAGCCCCCGCGGCCGCAGGGCCAGTTCGGCAAAGAGCGCCGGCGCGCCCAGCTCCTGCAGGGTGAGCACACGGGCTGGAATCGTACGCAGCGCCGCGGCCACACCCCGGCTCTGGTGGAAGGCATTGACCCGGAACCGCGACAGACCGGCCACCTCGATGGAAAAATCGCACTCCAGGGTCTGCTGCAACTGTCGCCGCTGGGGCTCAGTCATGATGTCGGCCAGCATGTCGCCCACCTGCTCGTGCGACAGCGGCTCGACGTTGATGCGGCATACCTGACCGTGCACCCGCAGCATCGGGGGTAGGCCGGCAGACAGGTGCAGGTCGGAGGCCTTGTTCTTGACACTGAAGGCGAGCAGCTGGCTGATGTTCATGAAAGGACGAAAAGTTCGGTGGAGATCCGCAAACGGCCATTATGAATACCATTTCATTAAATATTGAACACGTGCGCGCTCGCATCGCCCAGGCCTGCCAAGCGGCGGGGCGCGACCCGTCGCAGGTCACCTTATTGGCCGTGTCCAAGACCTTCGGGCCGCAGGCGGTGCGCGACGCCGCGGCCTGCGGGCAACGCGCCTTCGGGGAAAACTACCTGCAGGAAGCGGTCGACAAGATGGCCGCCCTGGCCGCGCAGGTCCCGGGGCTGCAATGGCATTGCATCGGGCCGATCCAAAGCAACAAGACGAGGCTGGTCGCCGAGCACTTCGACTGGGCCCACACCGTGGACCGCCTCAAGACCGCGCAGCGGCTCTCGCAGCAGCGTCCTGCGCAGCGGCCACCGCTGAATGTGTGCCTCCAAGTTAACATCGACGGGGGCCCCAACAAGGCCGGTGTGGCGCCCGGCGAGGCACTGCTGCTCGCGCGCGAGGTCGCAGCCCTGCCGGGCCTGGCCCTGCGCGGGCTCATGACCATCCCCGAGCCCACACCGGACGTCCAGGCGCAGCGCGCGGTGCACGAGCGGGCGCGGGCACTGTTCGAGCAACTGCGCGCAGACCCTCTCCTGAGCGAGACATTGCGCGCGCAAGGCAGCCGCCTGGACACGCTCTCCATGGGCATGACCTCGGACCTCGAGGCGGCCATTACCGCAGGCAGCACGATGGTTCGGGTCGGCACCGCCATCTTCGGCGAGCGACCGGTCAAGAACGCGGCCTGAACCCAGAGGCGCAGCGTGCGCCGCCTCAGGTGGCTGTCGCCTGGCGCACGGCGTGCTCCCACTGCGCCATGCGCTCCTGCGCACGAGCGCGGTCCCACGCGGGCTCGAAGGTACGCTCGGCCCGCCACAGCGCGCGCAGGTCGGACTCACCGCCATACACGCCAGCGGCCAGGCCTGCGAGCCAAGCAGCGCCCAATGCCGTGGTTTCCGTGATCGCGGGCCGCACCACCGGAATCCCCAGCAGATCGGCCTGGAACTGCATCAACAGGTTGTTCACGCTGGCCCCGCCGTCCACGCGCAGCTGCGCCAGGGGCGCTCCGCCCGCGGCCTGCGCGTCGCGGCTCATCGCCTGCAGCAAGGCGGCGCTCTGACACGCAATGCTCTCAAGCGCGGCGCGCGCGATGTGCGCCAGCGTCGATCCGCGGGTGAGGCCGGTGATGGTGCCGCGCGCTTCGGGCTGCCAGTAAGGCGCCCCGAGGCCAGTGAAGGCCGGCACCAAGGAGACGCCACCCGCATCGGGCACGCTGGCGGCCAGGGCCTCGACCTCGGCGCTGCTGCGGATCGCCTGCAGGCCATCGCGTAGCCACTGCACCACCGCGCCACCGACGAACACGCTGCCCTCCAGCGCATAACCCGGCGTGCTGCCCGCTTGCGCAGCGCGGGTCGTGATCAGGCCATTGGCCGACGCCTGGAAATGCGTGCCGGTGTGCATCAACATGAAGCAACCCGTGCCGTAGGTGTTCTTGGCCATGCCGGGGTCGAAGCAGGCCTGCCCGAACAAAGCACTTTGCTGGTCGCCGGCGATGCCGCCGATGGTCACCGCAGCGCCGAGCAGGTCGGCGCGGGTCGTACCGAAGTCGGCGCTTGAAGGCCGCACCACGGGCATCATCGCCAGAGGGATGTCCAGCAGCCCCAGCAGCTCCTCGTCCCAGGCGTGGCGGCGTACGTCATAGAGCATCGTGCGCGAGGCGTTGCTCACATCGGTCGCGTGCACCGCGCCGCCCGTCAGCTGCCACAGCAGCCAACTGTCAATGGTGCCGAAGGCCAGTTCGCCGCGACGCGCCCGCTCGCGCGCACCGGGCACCTGCTCCAACAGCCATGCGATCTTGGTGGCCGAGAAATACGCGTCCACCACCAGGCCGGTGCGCTCACGGATACGGGCTTCCCAACCCCGCTCGCGCAGGCGTGCGCACAAGGGCTCGGTACGACGGTCCTGCCACACGATGGCAGGATGGATGGGGCGGCCGCTGGCCCGCTCCCACACCACCGTGGTCTCACGCTGGTTGGTGATGCCCAGTGCGCGTATATCGGCGGCGCGCAAGCCGGCGCGGGCGATCGCCTCGCGCGCCATGGTCAGCTGGCCCTCCCAGATGCCCAGGGGATCGTGTTCGACCCAGCCCGGTTGTGGGTAGCTTTGCGGCAGCTCGCGCTGAGCCACGGCCACGATGCGGCCCTGGGCGTCGAACACGATGCTGCGGGAGCTGGAGGTGCCCTGGTCCAGGGCGAGCAGGTAGGTCATGGCGATCCCGACAAATACGGCGGCACCGCCATGCTAGCGCCCCGCCACCGACGTCGCGGACGCGACGCGGACGCAGCGGCTGCGACAAGGATCAACGCGTCGCGCTACGCCCGAGCCGCGCCATGAGGATCACGCCGTAGATCGCAGCGATCCCGACCACCATGTACACGACGCGCGAGGCCATCGTGCCCGGGCCGAGCAGGACGGCCACGAGATCCAGGTCGAGCGCGCCGACCAGACCCCAGTTGATCCCCCCGATGACCATTAGGACCAGGGAGATCCAGTCCAGCGCATAGAGCGGAGTCGGTTGCGCGGGCCGGAACGGCGTGGGGGAGGATGTGTCCGATTGAGCCATAGGAATCTCCGAAGTTGGAAAAGCCGAAGGGGGCCAAAGACCACGGCAAGCGGCATGCCGCCCGAAGTGCGGAACGCTCCTCGCAGCGGACAGCGCTCGAGGGCGCATCGTCGGACGGCGACAGCCGCTCCTGTCCCACCCCAGGCGGCCCGGTGCGCGCACAGGATCGCGCCCGGAGGAACCCGCGTCATGACCTACAGCAGCATCCTGGGTGCCGACCGGGCACCGATCCAACCCAGCGGCCGCGGAAGTGACCTGCTGGGTCCCAGCGACAACTCCGACAGCGGCAGTGACGCCCTGGGCACGGAGGAAATCCACGGCGACAGCGACTCCAGCGGTACAGGCGAACGTGGCGTGGTGACCGGCGTCGACGGGAAGGAAGGCGCGGACATCCTGCCAGACCGGATCGTGCGCATGGGCCCCGACGACACCCCGGGCGAACCGGGTCCAGACGCTGGCATCACCAGCGAGGACGCGGACTACACCGACCTGGACGACGCCCCGGACGGAGTGGACAGCGACGAAGGCCCGTGAGCGCCGGAGTCACACAGCGCTGGCGTCACGCTCAGCGCGCCAGCGTGCTCGCACCGAACAGGCTGCGCACGAAATCCACCGCGAGTTCGGCCGTGCGATTGCGCACGTCCCGCGCAGGGTTGATCTCCATCACGTCCAGCGACGCCAGGCGGCCGGTGTCGGCGATCATCTCCATGCACAGTTGCATCTCGCGGTAGCTTGGTCCGCCGGGCACACCAGTGCCCACGCCTGGCGCCTCGGCCGGATCCAGACAGTCAAGATCGAAGCTCACGTGCAGATGCGTGTCCTCGCCCACGCCTTGCAGGGCTTCGGTGACCGTGTGCCGCATGCCGTGCTCGTCGATGTGCCGCATGTCAAACACTTGCAGGCCCAGGCGCGCGATGGTGGCGCGCTCTTGGGCGTCTACGCTGCGTATGCCCAGGAAGGCGATATCCGCCGGTTGCAGGGCCGCAGGTTCGCCGCTCCACCCCACCAGCGGCGCCGGTCCGCGCCCGAGCAAGCAGGCCACAGGCATGCCATGCAAGTTGCCGCTGGGGCTGGAGGCGGCGTCGTTCACGTCGGCATGCGCATCCAGCCACAGCACTTTCAGACGGTGGCCCTCGCGCCGGCAGTGGCGGGCCACGGCACTGAGTGAGCCGATCGCCAGGCAGTGGTCGCCCCCCATCACCAGCGGAAGCTCCCTCCGCGCCAAGGCGAGGTCGACGGCTTCAAACACCGCACGGTTCCAGGCGACGACCTCCGCTACGTGGTGCGGCCCGCGCCCCTGGGACGTCATCGGCGGCCGCGGTGGGCCGCAAAGGTTGCCGGTGTCCGTGACCTCGCAGGCACAAGCCTGAAGCGCCTGCCGCAATCCGGCCACCCGCAAGGCGTCGGGCCCCATGCACGCGCCGGCCACGCCTGCACCGACATCGGTGGGCGCGCCAATCAAGGCGACGCGAGACAAGGGCATAGAGCCATTGTCAGGCAAGCGGGAAGCAAAAAGGCCGGCGTGCAGCCGGCCTTAAGAGAGGTCAGCGGCGGTTGCCGCCGTAGGTGGGCGCAGGATTCGGACGCGCGGCGCGATCCGGGAGGTGGCGGAACATGATGCGGCCCTTGTTCAGATCGTAGGGCGAGAGTTCCAGCGTGACGTCGTCACCCGCGATGATGCGGATGTGGTTCTTGCGCATCTTGCCGCCGCTGTAGGCGATCAGCTCGTGCCCGTTCTCCAGGATCACGCGGTAACGCGAATCCGGCAGAACCTCGGCCACGCGGCCGCGCATCTCAATCAATTCTTCCTTGGCCATCAGCAACCTTTGCAACGCAAACGTGCAAACCCTTGCTGCCGGATGCCTGGTAGGCGGACGGGGGCGGACGCGAGGATCTGCGGGGGACGGCCGGCGCGCGCGGCACCGGGCTGCCCGTAACCCGCCATTGTAGGCCCAACGCCCTCCGTCTTCACTCGGCGCATCCCGCGCCGGCCCGGACGGGTCAGGCCATGAGGGCCACGACCCCCGAAAACGTGAAAAACGCTGCGGCCGTGGTCACCAGGATGATCCGGGCGATGCGTCCCGTGTCGGCAGCGAAGCGCTCGGCCAGCAGGGAGACGTTGCTGGCGCTGGGCAGGGCGGCCACCAGCACCAGCACGGTCAGGGCCAAGGGGTCCAGCGGCAGGCCCAAGGCCACCGCCCCGGTGCCCGCCGCCAGCACTAAAAGCGGGTGGACCAGCAGCTTGGCCAGGGCCACCGGCAGGTAATCGCGCAGCGGCAGGGTGGCGCGGGACTGGGCCGCCTGGTGCTGCGAACGCGCCAGCACCGCCCCGATCGTGAACAGGGCCACGGGCGAGGCGGCGTCCCCTAACAGGCCTATGGTGGCGGCCAGGGGCGGGACAGGCTCCAGGCCCAGCGCGGACGCCAGCCCCCCCAGCAAGATGGCCCAGGGCATGGGGTTCAGGGCCACCCCTTGCAAGGCCTTGCGAGCCGCCGCCGCCGCGGCGGCGCCCCCGTGGCCGGCGCCATCCAGGCGTGACAGGGCAATGCACAGGGAGCTGGTGACGACCAGGTCCAGAAGGAGTGTGGCGATGGCAGGCCCGGCCGCCCCAGGCCCGAGCAGGGCCACCAGCAGCGGCACCCCCATGAACCCGGTGTTGGGAAAGGCCGCGACCAGTGCACCAAACGAGGCGTCATTCCAGCCGATGCGGCCATTGAGGCTGGCGCGGATCGTGACCGCCACCATCAGCAACGCACAGGGCAGCCACACGACAACCACCGCAGGATCGAACAGGCGTGCCACCGGCAAACTCGCACCGAAGCGAAACAACATGCAGGGCAACGCGAAATACAGCACGAAGGTGTTGAGGCCGCCGATCGATTCCAGCGGCAGCAGGCGACGGCTCGCGGCAAGGTAGCCGCACAGGACCAGCGCGAAGAACGGGAAGGTGACTTTCAAGACGTCCAGCACCCCCGTATTGTCGGCGCAGCGCCCACCATGGCCCGAGTGCCTGCTGGCACGCGGGGGACAGCGCGAGCGCCCTCGAAGGCGGACCGCTATCATTCGCCGCTTTCGCCTGCTTCTCCCTCTCTCCTCCCCCGATGTCCGGTCTCAACCTCGCGCAACAGGAAGCCGTCAATTACCTACACGGCCCCTGCCTGGTGCTAGCCGGCGCGGGCTCGGGCAAGACGCGGGTGATCACGCACAAGATCGCGCGCCTCATACAAAGCGGCCTCGAGGCCAGGCGCATCGCCGCCATCACCTTCACCAACAAGGCGGCCGCAGAAATGCGCGAACGGGCCAAGGGCCTGATCGGGCGTGATGCAAAGGACGTGGTGATCTGCACCTTCCACGCCCTGGGCGTGCGCATGCTGCGCCAGGACGGCCAGGCGCTGGGCCTCAAGCCCCAGTTCTCCATCCTGGACAGCGACGACGTGACCTCCATCCTGAAGGACGCTGGAGGCACCACCGACGCCGCCACCGCACGCCAGTGGCAATGGACCATCAGCCTGTGGAAGAACATGGGCCTGAACGCGCAGCAGGCCGAGAGCCAGGCCAAAGACGACAACGAACGCGTGATGGCGCGCATCATGGCGCGCTACGAGGAGCGCCTGGTGGCCTACCAGAGCGTGGACTTTGATGATCTGATCGGCCTGCCCCTGAAGCTGCTGCAGAACCATCCCGAGGTGCTGGCCAAGTGGCAGCAGGACCTGGGCCATGTGCTGGTGGACGAATACCAGGACACCAACGCCACGCAGTACGAACTGCTCAAGCTGCTGGTGGGCGAGCGAGGCCGCTTCACCGCGGTGGGCGACGACGACCAGTCCATCTACGGCTGGCGCGGCGCCACCCTGGACAACCTGAAGAAGCTACCGCAGGACTTCCCGCAGCTGAAGGTGATCAAGCTGGAGCAGAACTACCGCTCCACCAGCGCCATATTGCGCGCAGCGAACAACGTCATCCAACCCAATCCCAAGCTCTTTCCCAAGACCTTGTTCTCCGAACTGGGCGAGGGCGAGCCGGTGCGCATCGTCGACTGCGATAACGAGGAGCACGAGGCCGAACGCACCGTAGCCCGCATCCAGTCCATCCGAGCCGGCTTCGCGCCGGACGCCGCGGGTGGCGGCGTGCACAAGGAGTGGAAAGACTTCGCTGTCCTCTATCGGGCCAACCACCAGGCGCGCGTGTTCGAGCAGGCGCTGCGCAAGGCGCAGATCCCCTACAAGGTCTCGGGCGGCCAGAGCTTCTTTGACCGCGCCGAGATCCGCGACCTGTGCGCCTGGATGCGCCTGTGGGTGAACAACGACGACGACCCCGCCTTTCTGCGCGCGGTCACCACGCCCAAGCGGGGTATCGGCCACCAAACGCTCTCGAGCCTGGGCGTCTTCGCCAGCCAGTACAAGCTGAGCCTGTTCGAGGCGCTGTTCGCCTCTTCGCTCGGCTCGGTGTTGTCTACCCGCGCGGTGGGCAGCCTGCACGAGTTCGGCCGCTACGTGAACGACCTGGAATTTCGCGCGCGCCACACCGAGGGCGCCGAGGCTGCGCGCGCTTTCCTACTCGAATGGCTCAAGGACATTGGCTACGAGAAGCACCTGTACGACGGCGAGGACAACGAGAAGCTCGCGGCCGCCCGCTGGACCAACGTGCTGGAGTTCTGCGACTGGATGGCGGGCCGCTGCGGTGGTGAGATCGACGACACCGCGGGCGTCGCCATCGCAAGCGAGAAGAAGAGCCTGCTCGAAGTAGCGCAGACCATCGCCCTGCTGTCCACCATCAGCGAGCGAGAGAAGGACCAGAACGTGGTCACTCTGTCCACCCTGCACGCCGCCAAGGGCCTGGAGTGGCCCCACGTGATGATGGTGGGGTGCAACGAGGGTCTGCTGCCGTTCAAGCTCGACGACGAGAACGGCACGATGAAGGTGGTGGAAGAAGGTATCGTGCAGCGCCTGCAGGAGGAGCGTCGCCTGATGTACGTGGGCATCACCCGCGCGCAGCGTTCGCTGGCGGTGTCCTGGGTCAAGCGGCGCAAGAAGGGCCGTGAGTTCATCAACGGCGTCCCCAGCCGCTTCATCGCCGAGATGTCGCTGGACAAGGCGACCGCGAAGGAAGACCCGCGCGAGAAGCTCCGGGCCCTGCGCGCGGAATTCGCAGCGCGCAAGGCGCAGGCGGATGCGGCGAAAGCGGCGAGCGGGGCGGCATGAGCCTGGGGCTTGGGCAGGGGCTGTATCGCCGCGCGGTCGCGGCAGCACGCGCCGCAGTCCTGCTACTGGCAGCAGCGGCCGGAGCGACGCCCGTGATCGCCTGCCCCGCGAACGCGGACCTCACCGCTCGCGACCTGATAGGCGCCTGGCGCGCTGACATCGCCGGCACCTGGTTGTCGGCCGAGGTGATCCTGCAGCCCAACCCTGACTGGCCCGGCAGCCTGGCCGGGCGCATCCGCCGCGACGGGCGCGAGGCCCAGCTCGCCGGCGACCTGGAAGACGGCACCTTCACGCTGGAGGAATCAGCCGATGGCGTGCGTATCGACGCCACCTGGGTGGGCCAGCCGGTCGAAGGCCGTTGCGGTCGGGAAATCCAAGGGACCTGGCGGGCCGCGGGAGACAGCCCGTCCCGCAAGTTCACCCTGAGGCGCGTCGGCGACTGAGCAGGTTCTGACGGCAGGCTGGCTCCGGCCCGGACCGGATGAACAAAGTGGGTGGTGGTGCCACAGACGGCGACCTTCTACTGATCAGGAGCCTTGCCATGCAGTCCATCACACCTCACCACGCTGGCGAACGGCGTGTTGCGTTCGCAGAGCCGGTCGCACCGGCCCAGCCTCCCGAGCCCTTACAAGGCCTGGCAGCGCGCCGCGTCACGATCCTGCAGATGCCCCGAACGCTTTGCCGACTGACCTATGGAATCTTCACCACCACCGCCATGGCGGCAGGTTCGGCCGCTTGCTACATCCTGGGCGCGCGGGCCAGCCAGGACCCCGAGTCCAGACTCATGGGTGAACAACTGAGAGTGCTGGGTGCCGTGGCGGGACTAGGCGCCTTCACGTCGCTCGGCGCCACGATCGTCTCGGTACGACAGGCTTACGATGAGGAGCGCGCGGCACTGGCCGAGAGACGACCCGCCGTCACCATCGACGCCGGCGCGCTGGGCGCAGCGGTTCTGGCCGGTGACGAAGAGGCAGAGGGCTCGCGGGCTGAAGGCCAGCCCGCTTTCGGTGCAGCGGTCCGCGCGCCGCGGGACGCGACACCCGAGCCAGGTGAACGCTCACGCTCACCCTCACCCTTGACGATAGCCCTCTGATCGGAACCGAACATGATTACAGCCGCAACTACCGCCCACCGTGCCTGGCCCGAGCAGGGACCGCATCAGACTCCCAGTCCTTCTGCCACCCCTTCCGCAACGGACCGCCAGCTCGAGCCCCTCGAGGCCACCGTCCCCTACACGATAGTTCGCATCCCCGACCCGGAAGCCGGGCCCCAACTTGAAGAGCGCCACGTCACCGTCCTTCCCCGCTCGCCACTCGACACACTGCGCCTCCTGTGGCGCGAGGGACATCTGAAGGACGTGGGCGTCACCGCGCTCCTGGGTGCGTGTGCCACCGTGGCCGGTTATTACGCGGCCACCACCGACGATGAATCCCTGCAAGCCGGCAACGGCGCTGCCAGCGGCTTCATCGGCGCGCTCTCGCTGGCCAGCCTCCATCACAGTGTCAACCGCATTCGTGCGACGCTCGCCCGCGATGACGACCAGCGAGACGAGCCGGCCCGGATCGCGGAGCGCGAGCAGGCCGAACAGGAGGCGCAACTTGCGCAGGCGATCGTGGCCAGGGACGACGCTGTACGCGAGGCTCTCCGCCCCGTAAGCGAAGATCACGGCCTGTTTGCCACTACCAGCCGGACCGGGGGCTACATCGAGGTGGCGATCTGCCGGAAGGCCCTGCCTGCCGAGTCCCAGCCCGAGGTAATCGGCGCGGCCGCCGATGACGGAGAGGAAATCAGCGCGTCCACCGATGACGGAGCGTTCGTCGCCTACCACGCGCACGGCCAAGAATCGGGGAGCCCCACACCGTCTGTCCACGGCAGCGACAGCGAAGGGGGCGATATCGATGACGTATAGACGCCCGCTCACAGGGTCATCGCGTACCCGATCGTGATCGGCGCGTGGTCCGAGAACTTCTCCGCCTTGTAGATGCTCTCGGTCCGCGCCAGCGCCGCCACCGCCGGCGTGGCCAGGTGGTAGTCGATGCGCCAGCCCACGTTCTTCGCGTAGGCCTGGCCGCGGTTGCTCCACCAGGTGTAGCAAGCGTCGGTGGTCTCCGGTTGCAGATGGCGGTACACGTCCACCAGGCCGACGTCGGATAACAGACGCGTCATCCAGGCGCGCTCCTCGGGCAGGAAGCCGCTGTTTTTCAGGTTGCCCTTCCAGTTCTTCAGGTCCTTCTCGTGGTGGGCGATGTTGATGTCGCCGCACAGGATGAAGTCGCGCTTCTTTTTCAAGTCCACCAGGTGCGGATCGATCCCCGCGAGGAAGCGGAACTTCGCCTGCTGGCGCTCCTCACCCGACGACCCCGAGGGAAAGTAGCTGCTGATGATCGAGAACTTGCGCCTCGGAGTGTCAAAGCGCAATTCCACGTAGCGGCCTTCGGCGTCGAACTCGCCACCGTCCCAGCCCACCACCACCTCGCTCGGTTCGTGACGCGTGTAGATGGCCACGCCGGAATAGCCTTTCTTCTCGGCGAAGTGAAAGTGCCCCTTCATGCCAGCCAGCGCCTCGAAGCGCCCCGCCACATCGGGAGCTTGGGCCTTGACTTCCTGCACGCAAATACAATCGGGCGCTGTCTTTTCCAACCAGGCTTCGACCCCTTTGCTCGCGGCGGAACGAATGCCATTGAGGTTGAGGCTGGTGAGTTTGAACAAGGAATTTCCCATGGCGGTAAATGACGGCGTGACAGGCGGCGGGCAGGATCAACTGGCCCAGGACTTCGTGCGGTTCTCGGTGGAATCGGGCGTCTTGCGTTTCGGCAGCTTTCGCACCAAGGCGGGCCGCGACTCGCCGTATTTCTTCAACGCCGGCCTCTTCGACGACGGCGCCAAGCTAGGCCGGCTCGCGCAATTTTATGCACAGCGCATCATGGCCTCGGGCATCGAATTCGACATGCTCTTTGGCCCCGCCTACAAGGGCATTCCGCTGGCCGCCGCCGTGGCCATCGAGCTCGCGCGCCTGGGGCGTAACGTGCCCTATGCCTACAACCGCAAGGAAGCCAAGGACCATGGCGAGGGCGGCACGCTGGTGGGCGCCCCGGTACAGGGCCGGGTGATGATCGTCGATGACGTGATGTCCGCCGGCACTGCGGCGCGTGAATCCATCGCCATCATCCAAGCCGCGGGTGCCAAGCCCCATGCCGTGGCCCTGGCCCTGGACCGCCAGGAGATGGCCACCGAGAAGCAGGCCGACGGATCCGTGCGCGATACGCCGCACAGCGCTGTCCAGTACGTGCGCAACACCTTAGGCCTGCAGGTGTGCGCCATCGCCCGACTGACCGACCTGCTTGATTTCCTGTCGGCCAGCTCAGGCCAAGACATGGCCGACCACCTGGCCCGGGTGAAGGCCTACCGCGAGCGCTATGGCGTGACTTGAAGGCTGCGCCGGCGGCGCAGAGCCTCAAGCGGCCGAACCGACCAGGAAGTCGCTCTTGCCGATCACCACGCCGTTGTGACGCAGGATGGCGTAGGCCGTGGTGATGTGGAAGTACATGTTCGGAAGCGCCCAGGTCATGACGTAGGCCTGGGCTGTCATGGTGCGCGTGGCGTTCTTGCCAACGGGGAAGGTGACTTCCTTGTCTTCCTGGCCGTCCAGGGCGGAGGCGGGCACCGTCTTGAGCCAGGCCACCGTGTTGTCGATGCGCTGCACCAGTTCGGCCAGGGTGGTCTCGGTGTTCTCGTACTTGGGTGCGTCCAGGCCGCTGATGCGAGCGACACACAGCTTGGCCGCGTCGCAGGCGATGCAGATCTGGATCTTGAACGGCAGCATGTCAGGGGCCAGGCGGTACTGCACCAGGGCCTGTTCGTCGTAGCCGCGCGCCGCGACATCGGCCTGGGCCTTGACCAGCAGGTGGCGCAGGTTGCCCAGGAAGTGAATGAAGACGGGCAGGCTGGCGTTCGAGAGGTTCATGGCGGGATCGCTTTCGTGAATGGGAATGGGGGCCTCAGCCCAGTTTTTTCTTGAGGAGTTCGTTGACTTGCGCGGGGTTGGCCTTGCCCTGGCTGGCCTTCATCACCTGCCCGACCAGCGCGTTAAAGGCCTTGTCCTTGCCGGCCTTGTACTGGGCGACGTTGTCGGCGTTGGCGGCGATCACCGTGTCGATGATCTTCTCCAGCGCGCCGGTGTCGTTCATCTGCTTGAGGCCCTTGGCGACGATGACAGCGTCAACGTCTTTGCCCTCACCGGTCCATAGCGCCTCGAAAACTTGCTTGCCCGCGTTGTTCGAGATGGTGCCGTCGGCGATACGTCCTATCAGGGCCGCCAGCGCCTGCGCCGACACGGGTGCTTGTTCAATGGGCATTTCGCTGGCATTGAGCCGGCGCGAGACCTCACCCATGATCCAGTTGCTCGCGAGCTTGGGCTGGCCGCAGGCCTTGGCGGCCGACTCGAAATAGGCGGCCATCGCCTTGCTTTGCGTGAGCGTGGTGGCGTCGTATTCGGGCAAACCGTAGTCGGCGACAAAGCGCGCCGCCATCACCCGCGGCAGCTCCGGCATGGCCTGCTTCACCCGCTGCACCCACTCGGGCGCCACCACCAGCGGCGGCAGGTCGGGGTCGGGGAAGTAGCGGTAATCGGCCGCATCTTCTTTGGTGCGCATGGCGCGGGTCTCGCCGGTGTCGGGGTCAAAGAGCACCGTGGCCTGCTCAATGGCGTGGCCGTCCTCGATCTGCTCGATCTGCCAGCGCACTTCGAAGTCGATGGCCTGCTGCATGAACTTGAAGGAGTTCAGGTTCTTGATCTCGCGGCGCGTGCCCAGGGGCGCACCGGGCTTGCGCACCGAGACGTTGGCGTCGCACCGGAAGCTGCCCTCTTGCATATTGCCGTCGCAGATGCCGATCCAGGTCACGATCTTGTGCAGCTCCTTGGCGTAGGCCACGGCCTCGGCCGAAGAGCGGATATCGGGTTCAGTGACGATCTCCAAGAGCGGCGTGCCCGCGCGATTGAGGTCGATGCCCGATTGGCCGACGAAGTCTTCGTGCAAGGACTTGCCAGCGTCCTCTTCGAGGTGGGCGCGCACCAGGCGTACGGATTTCTTCTCCAGCGCCGCGTCGGCGCCCTTGCCGGACTCGAGGAAGAAACTCACCTCGCCGCCTTGCACCACCGGGATCTCGTACTGGCTGATCTGGTAGCCCTTGGGCAGGTCGGGGTAGAAATAATTTTTGCGCGCGAACACGCTGCGCGGCGCGATGGTCGATCCGACCGACAGGCCAAACTCGATGGCGCGTTCGACAGCGCCCAGGTTCATCACCGGCAGCGTGCCGGGCAAGGCCAGATCGACCGCGCAGGCCTGCGTGTTGGGCGCAGCGCCGAAGGCGGTGGACGCGCGGCTGAAAATCTTGGAGTGGGTGGAGAGCTGGGCGTGCGTCTCAAAGCCGATCACGACCTCATAGCCCTGAACCAAATTAGAGGTCATATCGGCCTCCCGCCGGGCCGCCCCAAGGGAGGCCAGCCTCCTCGGGGGGCAGTGAATACACGAAGTGATGAACGTGGGGGCTCACAGCACGCCCCCCGGCTTGCGAAGGTGGAAATCCGTGGCCTGCTGGAAGCGGTGGGCCGCATTGAGCAGGCGAGCCTCGCCAAAGTAGTTGCCTATCAGCTGCAGGCCCACCGGCATGCCGCCCGCGCCGAAGCCACAAGGCACGCTCATGCCCGGCAGCCCCGCCAGCGAAGCGGGCAGCGTGTAGATGTCGGCCAGGTAGCTGGCCACCGGATCGTCGGCCTTGTCACCCAGGGCCCAGGCCACGCTGGGCGCTACCGGACCCGCGATCACATCGCACTGCGTGAAGGCCTGGCGGAAATCGTCGGCGATCATGCGGCGGATCTTTTGCGCCTGCAGGTAGTAGGCGTCGTAATAGCCGTGTGAGAGCACATAGGTGCCGGTCATGATGCGGCGCTTGACCTCTTCGCCAAAGCCTTCGGCGCGGGTCTTCTTGTACATGTCCAAGAGGTCGGTGTAGTGCTTCGCGCGGTGGCCGAACTTCACGCCGTCAAAGCGCGAGAGGTTGGACGAGGCCTCGGCTGGCGCGATCACGTAATAGACGGGGATGGACAACTCGGTGCGGGGCAGCGAGATCTCCACGCGCTGGGCACCTAGCTTCTCGTACTGCGCGAGGGCTGCGTCGATGGCGGCGCGCACGTCGGCCGCCAGGCCGTCGCCGAAAAATTCACGGGGCACACCAATGCGCAAGCCGGTCAGGTCTGCATCCAGTGAGCGCGTGTAGTCCTCGGCGGGCAGGTCCAGCGAGGTGGAATCACGATCGGGATCCGGTCCGCACAGGCTGGACAGCAGCAGCGCGCAGTCGCGGGCGCTGCGCGCCATCGGACCGGCCTGGTCCAGGCTGGAGGCGTAGGCAATCATCCCGTAGCGCGAGGCACGGCCGTAGGTAGGCTTGATGCCGGTGATGCCGCAAAACGAGGCGGGCTGGCGGATCGAGCCGCCGGTGTCGGTGCCGGTCACCGCCGGGGCCAGGCGCGCGGCCACCGCCGCGGCGCTGCCACCCGAGGAGCCGCCCGGCACGCGGGTGGTGTCCCACGGATTCTTCACCGGCCCGAAAGCCGAGTTCTCATTGGCCGAGCCCATGGCGAACTCGTCGCAATTGAGCTTGCCCAGGGTCACCATGCCGGCCTGGGCCAGGCGGTCCACCACGGTGGCATCGAAGGGCGAGCGGTAGCCCTCCAGCATCTTCGAGCCGGCGGTGGTGGGGAAGTCGCGGGTGACGAAGATGTCCTTGTGGGCCACCGGCACCCCCAGCAGGGGCGCAGTGTCGCCCGCGGCCAGGCGGGCGTCGGCGGCCCGCGCCTGGGCCAGGGTGGCTTCGCGGTCAGTCGCCAGGAACGCGCCCAGGCCCGCCTGGGCCTCGATGCGGCCCAGGAAATGCGTGGCCACGTCGACCGCGGACACCTCGCGCCGGCGCAGGGCACCTGCCAATTGGGTGATGTCCAGGTCGTGGATCATTCGATGACCTTCGGCACGAGAAAGAGCCCCGCCTCGACCGCCGGGGCGCTGCGTTGGTTGGCCTCGCGCTGGTCAGGCTCGGTCACGGCGTCGGGCCGCAGACGCAGGGCCACGTCCTGAAAGGCTGCCACGGGGTGGGCCAGGGGCTCGACGCCCGTCGTGTCCACGGCCTGCATGCGCTCGACGAGGGCAAAAAAGCCGTTGATCCGACCGAGCATGCGGTCGCTCTCGGCGGGCTGGAGTTCGAGCCGCGCCAGGTGGGCGATGCGGCGAATGTCATCGGGGTTCAGGGCCATGGGCAAACAGAGCGGGAAAAAGCCACCCAAGGGGGCAATTTGAAGCGTGTTCCCGCAGGGAGAACACGACTGATCGGGTATTATCCCGCCTTCGGGATTCCCTCTGGGGCGGGCCTGTTGGCCCCCGGACTCAGACCCAGGGCAGCCCCACCCACTGACCCACCGGCGGCCGCGTCTTGCGGCCGCTTTCGCAAGACAACGAGGACATCCAGATGTTCGGAGCCTTCCGACGCTATTTCTCCACCGACCTGGCCATCGACCTAGGGACGGCCAACACCCTGATCTTCGTTCGCGAAAAAGGCATCGTCTTGGACGAGCCCTCCGTCGTCGCCATTCGCCACGAGGGCGGCCCCCAGGGCAAGAAGACCATCCAGGCCGTCGGCCACGAAGCCAAGGCCATGCTGGGCAAAGTGCCCGGCAACATCGAGGCGATTCGCCCGATGAAAGACGGCGTGATCGCCGACTTCACCGTCACCGAGCAAATGCTCAAGCAGTTCATCAAGATGGTTCATCCGCGCTCGGTGCTGCGCCCCAGCCCGCGGATCATCATCTGCGTGCCCTGCGGCTCCACCCAGGTCGAGCGTCGCGCCATCCGCGAATCGGCCCTGGGCGCTGGCGCCTCCGAGGTCTACCTGATCGAAGAACCCATGGCCGCCGCCATCGGTGCTGGCTTGCCGGTGTCCGAGGCCTCCGGCTCCATGGTCGTCGACATCGGCGGTGGCACCACCGAGGTGGGCGTGATCTCGCTGGGCGGCATGGTCTACAAAGGCAGTGTGCGCGTGGGCGGCGACAAGTTTGACGAAGCCATCATCAGTTACATCCGCCGCAACTACGGCATGCTGATTGGCGAGCCCACCGCGGAAATGATCAAGAAGAACATCGGCTCGGCCTTCCCCGGCTCCGAAGTAAAAGAGATCGAGGTCAAGGGCCGCAACCTCTCCGAGGGCGTGCCGCGCTCCTTCACCATCTCCTCCAACGAGATCCTCGAAGCGCTCACCGATCCGCTCAATAACATCGTCTCGGCGGTCAAGAACGCGCTGGAAAGCACGCCGCCCGAACTGGGCGCTGACATCGCCGAGCGCGGCATGATGCTCACCGGCGGTGGCGCACTGCTGCGAGACCTGGACCGCCTGCTGGCCGAGGAGACCGGCTTGCCGGTGCTGGTGGCCGAAGACCCCCTGACCTGCGTGGTGCGTGGGTGCGGTATCGCACTCGAGCGCATGGAGCGGCTGGGCTCCATCTTCACCAACGAGTAAGCGCCGGGAAGGACAGCGATGCCACTCGGTACGCTGGACAGGACACCACCGCCGTTCTTCAAGCAGGGCCCCTCGGCCCTGTCCAAGCTGATGGTGTTCAGCGCACTGGCCATCTTTCTGATGGTGGCCGACATCCGCTTCAAGATCGCCCAGCCCGTGCGCGCGGTGCTGGCCACCTTGCTGTTCCCGGTGCAGTGGCTGGCCATGCAGCCGGTCTCCATGGCCGAGGGCGTGGGGGAGTACTTCGAGTCTTTGCGCGGTGCGCAGGCGGCCCAGGCCGCAGAGGCGCAGACCCGTGCGCGCCTGGCGCAACAGGCCGTACGCGGGCACCAGGTCGAACAGCTCACGCTGGAAAACGAGCGCCTGCGCAAACTGCTGGAGCTGCGCGAGCGCGTCTCCACGCCGGCGCAGGCGGCCCAGGTCCTCTATGAGGCGGCCGACATCTATTCGCGCAAGGTGATCATCGACAAGGGCCTGGTGCACGGCATCGAGTCAGGCTCGCCGGTCATCGACGAACACGGCGTGCTCGGACAGGTCACGCGGGTGTATCCCGCGGTCAGCGAGGTGACGCTCGTGATCGACCGTGACCAGGCCACGCCAGTGCTCAATGCACGCACCGGCGCGCGCAGCGTGGCCCATGGCGACACCACCGGCCTGCATCCGGGCGCGCTCGAATTGCGCTTCATGGCCGCCAACGCCGACGTACAGAGCGGCGACTTGCTCACCACCAGCGGTGTCGATGGCGTGTACCCGCCGGGCCTGCCAGTGGCGCAGGTCGACAAGATCGAGCGCCGCGCCGATTCGGCCTTCGCGCGCATCCACACCACGCCCAAAGCATCCGTGGCAGGCGCACTGCACGTGCTGGTCCTCAAACCCGTGGGCGAACAGCTGCCGCAGCGCCCCGCCGCCGAGGCTTCCGCCCCGGCGCCCGGCAGGACGGGAGGCCGCAAATGATCATGCGTCCGGGCAAGCAGCTGCTGCTGCCGGCCAAGCCAGGGTTCATCTGGGGCACGCTGGTTGCAGCCCTGCTGGTGAACATGCTGCCGCTGGGTCGCCAGCCCTGGGTGCCCGATCTGCTGGCCCTGGTGCTGGTGTTCTGGAGCGTGCACCAACCACTGCGTATCGGCATCGCGACCGCCTTCCTGTTCGGGCTGGTGATGGACGTACACCAGACCGCCCTGCTGGGGCAGCATGCGCTGGCCTACACCGCGCTGTCCTACTTCGCGATCATGGTCCACCGCCGTCTGCTGTGGTTTACCGTGCCTTCGCAGGCGGTGCAGGTGCTGCCCCTGTTCGGATCGGCCCATGCCATCGAGCTGTCGATCCGCCTGATCGCCGGCGGATCCTTCCCGGGCTGGAGCATGGTGCTGGCCCCTCTGATCGAGTCCGCGCTGTGGCCGCTGGCCACAGTCGTCCTGCTCGCGCCTCAGCGGCGCGCGGTGGACCCAGACAAGAACCGACCGCTCTAACGTGATGACCGAGCTGCGCAACGTCGAGGCCGATATCTCGCGCTTTCGCTCGCGGGCCATGGCTGCGAGCGTGATCATTCTGGTGTGCTTTTGCCTGCTGGCGCTGCGCTTGGTTTGGCTGCAGGTCGTACGCCACGACGACCTGAACGAACAAGCCGAGGCCAATCGCACGGCCATCGTCCCCATCGTGCCCAATCGCGGTCTGATTCTTGATCGCAACGGCATCATCCTGGCCACCAACTACTCGGCCTATACGCTGGAGATCACCGTCTCGCGCCTGAACGCGCCTGTCGATCAAGTGATCGACGAGTTGTCGCAGGTCCTGGAGATTCATGCGCGCGACCGCCGCCGCTTCAAGAAGCTGCGCGAGGAATCCAAGAACGTGGGCTCGCTGCCGATACGCACCAAGCTCACCGACCAGGAGGTCGCCCGCTTCACCGCGCAGCGCTTTCGCTTCCCCGGCGTCGAGATCAAGGCCCGCCTGTTTCGCAGCTACCCCTGGGGCGAGCTCGCCAGCCACGTGATCGGCTATATCGGTCGTATCAACCAGACCGAGAAGGCCCAGATGGAGGATTGGCCGGAGGACGATCAGGCCAACTACCGCGGTACTGAATACATCGGCAAGCTTGGCGTGGAGCAGAGCCTGGAGCGCCAGCTGCATGGCTTGACCGGCGTCGAGGAGGTCGAAACCTCGGCCGCCGGACGCGCGGTACGCAAGCTTGCCAGCAAGCCCGCCACCCCCGGCAACACCGTGATGCTCTCGATCGACATCAAGTTGCAAAACCTGATCGAACAGATGTATGGCGACCGCCGCGGCGCACTGGTGGCCCTGGACCCCAAGACTGGAGAGGTGCTGGCCTTCGTCTCCAAGCCCACCTTCGATCCCAACCTGTTTGTCGACGGCATCGATGCCGAGAGCTGGCAGTCCCTGAACGAGTCCATCGACAAGCCGCTCCTCAATCGTGCGCTGCGCGGCACCTACCCGCCCGGCTCCACCTACAAACCCTTCATGGCCCTGGCGGCGCTAGAAACCGGCAAGCGCAGCGCCGGACACATCATCCAGGACAACGGCAGCTGGTCCTTCGGCGGCCACGTGTTCCGCAGCCACGGTGACCACGGCCTGGGCCCGGTGGACATGGTCACCAGCATCGTCAAGTCCAGCAACGTCTACTACTACTCCCTGGCCAACGAGATGGGCGTGGACACCATCCACGACTTCATGCGGCCTCTCGGTTTTGGTGATATCACCGGCATCGACATCAACGGGGAAGTCCGCGGCGTGCTCCCGAGCCAGGCCTGGAAGCGCAATTACTACAAGCGCCCCGAACAGAAGAAATGGTTCGCGGGCGAGACCATTTCCCTGGGCATTGGGCAGGGCTACAACAGCTTCACCATGCTGCAACTGGCGCACGCCACCGCCACCCTTGTGAACAACGGCGTCAAGCACAAGCCACGCCTTATCATCAGCACGCAAGACCCCGTCAGCCGCACGATCTCGCCGGTGCCGCCCGAGCCGCCGCAGCCATTGGGCTTTAAGTCCGAGAACGTGGATGTCGTGCGCCGCGCCATGGTGGGTGTGACCCAGGGCGGCACTTCGGCGCGGGTGTTCGCGGGCGCGCCCTATCTGTCTGGCGGCAAGACCGGCACCGCGCAGGCAGTGAGCATCGGCCAGAAGGAAAAGTACAACGCGAGCAAGCTGGAGGAGCATCAGCGCGATCACGCCCTGTACATCGCCTTCGCGCCCGCTGACGACCCCAAGATCGCGCTGGCCGCGATCGTCGAGAACGCGGGCTTCGGGGCCGCCTCGGCCGCCCCCATCACGCGCCGCATCTTCGACTACTGGCTGCTTGGGCACTACCCCAGCGAGGAAGACCTGATCGCGGTGCGCAAGGGCCTGGCCGCCAACCCTATCGGCAAGCCGCGCCAGGCGGCCGACGTGGCCTGGCCCCCCAGCGCGGCGCTGTCGCCTGCCGCCGAGAGTGCGGCAGCAGCCTCGGCAGCTGTCGTCGCGGCACGCGCCATACCCGCAGCTTCACGGGGGCGCTGAGTCGCCCCGGGGTCGCTCGATTCCGATGCGCTTACATCGCGACGCGCTCTGGCGCACGTTGGAGGTCGCCGACCGCGCCCACCTGTGCCAGCAGCCACCCCGCCACCGCCTCGGGCATGCAGCGCACATCGGCGGGCGGTGCGCCACGCGGGAAGCCCACATGCCCACCCTGGGCCGGCTGCCACAGGGTCACGCAGGAGCCCACCTCGCCTGCACGCGGCAGGCTGTACGCGGGCACAAAAGGATCATTCGTGGCGTTCAGCGCGAGCGCGGGGATCCGGATTCGGTGCAGGTGCGGTCGGGCCGAAGCGCGGGCGTAGTAGTCGTCGGTGTCACGAAACCCGTGCAGGGGTGCGGTGAAGAGGTTGTCAAAGGCATACAGGTCGCGCGCTGCCATCAGCGCCTGCGCGTCGAACAGGCCCGGGTGCTGCGCGAGTTTGTGCAGGGCCTTGGGCTTCATGGTGCGCAGGAACATCGTGGTGTACAGCAATCGGTTGAAGCCGCTCCCGATCGCGGCGCCACCGGCGGCCAAGTCCAGAGGCGAGCACACGCAGGCCGCGGCCTGTACCGCACGCGCCGCAGCCTCGCCCGCCTCGGCGGCCCATCGCATCAGGGCATTGCCTCCGAGGGACACCCCCACGGCCAATACCGGCCCGGCATGGTGCGCGCGCAGGCGTGCAAGGATCCAGTCCACTTCCTCGAAATCGCCCGAGTGGTAGGCGCGCGGCGCGAAGTTGATCTCGCCGCTGCAGCCGCGAAAGTGCGGCACCACGAAATGCAGACCGCGCTCGCGCGCAAGGTCGGCGAAGGCCAGGGCGTAGTGGCTACGCGATGAACCCTCTAGACCATGAAACAGCACCAGCAGGGGCGCCTGTGGTGCGGGCCCGGCTGCCGCAGCATGCACCAGCCAGTCGGCATCGACGAAATCGCCGTCGGGCGTGGTCCAGCGCTCGCGCCGGTAGGTCACGGGCGCACCGGAGCCGGTGCGCGCGTACAGCGCCGACCAGATGGTCTGCAGATTGCCCCCCGGCAACCAGCGGGGAGCGCGGTAGTCCAGGGTCAATGCAGCACCTGCGGCGCGTCCACGATCTCGGGCACCTCGGTGGCACTGCCGGGGCTGGCGTGGTGGGCCACCATGCGCCAGCCCTGGGCGGTCCGCAAGTAAACGTTGGTCGCCACCACCCAGGCCTGGCGCGGCCCGGTCGGCGTGAGCACCTCCACGCGTTCGACCAGGTGGTGGACGGCGCTGCCCACCGCCTCGACCTTGCGCACCTGCTCGGGCCAGGCACGCACCGTGCCGTTGGCAAACATGGCCTCAAAGGTCGCGCGGATCGCAGCCGGCCCCACGATGCGCGGGCCGCCCGGGTGGACGCAGACGATGTCGTCCTCGTCGGCCCAACAGGCCATGAGCTTGTCAATGTCGCCGGTTTGCAGCGCGTCGTAGAACGCGGCCTCGACGTCGTCCGCACGGCCTTCGAGCTGGGCAGCCTGGAGCTTGTTCTTGCGCATGAGACTTGCGATTTTGCCGGGAATCGCCATGTACGCCCCAGCCCCCCCGTCCGCCGGGACGGCGGTGTGCTAATTTCCCCGTTGCCGACCGCCTGGAGAACTTCGGATGATCAAACGCTGGCTTGCCCTCCTTGCCCTGACGCTGACCCTGACCGGCTGCGGCTACAACGACTTCCAGCGCCTGGACGAACAGACCCGTTCCGCTTGGAGCGAGGTCCTGAACCAGTACCAGCGCCGTGCCGACCTGGTCCCGAATCTGGTCGCCACCGTCAAGGGCGAGGCCGCCTTCGAGCAGGAGACGCTGGCGCGGGTGGTCGAGGCCCGCGCCAAGGCCACCGCCATGCAGGTCACCCCCGAGACCCTGAAAGACCCGCAGGCCTTCCAGCGTTTCCAGCAGGCCCAGGGCGAGCTCTCCTCGGCCCTCAGTCGCCTGCTGGTGGTCAGTGAGCGCTACCCCGACCTCAAGGCCAACCAGGGCTTCCGTGACCTGCGCGTGCAACTGGAAGGCACCGAGAACCGCATTACCGTGGCCCGCAACCGCTACATCCAGGCGGTGCAGGAATACAACGTGCTGGCGCGCAGCTTCCCGACCAACCTCACCGCCATGGCCTTCAGCTACTCGCCCAAGCCCAATTTCACGGTGCAGAACGAGGCCCAGATCGCCACCCCGCCCCAGGTCGATTTCGGCACCCCGAAGAAGTAAACCCGGCGCTGCGCTCTCATGAACCGCGTCCTGCGGGTCCTCCTGGCCCTTTTGCTGGTCGCCGCCGCAAGCCTGGCGAGCCTGGCAAGTCTGAGCATTGCGCACGCGCAGCAGGGCCTGCAGCCGGTGCCGCCGCTGTCGGCACGGGTGGTCGACACGGTCGGCCTGCTCGACGCCGGTGCGCGCCAGCGGATCGAAGCGGTACTGGCTTCGCTCGAGCAGGACAAGGGCGCCCAGGTGGCCTTCCTCACCGTCGCCACCACCGCGCCCGAAGACATCGCCAGTTATGCCAACCGCGTAGGCAACACCTGGAAGATCGGCCGCCGTGGCGTGGGGGACGGCGTGCTGCTGGTCGTGGCCCGCGACGACCGCGCGGTGCGCATCGAAGTGGCCAAGACCCTGGAAGGCGCCATACCGGACCTGGCCGCCAAGATGATCATCGACGACGCCATCACGCCGGCTTTCCGGCGTGGCGACTTCAGCGGCGGGCTCGAGGCGGCCGCCGAACGCATCTCGGCCCTGGTGCGCGGCGAAGCCCTGCCCGCGCCAACGCGTCGCGCGGGCGGGGGGAACTGGGGGGAACTGTCCGACCTTGCGGTGTTCCTGTTCCTGGCCGTGCCGGTGGTGGCGGGCGTGCTGCGAGCGATGTTCGGAAAGCGCATCGGCTCGCTGGTCACCGGTGTGGGCGTAGGCGGCATCGCCCTGGTGGTCACCGGCAGTGTGCTGATCGCCTTGGCGGCGGCCATACTGGGCGCCGTCCTCTCCCTGCTGGGGCTTGCGCCCCTGGGCCGTCACATCGGGCGTCACTCGCCAGGCTGGGGCATGGGCACCGGCGGATGGGGCGGGGGCGGCAGCTGGGGTGGGGGTGGCTTTCGCTCCGGTGGCGGCGGTGATTTCGGGGGCGGCGGCGCCTCGGGGCGGTGGTGATGGTGTGGGCTCGCCTCCAGCGCCTGATCCGGCACCGGTGGATTGACGACGGCGAGGTGCGCCGCGCGCTGGCGCCGTCAGCGCTGACCGCCTTGGAACAACGCATCGCCGCGAGTGAGCAGACACACAGCGGCGAGATCTGCGTCCACGTGGAAGCGGGCCTGCCCTGGCGCTACGTCTGGCGGGGAGCCCGTGCGCGAGAGCGTGCAGTGGCGATGTTTGGCGAGCTGCGGATCTGGGACACCGAGCAGAACAACGGCGTCCTGATCTACCTCTTGCTGGCTGACCGCGCGGTCGAACTGGTAGCAGACCGCGGCCTGATGCGCCGGGTGCCGCAGGCGAGCTGGGACGCCATCGTCGCGCGCATGGCCGCGGCCTTTGAGGGCGAGCGCTTCGAGGAAGGTCTGCAGCAGGCAGTGGACGAGGTGTCGGCCCTGATGGTGCAACACTACCCGCTGGCGCAGGGCATGCCTAACCCGAACGAGCTGCCCAACGCACCGAGCGTGGGCCCGACATAAAAAAGCCCCGCTCTTTCGAGCGGGGCCGAGTGCGCGGTTTTTAGCGCTTCTTGTTCAGGTCGTAGCGATCAACGCTTCTGCCGGTACTTGCGCAGGGCAGCCAGCTGGGCGGCCATGACGGCGAGTTCGGACTGGGCCTTGGCCAGGTCGATTTCGCTCTTGGCATTCTTCACCGCCTCTTCGGCGGCGCGGCGCGCCTCGTTGGCTTTCTCTTCATCGAGGTCCTTGCCGCGGATGGCGGTGTCGGACAGCACGGTGACGATATTGGGCTGAACCTCGAGCACGCCACCGGCTACGAAGACGAATTCCTCGGAGCCGTCGGCCTTCTCGATGCGCACCGAGCCGGGGCGGATGCGCGTGATCAGCGGCGTGTGGCGGGGATAGATCCCCAGCTCGCCGGACTCGCCGGGCAGCGCCACGAAGCGGGCCTCGCCGGAGAAGACGCTCTCCTCGGCACTGACCACTTCCACACGAATCGTATTCATCTCAAATCTCCACTGCGCAGGGCAGTCATTCGGAGGTCACCGCGGAACCGGCTCCGCCGGGCCGCTGGTGACGCCCCCTTGAGGGGGAAGCGCCACAGGCGCTTCGGGGGTGATTCATCAGCCCGCCGCGAGTTTCTTGGCCTTCTCGAAGGCCTCGTCGATGGTGCCCACCATGTAGAAGGCCTGCTCGGGCAAGTGGTCGCACTCACCGTTGGAGATCATCTTGAAACCACGGATGGTTTCGGCCAGGGGCACGTACTTGCCAGGCGAACCGGTGAACACCTCGGCCACGTGGAAAGGCTGCGACAGGAAACGCTGGATCTTGCGGGCGCGGGCTACGGCCAGCTTGTCTTCCGGCGCGAGTTCGTCCATGCCCAGAATCGCGATGATGTCGCGCAGTTCTTTGTAGCGCTGCAGCGTGCCCTGCACGGCGCGCGCCACGCTGTAGTGCTCTTCACCGACGACCAGCGGGTCCAGCTGGCGGCTGGTGGAGTCCAGCGGATCCACCGCGGGGTAGATACCCAGCGCAGCGATGTCACGCGAGAGCACCACGGTGGAGTCCAGGTGGGCGAAGGTGGTGGCAGGCGACGGGTCGGTCAGGTCGTCCGCGGGCACGTACACGGCCTGGATCGAGGTGATCGAGCCGACCTTGGTGGAGGTGATGCGCTCTTGCAGGCGGCCCATTTCTTCGGCCAGCGTCGGCTGGTAGCCCACGGCGGAAGGCATACGACCGAGCAGCGCGGACACTTCGGTACCGGCCAGCGTGTAGCGGTAGATGTTGTCCACGAAGAACAGCACGTCACGGCCTTCGTCGCGGAAGGACTCGGCGATGGTCAGACCGGTCAGCGCCACGCGCAGACGGTTGCCCGGGGGCTCGTTCATCTGGCCGTACACCATGGCCACTTTGGATTCGGCCAGGTTGTCCAGCTTCACCACGCCGGAGTCGGCCATCTCGTGATAGAAGTCGTTGCCTTCGCGGGTGCGCTCACCCACGCCGGCGAACACCGACAGACCGGAGTGGGCCTTGGCGATGTTGTTGATCAACTCCATCATGTTCACGGTCTTGCCCACACCCGCGCCACCGAACAGGCCCACCTTACCGCCTTTGGCGAAGGGGCAGACCAGGTCGATCACCTTGATGCCGGTCTCCAGCAGCTCTTGCGAGGGCGAGAGCTCGTCATAGGCCGGGGCCTTGCGGTG
>JBEAZV010000057.1:0-14965 GCA_041159245.1 Pseudomonadota bacterium
GAGGCCCTGGGCTTGAAGGACTACGAGCTGATCGCCTACTTCGCGATGTTCGCCCCCGCCGGCACGCCGCCGGATATCGTGGCCAAGCTCAATCAGGCGATCAACGCCGCGGCGAACAGCAAGGAAATCCAGGAGAAGTTCGCCAACATCGGCTTCGCCGTCGAGCCCGGGACGCCTGAGGCGCTGGCGCGGCGCACGCAGCTGGAAACGGCCAAGTGGGCCAAGGCGATCAAGGACGCGAAGATCGAGCCGCAGTGATTCGGTCCGCCTGCGCTTGGAGCTCGGCCCGCGAGGGCAGGCCGTCGGAGTCGCCCGGGAACTGCACCACACGCGCGCCGATAGCGTTGCCGCGTGCCACGGCATCCGGCAGGGCCAGGCCTTCCAGCAGGCCCGAGATCAGGCCCACAGCGAAACCGTCGCCTGCGCCCACCGTGTCCACCACGCGCTCCACGCGCTGACCCGGCACCCTGCCGCGCGCATCGGCGCTGGCGTAGTAGGCGCCTTCGGCGCCGAGCTTGACCACCACCACCCGCGCGCCGCGCGCGAGGTAGAAGTCGGCGATGTCCTCGGCACGTTCGTGTCCCGTGAGGATGCGTCCTTCCTCCAGCCCAGGCAGCACCCAGTCCGCGAGGCTGGCCAGCTGGTTCAGCGTTTGAACCATCTCGTCACGGCTGGCCCACAGGCGCGGTCGCAGGTTGGGGTCGAAGGACAGGCTGCGCCCTGCGGCGCGCGCATCCTGCGCGGCCCGAAAGACGAACTCGCGGGTGGAGGGGGACACGGCCACATAGATGCCGGTGAGGTGCAAGTGGCGAGAGGCGGCGAAGTACGCCGCCGGGTAGTCGTGGACGCCCAGGCGGCTGGCGGCCGAGCCGCCGCGGAAGTATTCGATGGCCGGGTCGCTGCCGTCGTCGCTGCGTGACTTGAGCATGAAGCCGGTCGCATGCTGCATGTCCACCGCCAGGTGACGCCGGTCGATGCCCTCAGCGTCGAGCACGGCTTGCAGGTGTCGACCGAAGGAGTCGGCGCCCACGCGGCTCACGTAGCCCACCCTCAGGCCCAGGCGCGCCAGGCCGATGGCCACGTTCAATTCGGCGCCTGCTAGCGCACTGTGAAAGCGGGCCACCGATTCAAGCGGCCCCGCCTCCTGCGCGGCGAAGAGCGCCATGGCTTCGCCGGGGGTAATGACATCCAGCCTGGTTGCGTCGGTAGGGGCGGAGAGGGAGGGCGCTTGCATCGGCCGGAGTGTATGCCGCAGAGCGCCGCCGCCGCGCTATCGCCCGCTGGTGCATGCCGATGGCGCGGGGGACTACAACCGGCCCCGAAGGCGGCCCCTAGAGTGGCGCCGCGCTGCGCAGGCCACAGGGCAGCGATGCACGGGAGGGGTGATGACCGACAACGGGAACAGGCCGACAGGCCAGACCTTGCACGAAGGGCCATGTGAGGCCGTCCTGGACGCCTGCGGAGATCTCCCGGGCGCGCCGGGTGATGCGTGCGGTTTCTACGTCGATGGACTGCGTTGCCTCTCGCACCTGGTCCTGACGCTGGAAGGCGCCACGACGCAGCCGCTGGGGACCTCGCTGAAGGAGGCGCATACCTTGCTGCTCATGGAGCTGGCCACGCCCGCCCTGCGGCCTGTGCACGGCCCTCGGATCGCCCAGGGCGATTTGCACCTGTTTCGTACCGCCTTCCTTTGGCGAGGCGCGCTTTATCAACACCTGCGCGTGAGCCACCACGGGCGCGAGCCGGTGCGTGTCGAACTGGCCCTGCATGTGGACGCAGACTTTGCCCGCCCTCATGATGTCGATGCCCATGGCGATGGCAGATCTGCGGTGCAGCGCCTGCCGGTCGAATGCCTCGGGGCGCAGCTGCGTCTGGCTGCCCGGCTCTCGCAGAGGCGTGTGGCGCGAACGCGGATCACCCTGCGCCCGGCGCCGGGCCATTGGGAGGAAGACACAGCCCGCTGGGCGCTGGATCTGCCGCCACAGGGAGAGTTTCACCTGTACCTCGAGGTGCGTGGTCACCTGGGTGACGAAAGCCCCGCCGCGCCCGCGATGTCCTTGCCGCTCGACTACGAGACGGCCTACCGGGCCAACGTGCAAGCGCGCGTCGCCTGGCGTGAGGCCCGTACCCGCGTGGAGGTGGCCGATGATCGCCTGCAGGGGTGGCTCGCCGCCTCGCTGGCCGATGTCGCATTGTTGAACGCTGCGTGCCCGGTCCACGAGGCCCTGCGTACGGCCCGCATGATGCTGTGGCTGGACCCGTCGCTGGCGCAAGCGGCGCTGTCGCAGGCCATGGCCGCATCGCCGGGCGAGGCGGTCCATGGGGCAATGGCCGTAGCCCTGGCCGCGGCCTGCTATCGGCGTACCGGCGATCTGGAGGCGGTGGGGACGATGTGGCCCTGGCTGCGCGCGAGCCTGGACCGGATCGACGAGGCCCTGGGCGCTCGGGGCTGGCTGATTGGCACGCAGGACGCGCAGGACGCGCCGGTGTATTGGCATGCCGAGGGCCGACCGGCGGATGGGCCCCTGGCACTGTGCGCGGTGCAAGCGCATGTCTACGAGGCACGACTGCGCGGCGCCGAGCTGGCCACGGCGCTGGGGAACACCGCGTTCGCCCAGCACCTGCGCGCGCAGGCTCGCGCGTGGCGCGAGCGTTTCCAGGTGCACTACTGGCTCGAGGAGCTGGGCTGCTTCGCGCCGGCGCTGGATGCCCGCGGACAGCCGTTGCGCGTGGCCAGCGTCCACACCGTGCACCCGCTGACAGCAGGCCTGGCGACGCCGGACCAGGTGGCCAGCGTGGTCGAACGACTCGCGAGGCCCGATCTACATACCGGCTTTGGCCTGCGCACGCTCGCCTCTGGCCAGCCTGGCTTCAATGCGCTTGCACCTTTGCAGGGGGCGGTCTGGCCCCAGGACGCGGCGGTCGCCGCGATCGGACTGGCACGCCACGGCCATGCCGACGCAGCGGTGGACCTGTTCAACGCGATGGCTGATGCCGCCAGCGGTTTTCCGGGGCAAAGGCTGCCGACGTGTTTCGCGGGCTATACCCGCCGCGAAGGCGAGGGCCCGGTGCGACAACCCGGGGCCCGTTCGCCCCATGCCGGCGCGGCGGCGGCGGCCCTGGGGTTGCTCCAGGCCTGCCTGGGGCTGGAGGTCGACGCGGTACACCGGCGCGTCACCCTGCATGCGCCGCGCTTGCCGGCATCGATGCCCTGGCTGCGGCTGCAGGGCCTGCGCGTGGGATCCGCGTGCGTGGACCTGTGCCTCGAGCGCGCGGCCTCGAGCGTGGGCGTGCGCGTCACGCGCCAGGAGGGGCAGGTACAGGTGCAGGTCTGCGTCGAGGCTCCCGTGACAGGCAGCGGGCCATAATCGTGCGTTCCCTCCGTACTGCCTGCCTTGTTGTTCCATCCCCTGTCCGACGCACAGGCCCAACGCTTCGCGCGCATCCTGTTGTGGGTGCTACCCGGCCTCTGGTCGTCCAACTACCTCATTGCGCGCGCCGCATCCGGCGTGGTCACGCCGCACGTGCTGGCGCTGGGGCGGTGGGGTCTGGTGGGTCTGCTCTTGTTGCCCTGGATCTGGCGTGACCTCGCCTCGCTGGCGCGGGTGTGGCGCGCCGAGGCCGGCCGCATGATCGCGCTGGGCGCGCTGGGCATGTGGGTGTGCGGCGCGTTTGTGTATCAGGGTGCGCAGACCACGTCGGCCGTGAACATCGGCCTCATTTACGCCGCGTCGCCAGTCGCGATTGCCCTGGCAGGTCGCTGGCTGCTGAAAGAAAAGGCCAGCGCGGTCCAGCGTCTGAGCATGGGTCTGGCCCTGGCCGGCGTGCTGGTGGTGGTCTCGCGTGGCGACCTCGCCAGCCTGCTCGCGGTGCGACTGGTGCCCGGCGACCTTTGGATCGCAGCGGCTGCTGTGGGCTGGGCGGCCTATACCGTGCTGCTCCAGCGCTGGCCCACCACGCTGTCCGGGCGGCAGCGTCTGGCCTGCATCGTGGTGGGCGGCTTGGTGGTGCTGGTGCCGTTCACGGTGCTCGAGCTCTGGCTCGTGCAGGCGCCGCCTCTGTCCGCCAGGGCGGTCTGGCTGATCGTGTTGGCGGCCTTGCTACCGGGCTTCCTGTCCTACCAGGCCTACGACTTCATGCTGCGCACGCTGGGCGCCACGCGCACCGCGGTGATGCTCTATCTGGCCCCGCTCTATGGTGCGTTCAATGCCTGGTGGATCCTGGGCGAGGCGCCCTCCTGGTTCCATGCCGTGGGGGCGGCGCTGATCCTGCCCGGCATCTATCTGGTCACCCGCAGTGGCAGCGCCCGCTGAGGCGGCAGGCGCCGCGCACTGAACACAACGCTCACACCACAGGAGACACGGCATGCCCGGACCGCTGCAAGGATTGAAGGTGATCGAGATGGCAGGCCTGGGCCCTGCGCCGTTCTGCGCCATGCTGTTTGCCGACATGGGTGCGCAGGTGGTGCGCATCGAGCGGCCAGGGGGCGCAGCTAAGGTGGACGAGTTCGAGGTCACCGCCCGCGGGCGGCCGGCCCTGGAGCTGGACCTGCGCGATCCGCAGGGCGTGCAGACCCTGCTGCGTATGGTGGACACCGCCGACGTGTTGATCGAGGGCTTCCGACCCGGAGTGATGGAGCGCCTGGGCCTGGGGCCTGATGTCTGCTTGGATCGACGGCCCTCGCTCGTCTATGGCCGCATGACCGGCTGGGGGCAGCATGGGCCGCTGGCGCAGGCGGCCGGGCATGACATCAACTACCTTGCGCTCACAGGCGCGCTACACGGCATCGGGATCCAGGGCCAGCCCCCAGTGCCGCCCCTGAACCTGGTGGCGGACTTCGGGGGTGGCGCCATGATGCTCGCCTTCGGCGTGCTCGCTGCCGCCTTCGAGGCAGGCCGCTCGGGCCAGGGGCAGGTGGTGGATGCGGCCATGACCGATGGCGTGGCGCTTTTGTCGGCCATGATGTACGGCATTCGCGCCCGCGGCCAGTGGACGCTGCAGCGCCAGGACAACTTGCTCGATGGTGGCGCGCATTTTTATGGCACCTACGCCTGCGCCGACGGCAAGCACGTGGCGATCGGCCCCCTCGAGCCGCAGTTCTACGCCCTGCTGCTGGACCTGTGCGGCATCGATGACCCGCCACTGCGTACGCTGCAGAACGACCGCACGCGCTGGCCCGAGTTCCGCCAGCGACTGGCGGCCCTTTTTCTCACCCGCACCCGCGACGCCTGGTGTGAACTGCTCGAAGGGACGGATGCCTGCTTCGCGCCCGTGCTCGATTGGGACGAGGCGCCGCGCCACCCGCACAACGTGGCGCGGCACACCTTTGTCGAGATCGGCGGTGTGGTGCAGCCCGCTGCGGCACCGCGCCTGAGCCGCACTCCGGGCGCGGCCGGACCGATGGTGCGCACGGAGCGCGACGCCATCCTGCGAGACTGGGGGCTCTAGGTCAGGTCAGGCGCCAGTGTCCTGGCCAGCGGCAGGCGCGTCCTTGGCGTCCTCCTGCACCTGCATCTTCTCGGCCACCGTGGCGAACTTGCTGTATTTGTGCAGGATCGGCACCAGCTGCCCGTAAATGCGGGGATTGCCCGCCAGGCATTCCTTCTGCTCGAGGAAGTCGGCCTCACCGGTGAAGTTGCCGATCAGGCCGCCGGCTTCCTGCACCAGCAGTGAACCCGCCGCCACGTCCCAGGGCGAGAGGCCCGTCTCGAAGAAGCCGTCGGTGAAACCGGCTGCGACGTAGGCCAAGTCCAGGGCGGCGGCGCCGGGACGGCGCAGGCCCGCGGTGCGCTGCATGACGTCACCCATCATGCGCAGGTAGGCGTTGAAGTTGTCGCCGGGGCGGAAGGGAAAGCCGGTGGAGATCAGGCACTGGCGCAGGTCCGTGCGCTTGCTCACGCGGATGCGGCGCTCGTTCATGTAGGCGCCGCGCCCGCGGGTGGCGGTGAACAGGTCGTTGCGGCTCGGGTCGTAGATCACGGCCTGCTCGATCTTGCCCTTGACCGCCAGCGCAATGCTCACGCAATAGACGGGGAAGCCGTGAATGAAGTTGGTGGTGCCGTCCAGTGGATCGATGATCCAGACGAAATCGGAGCCTTGCCGTCCCTGTGTCTTGCCCGACTCCTCCGCCCAGATCGCATGGTCGGGGTAGGCCGTCAGCAGCGTCTCGATGACGGCCGCCTCACTGGCGTGGTCCACCTCGGTGACGAAGTCGTTCGCCTGCTTTTGCGACACCCGCACCGACTCGAGGTCGAGGGCGGCGCGGTTGATGATGGCGCCGGCGGCGCGGGCGGCCTTGATGGCCACGTTCAGCATGGGGTGCAGGTTGGACGACATGGATTGTTAAGGGCAAGAGCGGACCCGGTGCCGGTGCGATCGGCAGGCCTGTCGGGGCGGGGGTCGGGAGGGCCGGCCCGGCGATGCGGGCGGCGACAATCGCACTATTGTACTTTTGGCCGCAGAGCCCCCCTTTTTCTAGTGCAGACCCGTTTCATCCTGATCCAGACCAGCCACGCCGGCAATGTCGGCGCGGTGGCTCGCGCGATGAAGGTCATGGGCTTTGACGACCTGGTGCTGGTCGACCCGCGCTGGCCCGATGTCCTTACGCGCGAGGAGACCCTGCAGCGCGCCAGCGGCGCCACCGACGTCCTGGCCCGGGCCCGGGTGGTGGCGACGCTCGACGAGGCCCTGGAGGGCGTGTCGCACCTGTGCGCCACGGCCATGACCCCGCGCGACTTCGGTCCGCCCACGCGCGCTCCGCGCGAACACCTGGCATCCCTGGCGGCGGGCAGTCTGGGGGAAGTCGGGCAGACGGCCGAGGCTGGCGTGGCCTTCCTGTTCGGCCCCGAGCGTTTTGGCATGAGCAATGCCGACGTGTACCGCTGTCATGTGGCGCTTCAGATTCCCACCGACCCGGACTATGGCTCCCTCAATCTTGCGGCGGCGGTCCAGGTGATCGCCTACGAGTGGCGCCAGGCCTTGGGGGGCTTCGCGGTCCAGCCGGCGCCCGGGCCCCAGGACGGCGCGCCCGCCGATGCCCGCGCCGTCGCCGGTCTGCTCGCCCACTGGGAAGAGGCGCTGGTGGAAATCGGCTTCTTGGACCCGGCCTCGCCCAAGAAACTCATGCCGCGCTTGAACCAGTTGTTCAACCGTGCCCGCCTCACCCCCGAGGAAATCCATATCCTGCGGGGGGTGGCCAAGGCCATGAGCGAGTCGAGGTCGACCCCGGCCAAGAAGCGCTCCGACTGACCTCGGCGTAGACTCCAGCCCATGTTCAGCCGCCTGCGTTCCGATATCCGGTGCATTCTCGAGCGCGACCCCGCTGCGCGCAGCCGCTGGGAGGTCCTGACCTGCTACCCCGGTCTGCACGCGTTGGTGCTGCATCGCGCGGCACACTGGCTCTGGGGCAAAGGCTTGTGTTGGCTCGGACGTTTCATCTCGCATTTTTCCCGCTGGCTCACCGGCATCGAGATCCATCCGGGCGCCACCATCGGCAACAACGTGTTCATAGACCACGGCATGGGCGTGGTGATCGGAGAAACCGCGGTGGTCGGTGACGGCTGCACCATCTACCAGGGCGTCACCTTGGGCGGCACGTCTCTGTACAAGGGGGCCAAGCGGCATCCTACGCTGGGCCGCAACGTGGTAGTCAGCGCCGGGGCCAAGGTGCTCGGTGGCTTCGAAGTGGGTGAGGGTGCCAAGATCGGCAGCAACGCCGTCGTGATCAAGCCAGTGCCAGCGGGCGCGACGGCGGTGGGCATCCCTGCGCGCATCATCCAGGCCGACGACTCGCTGCGGCGCGAGGCCGCCGCGAGCATGATGGGGTTTTCGGCCTACGGCATCACCGAGAACGACGATCCGCTGTCGCAGGCCATGCGCGGGCTGATCGACAACGCCGCCTCCCAGGAGCATCAGATCGCCTTGCTGTGGCAGGCGATCGAAAAACTCTCGGGCGAGCGGCGCCAGCCCGATTGCGTGCCGCTGGATGCGGCCAAGACTGCGAGCTTCGAAGCGGACAAGCTCACGCAGCTGGTGGGCAAGTAAAGCGTCGCAGGCCCTGGTAACCGCCTCGTAACCACGGCACCGGGGGGTCCTGCGTTGCAGGTACCATGCCCCGGTCTTTTCCTGGGCCCTGCAGCCATGACCCTCCATCCCGTGGTGGCCGCCGTCACCGACCGCATCCGAGAACGCAGCCAGGCCGGGCGCGACGACTACCTGCGCCGTATTGAGGCCATGGCGGCCCGGCCGCGTGGGGCCGACCGCATGGGGTGTGCCAATGTGGCTCACGCGTTTGCGGCGTTGCCCGCCAACGACAAGTTCAAGGTCGTCACCGAGCGCGCCCCCAACCTGGCCATCGTCACCTCCTACAACGACATGCTCTCGGCGCACGCGCCGTACCTGGGCTTTCCGCCTGTGATCAAGGACGAGGCGCGACAGCACGGTGCCACCGCGCAGGTGGCGGGCGGTGTACCCGCCATGTGCGATGGCGTGACACAGGGCACGCACGGCATGGAGCTGTCGCTGTTTTCTCGCGACGTGATCGCACAGGCAACGGCCGTCGCCCTTTCGCACGACGTTTTCGACGGTGCGCTCATGCTCGGGATCTGCGACAAGATCGTGCCGGGCCTGCTGGTGGGCGCGCTGCATTTCGGCCATCTGCCCACAGTCTTCGTGCCGGGCGGGCCCATGACCAGTGGCCTGTCCAATAGCGAGAAAGCCAAGGTGCGCGAGCAGGCCGCGCGCGGCGAGGTAGGGCGCGCTGCCCTGCTCGAAGCCGAGCAGAAGGCCTACCACGGCCCAGGCACCTGCACCTTCTATGGCACCGCCAATAGCAACCAGATGCTGATGGAGGCCATGGGCCTGCATGTGCCCGGCGCCGCCTTCACGCACCCCTACGACGCCACGCGCGAGCACCTCACGCGTGAGGCGGTGCGCACGCTGCTGGCCATCCTGCCTGGGCGCCAGTACACCCCCATCGGCCGCCTGGTCGATGAACGCTGCATCGTCAACGCGATGGTGGCGCTCCTGGCCACCGGGGGCTCGACCAACCACCTGATTCACTGGGTGGCGGTGGCCCGTTCGGCGGGCATCACCATCGACTGGGACGACTTTGCCCGCCTGTCGGCGGTCGCGCCGCTGCTGGCACGTATCTACCCCAACGGAAGCGCCGATGTGAACCAGTTCCAGGCCGCCGGCGGCCCGGGCTACATCATCCGGGAGCTGATGGACGCTGGTCTGATGCATGCCGATGTCGTCACCGTGCGTCCGGGCGGCCTGCGCGAGTACACGCAGGTGCCGCGCCTGCAGGACGGCGCGCTGCACTGGCAGGTCACCGGATCGTCTGGCGATGCGCAGGTCCTGCGCCCAGTGGCTGCGCCCTTTAGTCCGACGGGCGGCTTGCGTCTGCTCACGGGCAACCTGGGGCGCAGTGTCATCAAGGTCTCGGCTGTGCCCGAGGATCGCCATGTGATCGAGGCGCCAGCCCGCGTGTTCGACAGCCAGGAGGACCTGCTGCAGGCGTTTGCTGCAGGCGAGCTGCAGCAGGCCTGTCGCGAGAACGGCGCGGGCGGTCTGGTGTGTGTGGTGCGCTGGCAAGGGCCGCGCGCGAACGGCATGCCCGAGCTGCACAAGCTCACGCCGCCGCTGGCGGTGCTGCAAGAGGCGGGGTGGCGCGTGGCGCTGGTCACCGACGGTCGCATGAGTGGTGCTTCGGGCAAGGTGCCCGCCGCCATTCATGTCTCGCCCGAGGCGGCGGCGGGTGGCCCGTTGGCGACATTGCGTGATGGCGATCTGCTGCGGCTGGATGCGGCGGCGGGTACGCTGCAGGCGCTGGTGCCGCAAGCCCAGTGGCAGGCGCGCGAGCCGGCCCGTCTGCCCCCCGAGCTGGAAGCGGCCAATCAGGTCGGTCTCGGGCGCGATCTTTTTGGCGGCTTTCGCCGCCATGCCCTCACCGCTGAAGAAGGAGCCTGCACATGGCTGTAAGCAATGGGGTCGGCCTGCGGCCGCTGCCCGAGCGCCTGACTGCGCTGGACGTGATGCATGATGCTCCGGTCATTCCCGTCATCGTGCTGGAGGACGTGGTGCAGGCCGTGCCCCTGGCGCGCGCACTGGTGGCCGGCGGCATCCGCATGCTGGAGGTGACTCTGCGCACGCCTGTGGCCCTGGCCTGTATCGAGGCCATCGCGCGCGAGGTGCCCGAGGCGGTGGTGGGCGCGGGCACGGTGCGCAGCGCCGCTGACGCGCGCTTGGCGCGCGATGCCGGTGCGCGCTTTGCGGTCAGCCCGGGGTACACGCCCGCCATCGGGCGCGCCTGCCGCGACCTGGACCTGCCGCTATTGCCGGGCGTGGCCACCGGCAGCGAGATCTTGCAAGCGCAGGAGGACGGCTACAGCCAGCTGAAGTTCTTCCCGGCCCTGCAGGCCGGTGGCGCGGCCATGCTCAAGGCCTGGGCTGGCCCTTTCGCCGAGGTGCGGTTCTGTCCCACTGGGGGCGTGTCGGCGGCAAACGCGGGCGAGTTTCTCTCCCTGCCCAATGTGGCCTGCGTGGGAGGCTCCTGGCTCACGCCGGCGGCGGTGGTGGCGGCAGGTGACTGGGCCCGCATCACCGGCCTCGCCCGCGAAGCCGCGTCGCTGCCGCGGCAGCCCTGACCCGCGCAGTGTGCGCGGCGACGCGACCCCCGCCGCTACTTGACCAGCATCACTGGCACGTCAGCGCCGGTGACCACTTTCTGTGCGACGCTGCCCATGAGGGCGCGGCCGATCAGGCCGTGGCCATGGGTGCCCATGATGATCAGATGGGCCTTCGATTTCTTGGCCGTGCGCAGGATCTGTTCGTCGGCGGCGCCGACCGACCACTCGCAGCGATAGGGCACTTCGTGCTGGTCCAGGAAGCGGCGAATCGGGCGCAGCACTTTCTCGGCCTCGTCCTCCTGGTAGGACTTGACCACGTCGGCACCCACCGCAGCGCGCACGCGCGGAGGCAGGGCAGGCTGGGCGTGGACGACCACCACCTCGTCGTCCGGGCCGGCCAGGCCTTCGTGGGTCATGAGGAACGCCAGGGCTTTCTTGGTGTAGGGGCTGCCGTCAGCGGCCAGGACGATACGCATGCTCTTTCTCTCCTTGTGGGATGGGCGGTAACCGCCGATCGGGCGGAATACTCAACGTAGCACCAGAACCGGAATGGTGCTGTGCGTGAGGACATGTTGCGTCTCGCTTCCAAGCAAGACGCGTGAGAGACCCCGTCGACCGTGCGAGGCCATCACGATCAAGTCGCATCGGTTCTTGCGCGCGGCGGCGATCACCGCCTCGGCCACTTGATCGGAATGCGCGAGCACGCCCTGGGCCTGCACGCCCTGCTTGCCCGCGGCCACCACCACGGCATCCACGGTCTTTTGTCCGCGGGCTGTCCAGGTGCCCTCGATGCGGCCCACTTCCTCGGGTGTGAGGGTGACTGCGCCTTCGAAATAACTCATGGGGTAGTGCGGCACTACGTGTAAGGCGACGAGGCGGGCGCCGGTGGCGGCGGCCAGACCGATGGCGGCCTTCTCGGCCTTGCGTGACAGCGAAGAGGCGTCCGTGGTGACGAGGATGCGCTTGTACATGGCGAGGGTCTCCGAAGTCCGACGTGTTTTCAGTCTAGGCCGGGTTCTGGTCCGGGCGTCTTGATCCAGGTCAACGGCGCACCCTTCGCGTCCCGCTAGTCTCGAATCGTGACCTCTACTGTCCTCCCGCCGCTGCCGCTGGGTCAGGCCGCGCCGCGCACCGCTGCGCAGGCCGAAGGCTGGGCCTTGCTCGATGACCGCGTTGAGTGGCGCCGCTTCGGGCGCACGCTCGCAGGCCGCGAGGGCTGCTGGGAGTCCTACCTCGCGATCGAGGGCATGCACTGCGCCGCCTGCACACTGGCGGTGGAACAGGCCCTGTGCAAGGTCCCAGGGGTGGAGTCAGTGGAGGTCAATGGCGCCACGGCCACCGCGCGCGTGGTCTGGTCCGAGGCGAGCTGTCGGCCTTCGCAGTGGCTATTGGCCCTGGATGCCGCCGGCTATGCCGCCGTGCCCGCCGGTGACCTGCTGGACGCGGCGCCGCGTGCGCGCGCGCAGCGCGAGCTGCTGTGGCAGTGGCTGGTGGCCGGCTTCGCCGTGATGCAGGCCATGATGTACTCGCTACCGCTGTACCTGGCCGCGCCCGGTGACCTCTCGCCCGACGCCGAGCGCCTCCTGCGCTGGGGGGCCTGGATGATGACCCTGCCGGTACTGCTCTTTTCCAGCCGGCCCTTCTTCGCCGGTGCGTGGCGCGACCTGTCTCGGCGCCGTATCGGCATGGATGTTCCGGTCGCTCTGGGATTGGCCATCGCCTTTGCCGCCAGCACCGCCGCCACCTTCGACCCCGCAGGACCTTGGGATCGCGAGGTCTGGTACGACTCGGTCACGATGTTCGTGTTCTTCCTGCTGTCGGGGCGGCTCCTGGAGCAGCGACTGCGCGTGCGCACGGCGGGCGCGCTCGAGGCTCTGGTACGCGGTCTGCCCGCCAGCGTGGACCGCCGGGCGCCCACGGGCTGGCAGCGCGTGCCAGTGCACAGCCTCCTGGTGGGGGATTGCATCCGCGTGCGTGCTGGCGAAGTGGTGCCGGTCGACGGTCGCATTGAAGCGGGCGAGAGCCGCGTGCATGAAGCCCTGCTCACGGGCGAATCCGAGCCGCTGGCGCGGCGCGTGGGCGATGCCGTGATCGCCGGCAGTCACAACCTTTCGGGCCTGTTGACCGTGCGCGTCGAGCGCCTGGGCGATGACACGCGCTATGCGGGCATCGTGGCGCTCATGGCGCGTGCCAGCCTGGACAAGCCACGGCTGGCGCGCCTGGCCGACCGCATCGCCGGTCCCTTTCTCTGGGGCGTGCTCGTGGCTGCTGGCGCCGCCGCGGTGGCGGCTTGGCCGTCCGGCCCGGCCCATGCCTTGTCGGTGGCGGTGGCAGTGCTGGTCGTCACCTGTCCCTGTGCCCTGTCCCTGGCCACGCCGGCCGCCACGCTGGCGGCCGCCGGCGCCCTGGCGCGACGTGGCCTGCTGGTGAGCCGCCTGCAGGCGCTCGAAGCCCTGGCCACCGCCGACACCGTGGTGTTTGACAAGACCGGCACGCTCACGCAAGAGGGGCTGGCCCTCACGGGCATTCGTTGCCGCCCAGGCATCACGCAGGACGAGGCCCTGCAGGCGGCGGCCGCCCTCGCGGCACACTCGCTGCATCCGGTCGCTCGTTCGTTGCTGGCAGCCGCTGGCAAACGCGGTCAGGACGTACAGGCCCGCGAAGTCACGGAATACCCGGGACAGGGGCTGCAGGGGCGCATCGAATCCGCTGCCCTCGTGGGCCGTCTCGTTCGGCTCGGCTCGGCCGACTTCTGCAGCGTGCCCGCACAGGACTCGCAGGCGCACCTGGCCGATGAGGCGGGCTGGCTCGCCAGCTTCGAGTTGTCTGAGTCGCTGCGCCCCGATGCGGCTGCCGCGGTCCTGCAACTGCGCGCGCTCGAGCTCGAGGTGCGCCTGCTTTCGGGCGACCGCCCGGAGGCGGTGGGCCGACTGGCGCAGCGTGCGGGTATCACGCACTGGGAAGGGGCCTGCACGCCCGAGGCCAAGCTGGCACGGGTGCAAGCCCTGCAGGCCCAAGGCCGTCGTGTGGTGATGGTGGGCGACGGCATGAACGACGGGCCTGTGCTTGCCTGTGCCGATGTCTCGGTGGCCATGGGCGAGGGCGTGCCGCTGGCCCAAGCCCGCAGCGATGTGGTGCTGCAAGGCGGGCGCGTCGGCGCGGTCGTGGCCCTGATCGAACACGCGCGTCGTACGCGGCGCGTGGTGCGCCAGAACCTGGTCTGGGCCGCAGCCTACAACGGTGCCTGCGTGCCGCTGGCCGTGGGGGGCCTCATGCCGGCGTGGCTCGCGGGCCTGGGTATGGCCACCAGCTCGCTGTTGGTCGTCATGAATGCAGCGCGCCTGGCGTCCTGTCCGCCGACCACCACCTCGATGGCGTGACCATGGACATCCTCTTTCTGCTCATTCCACTTTCCGTGGTGCTGGCCCTGCTGATCGTGGCGGGCCTGGCCTGGGCCGTCTGGCGGGGCCAGTTCGACGCTCTCGACGCCGAAGGGGAGCGGATTTTGCACAGCGATTGACCTGAATCAAGGGTTTCCCCTGGGCCTCGCGGAACACTGCAGCGGCAATCCGAACAAGGTGAATTCCCATGACGATGGATCCAGCCACTCACGCTGCCGCCCCTGCATCCGGTGCTGCCCGTTATCACGACACCGTGGTGCGCCAGTTCTCACTCATGGCCGTGGTCTGGGGGGTGGTGGGCATGGCGGTGGGCGTGTTCATCGCCGCGCAGCTGGCGTGGCCTGAACTCAATTTCGGCGTTCCCTGGCTCAGTTATGGCCGCCTGCGGCCGCTGCACACCAACGCGGTCATCTTCGCCTTCGGCGGCTGCGCGCTCTTTGCCACCAGCTACTGGGTGGTGCAGCGCACTTCGCAGGTGCCGCTTTTCGCGCCGCGGCTGGCCGCCTTCACCTTCTGGGGCTGGCAGGCCGTCATCGTGGCCGCCGCCATCAGCCTGCCCCTGGGCTACACCTCGGGCAAGGAATACGCGGAGCTGGAGTGGCCGATCGACATCCTGATCGCGCTGGTGTGGGTGTCCTACGCGGTAGTGTTCTTCGGCACGCTGGGGGTGCGCAAGGTGCGCCACATCTACGTGGCCAACTGGTTTTACGGCGCCTTCATCATCGCGGTGGCCTTGCTGCATATCGTCAACAGCGTCGCCATTCCTGCGGGTTTCATGAAGTCCTATTCGGCCTACGCCGGCGTGCAGGACGCGATGATCCAGTGGTGGTACGGCCATAACGCGGTGGGCTTTTTCCTCACCGCCGGCTTTCTGGGGATGATGTACTACTTCATTCCCAAGCAGGCAGAGATCGGAAGAGCACACGTCTGAACTCC
>JBEAZV010000058.1:0-169691 GCA_041159245.1 Pseudomonadota bacterium
CGCGCGGCCTACAACGAGGCCCTGCCCCGCGTCACGGAGTTCTGGACCCGCCTGGGCAGCGACGAGCGCCTGTATGCCAAGTACAAGGCGATCAACCCGGCCGGCCTGGACAGCGCACAGCGACAGGCACACCGCAACGCGATACGCAACTTCGTACTCGGGGGCGCCGAGCTCCAGGGCACGGACAAGACCCGCTACGCCCAGATCCAGGAGCGACAGGCTGAACTCGCGCAGAAGTTCAGTGAGAACACCCTGGATGCCACCGATGCCTACGCCGAGTACGTCGAAAGCGCGGAGCTGGCCGGCGTGCCGGCCGACGTGGTGCAGGCTACGCGTGCCGCCGCGCAGGCCGAGGGACGCGAGGGCCACAAGCTCACGCTGAAGATGCCCTGCTACTTGCCGATCATGCAGTTCGCGCACAGCGGCGCGCTGCGCCAGCGCCTGTACCGGGCCTACGTGACGCGGGCCAGCGATCAGGCGCCCGAGGCCTCGCGCCAGTACGACAACGGTGCACTGATCGCCGAGATCCTGGCGCTGCGCCAGGAGGAGGCCGGGCTGCTGGGGTATCGCAACTTCGGCGAGGTCTCTCTGGTACCCAAGATGGCCGACACCCCCGCGCAGGTCGTGGACTTCCTGCGCGAGCTGGCGGCCAAGGCCCGCCCGCATGCCGAGCAGGATGTGGCCGACATGCGTACCTTCGCCCGAAATGAACTGGGCATGGCCGACCCCCAGGCCTGGGACTGGCCGTATATCGGCGAGAAGCTCAAAGAATCGCGCTATGCCTTCAGCGAGCAGGAGGTCAAGCCCTATTTCACCGCCCCACGGGTGCTAGACGGCCTGTTCAAGATCGTCGAGACGCTGTTCGAGGTCGAGATCCGGCCCGACCAGGCTCCGGTCTGGCACCCCGGCGTGAGCGTCTATCGGATCGAGCGTGGCGGCAAACTGGTGGGCCAGTTCTACCTGGATCCGTCGGCCCGCAACGGCAAGCGCGGCGGCGCCTGGATGGACGACGTCCGCGCGCGCTGGCGCCGTCCCGACAACGCGCAGTTGCAGACGCCCGTCGCCCACCTGGTGTGTAACTTCGCCGAGGGGGTGGACGGTAAGCCAGCCCTGCTCACGCACGACGACGTCACCACCCTGTTCCACGAATTCGGGCATGGCCTGCACCATCTGCTCACGCAGGTGGACGAGCGAGACGTCTCTGGCATCAGCGGCGTGGAATGGGACGCGGTGGAACTGCCCAGCCAGTTCATGGAGAACTTCTGCTGGGAGTGGAGCGTGCTGCGGCACATGACCGCCCACGTGGACACCGGCGAGCCCCTGCCCCGCGCACTGTTCGACAAGATGCTGGCCGCACGCAATTTCCAAAGTGGCCTGCAGACGCTGCGGCAGATCGAGTTCGCGCTGTTTGACATGCTGCTGCACACCGAACATGACCCTGTGCAGGACTTCATGCCCCTGCTGCAGGACGTGCGTCGAGAGGTGGCGGTACTGCAGCCACCCTCCTTCAGCCGCACGGCCCACACCTTCAGCCATATCTTTGCAGGTGGCTATGCAGCCGGTTACTACAGCTACAAATGGGCTGAAGTGCTCTCCGCCGATGCCTATGCCGCCTTCGAGGAAACCGCGGATGCTCACGGCCAACCCAGCACCGAAACCGGGCGCCGGTATCGCCAGGCGATTCTGGAGACCGGCGGCAGCCGCCCGGCCCTGGAGTCGTTCAAGGCTTTCCGGGGCCGAGAGCCCAGCCTCGACGCACTGCTACGCCACCAAGGCATGAACTGATCGCACACGGGAACAACGCACCACAAAGTGTTACTGACTGCCCGGGCCGGCGCATTCCCGCCGGCCCGCCTCACGGATGGAGTTCCCCATGCAGTCAGAGCAAGCGCAGTTCGACATTACCCCTTCCCCCGCCCCCAGCAGCCGTCCGGCGACCGGACCCGCCCCCTCGGCGCCCGACGCCTCCCCTGACTACATTCCCCGCACCGTGTGGCAAACCCCGCACGGGCTCGCGCCCACCTTCACTCGCAGCCGCAGCACACGCCTGCCCAGCGTTCCCAACCTGGTGCGCCGCAGCTTCCGTCTGATGTTCCGCCTGCGACGCCTGGCCCTGCGCAGGACCGCTGTCCCCGGTCTCTGGCCGCAGCGCGGGCTCTCCGTCCCCTCCTGACCTTCATGCGCCCGCCGGCGCTTGCCTGGAGTCCTCATGAATCCCTATGACCTCGCCCAGCGGCTGATCGACCGCTTTGGAAAGCTCCTGGGCCTGCAGACCCTGTCGCTGGAGGGAGGCACCCACAGCTGCGCCCTCGAATTCGACGGCCACCTCGCGGTGACCTTCGAGTTCCATGAAGCGAGCACCCAGATCGTGCTGACGTCGCTGTTGGCCGTCCTACCCGATCCAGCCGACAAACCCGCCAGCCAGGAGCCCTTGATGCGCACGCTGATGGCCGCCAACTTCGTCGATTACCTGGGCAGCGGCAGCTTTTTCAGCTTGGAGCCTCAGTCGCGCAGTGTGGCCCTGATGCAGTCCCGAAGCGTGACCGAGCTAGACGACGCCAGCTTCGAGCGTCTGGTGGAAGCCTTTGTGAACAAGGCGGAACTCTGGAAGCGGCAGATCGAACAGGTCCTTGCCGGCGCCTCGCCCGAGGGCCTGCTCCCGGGGCATGCAGCCGGTGGAGACACCGTAGGCAGTGCACCGGCCTCGTCCGCGCGCCTGGACGGCGCGCATCTCTACGGATAAGGGTTTCGCCAGAGCACTCAGAAGGTGAGTGTCTGCACGCCGGCGGACGTCCCGAGCAGGCACACCGAAGCCCGCTGGTGGGCGAAGACACCCACGGTCACGACCCCAGGCCACTGGTTGACCTCCGATTCGAAGGCCAGCGGGTCCTTCAGGGCCAGCCCGGTCACATCCAGGATGTGCTGGCCGTTGTCGGTGATCAGGGGCTGCCCCCCCTCCTTCAGGCGCAGGCGGGCGTCGCCGCCCATCGCTGCGAATTGGCGAGTGATGTGTGCCGACGCCATCGGGATCACTTCTACAGGCAAGGGGAAGCGCCCCAGCGTGTCCACGCGCTTGGACTCGTCGGCAATACAGACAAAACGCCGGGACTGGGCGGCCACGATCTTCTCGCGCGTGAGGGCGGCGCCGCCGCCCTTGATCATGCAGCCGCGGCCGTCGATCTCGTCGGCACCGTCGATGTAGACGGCCAGCCTGCCGACCGCGTTGGCGTCGAACACCGGGATGCCCAGGGCCTGCAGGCGGGCGGTGGACGCCTCGGAGCTGGAGACGGCCCCCGCGATGCGGTCCCTGAGGGTGGCCAGGGCGTCGATGAACTTGTTGACGGTAGAACCGGTGCCCACACCGACGATCTCGCCAGGTACCACATAGGCCAGGGCCGCCTGGCCGACCAGCGTCTTCAATTCATCCTGAGTCACGCGACAATCCTTGGGCTAGACGTCAAAACCCGGAATTATCCATGGCCCTCCTGCCCTACGCCCTCGCCCGCTCCGTCCTGTTCCGCCTAGATGCGGAGGCCGCCCACGACCTCACCCTGCAAACGCTGGCCGGCCTGCAAGGCACGCCCCTGCGCGCGGCCTGGTGCAGCGACCGGGTCGATGACCCGATCGAGCTGGCGGGCCTGCGTTTTCCGAATCGGGTGGGCCTGGCGGCCGGCCTGGACAAGAACGCCCGCTGCATCGACGCATTCGCGGATATGGGATTTGGCTTCGTGGAGGTAGGGACGGTCACGCCGCTGGGCCAACCGGGCAACCCCAAGCCCCGCATGTTCCGCCTGCCCCAAGCCAACGCGCTGATCAACCGCCTGGGATTCAATAACGAAGGCCTGGAGGCCTTCATTGCCAATGTGCGGCGCTCCGCGGTCCGCCAGGATGGCCGGTCCTCGCCCATCGTGCTGGGCCTGAACATCGGCAAGAACGCGGCCACCCCGATCGAGCGGGCCACCGAGGACTACCTCACCGGGCTGGCGGGCGTGTACCCGCACGCCGACTACGTGACGGTCAACATCTCCAGTCCGAACACGAAGAATCTGCGCGCGCTGCAAAGCGACGAGGCGCTGGACAGCCTGCTCGCAGCCCTGGCCACACGCCGCGAGCAGTTGCATGCGGAGCACCAGCGGCGGGTGCCGATCTTCGTGAAGATCGCCCCCGATCTGGACGAGGCCCAAGTGGCCGTGATCGCGGCCACGCTGCGTCGCCATGGCATGGACGGCGTGGTGGCCACCAACACGACCCTGGCCCGCGACGCCGTGCAGGGGATGCCGCATTCACAGGAGGCCGGTGGCCTCAGCGGCGCACCGGTGCTGCAGGCGAGCAACCGGGTGATCCGCCAGCTGCGCGAGGCGCTGGGCGCGGGGTTTCCCATCATCGGCGTGGGGGGTGTACTCAGTGGCGCAGACGCCGTCTCCAAGCGCGAGGCCGGCGCCGACGTGGTGCAGATCTACACCGGCCTGATCTACCGCGGACCGCAGCTGGTGAGCGAAGCGGCCCAGGCGCTCAAGGCGCATCGAACCCGAGCTGGCTGACCAGATACTCGCCGATGGCGAGCGCGCTGGTGAGGCCCGGCGATTCGATCCCGAACAGGTTCACCAATCCGGGCACGCCGTGGCGTGCGTCGCCGTCGATGCGAAAGTCCGGTGCGGGCTCGCCAGGACGGTGGATCTTGGGTCGCACACCGCTGTAGCTGGGGGCCAACGCGCCGTCGGGCAGCGCAGGCCAGTAGCGGCGGACCTCGGCATAGAAGCCGTCGGCGCGCCGCGGGTCCACGCGGTAGTCGATGGCCTCGGGCGTGTCCACCTCCAGCCATTCCAGATCAGGGCCGAAGCGAGCCTGCCCCCCCAGATCCAGCGTGAGGTGCACACCCAGCCACGCGTCGGCCGGCGCGGGGTAGACCAGACGCGAAAACGGCGCCGGGCCTAAAAGGCTGTAGTAGTTGCCCTTGCCAAAGGTGGCGACGGGCACGTGCGCAGGATCCAGCCCCTCGAAGCGGCGCGCCAGCCCACAAGCGTGTAGCGAGGCCGCATTCACCAGGACACGGGTAGCGACTTGCGAGCCATCGACCAGGCGCACCACATGCTGCCGGCCCGAGGGATCGAGCACCGCCGAATCCACGGGGCTGGCCATCGCCACCAGTCCTCCCGCACGTTCCAAGTCGCCCTGCAAGGCCAGCATGAGACCGTGGCTGTCGACGATGCCGGTGGTGGGGGAATGCAAGGCCGCCGTGCAGCGCAGCTGCGGCTCCAGCGCGCCAGCTTGCTCACCCTCGAGCCAGTGCACCGGTACACCGTTGGCGGCCGCCCGCGATTGCAGGACGCGCAGGGCCGCTTCTTCCGCGGGGTCGTTGGCCACGACCAGCTTGCCGCAGCGCCGGTGGTCTACCCCATGGCTCGCGCACAGGGCGTAGAGCAGTTCCTTGCCACGCACACACAGGCGGGCCTTGAGGGAGCCGGGCGCGTAGTACAGGCCGGCGTGGATCACTTCGCTGTTGCGGGAACTCACGCCCTGGCCGATGGCCGGCTGCGCCTCGAGCACCAGGACTTCCTGCCCCGCCTGGGCCAGGGCGCGCGCGGCGGCCAGACCCACCACACCGGCGCCGATGACGACTGCATCCACCCGGTCCACAGACAGTCTCAGTAGCGGGGCGCGTCGGCGAGGCGCAGGCCGGCCTGGTCCTTGGCAGACACCGTCGGCGGCATACCGGGCTCGAGCGGCCAGGCAATGCCCAACACCGGGTCGTCCCAGGACACGGTGTGTTCGTCGGCAGGCGCGTAATAGTCGGTGGCCTTGTACAGGAAGTCCGCCGTGTCCGACAGCACGAGAAAGCCGTGCGCAAAGCCAGGTGGAACCCAGAGCATGCGGTGGTTGTCGGCACTGAGCTCGACGCCCACCCACTGGCCGCAGCGCGGCGAGTCGCGGCGCATGTCCACGGCCACGTCGAACACACGGCCTGACACCACACGCACCAGCTTGCCCTGGGGATGCTGCAGTTGATAGTGCAGGCCGCGCAGGACACCACGCGCCGAGCGCGAGTGGTTGTCCTGGACGAAATGCACAGGCTGGCCCACGGCCTCATCGAAAACACGCTGGTTCCAGCTTTCGAGGAAGAAGCCGCGGGCGTCGCCGAAGACGCGCGGCTCGATCAGCAAGACCTCGGGCAGGCGCGTGGCGGTGACCGTCACCATGCACGCGGCCCCTCGACCAGCCCGGCCAGGTAGGTGCCGTAGCCACTCTTGCCCAGCGCCTTGGCAAGTTGGAGCAGCCGGGGCGTGTCGATCCAGCCGTTGCGCCAGGCGATCTCCTCCGGCGCGGCGACCTTCAGTCCCTGGCGTTCCTCCAGGGTGTGAATGAACTGGCTGGCCTCCAGCAGGCTCTCGTGCGTGCCGGTGTCCAGCCACGCAAAGCCGCGGCCCATGGTCTGCACCCGTAGCCGGCCCTGCGCGAGGTAATGCTGGTTGACCGAGGTGATTTCCAGCTCGCCACGTGCCGAGGGTTTGACGGCTGCGGCAACGTCACACACGTCGGGGCCGTAGAAGTACAGGCCGGTGACCGCACAGTTGCTCTTGGGATGCTCGGGCTTTTCCTCGATGGAGGTGGCGCGCCCCTGCGCATCGAAGGCCACCACGCCGTAACGCTCCGGGTCCTTCACGTGATACGCGAAGACCGTGGCATGCGCGGTGTCGGCGTCGGCCTCGCGCAGCAACTTGACGAGGTCGTGGCCGTAGAAGATGTTGTCGCCCAGCACCATGGCGCAGGGCGCACCGGCAAGGAACTCACGGCCGATCAGGAAGGCCTGCGCCAGGCCCTCGGGCCGGGGCTGCACCGCATAGGTCAGACGCATACCCCATTGCGAGCCATCGTCCAGGAGCTGCTCGAAACGCGGCGTGTCCTGCGGGGTGCTGATCACGAGTACCTCACGGATCCCGGCGAGCATCAAAGTGGCCAGCGGGTAATAGACCATGGGTTTGTCAAACACCGGCAGCAGCTGCTTGGAGATGGCCAGCGTGGCCGGATGCAGACGCGTACCTGCGCCGCCAGCCAGGATGATGCCCTTGCGGGCGCTGTGATGGGAGGGAATGTCTTGGGTCACCCGGGCATCTTAGCCGGGCAGCGCAGGCGGCTGATCCTCGCCCTCCCCCAAGCGCCAGCAACGCAGGGCCAGGCAGGTGATGTCGTCAAAGGGTTCAGTGCCCCGGGCATAGCGCTCCAGGCGTTCGAGCAGGCGATCGATGGCGTCGCGGGCATCCTGGACCGGGCGGCCGTCGAACAGCGCGGACAAGCGGGCCGTGCCGAATTCCTGGCCGTCGGCGTTGATCGCCTCGGTCACGCCGTCGGTGAACACCAGCAGCGTGTCGCCGGGGCCCAGGTCGACGACTCCCTCTCGGTAGGTCAGCCCGGTCACCACGCCGAAGGCCGTCCCACCGGGCGCTGTGAGCCACTGCAGCGCCCCTTGCGCGCGCAGGACCAGCGGCGGCGGGTGGCCCGCGTTGGCGTAGACAAGGCGACCCGTGGCAGGGTCGTACTGGCCGTAAAACGTGGTGACGAACATGCTGGACTCGTTGTCGGCGCACAGGGCCTCGTTCACCTCGCGGGCCACGTCGCCAGCCGCCTGCTCGCGCTGCGTGGCCAGGACTCGCAACAGCGTCTTGGACACCATGCCAAACAGGCCAGCGGAGATCCCCTTGCCACTCACGTCGGCCACCACCAGCCCGTGGCGACCACGGGGCAAGGCGAAGTGGTCATAGAAGTCGCCGCCGATGTCCTTGGCGGGGCGCATGGTGCCCCATAGGTCAAAGCGCGAATCCTGCGGCCACTGCCTGGGAAGAATGGACTGCTGCATGCGCGCCGCGATGTCCAGTTCGCGACGCAGGCTGCCCAGTTGCAGCGACTCCCGGAACACCCGGGTGATCGCCTCGAACCAGGGTACCCAGAGTCGGGGCACGGTCGGTACGGACCGCTCCTGCTGGCTGGAGGTGGCCAAGGTGTGCCCGACCAGGCTGGCGGCCGGGCCGACGAAGCGTCGCCACACCATCCAAGAGGTCAGCGCCATCAGGAGGCCCACCACCACCAGCGCCACGCCCAGCGCAGGCGCACGCTGCATCAGGAGCGTCCGCCAGAGGGTGGACTGCGGCACGGTGTAGACCAATTCCCAGGGGGCGGACACCAGGGGCCGGCGCACCACGATCCAGCCGGTGCGCGCCAGAGCCTGCCCCACGGGCAGGACGGCCAGCGCCTCGGGCGACGCGAGGACCTCCGGGTCGAAGGCAGCCTCGAATCGGCCTGCGGTACGCGCAAGGTGCGGGTCGGCAGCATGCGCCGGGTGGGCCAGGACGCGCCCATGGCCATCGACCACCGCCACGGTCCCCAAGGTGTAGCCCATGGCGGCATTGGCTTCGTTGAGGAAATCCAGACGCATGTCGATGGCGACCACCCCCATGAATTCCTCGCCTGCGTACACCGGAGCGGCCACCGGAGCCAGCAGGCCCAGATCGGAACCGCCAAAGTACGGCATGGGCCAGTACTTGCGACGCTGCGGGTTGGTGCTCGGTTGCCCCTGGCGCCATAGTTCGGAATCGGCCGGGCCACTGCGCACGGCGTGTCGCGCTGGCATGGGTTGCCAGGAGGCCTCCAGGCGAAAGTCGTGGGGCGATACGAAATGCGCGCGTGCGACGGGCGCGAGATGGACCACCATGGCCTGCAGCTGCGGAGCCACCGCCAGCACGGCCCCCAGGTCGCAATAGAACGCGGGGCTACGGCCCGCCAGAGTGCCCTCGCCCTCCAGGCGGGCACCGACCGGGCCGGCCGCAGGGGTGTGCCAGGCAAAGCGTGCGCCAGCCTGGCGCAAAGGGCCCTGGGCAGCCATGCGGCGTGCGCTCAGGCAGGCTTCTTCGGTGCGGTGGGTGGCGACAGCGGTGCGCAGGCTGTCCACCTGGTCGGCGGTGGCGCGCATGACGAAGTCCATGAAGCGGCCGTGCCGCTCGACCTGCTCCTGCAAGCGGGTGATCTCGGCATGCAGGTCCTGCTTCAGTTGGAAGGCGAAAAAGCCGCCGAGCCCCAGGACGACCAGGGCACTGGCGACACCGAACGTCCAGCGGTAATGCGCGAACAGTCGCCGCGCGGGCGATGGGCCCGGTGTGTCTTGCGGCCCCGGCATGGGTGCTTCTCCGTCAAACAAGCGTGACGGAGAAGCATATAGACCTAATTAAAACGCGTTAAGTACGCTTTTTGAATTTAACAAAGTGATGCCGGCACGCATCAGGCGCGCTCGAAGATGGCCGCAATCCCCTGGCCGCCGCCGATGCACATGGTGACCAGGGCATAGCGCCCACCGACTCTTTGCAATTCGTAAAGCGCCTTGGTGGTGATGATGGCGCCCGTCGCACCCACCGGATGCCCCAGGGAGATGCCCGAGCCGTTCGGATTCACGCGGGCCGGATCCAGCCCGAGTTGTTGCGTCACCGCGCAGGCTTGGGCGGCGAAGGCCTCGTTCGATTCGATCACGTCCAGGTCTTGCACCTTCAGGCCAGCCCGCTCCAGGGCCTTGCGGGTGGCAGGCACTGGCCCGATGCCCATGATCTTGGGATCGACCCCGGCATGCGCGTAGGCCACCAGACGCGCCAAGGGCTTGAGGCCGTGGGCACGCACCGCGTCGCCACTGGCCAGCACCACGGCAGCAGCCCCGTCGTTGATGCCCGAGGCATTGCCCGCGGTGACGGTGCCCCCCTCCTTCTTGAAGGCCGGCTTCATGCCAGCCAGGGCTTGGGCGGTGGTGTCAGGCTTGACGTGTTCGTCGGTGTCGAAGGCGACTTCGCCCTTGCGGGTCTTGAGCATCACCGGCACTACCTGCTCCTTGAAGCGGCCGGCCGCAATGGCCGCCGCAGCGCGCCGGTGGCTCTCGGCGGCCAGGGTGTCCATCTGCTCGCGCGTGATGCCGTAGGCCTCGGCCACGTTCTCCGCGGTCATGCCCATGTGAATGCGGTGGAAGGGGTCATGCAGGATGTTCAGCATGTAGTCGGTCAGCTGCATATCGCCCATGCGCGCACCCCATCGGGCGGCCATGGCCAGGTAAGGGCCGCGTGACATCGATTCGGCACCCGCGCCGATGGCCAGCTGCGTATCGCCAAGCATGATGGATTGCGCCGCGGACACGATGGCCTGCAGGCCCGAGCCGCACAGGCGGTTCACGTTGAAGGCGGGCACCTCTTGGGGAAGTCCGGCTTGCATGGCCGCGACGCGGCTGATGTAGGCGTCGCGCGGCTCGGTGGGGATGACGTTGCCCATGGCCAGGTGGCCAATGGCGTCGGCCGGTGCGCCGCTGCGTTCGATCGCGGCGCGCACGGCGGTGGTGGCCAGGTCGGACAAAGGCGTGTCTTTGAGGCTGCCGCCGAAAGTGCCGATGGCGGTGCGGGCGGCCGAGACGACGAAAACGTCGGAGGGGGTCATGCCTGTGCTCCTGCAGGTGGGTTGGAAGGCCCGGCGACACGCACCGGGACCTGCACTTTACAACCGCGCCGGGACAGGTAGCAGGCTCAGTCCAAGCCGTTTTGGCGGGCCACGAAGTCGGCGAGCATGGGCACGAAGCGCTGGCCCTCGCCTGCCGCGTCCATCGCAGCGAAGCTGTTCTTGACCATGGCCTGCACCGGGCTGAGCGCGCCCAGCTCATTGGCCATGCTGGCGAAGTAGCGCATGTCCTTGTGCGCATTGCTGATGGTGAACAGGTGGGCGTTCTCGTCGCGCTCCAAGGTCCACTTCATGAAGGTGTCGTAGAAGCCATTGCGCATGCGGCCCGAGCCGAGCACCGCATGGAACTGCTCGGGCGTGATGCCGCCCTTGCGCGCCACGGCCAGCGCCTCGGAGTAGAGCGCGGCATAGCCCATGGCGACGAAGTTGTTCACCAGCTTCATCTTGTGGCCCAGACCCAGGGGGCCCAGGTGCACCACATGGCTCGCCCAGCACCGAATCACCGGTTCGATCCGCGCAAAGGTGTCCGGGTCGGCGCCCACCATGGTGTCCAGGGTGCCCGCCTCGGCCTCCTTGGGCGTGCGCGAGAGCGGCGCGTCGACCAGGGTCATGCCGCGGGCGCGCAGCACCTCGCCCATGGCCAGGGTGGAAACGGGGTTGGAGGTGGAGCAGTCGATGACGATGAGGCCGGCGCGCTCGGCGCTGGCGATGCCGTCCGGGCCTTGGATCACGGCCTCGACCTGGGGCGAGCCGGTGACGCACAGATGGAGGATGTCACACTGGTGCGCCATCTCGCGCGGGGTCTTCACCTCGCGTGCGCCCAGACCCAGGAGTCGCTCGATGGGTGCCCGGTTGCGATGGCCCATGACGACCAGCTCGTAGCCCTTGGTGACCAGGTTCTTGGCCATGCCCTGGCCCATGTAGCCCAGGCCGATAAAGCCAATGACGGGTTTCGTGTCAGACATGGAGAATTCCTCGTCGACTCAGCGTGCGGCCGCGAGCAAGCCGCGCGCCGCGAGGTTGGTGAAGAAGGCCTGCAGACCGAAGCGCCAGGGCGGCGCGGATTCGCTGTGCGTCACTTCGTTGCACAACTCGCCCAGGTGCGGACTGCGGATGCGGACGATGTCGCCCCGCTTGTGCGTGAAGCCGGCACCCGGCCGGTCGCGGTCTTGGATGGGGGCGAACAAGGTGCCGGTGAACAGCATGAAGCCGTCGGGATACTGGTGAGCCGCGATGGTTTGTGACACGAGTTCGGTGGGGTCGCGGCTGATGCGGGCCAGGTTGTTCAGGCCTTCGAGCACAAAGCCCTCGGGGCCGTCCACACGCAGGTCCACCGTCTCCTGGCGCAGGTCGTCCAGGCTGAAGGTCTCGTCAAACAGGCGAATGAAGGGGCCAATGGCGCAGGAGGCGTTGTTGTCCTTGGCCTTACCCAAAAGCAGCGCGCTGCGGCCTTCGATGTCGCGCAGGTTGACGTCGTTGCCCAGGCTGGCACCCACGATGCGGCCATGGCTGTCCACCGCGAGGACGACTTCGGGCTCCGGATTGTTCCAGGCCGAATCGCTGCGGATGCCGACCTGCGCGCCGGTACCCACGGCAGCCAGGACGGGCGCCTTGGTGAAGACCTCCGCATCGGGGCCGATGCCCACCTCCAGGTACTGCGACCACAGGCCCTGCTCTTGCAACAGCTTTTTCAAGGCCATGGCCTGCGGCGAGCCCGGACGGACCGCCTTGAGGTCCTGGCCAACGGTGGCCTCGACCTGACTGCGAATGGAGTGGGCCCGGGCTGCGTCGCCACCGGCGCGCTCCTCGATCACGCGCTCGATCAGGCTGGTGGCGAAGGTGACGCCGGCGGCCTTGATCACCTGCAGGTCGCAGGGCGCCAGGAAATACGCGTGCGCCTCGCTCGCCCCCGGCTGCACGCTCGCGGCCAGCAGGTCCGCCAGGCTGCCCAGACGCTCGCCCTTCGCAGCGCGCACGCGGGCCACCGCATCAGGCAGGTCCAGCAGGCCGCTCATGGTGGGGAAGGAAGCAGACAGGTCGTACACGCCGTCGGGCCGCACCACGGCGACCGAGGGACCAGGCACCGAGCCCAGGGGAGACCAGACGCGGGCCAGCAGGGTGCCGGCGCAGCCGTCATCGGGCAGACAACGGGAAGAATCGAGCTTCATCGGGAATCGGCAATCGGAAAGAGAAAGGGAGGATCAGACGGGAAGGCCGACCTTGACCGCCGCCGCCTGGATCTCGCCCCAGGTGCTGGCGTCGATGCGGATACCCTCGCGCTCGCGCCGGGCGCGCGCCGCGCGCTCGGCATCCCCCGCGACCTGCACCGCGTCGACACCCTCGGCAGGCGGTGCGTGCCGCAGCCAATCGACGAAGGCCACCGCCTCGCGCTCGAAGGTGTCAAGGGTGCCTAGGCGAGACGGATCGATGAGGATGGTGAGCATGCCGTTGTAGACGGCGCGCTCGCCGCCATGCGTGCGGTGCCAGGTGCCCATGCCGGTCAGCGCGCCTGCGAGCAACTCGCAGGCCACCGCCAGGCCGTAGCCCTTGTGCTCACCGAAAGTCAGGAGTGCGCCCAACAGATTGCCGCGCGCGCCGGGCGCCTGCGGCACGACGACGACGCCCGGGTCGGTGGTGGGCCGGCCATCAGGGTCGATGACGTAACCGGGCTCCACGGTGCGCCCCTCGTTGTGGGCCACGCGCATCTTGCCCTGGGCCACGCGGCTGGTCGCGAAATCCAGCAGGAACGGAGGCTGGCCGGCGATCGGGATGCCGATGCAGCAGGGGTTGGTGCCAAAGCGCGCATCGGCCCCGCCCCAGGGCGCCACCGCGGGATAGGCCTGCACGTTCACGAAATGCAGCGAGACCAGGCCGGCCTGCACCGCCATCTCGGCCCAATGACCAATGCGCCCGATGTGGTGCGCGTTGGCCAGGGTCATGATGCAGCTGCCGTGGGCGCGGGCGCGCTCGATGCCTAGATGCATGGCCTGCTCGCCCACCACCTGGCCGAAACCGCGCTGGCCGTCCAGCCCGAGGAGCGTGCCGGTGTCGAGCGTGATGCGCACGCCGGTGTTGGGCGAGAGGCCGCCTTCAAGCACGGCGTCCACATACCGAGGCAGCATGCCCACACCATGGGAATCATGGCCACTGAGGTTGGCCAGCACCAGATTGGCCGCGACGGTGCGGGCTTCCTCCGGCTGGCTGCCGGCGGCGAGCAGGATGCGTTCGCAGTGCTGGCGCAGGTCGGGGGCGAGGATGACGCGGGCCGCCATCACATCACCGCCCCGAGCTGCCAGGGCACAAACTCACTCTGGCCGTAACCATGCAGTTCGCTGCGGGTGCGCTCGCCGGAGGCAACAGCCAGCACCTGTTCGAAGATCTGCTGGCCCATGGCCTCGATGGTGGTGCCACCGTCGACGATGTCGCCGCAGTTGATGTCGATGTCGTCACCCTGCCGTTTCCACAGCGCACTGTTGGTGGACAGCTTGAGCGAGGGCGACGGGATGCAGCCGTAGGCCGAGCCGCGTCCGGTGGTAAAGCACACGATGTTGGCGCCGCCGGCCACCTGGCCGGTGGCGGAGACCGGGTCGTAGCCCGGGGTGTCCATGTAGACGAAGCCGCGCGCGCGCACGGGTTCGGCGTATTCGTACACGGCCTGCAGGTTGGTCGTGCCGCCCTTGGCCACCGCGCCCAGCGATTTCTCCAGGATGGTGGTGAGGCCGCCCGCCTTGTTGCCGGGTGAGGGATTGTTGTTCATCTCGCCACCGTTCATGCGGGTGTACGCCTCCCACCAGCGGATCCGCTCGATCAGCTTTTCGCCGACTTCGCGGTTCACTGCGCGGCGCGTGAGCAGGTGCTCGGCGCCGTAGATCTCGGGGGTCTCACTGAGGATCGCGCTGCCGCCATGGGCCACCAGCAGGTCCACCGCCGCGCCCAGCGCGGGGTTGGCGCTGATGCCGGAATAGCCGTCGGAGCCGCCGCATTGCAAACCGATGGTGATGTGTTCGGCGCTGCATGGCACACGCTGCACCGCGTTGGCCTTGGGCAGCATCTCGCGCACCAGCGCGATGCCGTGTTCCACCGTCTTGCGGGTGCCCCCGGTGTCCTGGATGTTGAACACGCGCAGGTTGTCGCCCTCGCGCAAGCCGCCATGGGCCAGCCAGGCGCTGATCTGATTGGACTCGCAGCCCAGACCGACCACCATGACGCCAGCGAAGTTGGCATGGGTGGCGTAGCCGGTGAGCGTGCGCTCCAGCACCTGCATGCCCAGACCCTCGGTGGCCATGCCGCAGCCGGTGCCGTGCGTGAGGGCGACCACGCCATCGACGTTGGGGAAGTCGGCCAGGGCCTGGGGGTTCGTCTGCCGCGAAAAGTGGTCAGCGATGGCGCGTGCTGCGGTGGCCGAGCAATTGACGCTGGAAAGAATGCCGATGTAGTTGCGGGTGGCAACTCGCCCGTCGGCGCGCACGATGCCCTGGAAGCTGGCCTGTCGGCGCGCGGGCACGGGCTTCACATCGGCACCGAAGGCGTAATCCCGCTCGAAGTCACCCATCACCAGGTTGTGCGTGTGCACATGCTCGCCAGCGGCGATGGGCTTGCTGGCAAAGCCGATGATCTGGTTGTAGCGGCGCACCGGCTCGCCCACCGCGATGGCGCGGGTGGCGACCTTATGCCCCGGCGGGATCAGGCCCTTGACCACCACCGATTCGGCGGCGGTGCCGCCGACGAGCTGGCTGCGGGCGATCAGGACATCGTCCTGGGAGTGAAGGCGGATGAAGGGGGTCATGCAGGAAACGGTACAGGGTTCAATAGAACATCTTGGGCAGCCAGAGCACCAGCTGCGGGAAGTAGGTGATGATGCCCAGCGACAGCAGCAGCGGCACCAGCCAGGGCAGGATGGCCATGGTGGTGCGCTCCACCGAGAGCTTGGCCACGCGCGCCAGCACGAACAGCACCATGCCCATGGGCGGATGCAGCAGGCCGATCATCAGGTTCAGGACCATCACCAGGCCAAAGTGGACGAGGTCGATGCCCAGTTGCTGGCAAATCGGCACCAGGATCGGCACGAGGATGGTGATGGCGGCGGTGGGCTCCAGGAAGCAGCCGACGAACAGCATCAGCAGGTTCGCCAGGAGCAGAAAGACCCAGGGGCTTTGCGTGAAACCCAGCACCCACTGCGAGATGGCGGTGGTCACGCCGGTGGCGGTGAGCATCCAGCCGAAGATGCTGGCTGCCGAGACGATCAGGAGCACGGTGGCCGTGGTCTCCACCGTCTCCAGGCTGATCTTGACGAACATGCGCCAGTTCAGGGTGCGGTACCAGGCAAAGCCCAACACCAGCGCCCACAGGCAAGCCGCAATGGCGCCCTCAGTGGGGGTGAAGATACCGGTGGTCATACCGCCAATCAGGAGCACCGGGGTCATGATCGGAAGCACCGCCTGGAAGCTGAACACCTTGTCCAGGACGAACAAGAGCCCCAGGCCCACGATCACGGTGGGCTGCGGCGGCAGACCCAGCTGGGTGACGGCCAGCCAGAGGCCGACTGGCCAGCCGATCACCACCGCCGTCTCGGCCAGGGCCTTGGACACGCGGGACCACTGAAAACGGATGTCGCCGCCCCACCCGTTCTTGTGGGCGAAGTAGGCGACGGTGAGCATCATCAGGGCCGCCATCAACAACCCGGGCAGCAGGCCCGCCAGGAACAAGGCGCCCACACTCACGTTGGCCATCATTCCGTAGATCACGAAGGGCAGGCTCGGGGGGATGATGGGGCCCAAGGTGGCCGAGGCCGCCGTCACGCCCACCGCGAACTCGGTGTCGTAGCCATGGTCCTTCATGGCCTTGATCTCGATGGTGCCCAGGCCCGCGGCATCGGCAATGGCGGTGCCGCTCATGCCGGCAAAGACCACTGAGCCCACCACGTTCACATGGCCCAGGCCACCGCGCAGCCAACCCACCAGGGCCAGCGCGTAGTTGTAGATGCGGTTGGTGATGCCGGCGTTGTTCATCAGGTTGCCGGCGAGGATGAAGAAGGGCACGGCCAGCAGCGGGAAGCTGTCGATGCCGCCCACCATGCGGTGAATCACCGCGAAGCCCGGCATGTTGCCGGACCACAGGATGTACAGGAGCGAGGAGCCCGCCATGGCGATGGCCACCGGAATGCCACCGCTCATGAGAATCAGGAAGAGGACTTTGAGCATGGGGTACTGCGAGAAAGGGGCGCCGTGGGGTCAGCGGTCGTCCATGGTGGACTCGGGCCGCTCGAGGACGGAGTAGCCGCGGCGGCGATGGATCCAGGCTACTTGCGCGGCGCGCACGGCCATCGCGGCGAAGCTCACCATCACGACGCTGTACACCCAGTTCATGGGGAGGTCCACCATGGTCATGCGGGTGGTGCCGCCCAGTCGAAGCATCAGCATCACGGTGAAGACGGCCGCAGCGGCAAAGAAGGCCACGCGCAACAGGTCCACCGCGGTCGACATCACGCGGGCCACGCCGGCGGGCATGTACCGGTAAAAGAAATCGACCTGGATGTGGTTGTTCTTGATCACGCCCAGCGTCGCGCCGGTAAACACGGTGCCAATCAGCAGGTAGCGCGCGATCTCCTCGGTCCAGGAAGCCGAGTCATTGAGCACATAGCGGGTGAAAAACTGGAAGAAGACCGTCAGGCCCAGGACCCAGAAGAAAGCCACCGCCACCCAGGCCTCCGGCGGCGTTCCGGAGAGATCGACGGCTTCATCCTGGGCGTGGAACTGGCCGTCTTCGCCCATGACGCGGGGCAGATCATCGATGCTGGACATGGTGAAGGCTTTCCGGGGGAGAGACAGTGGGGCCCGCAGGCCCCGGATGCACCACGGGCCCTCGGGCGACCAGCACCCTCGGGCCCGCTGGAGACAGGACGGCTTACTTGATCGCGATGATGCGATCCCAGTCACGCTTGTCCAGCTTCATCGACTCGAAGGTGATGGCCTTGAGCACACGCTGCTGGAAGTCATTGCGGTCCACGGTGACCACATTGATGCCCTTCTTCTTGAACTCGTCGACCAGCTCGCCTTCGCGCTTGCGGATCTCGTTGGTGGCGTTGACCGCGGCTTCCTGCGAGATGTCGGCGAAGAGCTTTTGCTCGGCGGCGGACATGCGGCCCAGGGTGCTGGGGGCCACCACGGTGAGCAGCGCGTCAGAGATGTGGCCGGTCAGGATGATGTTCTTTTGCACCTCGAAGAACTTCTTGGCCTCGATGGTGGGCAGCGGGTTTTCCTGCGCGTCGACGGTACCGTTTTGCAGCGCGAGGTAGACCTCGGCGAAGGCGATGGGCGTCGGGTTGGCGCCGCAGGCACGGGGCAGCGCGGTGTAGGCCGGCGAATCCGGCACGCGCATCTTCAGGCCCTTCATCTGGTCGCAGTTGGTAAAGAGCTTGTTGCTGGTGGCGTGGCGAGCGCCGTAGTAGGTCAGCGCGGTCACGGTGTTGCCGGTGGCCTTCTTGTAGCCCTCGGTGAGTTCGCGGAACACATCGCTCTTGCCGTACTTGATCACGTGGTCCGCGTCACGGAAGGTGAAGGGGTAGTAGCTGACCGCCAGTCGGGGAAAGGAGTTGGAGGCAAAGGACGCGCCGGTCAGGATGATGTCCACCGTGCCCAGTTGCAGGCCCTGGTTGATGTCGCTTTCCTTGCCCAGGCTGGAGGCCGGGAAGACCTGGATCTCGAACTTGCCGTTGGTACGCTTCTTGAATTCCTCGGCGGCCCACACCGACCACTTGTGGTACGGCTCGGAGGTCTCGTAGACGTGCGCCCACTTGAGTTTGGTCTGGGCCTGGGCCAGGCCCGGAACGGCCAGGGAGGCCGCCAGCGCGGCGCAGGCGGCAATGGTCTTGAGTGCAGTGCGTTTGATCATGTCGTCTCCTGGTTTGTCGATCTCTCAATCGGATCTCACACACGACAGCCCGCCAGTGCCGGCCATCGTATGATTTGTATGATGATTAGCAGCAAGGGCTGCGCCCCATAGAGAAAACCCTTAACCCGACCCACAGGAGATCCCATGCGACTGAAGGGAAAGACCGCCCTGGTGACCGCCGCCGGCCAGGGCATCGGCAAGGCCACTGCCCTGGCCCTCGCCGCCGAAGGTGCGCAGGTCTGGGCCACCGACGTGAACCCGGCGTTACTGGCGTCGTATGGCGACGCGCCGGGTGTGCGCACGGCCCCCCTGGACGTTCTGGACAAGGCGGCCATCACCCGCTTCGTCAGCGGGCTGCCGCCCCTGGACATCCTGTTCAACTGCGCGGGGTTCGTTCATAACGGCACCATCCAGCAAGCCACCGACGACGAGTGGAATTTCGCCTTCAACCTGAATGTGCGCTCACAGTTCTGGATGATCCAGGCGGTGCTGCCCGGCATGATCGAACGCGCGCAAGCGGCCGGCGGCGCCAGCATCATCAACATGGCCAGCGTGTGCGGCAGCATCAAGGGGCTGCCCAGTCGGTTCATTTACGGCACCACCAAGGCGGCGGTGATCGGCCTGACCAAGAGCGTGGCGGCGGACTACGTGGGCCAGCGGGTGCGGTGCAACGCGATCTGCCCGGGCACGGTGGATACGCCCTCTTTGCACGATCGGATCAATGCTTATGACGATCCGGTGGCGGCGCGTCAGGCCTTCATCGCACGCCAACCTCTGGGGCGACTGGCTCAGGCCCATGAGATCGCACCGCTGGTGGTGTTTTTGGCGAGTGACGAGGCGGCGTTTGTGACGGGGCAGGCCTATAACGTGGACGGTGGGATCACGATTTGAGCGCGTACTTAGAAAGTATGGAAATCAGGCCTTTGCTTCCTCGACCTTGAGACCCGCGCTGCGCGCCCCAAAGATGCTTTAAACTTGCGCAAACAGTTCGCTCCAAGCTGTTTCTTGAGCGGCTTTTCAATCGGAGGTACCTATGCGTCCATTTGTTCTTTCAAAAAAGAAAGCGGCTCGTGCCCTTGCGACTGTTTTCTTGTTCTCATCTTTTTCAGCCCACGCGCAGTTCGGCTCTTTGAACAAGCTCAAAGACAGGCTGGAACAAGCCACACAAGGCGTTAAACCCGCTACGCCCGCAGAACCTGCGATTCCGCAAGCGCCACAACCAGGGCAGACTCCCCAAAGGCCACAAGCTGTCCCAGAGGCCGCAGTCCCCTCCGCAGTTCCCTCCGCAGTTCCCGCCGCAGCGCCTGCCGCAGCGCCTGCCGCAGCGCCTGCCGCAGCGATTCAAGCAGATCCTTTGAACCCGCGACAGCGCGAACAAGCAGAAGGCTTTTTTGTGCTCCAACAGTATGCGCAGCAAAAGATGGGCGCCGCGTTCCAGAGTTGTCAAAGCAGCGCCCAGCAAACGTATAAAAAGGTGGCCGCGGAATTGCAGTCCCAAGCTGACAAAGCCTCTACCAAGGCCGAACAGACCAAATATCAACACTCTGCCAATGTGGTGGGGGGTGGCAGCGAGCTGTTTGCCAGAGGCAATTGCTTGGTCCGCGTTTGGGGTGAGCTGAATGAAGCCAGTGGTAAGAGCTACTTCGGCCCTCTTTTCTCCGAGACAGCAAATTATGCGAAGAAGGACGAGTTGACCCAAGCCGGCATCAGCAAAATTGCCCAATCCATTGGGCGCGCTTCGCAAGATTATTTGGACAACAAAATCATGGCCACTCTCACTCCGCAAGAGGAGCGGCGCTTGGGCTGGAGCGTGGGGACTTCCGCACAAGCGGCCCAAATGCGTTACAAGCAATGGGAAGAGTCCATTCAAATCATTGCGAGTTATTTGGAGCTGGATCCAAAGTTTGGTTGCACGCTTTTGAGCAAAGACCCCTACAAAGTCACTTGCAAATAAGCTTTAGATCAAGCCAAAAATCGAAAGCCTGTACGGGAAGCGCCACAAGCAGACGGAATTCGTGTCAGGCGGCAGGCTTGCGATAGCGCTCCCACGCCTGCGCCACCGGCGTCGTCCCCGCCCCCGGCAACTGCGGCAGCCGGAAATGCCCGTCCACCACTTCAGCCGGATCGGTGAAGCAGTCCTTGATCCAGGGGATGTACTCCAGCACCGCGCAGGCCGGATGTGCGTAATTCAAATGCACATGCACCTGGCTCATATCGCCCGCATGCGGCGCCACGGGCAGCCGGTAGCTGTGCGCGGTCTCACACACGCGCCAGACATCGGTGATGCCCGCCATCCGCGTCACATCGGGTTGCACCCAATGTATGGCGTTCTGGTGGAAGAACTCCGAGAACGCCTCGGTGGTGTAAAGCTGCTCGCCCAAGGCCACGGGGATGGACTGCGCGCGCGCGAGTTCAGCGTGCGCTTTAACGTCGTCGTACCACAGCGGCTCTTCGAACCAGAACAGATCCAGATCTGCCGCGCCCTTGCAAAAACGCAGGCAGGTGGGCAGGTCCCACTTGCCGTTGCCATCGACGGCCATGGTGATGCTGTCGCCAATCGCATGGCGCACAGCGGCCAAGCGGCGCAGGTCGCGATCCACCGTGGAGCCGACCTTGATCTTCACGCCCGTGAAACCCTGGTCCACCGCCCGCTTGGCACCCTCCACGAGCGCACCATCCGGAATACTGAGCCAGCCAATATCGGTGTTGTAGGCCCGAACCTTCTCGCGCACCTGGCCTCCGAGCAGCTTCCACAGGGGCTGGTCTGCCGCCTTGGCCTTCAGATCCCACAGCGCAACATCCACCGCCGCATGGGCTAGCGTGGTGATACCCGCACGGCCTACCCACTGCAAGGCAGGCTGGCGCGCCAGCTTGAGCCACAGACGCTGCACGTCGTTCGCGTCCTCGCCGATCAGCAGCGGCGTGTAGCAGCTGTCGATACAGCGCGTAATCAACTGGTCACTGGGCAGGTGGGCGTGGGTGCCGGTAAAACCGTAGCCCGAGAGACCGGTGTCGGTATCAATGCGCGCGCCGACCACGCCCCAATGGGTGACGGTGTGGGTGCTGTCGGCAATCATGGAGCCGGTGACCGGCACATGCAGAATGAAGGGCGTGACGGCGGTGATCTTCATGGCGGACTCCTCGGGGTTCGGCCTCAGGTCTCGGGTCAGGCCTTCGCCGTGCGCACGATCGCGTCGGGGCGCTTGTGAAGGTCAGGCAGCAATTCCAGGCCCAGGCCCGGCTTGTCGTTCAGGTGAATCATTCCCTGCTTGTCCACATGGGGCAGCTCGGTGACCAGCTCCTTGTACCAGCCGGTGTAGAAGGCGCGCACGCTCTCTTGCACCAGGGCGTTAGGCGCGTGCAGCGAGAGGTGGGTGGAGGCGGCCCAGACCACCGGCCCGGTGCAGTCGTGAGGCGCTACCGGCAGCTGCCAGGCGTCGGCCATGGCCGCGATCTTGCGCGCCTCGGACAGGCCGCCGCACCAGCTCAGGTCCAACATGGCCACGCCGGCCACACCCGTCTCGAGGTAATCCTTGAAACCCCACTTGTACGCGAGTGTCTCGCTGGCGCAGACCAGGGCCTTGCAATCCTGCGCATAAGCCTTGAGCAGATCCAGGCTGTCCATGCGGATCGCATCCTCATGCCAGAAGGTGTTGAATTCCTCGAGCGCGCGGGCGATCTTGCGGGCCATGGGCAGTCGCCACAGGCTGTGGAATTCGACCATGATGTCCATGCGGTCGCCTACAGCCTTTCGGATCTTGCGGAAAGGCTCGAGCGCGCTGTCCAGGTCCTCGTGGCTGATGTACTGGCCGTGACTGCGTTCAGCCGCCATGTCAAAGGGCCAGATCTTCATCGCGGTGATGCCCTCGGACAGCAGCGACTGCGCCACTTCGTCGGCCCGGTACAGAAAGCCCTCGAGGTCCTCGTAGGGGCCGGCGTTCTGGCCCAGGCCCCAGTTGGCGGTGTTCTGGTTGACGGTGCTGCGCACATACTTGTAGCCGGCACAGGTGTTGTAGATGCGGATCGCGTCGCGGCTCTTGCCGCCCAGCGCGGTATGCACCGGCATGCCGGCGGCCTTGCCAAAAATGTCCCACAGGGCGATGTCCACCGCCGAATTGCCCCGGGTCTCGACACCCGATCCACGCCAGCCCAGGTAGCCGGTGATGTCGCGGTTGCGCGACTCGATGGCCAAGGGGTCCGTGCCCAGGAGCTTGGGCGCCACCCACTCGTGCAGGTAGGCCTCGACCGCCTGCGCGCCCATGAAGGTCTCGCCCAGGCCCACCAGGCCTTCGTCGGTGTGCAGGCGCACCCAGAGAATGTTGGGGAATTCGCCAAGGCGGATGGTTTCGAGTTGGGTGATCTTCATGTCGTGTTCTTTACATCAGGAATACGGTCTCGTGAGGTGCAGCAGTCCGTCAACGCGCCCACCGCAGCACCAGCGGGTCCAGCCGGCGGGCCACATCAAGCAGGCCTGCCCGCGTGTCCGGGTGGATCTCGGCAAAGGGATGGCGCATGGCGTCGCAAGCGATCACCCCACCGGTCTTCATCAGGACCTTGGCCGCCTGGATGCCGCCCTGTCGGTTCTCGGCGTTGATCAAGGGCAGCCAACGCGCATAGGCTGCCACCGCCTCCTCCCGCCGGCCCGCGCGGTGCGCGTCGACGATGGTGCGGATGCCGTCTGGGTAGGCACCGCCGGTCATCGCGCCGGTGGCGCCAGCATCGAGATCAGCCAGGAGGGTGATGCCCTCCTCGCCATCCCAAGGGCCTTCGATGGCTTCCCCGCCCAGCGCGATCAGCTCGCGCAGCTTGCTGGCGGCGCCTGGCGTTTCGATCTTGAAATAGGCCAGCTGCTCGATCTCGCGGGCCATGCGCGCTAGCAGCGACGCGGACAGCGCGGTGCCGCTCACAGGCGCATCCTGCACCATGATCGGGATGGCCAAGGCGTCGCTCACACGCTGGTAGAACTCGACGACGCGGGCTTCGGCCACGCGGATCGTGGCGCCGTGGTACGGGGGCATCACCATCACCATCGCCGCGCCCTGCTCCTGCGCGCGGCGAGATCGCTCGGCGCACACCTGCGAGCTGAAATGCGTGGTGGTGACGATGACGGGCACACGGCCCGCCACATGTTCGAGCAGCGAGCGGGTGAGCGTCTCGCGCTCAGCGTCCGAGAGCGCGAATTGCTCGGAAAAGTTGGCCAGGATGCACAGGCCCTGCGAGCCGGCATCGATCATGAAATCGACACAGCGCTTCTGACTGGCGAGGTCCAACTCGCCGCTGGGAGTGAAGGTGGTGGGCACCACCGGGAACACGCCGCGGAAGCGGGGAGCGCTAAGACCAGGCTTGGCAGTCATGGAAACACGCAAAAGGCCCGCCACGAGCGAGCGTTCATGAAAAAAGGGGCCGCAAAGGCAAGCCCTTGCGACCCCTGGACGGGCGTCATCAGCCGCCGCGTGCCTTTTTCAGTGCGTCGAAGACGACGTTGATCGCCTCGGCACCGATGGTCTCGCGGTGCTTGTCATAGACCGGCTTGACCGTCTCGAACATGCGGCGCTGCTCGGCCGGCGCGATCTCGTTGACCTGCATGCCTTTGGCGCGCAGGGCCGCCAGGGCCTTGTCGCTCTGGGCGCGGATGGAGGCGCGCTGAGCTTTCTGACCCTCGATGGCGGCCTCACGCAGGGCGGCCTGCTCCTGGGGCGAGAGCTGGTCCCACAGCTTCTTGCTGTAAAGCACCAGGAAGGGGGTGTAGGCGTGGCGGGTCACGCTCAGGAACTTCTGCACCTCGTAGAACTTGGAGGTGTCGATGGTCACGAAGGGGTTCTCCTGGCCGTCGATGGTCTTGGTTTCCAGCGCGGTGAACACTTCGCCGAAGGCCATAGGCACGGCATTGGTGCCCAGGGTCTTGAAGGTGTCCAGGAAGATGTTGTTTTGCATCACACGCACCTTCACGCCGTTGAAGTCTTCCACCTTGGCGACCGGGCGCTTGCTGTTGGTGAGGTTGCGAAAGCCGTTCTCCCAATAGGCCAGGTTCACCAGGCCCGCGGCCTCGAGCTTCTGGTTGAAGTAGCGGCCGGCCGGGCCGTCCAGCACCGCATCGGCTTCCTTCTCGTTGGCAAACAGGAACGGCAGGTCGAACACGCCCAGTTCCTTGACGATGCCCACCAGCGGCGAGCTGGAGGTGCACACCATTTCCTGGGTGCCCGCACGCAGGGCCTGGGTGGCCGGCAGGTCGCCGCCCGCAGCGCCGCCCCAGAAGGCGTTGATCTTGAGCTTGCCGCCGGTCTTGGCATTGAGCACTTCCTGCATGCGCTTGACGCCATCGGCCACCGGATGGTCGGCGGCCACGCCGTTGGTGAACTTGATGGTGCGCTCAGTGAATTGCGCGAACGAGGACGAAGCCGCCACCAGGAGGGCGGCGCCTGCGATGGCCGAAGCCAGGGTTCTGCGTTTGAACATGGATGTCTCCTTGGTTATTGCAGGTTGGGAAAAACGGTCAGCGGAAAAAGATTAACTCATCCACCACTTGAGGGGAACAAGGACAAGACTGGGGAACAACACCAGCAGGAACAGCACGGCGAGCTGGGCGATCAGGAACGGCAGCACACCCTTGAAGGCCTCGTCCATCGTGATGCGTGCCACGCCGCAGACGACATTCAGCACGGTGCCGACGGGCGGGGTGATGAGGCCAATGGCATTGTTCATGATGAACAACACCCCGAAGTAGACCGGATCGATGCCGGCCGCCTTGACCACTGGCATCAGCACCGGGGTGAGGATCAACACCGTCGGCGTGAAGTCCAGCGCGGTGCCCACCACCACGATCAACACCATCATCACGAACATCAAGAGGATCTTGTTGTCCATGAAGGGCGCGAGCATGCGTGCGACTTCGTCGGGAATGTTGGCCACCGTGATCAGCCAGGCACTGACCATGGCGGCCGCCACGAGGAACATCACGACGGCGGTGGTCTTGCCTGCGGCCAGGATCAACTGGTACAGGGCCGAAACCTTGAGCTCGCGGTAGACGAACATGCCCACCACGAAGCTGTAGACAGCGGCCACCACCGCGGCCTCGGTGGGCGTGAAGACCCCCATCTTCATGCCGCCGATGATCAGAACGGGCAGGCCCAGGGCCAGCAGGCCGTCGGCCGTGACCTTCAGGCGTTCGCGCAAGGGCATGACCGGCGAAGGCGCCACGTTCTCCCGGCGGGCCAGCCACCACCAGGTCAGGCCAATGGCCAGGCCCATCATCAGGCCCGGCACGATGCCGGCCAGGAACAGCTTGGTGATGGAGACGTTGCCGGCAACGCCGAAGATGATGAAGCCGATGGACGGCGGGATGACCGGCGCGATGATGCCGCCCGAAGCGATCAGGCCCGAGGAGCGACCCACGTCGTAACCGGCGGCCCGCATCATGGGAATCAGCAGCGCCGCCAGGGCTGCGGTGTCGGCCACCGCCGAGCCTGAGATGGAAGCCATGATGATGGCCGCGACCACGGCCACATAGCCCAGACCGCCGCGGTAGTGACCCACCCAGGCCATGGCCAGGTGGATGATGCGCCGGCTCAGGCCGCCCGCGTTCATGAACTCGCCCGCCAGCAAGAAGAAGGGCACCGCCAGCAGCGGGAAGTTGTCGGCGCCGTCGACAAAGCGCTGCGCCAGGATCTGGCTGTCGAAAGCGACCAGGGTGGAGGTGGCGCCCAGGTAGGCCATGAGGGCCACGCCACAAAACAAGAGCGCGTACGCGATGGGCATGCCCAGCGCCATGGCACCCAACAGGCTCAGAAGGAAGACGGTGACGGTCATTGCGCGTCCTCCTTGACCTGCACCAGCTCGTTGTCGGTGATGCGCCCAGTCAGGATGCGCCACATGACACGCAGGTTAAAGGCGGCCATGACCACGCCCACGATGTAGCCGATGCCGTACACCCAGATCATGGACAGGCCGACAACCGGCGAGACGTTGGAGACCTGCAGCTCGTGCATCTTCCAGGTGCCCAGGACGAACAGTCCATTGCACAGGAGCATCAGCGCCTCGCTGATAAAGAGAGCCGTTTTCTTGCCGCCCCGGGACAGGTGCTTGATCAGGGTGTCCACGCCCAGGTGCTCGCCTTCGCGCATGGCCACCATCGCGCCGATGTAGGTGAGCCAGACGAAGCAATAGCGCGCCATCTCGTCGGAGACATCGATGCCGGAGTTGAAGCCGTAGCGAAGGACGACGTTGCCGAACACCATGACCACCATGGCGACCATGAAGACGACGATCAGCAATTCCAGCAAGCGGAAAAAGCCGTCGATGACGTGTTGGAGGGCCTGCATCAGGTTCTGGTTCTTTTCTTGGAAGCCGGCCGCGCCGGGGTTTTTGCTCGGGAAGGAACGCGTGTCGCCGGCGGGCGGGCACGGCGCGATCGGGTGGACAGCACTTCCTGGATGTCCAGGTGGGCGCCTTCAATGATGGCGCGGATCGCTTTTTCGGCGCGCGCCGGATCGCGTGCGGTCACGGCGTCGAGCACCGCGCGGTGCAGAGGCAAGGACTGGATCGGACCATCCTTCTTGCCGGTGGACAGCTCAAAGCTGGTGCGAAGCAGTGCGCTGATCGCCCGGCTCATATGCAGCAAGAGTCGATTGCCCCCTGCACGCAACAGGCCTTGGTGGAACTGCAGGTCGTAGTGGACGTAGTCGCCGACACCATGGGCCGCCACCGTCATGCCGGCAAAGGCCTCCTCCATGGCGGCGATGTCGGCGGCGGTGGCGCGCTCGGCGGCCAGGCGAACCGCGGCGGGCTCGACGATCCGGCGCAGGTCCTGCAGGTCACGCAGGAACTCGGGGGTGATGCCGGCGCGCGAGCGCCAGGTGATGACGTCGGGGTCGAACCAGTTCCACTGGTCCTGCGGCTGAACGCGGGTGCCCACCTTGGGGCCGGTGGTGACCAGGCCCTTGGCGATGAGCGACTTGACTGACTCGCGCACCACAGTGCGGCTCACGCCCAGCTCCGCCCCCAGCAGCGGCTCAGGCGGCAGCGACGCGCCCGGCGCATACCGGCCGGCGACGATGGCCGCGCCGAGCAGGTCGACGATGTTGCCGTGGACGTTCTTGATGGACATGGGAATGAAGCGATTAATCGTATGACGATTGATAGGCACCAACAAGGTAAACGCCCCCCGAGAAAACCCTTGCCGAAGCGTCCGAAAGTCGCCGTTGTCTCCCCAATCAATTGTCGTACCATAGCACCTAAAGACAACCGCCTTTGGAGACAAAATGACCCAATCCCCCCGCAAAAAACCCGGCGAGCTACGCAGCCAGCAGTGGTTTGGCCGGCAGGACCGCGATGGCTTCGCCTACCGCAGCTGGGTCAAGGGCAAGGGCGTGCCCCATGACCAGTTCGATGGCCGCCCCGTCATCGGCATCTGCAACACCTTCAGCGAACTCACGCCCTGCAACAGCCATTTCCGCACGTTGGCCGAACAGGTCAAGATCGGTGTATACGAGGCGGGGGGCTTTCCGCTGGAGTTTCCAGTCATGTCCCTGGGCGAGACGCTGCTGCGCCCCACCGCCATGCTGTATCGCAACCTCGCGTCCATGGACGTGGAGGAAAGCATCCGAGGCAACCCGATCGACGGCGTGGTGCTTCTCATGGGGTGCGACAAGACCACGCCCTCGCTCCTCATGGGCGCCTCCAGCGTGGGCCTGCCCACCATCGGCGTTTCCGGCGGCCCCATGCTCAATGGCAAGTGGCGCGGACAGGAGCTGGGCTCGGGCACCGGCGTGTGGAGCATGAGCGAGCAGGTACGCGCCGGCACCCTGAAGCTGCAAGACTTCTTCGAGGCCGAAAGCTGCATGCACCGCAGCCACGGCCATTGCATGACGATGGGTACCGCGTCCACCATGGCCAGCATGGTCGAGGCCCTGGGCATCGGCCTGCCGGGCAACGCCGCCTACCCCGCGGTCGATGGCCGACGCAACGTGCTGGCGCGCAACGCCGGCCGGCGCATCGTGGAAATGGTGCACACCGACCAGACCATCTCCAAGGTGCTCACGCGCGAGGCCTTCGAGAACGCGATCCGCACCCTGGCGGCCATCGGCGGCTCCACCAACGCGGTGATCCACCTGATCGCCATCGCTGGCCGCTTGGGCCTGAAGCTCACCGTCGACGACTTCGAGCGTCTGGGCAGCGAGATGCCCTGCCTGCTCAATCTCCAGCCCTCGGGCGAACACCTGATGGAAGATTTTTGCTACGCCGGCGGCCTGCCAGTGGTGATGAAGGAGATCCAGCACCTACTGCATCGGGACATCGTCACCGTGAGCGGCAAGACCGTTGCCGAGAACATCGCCGACGCCCAGAACTATGACCCGCGCGTGATCAAGACCTTCCAGGCGCCGTTCAAGGAGAAAGCGGGCATTGCCATCCTGCGTGGCAACCTGGCGCCGCGCGGCGCGGTGATCAAGCCCAGTGCCGCGACGCCGTCCCTCATGGTGCACCGCGGGCGCGCAGTGGTCTTCGAGGACAGCAACGACTTCCACGCCCGCATCGACGACGAGAACCTAGATGTGGACGAGACCTGCATCCTGGTCCTGAAGAACTGCGGTCCCAAGGGCTACCCCGGCATGGCCGAAGTGGGCAATATGCCCCTGCCGCCCAAGGTGCTGCGCAAGGGCATTACCGACATGGTTCGCATCAGCGACGCGCGTATGAGCGGTACCGCCTATGGGACCGTGGTCCTGCACACCTCGCCCGAAGCCGCTGCAGGCGGCCCGCTGGCCGTGGTGCGCAATGGCGACATGATCGAGCTGGACGTGCCCCATCGCCGCCTGCACCTGGACATCTCCGATGCCGAATTGCAAAAGCGCCTGGCCGACTGGAAGGCCCCCGAGCCGCCACTGAAGTCCGGCTACTGGAAGCTCTATATCGACCACGTGCTGCAGGCCGACGAGGGCGCCGACCTGGATTTCCTGGTGGGCCAACGTGGGGCATTCGTTCCCAAGGACAATCACTGATCCCGAGAACGAGCGAGAGAGACATCCCATGCGCATTCTTCTGACTGGCGGCGGCGGCTTCCTGGGTGCACGCCTGGCCCGCGAGCTGCTCAAAGCCGGCCGCATCGACGGCCGTCCCCTCACCGAACTGGCGATCGCCGACCTGGCCCCGCCCCCCGCCGACATCGCGGCCGACCCGCGCGTGAAGGCGCACACCGGCCCCATGCTGTCCCAGACAGCCCTCTTTGCCAGCGGCTTCGATGGCGTGTTCCATCTGGCCTCGGCCGTCTCGGGCGAGTGCGAGCTCGATTTCGAACTGGGTCTGCGCTCCAATCTGGACAGCACCCGCGCCCTGCTCGAGGGCCTGCGTCACGCGGGCAATGTGCCGCGCCTGGTGTTCGCCAGCTCGGTGGCAGTGTTTGGCCCGGACGCGAGCAACCCGCTGCCCGACCTCGTCACCGACACCTCCCTGCCCTCGCCCCAGACCTCCTACGGTACGCACAAGCTGATGTGCGAATACCTGGTAGCCGACTACACCCGCAAGGGCTATATCGACGGGCGTAGCGCGCGCCTCATGACGGTCACCGTGCGCCCGGGCAAACCCAATGGCGCGGCCTCGTCGTTCTTCAGCGGCATCATCCGCGAGCCCCTGGCCGGCGTGGAGACCACCTGCCCGGTGGACCCCAACGTGACGCATCCGGTGTCCTCGCCAGCGCATACTGTGCGCGGGCTCATGACGGTCTACGAGGCCAGCCGCGAAGCGATGGGCGGCCGCCTAGCGCTGAACCTGCCGGGGCTGAATGTGCGCGTGGGCGACATGCTCGACGCACTGGAAGCAGTGGCGGGCACCAAGGTGCGTGCCCGCGTGCGCTTCGAGCGTGACGAGCGCATCGCTGCCATCGTGGCCAACTGGTCGCGGGGCAGCACCGCCGACCGCGCGCGGGCGCTGGGCCTGCTGCCCGAGACATCCTTCCGCGCCGTCATCGAGCAGTACATTGCGGACTGCCGCGAGCGCCCGGGCTATCCGGCCGACGCGCTGCGCGGTCTTGACTGACCCCCTTTTTTTCCATCATCCCCAAGGGCCATGCGCCCACCCGAAGGAGATAGGTTCATGAACAAGATCGCCATGGTGACCGGCGCCAGCTCCGGCATCGGCAAGGCCTGCGCCCTGGGCCTGCTGGCCGAAGGCTGGGAGGTGGTTCTGGTGGGCCGACGCGCCGACGCGCTGCAGGACACGGTAAAGGCCGCCGGCGCGGCAGCATCGCGCGCGCACGCGATGGCCGCCGACGTGAGCGACCCAGTCGCCGTGGCCACGCTGTTCGAGGGCGTGCGTGCACGCCTTGGGCGTCTGGACCTGTTGTTCAACAACGCCGGGATTTCCACGCCGTCCAAGACGCCCGATGAGACCGCCCTGGACGACTGGCACCGCGCGGTGGCCATCAACCTCAATGGCGCCTACTACTGCCTTTCGCAGGCCTTCGCGCTGATGCGCCAGCAGGACCCGCAGGGCGGTCGCATCATCAACAACGGCTCGATCTCGGCCTACGCGCCACGCCCGGGCTCCATCCCCTACACCGCGACCAAGCATGCAGTCTCGGGCCTCACGCGCGCCGCAGCCCTGGACGGTCGCCGGTTCAACATCGCGGTCGGTCAGATCGACATCGGCAACGTGGCCAGCGACATGACGCTGAAGATGGCCGCCGGGGTGCCGCAGGCCGACGGCAGCATCAAGGCCGAAGCCCGCATGGACATGACCTGCGTGGTCGACACCTTCCTGAACATGACCCGTCTGCCCCTGTCGGCCAACGTCCTGTTCACCACGGTCATGGCCACGCAGATGCCCTATGTGGGCCGGGGCTGAGCCGAGCGACGCATGATCGCGATCGACTGGGGCACCACCTCACTGCGCGGCGCGCTGCTCGATCGCCAGGGCGCGGTGCTGCAGGAGCGCTCGGCGCCTTTGGGCATCCTGCACGTGCCGGCCGGCGGATTCGAAGCCACCTTTCAAGATCTCTTTGGCGACTGGATGCGTCCGCCCAGCCAGGTCGCCCTGATGGCGGGCATGGTCGGCAGCCAGCAAGGCTGGCAAGAGGCGCCCTACTGCCCCTGCCCTGCTGGCGCCCAGGACATCGCGAACGCCCTGCGCTGGGTGCAGCCCGGACGCATCGCCATCGTGCCGGGCCTGTCGTGCCGGCAGGACGGCCTGCGGCAGGTGCCCGACTTGGCCCAGGTCCCCGACGTGATGCGCGGCGAAGAAACCCAGATCCTGGGTGCGCTGGCGACGACCGGCGAGTCGGACGCCACACTGGTCCTGCCCGGCACTCACAGCAAATGGGCGAGCGTGTCCGGGCATCGCGTCGAGGACTTCACGACCTACATGACCGGCGAGGTCTATCAGCTGCTGCGGCAGCATTCGATTCTGGCCCGCACGCTGCCCACCACCGCCGACGCGGCGGCGCCCGACGACGAGGCCTTCGACTGGGGCGTGATGCGTGCCCTCGAAGAACGCGGTGGCCTCCTGCATACCGCCTTCAGCGTGCGCACCCTCTCCCTGTTCCGGCAGGTGCCGCCCGAGCGCCTGAGCGACTACCTCTCGGGCCTGGTGATCGGGGAGGAAGTGCGCGCACAGGCACCTGATCCCGCCACGCCGGTGCTGCTGGTAGGCGCCACGGGCCTGACTGCCCGCTACGAACGCGCCTTGTCCCTGGCGGGCATCCCCTCGCGCGTGCTGGATGGCGGTGTGACTTGGGGGGGCCTGTGGCAGCTCGCACGACACCTGGATCTGACCTCATGACTGCAGACGCCCAACGCACCTTCGAGCAGGCCCTGCGCCAGCTGCCCCTGGTGGCCATCCTGCGCGGGCTCACACCGGCTGAAGCTCCCGCCATCGGCGAGGTGCTCACTGGCGAGGGCTTCACGATGATCGAGGTGCCTCTGAATTCGCCCGCGCCGCTGGACAGCATCGCGCGGCTGGCCGCGGCGCATCCACAGGCGCTGGTCGGTGCGGGCACCGTGCTGACCGTGCAGGAGGTGGACGCGGTGCGGGCCGCCGGCGGGCGGCTGGTGGTCTCGCCTTGCTTTGACGCGCAGGTGGTGCAGGCGGCGGTGGAGCGCGGCATGGTCTGCCTGCCCGGTGTACTCAGTCCGACCGAAGCCTTCGCCGCGCTACGCGCAGGGGCGCAGGGTCTGAAGCTCTTTCCGGCGGAAATGGCGTCGCCCATCGTGGTGAAGGCCCTGCGCGCGGTCATTGCGCCGCAGGTGCCGCTGCTACCGGTGGGCGGGGTTTCGCCCCAGAACCTGGGCGCCTACCGTGCAGCGGGCGCTAGCGGCGCTGGACTGGGATCCGCGCTGTACCGACCGGGGGATGACGCCATCCGGGTGCGCACCCAGGCGCGTGCCTTCGTGCAGGCCTGGTCAGACGCGGCGGCCTAGCGTCGGGGCCTGGCGCGGATCATTCGATCTCGGACATCCGCACCCGCCGCGCTGCGCGGCATCTCTCGACCAGCTCACGCATCTGCTCACGCAACGCGCTCGCATCGGGCACCGCAGTGATGGTGACGTTGGGTGAGGTCTTGTCCGAGGAGATCACCTGCACGTGGGCCAGCCCCACCAGGCGCAGCCAGAACGGCTGGTCGAACTGGGTGTCGGTGACCCGATACAGCTCCAGCTCGCTGATCTTTTTATTCAAGACGCCCGAGTGCATCTTCAGTCGCTCGGAGGTCAGCTCGAAGACCTGGTTCTTGACCACAAGATAGCGCCAGAGCATCACGCCCAGCGAGATGGGCAGCAGGATCACGGTCAGCCCCAGCACACCCCACAAGAGAAAGGCGGGAAAGTTGACCCACTGCGACGTGTTACCCGTCCAAACCGAATGTTCCTTGGTGCTCATGGTGTGATCGTTTCTCGTATGGGGCCTGCCGGCCCGCTATCAGGGGGAAATTCGCTGCAAGGCAAGGGTGATCGCCGCGCTATTGTGAGGCGGATCATCAGGCCCCGGCTTGAGCTTGGTCTTGTACCGTCGCAAGATGGCTGCCCGGTCGCGTGCGAACCAGTAGGCCACTTCGTAATACCGGGCGGACTCTTGAACATACCGAGACTCGCCGGGCGAGACGCGCAGTCGCAATTCGGCGAGCACGATCCAGGCCCCCGCGATCCGCGGCTCCATCCGCAGAGCCTCCAACACATTGTCCAGGGCCCTCGCATGCCGGCCGGCCTGCATCTGGGCACCCGCCAGGTCGGTGAGGATCCACGGATCTCGACGGTCAGCTGCATGTGCGCGAGCCAGGACATCGGCCACATCGCCCCAGGCCGCCTTGCGCGCTATCAGCTGATTCGCCTGAGTCACCAGCGCCCGGGCGGCCGCCTTGTCGCCGGTCGGAGGACGCGGCACGCGAACCAGTGCGGTGATAGCCGTGTCCACCTTGGGCAGCACACCAGGCGCCTGGATGGCATTGAGGTTGCGATGCTCATGGACGGCCTGGGCGATATCCGCCAGCACGGCGCGGGTGAAGCCGCGCGGGTCCTTGTCGGGATCGGGCTTGCGTACGGTACTGTCCAACAAGGGTTGATGCGCCCTGACCGGCGCGGGCGCCTGTGCGCTCCATTGGAGCAAACGACCGGAGCCCTCCGAGGTCAGTCCGTTGAGGGCCACCGTGGCCAGCAGACCGACCCACATCCACACGCTCTTGTAGCCGGCAAAGTCGCTGGCCACGAAGGAGCCCACCGGCCAGGGCGGGCGCATGGTCAGCGCGGCGCCGACCTGCGACACGCAGGCCACCGCAGCCACCGCAAGACACAAGGCGCCTCCCCACAGGAGCGCGTGCACGAAGAAGCCCAGGCCCGAAGCCCCGACCGCGTAGGCCACCGCGAGGCCAGCCACACCAGGCCAAGCGTATTGCACGAAGGCCCAGACCAGAGGGGACCACCAGCGCATGCTGGCGTGCGCCCGTTCCTTTCCCAGGAGCGGTAGCACCCCAGCGAGCCAGACCAGCAAGGCCGTGATGCCGAAGGCAAACAGGGCACCACCTGAGAGGCTGGGCATGTCGACCGGAGGCGTCTCCCACAACGTGTGGGCGCCCGCCGCCGCGGCGACGAACGAGGCCCAGGCCGCGATGCGCGCCAGCGAGTCTCCTCGCTGCGCCGCCTTCGGGTCGACAGCCTCGCGCGGTTCGTCCACCGGTGCGGGTGCGGGTGCGGGTGCGGGTGCGGGCCGGGACTTGCGGGTCGCTTCCCTCGCTTCCCTCGCTTCCTTCGCCTCCTTCGCCTCCTTCGCCTCCTTCGCTCTCTTGGCCTCTTTAGCCTCTTTAGCCTCTTTAGCTTCCTTGGCTTGCTTGGCCTCTTTGCGAGCCGCTTCCTCGCGCGCGCGATCGGCTGTTTCCTGTTCGCGCTTCTTGCGATCCCGCCTGGAGCCCTTGGCTTCATCGGCAAGGGCGTTCATCGCATCGGCCTCGAAAGCGATGCGTCCGGTGCGTGCAAACACGGCCTGCGACGCGCAGGGTCGCTCGCCTTTGGCGGTCAGTCCGTCCGGAAATTCATGCAGGCAGGCCGAACAGGCTACGCTGCGCAGGCCCAGCGCATCGCAGGCCTCGCAAGGATGCGGGATGTTGTGCTCGGTGCAAAGCAGCGACGCGTTGCATTGCGTCTTGAGCCCCCCGAGTCGGGTCAACTCCGCAGCGTCGAGGCTGCGCAGCTCGGTCGTCATGCGCGGATCGTTTAGCTGTTGTCGCTATCGCCCCACTGCGCATCAGTGCGAACCCACTGGTCCTGCTCGAACAAGGCCCGCTCGTACTTTTCCTCCAGGGCCCCCTGCAGGCTGGCAATGCTGATGCTTTTGCCCATTTGCCCGAGCAGCGCCTTGAAATCCACCGTGGCCAGGCCCTGCCCGCCCACGTCCTCGATCTCGGATCCGTTCGCTTCGGACAGCTGCTGCGCCGCCGTCGAATAAGGCATGGCGCAAAACAGCTTGATGCGGCGCGCATGCAGTTTCTCCACCAGCCGCGGGATGTAGTCCTTGATGGCGCCGCGCTGCGCACCGGCTTCCAGCTTCTCGTCGGAGAACAGGGCCACCACGCGCTTGGTGGTGCTGACCGGACCAAACGGATGGTCCAGGGCGATGTCCAGGGCCACCAGGTTGTCCTCGTCGCCCGTGACGGTCAGGCTGTCCAGGCGCTCGATCACCTTGTCGGTGTCGTCGGTGAGAAATTCGTACTGGTTGGCATCGCTATACAGCCAGCCTAGTGACTCGGTGTCGCCGGCCAGGGTGCGGGGCATGTAGACGACCTCGCCGTCCTTGGACGAAGCACTCAAGCCCACCAGCCCGAAACGTACCTTCCCGATGTGGCCCTGCATGGGTTTGATCAATTCCTTGAGGTGCGTCTTGAGCTGATCGATGCACGGACGCATGCTGGTACTGGTGTCGATCACCAGCACCAGATCGACCTGGGTGGGAGAAGCCATGGATTACTCCTTCGGAGCCAGAGTGGACGCCGCAGCGACTGGCGCAGGCGCCGCGGCAGGATGGGAAACGGGCGCGGCGCCAGGTGCTGCGCTGGGCGTGGGGGCCGGTGTCGGGTCGGCAGCCTGCGGCAGCGGCTGGCCCAAGAAGCGGGCCAGCGCGCCCACATCGACGGGCACTTCGATCACCGCGGGTATCGTGCCGGTCACGCCTTGTCCGAGGTGCAGCGTCGTCGCGTACTTCGCGACAGACTCCGGCGCGTATTCGTCAAAGCCCATACCCAGCAGGGTCAGGGCGCGGTGGGTCTGGTAAGTCAGGTGCAGATCGAATCCGTCGCGCGGATGCTCATGACCCGTCACCATGCAGCTCACGGGAAACCACTGCGGCTGCAGACGGCAGAACGCGTCGAAGTCGGTGAACCCGTATTGGGAGCCGCTGGAGTAGCGGTCCGGAATCTTGCGCGGTGCGCGGTGGATGCGGGTCCAGGTGAAATCCTTGAGGCAGGCATCGGTATTGAGCCAGTCCAGGTAAGCCGGTTCGTCGGCCACGGCCTGCCCCTGCGGATGCAAGTCGACCAGCGGAAAGCCGCCATGCGTGGCGAGCAATCCTCCGGGGAACAACAAGGCACGCGGCAGCTGGTGGGCCATATCGATGAAGAACCGTCCGATGCGTTGTCGCTCGCCGCTGGGGTCGTCGACGTTCAACTCGAAAAGGAGTTCGGCCGGATTCACGATCGAATGGAACACGCCTTGCGCGTCGCACGAGAAAGCAATGTCGTGATTGCCGGCGATCCAGGCCAAACGCCCCGGATGGCGCAGCCCCCAGTCCAGCAGAAGAAAGACGCACTCGAGCGGGAGGCTCCCGCGATCGACCATGTCCCCCAGGAACAGGATCCGGCAGTCCGGCCGCAGGGCCTGCGCCTGTTGCAGCAGGGTGTGCAGGGCGAAGAAGTCACCATGCAGGTCCCCGATGAAAAACCATTCTTCGGGCGCCCCCGCCTGCTCGGGCGACACGCGCGCCACCCGGTGCTTCTGGCCGAAGTGCAGCAAGGGAAAAGGGGCCTGCGCGGTCGGAGCGCGCAGGCGCTGCTCGAGGTCCGCAAGCAGGCCAGGCATGGCCTGGCGGATCCGCGTGAGCGCCTGGTCCGCGTGTTCGCCGGCGGGGGCTTGGGTCGGGTCCACCGTCACACCAAGCGAACGACCAGGGGCAGTTTCTCGATGCCCTTGGCCGAATTGCCCACCGCAATGCGCATGCCATCACGCAGCACGGTGGTCGCCGTGAGCTTGTGGCCATCAAGCAGGGTCTCGTTGGGGGTACCCGGCACGGGACTCACCGCCCAGGCCTTGCCGTCCACGCGGTGGACCTTGAATTGCGGCGACTCCATGTATTGCGCGTCCGGGCTGACCGGCTTGAGCATGCTTCGTCCCACCGACGTCTCGATGCGGATCTTGAGCACCGCCTGACCTTCGTAGAGCAACTCGAGCCCGCCGGCGGCAGCCTCGGGCGTCGGCGCGGGTGCTGGCCGGGGGGCAGGCGCTGGAGAAGGCGCATGACGCGGAGCGGGTGCGGGACGCGGCGCTGGAGAGGGCGCAGGAGTAGGAGACGGTGCAGGCGGCGCCGGCGCAGGCCCCGGCGTCGACGGCGCCTCGCCCGCAGGACCGATGCCCAGGAGCGCGTTCTTGAGATCATCCGCGCTTGGCCGCTTGGCCGCTTGCGGGTGTAGAGCGCGGTTGATCAGGTTCTCGAGGTAGGCGGGGTTGTCGACCTTTTCGATCCCCCGCAGCAGCTTGAACGGCTTGAAGTCGCCGGAATTGACAGCCTTGGCTAGCACGGCATCGTCGCCGCGCTTGCCCGCGTAAGGGTGCGTGCCCGCCAGCAGCTCCGAGAGCATGATGGCGCAAGTGAAGACGTCTGAGGCCTCGACCGGCACTTCCTGTCGCAGGTGCTCGGGCGACATATAGCCCGAGGTCCCGATGTAGCCCATGCCTTGACCATGCCAGGGTGCACGCCGGTCGGAGAAGATGGCCCAGTCCATGTCGATCACCTTCAGGTTGAAGGCGCCGGGCCGCAGCGGGTTGGGAATGAGCAGCAGGTTGTCGGGCTTGAGGTCGGTGTGAACGATCTTCTGTTTATGCAATGCCCCCATCGCCATCATCATCACCCGGGCGAACGTGACCCGCTCTTCCCAGCGGTCCTGCGGACCGCCTTTTGTGAGTTCAGCCAGGTAATCGGTCAGCGGCTTGCCGCCCTCGATGAACTCGAAGACCTGGTGAAAAGTGCGATTGGCCCGTCCTTCGGTGCCCTCGAAAAAGTCCAGGAAGCCATAGCAGTACCCCCGCAAGCCATCGTGCGCGTTGACCCGCCGCTTGAGCTCCTGCTGGTGCTCGACGAAGCCCGTGTACCAAGGCAGCGTGATGGTGGGCGCGAAATAGCGCTTGAGGAATACGGGGCGGCTGCGGGCGGTCGACTTCGCTTTTGCCGCGTGCGCGAAAGCGCCCTGACTGAGCACCTTCTCGATGACGTAGCTGTCCACCGCGGACTTGATCTTCTCGCCCGCCCCGAACTTGATCGGCATGGTGTCCCGCCCTGAGGGGTCAGAGCGTCGGAACGGCTGCCGAGGCCGACACCGACTTGGCCAGCGCCTCCATCACCTTGCGGAAGTTGGCTGTGTTGCTGGTGTAGTCGCGAAGTGCCTGCACCGGGTTGTCACCCAGCGCACCCACAGGCTCCCATTCCAGGCCGGACATGGCGCTGAGCTCGGTGTAGCAAGGCGCCTCCGGTGCAAACAGGATCACCTTGAGCTTGTTCGCGTTGCAAGCCTGCATCAGGTCATTGACCGTGCCGGTGGCGCCGTCGGCTGCCTTGAAGCTGGGCTTGGAACTGGCGTCGGTGAAGACCACGACCACGCGTGCCGCGTCGTGGCGGTGGCGCCAGCCGGTGGGCAGGGCCTGCCCGCCCTTGTCGGCGCTGGGCCACTGGGTCAGCGCGTACATGGCGTCGTACAGGGACTCCGGCTCGTCGCCGCCGCCCTTGGCCTCCAAGGCCGACAGCTGGGTCTTGACCTCGCCGATGTCGCCGGTGAAGGGGTTGTCCACCAGCCAGAAGGAACCGTCGGCATCGCGGTCGCGGTAGCCCACGACGCGGATGCGCCAATCCTTGATCAATACCCCGCCGTTGGCGTCCGGCGTGGCCAGGGTGTCCACGAAGGTCGCGATGTTCTGGGTGACGGCCTGGATGCACTCTTTCATGCTGCCGCTCGCGTCGAGCAGGAACACGATGTCGGGAATGCCTTTTTTCTTATCCAGTGACTCTTGCATCTGCGCGTTCCCCAAAGCTGGTTATCGAATTGGCCAGTATAGGACAGACCCGCCAGCCAACCGCACCTCACCGCGCTTTATCAAAGGGAGACGCTCGGATTAGCCGAGGGAAAAGCCCCGCTATTTCCTTTGTCAGTTTGATCAACGACATGCTAGGATGACCCATCCCATTTTCGAAATAGCGAACTGCAATGCACGAAAGTTCCAATTCTTCGACCGCCCGCGCTCCGATGCCTCTGCTGCTTCGTCGGGCCACGCCCATGTTCAACCCGAGCGCAGTGCCCCAGGACCGCATCGTGTACGACCCCCTGAGCCAGATGTCGCGCGAGATCACCATCTATGGCAACTCTGAGCGCACCGGCTGCACCAAGGCCACGCACAGCACGCCCATGGTGGAAAAGGACCCGGAAGGCGACTACGCCGCCGACGACTACTGACCCGCCCTCCCCCTCCCGACCTTCCAGCGAGCACCGGCATGAGCTTCATTGACACTGTTCCGATCGAAAAAGACGCCGCCTTCGAATCGAACTGGACGACCTATATCGCCTGCGTCGTGGCGGCCTGCGCCTCCGACGGCCTGAGCGCGTCCGAGAAATCGGCTATTTCCGCCTGGGCCGCGGCTCAGGGTGTGACCGCCGCGGTGATTGACAAGGCCGTGGCCGCAGCGCGCGGCATGGACCTCGGCGCCGTCAGCGGCAACAAGTCCGCCACCTTCTTCGGCCCCTACCTGGTCCGCGACGCGATCCGCATGTGCAAGATCGACGGTCTGGGCGACGCCGAAAGGGCGGCCATCACCCGCTTGGCCCAGGCGGTGGGGGTGAACGCCTCGCAGCAGTCTGCCATCCAGGCCGTGGTCGACCAGCACGACGCCGCCCTCGCCGGCTGGAAGACGCTCGTCGCTCGCTGAGCCCGCCTTGCGCGACACCGTCCTGGTCGTCACCAACCAGGAAGATCTCCACGCTTCGGCCGTCATCGCCCATCTCAATGAGATGGGCGTTCGCGTTTTTCGCCTCAACACCGAGAACCTGCTGACCGGCCATACCCTCTCCCTGCGCCAGACCGCGCAGGACGACACGTTGACGCTGCATGACCACGTCGCCGACCGGCGGCTGGAGGGCTCGGACATCGGTGTCGTGTACCTGCGGCGCCCGGCGCCACCCGAGGTGCCGGCCCTCTGGGCGGGTCACCCGCAGTCCGTCGACGTCGTCGCCGCGGAGTCGCGCTGGTTCCTGCGCTGGCTCTATGCCTACCTCGGTGACGTTCCCTGGTTCACCGCCGACCCGCTCAGCCTGGACCGCGCAGCCTGCAAGCCCTCGCAGATCCGGCTGGCCCGGCGCCTGGGCATGCGGGTGCCCGAGACCTACTATGGGAACGACGCGGACACCATCGCCGCGATGGCCGCACCGGGCCCTCTCGTGGTCAAGGCGATCAAGGAAACCGGCTTCGCGGCCGATCAGGTCTTTCACGCCTTCTACACCGCACAGGTCACAGCCGGGGACGTGGCGCAGTCCCGCGAATCGCTGGCCGGAACGGTCAACTTCCTGCAGCGGCACGTGGACAAGCGCCACGAGTTGCGCGTCACCTGGGTCGACGGTCAGTCCTTCGCGGCGCGCATCCACTCCCAGACCGGGCCCGAGTCGGCCCGCCTGGACTGGCGCAAGGTGGACTGGCGCGAGCTGGAGTACTCGCTAGACACGCTGCCCGAGGACCTGCAGCGTCAGATGGCGGCCTACTGCGCCGAGATGAACATCGGCTACGGCGCGTTCGACTTCATCGTCACGCCCGAGGGCGAGCATGTCTTCCTCGAGTGCAACGCCAACGGGCAGTGGCTGTGGATCGACGAGAAGACGAACGCGGGCATCGCACCCGCCATCGCCGCGGCATTGCACCGGCGGCTGGACGCGTGAGGGACGCGTAATGAACAGCGCTCTTGTCGGTACGCACGTCAAGGTCACGCCCCGGCAGCAGCCGCTGGAGGACCTGGTGCAGGCCTACAAGGCGTCGCCCGAAGCCTTTCAGCGGCAATTCGGCCGACCCGTGCAGGACGCGGAGATCGTGCTGGACGTGGCGCGGTCCGGGCAGACCCACGGCTTCTCTTCGTATTTCGACGTGCAGCTGCGCGAGGACGACACGGTCATCGGGCACCTGCGCGTGGACTGGTCGCTGCGCGAGGAAGGCCTGATCTGCCTGCATGGCGGATCGCCTCTGGACGATCCGACGAGCCCTGGCCACCGCCGTCGCGCGCATGCGCGTGCGCGCCACGAAGCCTGGCTGCTGATGGTGCGGGCCGCCCTGGCCACACCGGGCGTCGAGCGCGTGGGCACCGCCACCGCCGTCTCCAACCGCGCGGCGCAGGCCTTCATCGCCGCCAGCGGCTTTCGCCGCACACGCCTGCTGCAGCTGCCGGATGGCCGCGAGACCATGATCCATTACCGCCTCGTGCGCCAATGGTTCGAGACCGCCCTCGGGCCGCAGGTGTCCACGCTGGCCGCCTGCGATGAGGGGCTGGGCACCTACCGCCCGCCCACGGCCATGGCCCCCTTGCAGGAGGCGACCGCAGACCCACCCCCCGCCGATCGCCAGCAGCCGATGGCCGCCCCCTCAGGCTGGACGCGCATTGGCGCCACTGAGGCGCCCGGCTGGATTGACGCGGCGCCGACGGATTTTCTGCGTGGTCTGGCCGATACATCGGCCGAGGGGAGCACGCGGGAGGACGTGGTGCACACCCTGTTTTTCGAGGCAGCGCACGGCACGCAGTTCTTCGGCCTGGCCGAACGCGGACAGCCCGCCCCGGCGCAGGCCCTGATCGCGGTCCAGCCCCTGCCACGACGACCCGGCTGGTGGATGCTGCGAGGCGGACCGCTGCATCCGCAGCCGCCTCCCTCCACTCTGCGCTCCTGGCTGGACACATGCTTCACCCAAGACGCCCTGCGCCGGGTCGAGGCCCACGTGCCGACTCGCCAAGCCGCCAACGGCCTTGCCTGGTGGCGCGACTGCGGCCTGACCGAGGAAGGCATCGCCGAAATCGACAGCCAGGGACAGCCCCTGGCCTACGCCCTGGCACGCGTTGCCGCATGAGGAATCCCGCATGTTCAAGAAATTCCTAATCTTCATCGAGACCTGGGGTCTGCTCCTGTTGGTGGCCCTCACCGCAGGCGCCTTCGGCCTCGCAGCCCAAGAAGCTGCGCGCGGCGATCCCGCCCTCTCTGCCTGGCAAGCCATGCTGCAGGCGGCGCTGTCGGATGCCGACGAAGCCACGGGCTGGGCCGGCTACATGCACCTGCTGGTCAAGGCCACCATCGCCTGGGCGGGGGTGAAGGTGTACATGGCGACCGCAGGCCTGAAGTGGGACACGATCTCGGCCCGCTGGTTGGCGCGATCCCATGTGGTGATCGTGGCGGGCCGTGACGAAGGCCCGGGCACCCCCGGCGCCGAGCGCCCCAACAAGCGGGACCTCGCCCTCGAACTGGCACTGGCCATCGCGACGAACGAGGACGTGGTGCTGGCGCTGCCCGACGTCGATGAAGGACAGCGCAGCCGCCTGTGGCAAGCGGGCGTTCGCGTCATCACCGACCGGCTCCCCAGCGACCAACTGCTCGAGGCGACCGGCGCCAGCCGTGCCCGCATGCTGATCGCGATGCGCGACGACTACGCGCAGAACATTGCCCTGACCCATGCAGCGGTCTCACCGTCCACCCAGAATCCGCAACTGGAGATCAAGTGCCTGATCGAACCGATCTCGGTGCGGCGTGAGTTCAGGCTCGAGGACTATTTCGACGAGCGCGCGCGGCCGCAGATCCGCATCTTCTCCGAGCCCGAGCTCATCGCGCGCCGCCTGGTCCAGTCCTTCCCGCCGGACGCGCCTGTAGCCCAGTCCGACGAAGAGGGCGTGCATGTGGTGATCGTGGGTCTGGGGTCGGTGGGCCAATCCATCCTGGTGCAGCTGGCGCGCCAGGGGCACTACCGCAGCGGCAAGAAGCCCAAGGTGACCGTGGTGGACCGCTCGGTCGGTGACCGCTGGCGCGAGGCGCGCGAAGCCTATCCCGCCCTAGAGCGCTGGCTGCAGATCGAAAAAGAGGAAACCCGCTTCGAGGCCGTCGGCCCACAGCAAATCCAGAAGTGGCTCACCGACGAACGTCCGGTCACGGTGGCCTATGTGTGCACCAAAGACGAAATCGCCAACCTGCGTATCGCGAGGATGCTGCTCGAGGGCATCAAGGAGCAGCCCCGGCAGGACCTCGCGGGCGCTGCAAAGGTGGTGGCGCTGGACCCGGCCGGCGGCTGCGTGCTGGCGGACTTCGCAGCGCACGGCGGCCACGAGGGGCGCTTTCAACTGTTCTCGCTGGTGCGGGGGTCGGAGGGTTTCCTCTCCGAGATGGACGACACCCGCGCGCGCCAGTTTCACGACGACTATTGCGCCAGCGACAACGAACGGGTACGCACGCAACCCGGGGCCCAGCCGGCACCAGCCAACAAGCCCTGGGAACAGCTGCCCGAGACGCTGCGCAACGCCAACCGCATGACGGCAGACCACTTCGATGTGAAGATGCGCGCCATCGGCTGCCATGTCGTGCCCAAGGAGCAGGTCGAGGGCGACGCAGTGAAACTGAACCCGCAGGAGGTCGAGCTCCTGTCGATCATGGAACACAACCGCTGGTGGGCCGACCGGGCCCTGGACGGCTGGACGCTGGGTCCGCGCAATGACCCGAACAAGGTCCACCCGAACATGGTTCCCTACGAGGAGCTCGACGAGGAAGCGAAGCAGAAGGACCGCAACTTCGTGCTGCACATGGTCAAGGTGCTGGAAAACGAAGGACTGCTGGTCATGCGCGATACCCCGGCCTGAGACGCCGCCGGCGCGCCCCTTACCGCGTCTCCCCGCTTGACAGCTGTCATCAGGGCTTCACAATCTTCGCGGAAACTGTAATCGATTACATCGTCAGCTACCCGTGAACATCCAGGAAGTCGCCCGCAAGATCGGTGTGTCCGTCGCCACTGTGTCGCGCGCGTTCAACGCGCCGCAGCAAGTCAGCGCCGCCACCCGCGAGAAGGTGCATCGCATGGCCAAGGCACTGGGCTATGTCCCCAATGCCAGCGCACGCACGCTGCGCACCAGCCGCAGCCGTGTCCTGGGCGTGCTGATGCCGACCCTGACCAATCCCGTGTTCGCCGAGTGTCTGGAGGGCGTGTCCGAGGCAGCCCATGCGGCCGGCTACGCCATCCTGCCCATGACCACCCACTACGACGCGGCGCTGGAAACGCGTTGTGTCGCTCTGATGCAGGGCGCCAGCGTCGACGGCCTGCTGCTGGTGGTCTCCAACCCCGACACGTCGCAGGCGCTAAGGCAGCTGCAACGGGCCCGCACGCCCTACGTGCTGCTTTACAACCGCCACCCCAAGCACCCCTGTGTCAGCGGCGACAGCGAAACGGCGGTCGCCGAGGTGGTGGCGCGCCTCGTGGCCCTGGGGCATCGGCGCCTCACCATGGTCAGCGGGCCCATGAGCGCCTCGGACCGCGCGCAGCAGCGATACAAAGGATTTCTGCAAGGCCTCAAGCGCGCACAGATGAAAGGGCCGTGCCTGCTAGAGGTGCCCTTCATGGAATCGGCCATCGAAGCGGTTGTGGCCCATCTCAAGTCCGACACCCGGCCGACCGCCCTTGTCTGCTCAAACGACCTGCTGGCCCTGCGGTGTCTGCGCGCGGCACAACTGGCGGGTCTGCGCGTGCCGCAGGACATCAGCATTGTGGGTTTCGATGGCATCGCGCTGGGTCTGGACACCATGCCGATGCTCACCACCATCGTGCAACCCAATCATGAAGCCGGCCAACTGGGCGTGCAGTGGCTGGTTCAGGCGATCGAGCGACGCAAGCGGCCGACGCCGCGCGAAAGTGTGATGCTGGCCCACCAGTTCCGGGCTGGCGAATCGTGCGGACGGGCCCCAGCGGGCCGTCCATCCAGGTCCCGACCCCGGGCCCGCCAACCGTGAGAGAGGAGTACTGCATGTTCAAGCCTTTGAGAACCATCGCCCGGGCCGGATTGCTGGCCCTGGGTTTCGCCGCCACAGCGGCCATGGCCCAGACCGCCATTTGCTACAACTGCCCGCCCGAGTGGGCCGACTGGGGCTCGCAGCTGCGCGCCATCAAGGCCAAGACGGGCATCACCGTGCCGCCGGACAACAAGAACTCGGGTCAATCGCTGGCCCAGCTCGTGGCCGAGAAGGCCAGCCCCGTGGCTGACGTCACCTACCTGGGCGTGACCTTCGGCATACAGGCGCGCAAGGAAGGCGTGGTCACCCCGTACAAGCCGGCTGCCTGGAACGACATTCCCGCCGGCCTGAAGGATGCCGACGGCCACTGGTTCACTATCCACTCCGGCACTCTGGGCTTCATGGTCAACGTCGACGCCCTCAAGGGCAAGCCCATCCCCCGCTCCTGGGCCGACCTGCTCAAGCCCGAGTACAAGGGCCTGGTGGGCTACCTGGATCCGGCGTCGGCCTTCGTGGGCTATGTGGGCGCGGTCGCTGTCAACCAGGCGCGCGGCGGCACACTGGACAACTTCGGCCCCGGCATCGACTACTTCAAGGCGCTGAAAAAGAACGAACCCATCGTTCCCAAGCAGACCTCCTATGCACGCGTGCTCTCGGGCGAGATCGCAATCCTGCTCGATTACGACTTCAACGCCTACCGAGCCAAGTACAAGGACAAGGCCAATGTCGAATTCGTGATTCCCTCCGAGGGCACACTGATCGTCCCCTATGTCATGAGCCTCGTGAACAAGGGCCCCAACGCCGATAACGGCCGTAAGGTGCTGGACTTCGTGCTGTCCGACGAAGGCCAGGCCATCTGGGCCAACGCGTATCTGCGCCCGGTGCGCGCCAGCGCCATCCCGAGGGAGGTACAGGCTCGCTTCCTGCCCGCCAGCGAATACGCCCGCGCCCGCACCGTGGACTACGGAAAGATGGCCGAGGTGCAGAAGGCCTTCTCGGACCGCTACCTGAAGGACGTCCAGTAAGGTGAATGCCGCATCGCCCGTGACCGCCCGCGCGGGCGATGCCGGCGCGGCGAAGACCCGGTGGCAGCTGGCGTGCATCGCGCCAGCGGTTGCCTTCTTCGCCGCGTTCTGGCTGCTCCCCATCGTGCGCCTGATCGCCTTGCCCGCCGACAAGGGCTGGCAGACCTACTTCGTCGTGCTGACCGAGGCCAAGTACCTCACCAGCCTCCTCAATACCCTGCTGCTGTCGCTAGCGGTGACGGCGCTCACGCTGGTGCTGGGCGCCGCAGTCGGCATCTACCTGGCGCGCACCCGCTTTTCCGGTAGGCGCGTGCTGATTTCCCTACTCACGCTGCCGCTATCGTTCCCGGGCGTGATCATCGGTTTCTTCGTCATCCTGCTCGGAGGTCGGCAAGGCGCAATTGCCTCGCTGGCCGATTCCCTGGGCCTGGGTCGCTGGACCTTCGCCTATGGCCTGCTGGGGCTGTTCTTGGCCTACCTCTATTTCTCGCTGCCGCGCGCCATCGCGTCCTATGCAGCGGCTGCCGAAGCGATGGACCGCGCGCTCGAAGAAGCCGCGCGCTCGCTGGGCGCCTCGCGCTGGCACATCATCCGCGACGTCTGGGTGCCCGAACTGGCGCCCACCACACTGGCCTGTGGCGCCATCGTGTTTGCCACCGCCATGGGTGCCTTCGGCACGGCCTTCACGCTGGCCAGCAAGTTCGAGGTGATCCCCATCACCATCTACAACGAGTTCACCAATTACGCCAACTTCGCGCTGGCTGCTTCGCTGTCCATCACGCTGGGCCTGGTGACGTGGGCGGCGCTGGCGATCGCCCGCCGCCTGGGCGGCACCGCTGCCTTGGGGGCTTGACCATGACGACGACCCCTAGCGCCCCCCGCACTCCCATATTGCTGGCGCTCACGCTGCTGGTCGCGGTGTTCATGATAGGACCGGTGCTGCTCTCGGTCACCGCAGGTCTGATGCAAAACTACAGCACGGGCTGGCGCAGCGGCTTTACCCTGCGCTGGCTTGGCGAGGTCTGGGAGAACTACGGCTCCACGGTCCTGGCCTCCATCCTCATTGCCACTGCCGCCGTAGTCGGCAACATCCTGATTGGCGTGCCCTGCGCCTACACGCTAGCGCGCTCGCGCCGGCGCTGGGCGGCCTGGTTCGAGGAGCTCATGACGCTGCCGGTGGCGGTACCGGGTCTGGCCACTGCGCTCGCCCTGATCCTGGCCTACGGCCAGCTGCGGGGCTTTCGGCAAAGCTTCCTGTTCGTGCTGGTGGGCCATATGGTCTTCACCCTGCCCTTCATGGTGCGCACGGTGGCGGCAGCCTTTCGCCGACACGAACTCATCGCCCTTGAGGAAGCTGCATCCACCCTGGGCGCGTCTTTCGCCCAGCGCTTCATGGGGGTGCTGGTGCCCGCGGTCTTTCCCGCCATTGTCAGTGGCGCGTTGATGGTCTTTACCCTGTCCATCGGCGAGTTCAACCTCACCTGGATGCTGCACACCCCACTCACGCGCACCCTGCCCGTGGGCCTGGCCGACAGCTACGCGTCGATGCGCATCGAGATCGGTTCGGCCTACACCCTGGTGTTCCTGGTCGTGGTCCTGCCCTTGCTGTGGCTGCTACAGCTGGCCGCCTCTCTCACGGAAAAGCGTTATGGAACTTGAACGCACCCCCATCACTATCCGCCAATGCGCGAAGACCTATCCCGACGGCACGCGGGGCCTGCGGCCCACTGACCTGGACATCGAGCCCGGTGAAGTGCTGGCCCTGCTCGGGCCTTCGGGCTGCGGCAAGACCACCTTGCTGCGCATCGTCGCCGGCCTGGAAACGCCTGATGCGGGGGCCCGCATCCTGTTTGGCGATGACGACGTCACCCACATCTCGGTCGAACAGCGGGGCATCGGCATGGTGTTCCAGCACTACGCCCTGTTTCCGCAAATGAGCGTGGCAGCCAACATCGGCTATGGCTTGCGCATACGCGGCACACCCGAGTCCCAGGTGCGCCGCAGCGTGGGCGAATTGATCGATCTCGTGCGCCTGACTGGCCTGGAGCACAAGCGCCCCGCCGAACTCTCGGGCGGCCAGCGCCAGCGTGTCGCCCTGGCCCGCGCCATCGCGGTGCGACCGCGCGTGCTGCTGCTGGACGAGCCCCTGACCGCGCTGGACGCCAAGCTCAAGGAGTCGCTGCGCGACGAACTCGCCGAGTTGCTGCGGCGACTGCACATTACCGCCATCCATGTGACACACGACCAGCACGAAGCCATGTCCATCGCTGACCGCATGGCGGTGATGCAGTCAGGCCAGGTGATCCAGATCGGCACGGCCGAAGACCTGTATCGCTCGCCCCGCCATCCCTTCGTGGCCAGCTTCCTGGGTCGGGTCAACGCAGTGCGTTTGGTACAGGGCGAGAGCGGCCGACCCGGTATCCGACTGGGCGGGCTGTGGCTGCCCTTCACCCCTCACGACGCGCAAGACCATGTGCTGCTGCGCCCCGAGGACATCCAGCTGGCACCAGCGCCGGACAGCGTGGTGCGCGTGAGCCACCGGGTGTTCCTGGGCGATCGCACCCACCTGCGCGTGACCACCCCCGAGGCCGGCGAGCTACTGGTGGATGCGACCCGTGACTGTCCCTTGCGCGTGGGTGACGGTGTCGCCCTGTCCATCGACCCCGGCGCACTCATGGCCTGTGGAGCACCCCAATGAGCACCTTTCTCTACCAGGTGACCGACCTGCATATCCGCGAACCAGGCCGCAAGGCCTATGGCCGCCTGGATACCGCGCCCTATCTGAAACAGGCCGTCGAGACCATCGCGCGCTGCCCGCAGCCTCCTACCGCCGTGGTGCTCACCGGCGACCTCACCGACTTCGGGCGCATCGCGGAATATGAGCACCTGCGCTCGCTGCTGGACGGCCTGCGCTGCCCCTACTTCCTGCTGGCTGGCAATCACGACGAAGCCGACACCTTGCGCGCGGCTTTTCCGGAGCACACCTACCTGGGCACGTCAGGACCGGTGCAGTACTCGGTACCCCTGGGTGACCTGCAGCTGATCGCGCTGGACACCACCGTGCGCGGGCAAAGTCACGGTGCGCTGGATGCGCAGCGCCTGGACTGGCTCGCGAGCGAACTGGATCGGGTGTCGCATCGACCGGTGGTGATCGCGATGCACCATCCACCCTTCACCACGCTGATCGGGCACATGGACAAGATCGGGCTGATGCAAGGCCGCGAGGACCTCGCGGCCATCGTGTCGCGTCATCCGAATGTCGAACGCGTGATCTGCGGCCATCTGCACCGAGCCATTGACGTTCGCTTTGGTGGCACCATAGCCTCCACCTCGCCGGCGCCCGCACACCAGGTGGTCATGGACCTGAACCCGGACGCTGTGTCGCAGTGGAACCTAGAGCCAGGCGGATTTCGCGTTCACGCCTGGACGTCCACGACCGGCCTGGTCACGCACACCCTGCCCGTGGGCGAGTTTGAAGGGCCCTACCCCTTCCACATGGGCGGGGTCCTGATCGACTGAAGCCGGACGGGCCCGGGTCATTTGGCCGCGGCTTCGATCGCCTTTTTCAGGTCGCGGTATTCCTCGCACGAGAAGCGGCAGATCTTGTCCAGCGCGGCCAGGTGCTCGCGCGCCTTGTCCAACTGCTTCATCTCCACATAGGCCATGCCGATGTACTCGTGCGCGCCCTTGTGCCGCGGATCGAGCTTGAGCGCCTGTTGGTAGGCCACGAGCGACCGGTCGTATTGCTTCAGATGCCGCAGGCTGTACCCCAGCAGGTTGAAGCCGTCGGCACTGCCCGGATTGGCCTTGACATAGACCTCCAAGGCCGGCGCCGCCGCCGACCAGTTCTTGGCGGCCACCAGCTCACGGGCCCGCGCCAGTTCCGCATCGACCGTGGCGCTTGGCCCGGTGTCCGCTCCCCACGCGGGCGACAGACAGCAGGCGAGCAACAGGGCCAGGGATAAAAACTTGCTTTTTTTCATGGGAATACCAGGCGCCCGAGGACGTCTGGGCCTTCATTGGTGACAATACAGCCAGTGTAAAACGCCGCCCGATCGCAGTACCGGTTCTGTGGGGGAAATCCCTGCCGCCAGGTCGATCCCAGGGCTGCTTTAATGCGCGCCTATCCGCAGATCCTCTGTTTGGCATCAGGCGAGCGAGATCGCGATTTAAAACAAGGAGACACCATGGTCCAGTCCACCCGCCGCACCCTGATCAAGGGCGCTGCTGCCGCCGTCGGCACGCTATCCATTGCCCCCAGCCTGATGGCCCAGGCGGGACCGGTCCGCATTGGCTACACCATGTCCCGTACCGGCCCCTGGACCGGCGGCGCCCAGGTGAGCCAAGAGCCCAACTACCTGCTGTGGGCCGAGCAACAAAACGCCGCGGGCGGCCTGAACGTCAAGGGCACCAAGCGGATGATCGAGCTGATTAGCTCCGACGACCGCAGCGACACCGAGACCGTGGTGCGCACCTACGAAAAACTCATGGGCAGTGACAAGGTCGATCTGGTCCTGCCGCCCTGGGGCAGCAACGCAAACTTCGCAGTCGCCCCCCTGGCCAATCGATTTGGCTATCCCTTCCTCGCGCCCACGGCCCTGAGCCGCCGCCTGGTGGAAATGAAGCTGCCTTATTTCTTCCTGCTGCTGCAGCAGCCCAAGCCGATGTGCGAGGCGCTGGTGGAGATGCTCAAGGCCAATGGTGCCAAGAGCCTCGCGGTCATTTACGTGGACGACCTGTTCGGCCTGGAAAACTACGCCGCGCTCAAGGTGGCCCTGCAAGGCAGCGGCATCAGCCTGATCGAAGACAAGAGCTACCCGGGTGGCGTGAAGGACCTCTCGCCGGTGCTGCGCTCCATCAAGGACAAGAACCCCGACGCCTTCGTCGGCTTCACCTATCCGCCCGACACCATCCTGGCCAGCCGCCAGGCCAAGGAAATCGGCTTCAACCCGAAGTTCTTCTACGCCTCGGTAGGCACCGCCTTCCAGCTGTATCGCAACGTCATGACCCCCGCCGGCGCCGAAGGCGTGCTGGGTATGGGCTCCTGGAACGGCAAGACCAGCCCGGGTGCCAAGGCCTACTTCGATGCGCACGTGAAGAAGTTCGGTGCCGCCAAGGAACCCGATCGTTGGGCCAGTGGCGCCACCTGGGCCGGCCTGGAGATCCTGACCAATGCTGTGAAGCAAGTCGGCCTGGACCGCAAGGCGATCCGCGACTACGTGGCTGCCACCACGCACAAGACCATCATCGGTGACATCAAGTTCACCGGCAGCGAGAACACCGCCACCCCGGGCACCGTGAGCCAGTGGCAAAACGGCGAGTTCGAGGTGGTGTGGCCTCCCAAGCTGGCCACCGCCAAGCTGGTTCCCAACAAGCCGGCCTGGAAATAAGCCTCGATCGTCGGTGACGCCGCGCCGCAGACTGCCTGCGGCGCGCGTCGCTCCGCGCCCTTTCCCCACCTTCTGTCCCCATGTCCTTCGGCGCCTGGATCGAACTGATTGCCTCCGGCCTGATCACCGGCGGCATCTACGCGCTCGTGGCTCTGGGCCTGAACCTGCAGTACGGGCTGATGCGGATCCTGAACATCGCCCATGGCGAGTTCCTGATGGTGGGCGCCTACCTGACCTGGATGGCCACCACCTCATGGAGCCTGCACCCGATGCTGATGATGCCGGTGTCCTTCCTGGTGCTGGGCGCGCTGGGCATCGCGGTGCACTGGCTGTGCTTTCGTCGCCTCACGACCACCTCCCCCAACCTAGACGTCTTCGAGGCCCGCGGCCTCATGGTCGCCTTCGGCCTCATGTTTCTCGTGCAGAACTTCGCTTCCTGGATGTGGGGCGGCGACCTGCGCGGGTATGACTTCGCCACGGAGCCGGTCAAGGTAGGCGGCACCCAGTTCGCGGGCAACAAGTTGCTGGTGTTCGCGCTGGCGCTGGCCATTAGCGTGGCGCTGATCGTGCTGCTGCGGCGCACGCTCCTGGGCAAGGGCGTGCGTGCGCTGATGCAGTCCCCCGTCGGCGCGCAGCTCGTGGGCATCAACACCCGCGTGCTGCACCCCATGATGTTCGGCATCGGTCTGGGCCTGTCTGGCGTCGCGGGCAGCCTGCTGTCCATGGCCTACACCATCTCGCCGGCCATGGGTGAGCCCTACACCGTCACCGCGCTCATCGTGATCACCCTCGGAGGCTTTGGCAGCATGGGCGGAGCGCTCGCGGGCGGTCTGCTCCTGGGTGTGGTCGAGGCGGTGGGCATGCATTTCACCAACCCCTCGCTCAAGGCGCTGCTGTCCTACGTCGTCTTCATCGGCGTGCTGCTGCTGCGGCCCGAGGGCCTGTTCACCCGCAAGGCGCGCAAGGCATGAACTCACGCCAGCTCCTGGTGCGCGACCTGCTGGTCCTGTTCGGCCTCACCGGCTGGGCCCTGGCCCTGCCCGCCTACGGCAGCGACTTCGCGGTATCCATGGCCCTGACCTGCCTCATGTACGTCACCCTCTCCTCGAGCTGGGCGATGTTCTGCGGCACCACCCGCTACCTCTCACTGGCGACCTCGGCCTTCTTCGGCATCGGCGCGTATTCGAGCGCGCTGATGCTCGACACCCTGCCCTGGGCGCAGGCCGTGGGCCTGGGCGCCGCGATCGCCGCCGGTGTGGCCTTGGTCATGGGCGCGGCGGTGCTGCACCTGCGCGGCACCTACTTTGCGGTGCTGACCTTTGGCATGACCGAATTGATCCGCCATGCCATCACCTACTTCGAAAAGAGCGTGACCGGCACCGTGGGCCGCGTGCTGTCGGTGGTACCCGAGCGCGACACCGTGTACCTCACGGTGCTGGCCCTGGCCTTCGCTGCGGTGGCGGTCTCCATCCTCGTGCGCCGCACGCGCTTTGGTCTGGCGCTGGCCGGCATCGGCGCCGACGAACAGCGCGCCCAGACTCTGGGCGTGAACACGCGCTGGGTCAAGCTCGCAGGCTTCATGCTGACCGCGGCCTTTGCCGGCGCGGTGGGGGCCGCGATGTCGGTGCGCTGGACCTACATCGACCCACACACCGTGTTCAACCCCTTCATCGGCTTTCAGACCGTGCTGATCGCGCTGATCGGCGGCGCGCTCACGCTCTGGGGTCCGCTGATCGCCGCCATCGTCTTTAGCCTGCTGGCCGAAACCCTGCGCCTGCAGGCGCCGCAGATCTACATGATGTCGCTGGGCTTGCTGCTGATTCTGTCGGTGCTGTACCTGCCCGGCGGCCTGGCTTCGCTGCGCTGGGAGACCTTCAAGGGCTGGTGGACGGACACCCGCGATTGGGCCAAGGAACGTCGCTACGAGTGGAGTGGCGACAAGGCGCGCGACAAGCAACGCGCACGGGAGCGACGCCTTGTCGGATAAGGCCACGCCCCTGCTCGAAGCCCAGGAGGTCACCGTGCGCTTTGGCGGCCTGGTGGCCGTGGACGCGGTGAGCGCCCAGTTTCGTCCTGGCGAGCTGGTGGGCATCATTGGCCCCAACGGCGCGGGCAAGACCACCTTCTTCAACGCCATCTCCGGCGTGACCGAGCCCACCTCGGGTCGGCTGATGGTGCGCGGGCGTAACCTCACCGGTCGCGGCCCGCACCGCTTCGCCGCCCACGGACTGGCGCGCACTTTCCAGACCCCGCGGGTGTTCCCCGACATGCCGGTGCAGTCCAACATCGAGTTCGGCCTGAAGTTCGCCGGCAAGCGTCCGCGCAAATACGTGTTCTGGGGCGACGAGAAAGACGTGCCTTGGGCCCTGCGCGATGCCGCGGGCATCCTGCGTCTGATCGGTCTGTCGGATCAGGCCGCCCTGCCCGCCGGCGCCATCACACCCTCACAGCAGCGACTGCTGGAGATCGGTATGGCCCTGGCCACCCGACCGCGACTGCTGCTGCTCGACGAAGTGGCCGCGGGCCTCACTGAAGCCGAGATCGAGGACATGGCCCGCCTGATCCGCCGTCTGCGTGACGAGCTGGACCTGACCGTGGTGTGGATCGAGCATGCGGTCACCACGCTGCTGCGGCATGTGGAGCGCGTCATCGTGCTGCACCAGGGCCGCAAGATCGCCGACGCCACGCCCGCCGAAGTGGTGCGCGACCCCGAAGTGATCGAAGCCTACCTGGGCGACGAGATGTCCGAGAGCGCGGAGGTGTCGTCATGATGTGGTGGCGCGAGCGCCCCTTCGAGCTGGGAGCCCAGGGCCGCCAGGCCGAACTTAAGGTGCGCGGCCTGGCCGCGGGCTACGGCCCGTTCCTGGTGCTGCGTGACCTGTCTCTCGACGTGCGTCCTGGCCTGACCGTGGTGCTCGGCCCCAACGGCGCCGGCAAGACCACCTTGCTGCGCGCACTCACGGGCCTGATCCCCCGCCGCGGCGAGGTACTGCTCGATGGCGAGGAGCTGGCCGAGAAGCCGCACGAGATCGTGCGCGAGGGCCTGGCCATGGTGGCCGAAGGCCGCCAGCTCTTTCCGCAGATGACGGTGCGCGAAAACCTTGAGCTCGGTGGCTGGCTGGTGGCACGCGCCGAGCGCGAGCGCCGCATCGAACAGGTGATGGCCGATTTCCCCAAGCTGCGCGAACGCGAGCGGCAGCTGGCCGGCACCATGAGCGGCGGCGAGCAGCAAATGGTGGCGGTGGCCCGCGCGATGATGGCCGCGCCGCGGCTCTTGCTGCTGGACGAGCCCTCGCTAGGCCTGGCCCCACGCATGGTCGACGAGCTGCTGGCGATCGCGCGGCGCATCGCCGATGCCGGCACCACCGTGCTGATGGTCGAACAAAACGTCAAAAAGGCGCTGGCTGTGGCCGATCGTGCCTATGTCCTGGAGCGCGGCGCCATCGTCGCCAGTGGGCCCGCCAAGTTGCTGCAGCGATCTACCGTCATCCGCGAGGCCTACCTGGGCGCGCAATCGAGCGAGACCACCACCGCCGCGCGCGCTGTGCATGACGCGGTCAAGCAGCGGGCGAACGCTTAAATCCTCTTTCCCCTCATTTCTCTAGGAGCCTTGCATGTCCGACATGTCCATGTTGATCAACGGCCTGAAAGTCACCGCTGAAAAAGGTGCGACCTTCGAGCGCCGCAACCCGCTCGATGGCACCGTGGCCACCCGGGCGCCCGCCGCCTCGGCTGCCGACGCGGTAATGGCCGTCGAAGCCGCCGCCGAAGCCTTCAAGACCTGGAGCGAGACCGGCCCGAGCGAGCGCCGCGCCCTGCTGCTCAAGGCTGCCGAAAAGCTCGAAGCCAAGACGCCGGAATTCATCCAGGCCGTGCCCGCCGAGACTGGCGCCACCGCCATGTGGGCGGGCTTTAACGTGATGCTGGCCGCCGGCATGATCCGTGAGGCCGCCGCCCTGACCACCCAGGTCTCGGGTGAAGTCATTCCTTCCGACGTGCCCGGCTCGCTGGCCATGGGCATCCGCCAGCCCGCGGGCGTGGTGCTGGGCATCGCGCCCTGGAATGCGCCCATCATCCTGGGCACCCGCGCCATCGCCACGCCCCTGGCCTGCGGCAACACGGTGATCCTCAAGGGCTCGGAGAATTGCCCGCGCACCCACCAGTTGATCATCGAGGCGTTTCAGGAAGCGGGCTTTCCGCCCGGCGTGGTGAACTACATCACCAATGCACCGGCCGATGCCGGTGCGGTGGTGGAGGCCATGGTGTCGCACCCGGCAGTGCGCAGGGTGAACTTCACCGGCTCCACCCGCGTGGGCCGCATCATTGCGCAGACCTGTGCGCGCTATCTGAAGCCCGCGGTCCTGGAGCTGGGCGGCAAGGCGCCCCTGGTGATCCTGGACGACGCCGACCTGGACGACGCCGTCAACGGCGCCGCCTTTGGCGCCTTCGCCAACAGCGGTCAGATCTGTATGTCCACCGAGCGCATCATCGTGGACCAGAAGATCGCCGACGCCTTCGTCAAGAAATTCGGCGACAAAGCCAAGTACCTGCCCTTGGGCGATCCGCGCAAGCCCGAACCGGTCGTTCTGGGCAGCGTCATCGGCATGGCCACGGTGGAACACTGCAACAGCCTGATCGACGACGCCCTGGCCAAGGGCGCCAAGCTGGTGTGCGGCGGCAAGTCCGACAACACCCTCATGCCCGCCACCGTGCTCGATCATGTGACGCCTGCCATGCGTATCTACCATGAGGAGACCTTCGGTCCTCTCAAATGCGTGGTGCGCGTGAAGAACGTCGATGAAGCCATCGCCTGCGCCAACGACAACGAGTACGGCCTGTCGGCCGCCGTGTTTGGCAAGGACATTGCGCGCGCCTTCAATGTGGCCCGCAAGATCGACTCGGGCATCTGCCATGTCAACGGCCCCACCGTCCACGACGAGGCCCAGATGCCCTTTGGCGGCGTCAAGGGTAGCGGCCTGGGGCGCTTTGGAGGCAAGGCCGGCATCGCCGAATTCACCGAGCTGCGCTGGATCACGGTGCAGACAACGCCGCGTCACTACCCCTTCTGAGGCCCACCCGGCGGACCGCCGCCGGGAAAGCACTGATGACAGATGGAGGGGCTGCCCCTCCAATGACTGGACGACCGACCCGAAAGGTATGCCGTCCATGACCCTCGATCGCCGATCCGCCCTTGTGGCCCTCACCGCTGCGGCCGTCGCGCCGCACGCACTGGCGCAATCCGCTGCGCCTTTCCCTTCACGCCCGGTGCGCATCGTCCCCTTCGGCACCGCCGGCGGCCCGATCGACGCACTCGCCCGCGCCTACGGAGACAAGCTGCAGCAACGCTGGAGCCAGGCCATCGTGGTGGACGCCAAGCCCGGTGCCAGCGGCATCATCGCGGCGGACTACGTGGCCAAGGCCGCCCCCGACGGCTACACAGTGATGATGACGCTGCCCCTCACGCACGTGAACAACGCCATCTTGCAGGCCAAGCTGCCCTATGACCCAGTGGCCGACTTCACGCCGCTGTCCATGGTGGCCACCGGTGGGCCCATGCTGGTGGCCCGCGCCAACGCCCCGTTCAACACGCTGCGCGAGTTCGTTGACTACGCCAAGCGCTCGCCCAAGCCGCTCAATTACGGCACCTGGGGTAACGGCTCCACCGCCCACCTGTTTGGCGAGCTGCTCAAACGCCAGACGGGTGCAGCACTCAATCATGTGGCCTATAAAGCCGAGGCCGCCGCACACACCGACCTGTTTGGTGATCTGCTGGATTTCGCCTGGGCCAATCCGGCCAGCGCCCGCAACCACAGCCAATCCGGCCGCATGAAGATCCTGGGCATCGCCGGTACGCGCCGCGTGTCGGTGCTGCCGCAGGTTCCGACCTTCGCCGAGCAGGGTTTTCAGGGCTTTGACATCGACAGCTGGATCGGCTTTTACGCGCCGGCCAAGCTGCCCACGGATCTCCAGACGCAATGGGTCAACGCCCTGCGCGAGGTCACCGCGCAACCGGATATCCAGGCACGCCTGACTGCTTTCGGCTTTGAGCCTCTGGGCAACACGCCGTCGCAGTTCATGGACATCTTCAAAGCCGACTTCCCGCGCGTCTCCGCGCTGATCAAGGCTGCGGGCGTGACCGCGCCCTGAACGCCATGAACACGCCCCACGCCCCCTCTCCACACGACGCGATGGACACCGGCACCGCCTATGGCCGACCGCACCCCACGTACCACGCCGAACTGACCGAGGTCGGCGCCGGCACGCCCATGGGCGAATTGCTGCGACGCTACTGGCACCCGATCGGCCTCACCGCCGACGCCAGCGCGACGCCGCGCCAGATACGCGTGCTAGGCGAAGACCTGATCCTCTTTCGAGACCTGGACGGTCGGCCCGGTCTGCTCTATCCGCATTGCGCGCACCGCGGCACCTCGCTGTATTACGGCAAGGTGGAACAAAAGGGCATCCGCTGCTGCTACCACGGCTGGCTGTTCGATCCCCAAGGCCATTGCCTGGAGCAACCCTGCGAACCCGAAGGCGGCAAGGCCCGGGCCAGCGCTCGCCAACCCTGGTATCCGCTGGAGGAACGCTACGGCTTGATTTGGGCCTACCTGGGCCCGCCCCAACGCAAGCCGGTGCTGCCTCGCTACGAATGCCTGGAGCAGCTCGGGCCGGGTGAAATGCTGGAAGCCGACGACCGCAGCATCGGTGGTGGCGGCCCGCAGATCATCGACTGCAACTGGCTGCAGCACTACGAGAATCTGGTGGACCCCTATCACGTGGTCATACTTCACAGCAGCTTCAGTGGCACCCAGTTCGTCGAGCAGATGGCCGTCATGCCGAAGGTGAGCTGGGACACGCAGGAACACAGCGTGCGTACGCTCTCGATCCGCCAGCTGCCCGATGGCAAGACCTTTCGCCGTATCAGCGAAGCCGGTCTGCCCACCCTGCGCGTGATTCCCAACCCACGCGTAGGCAGCTACGGCATGGTCGAATCCCTGGGCTGGATCTTGCCGATCGACGACCACCATTTCCGCATCTACGTGGTGGGCCGCGTCAAGGAAAAAGGCGAGCTGCACAAGATGCGCTCGCGTCTGGGCGGCAAGCTATGGGAAGAACTCACCGAAGAAGAACACCAGCGCTTCCCCGGCGACTACGAGGCCATGACCAGCCAGGGCAAGATCGCCCGCCATTCAGAGGAACACCTGGCCACTTCTGACCGCGGCATCGTGATGCTGCGGCGCCTGCTGCAAAAGCAATTGGAGGTGGTGGCTCAAGGCGGCGACCCAGCCGGTGTCTTCTTTGACCCGGCCACGCCACCGGTGCGCTTTAGCGCGGGCAACTTCCTGGAGGCGTGAGAGGCGTGAGGCAGATCCCGCCGCGCCGGGCGGGCGCTGACAGGATCGGCCGCAGGGTCAGCGGCAACTGAAGTTGGCGGCGTCCTCCGGATTGCCGCTGCCGTTGTAGTGTGCATAGCGGGGCCAGGCGCACAGAGGCCGCGTCCGGCCTGGGAACACCGCGGTGCCCGAGGCGGTGATGCGATCGGGCGCCTTGCCCTTCTCCACCCAGTCCACCAGTGCGCCTAGGCCATCCCAGCTGTCCGTGGCGGCGCCGCCCGCGCAGTGGCTCATGCCCGGAATCAGGAACAGGCGCGCGAAGTCCGGCGTGGACGGTCCGTTGTCTTTTGTGAGGCGCTGGTAGTAATCCACCACCTCGTCGGCTGAAAAGATCGGGTCGGCCATACCATGCGCCAGGATCAACTTGCCCTTGCGCGCCTGAAAGCCTGCGAGTCGGCTGTCGGCGTAGGTGTCGAAGATCCAGGAATGGGCTGCCATGCGCGCCGGGTCCTGGTCAAAGTTGAAGCGGTCGATCATCAGGCTGCGATCCGGCGGGGTCACGAAGTAGCCTTGCAGCGCGTCCTGCATCAGAAACACATGGCGCGAGTTGGGTGTCGCCGTGGTGGAGGTTCCCAGCTTCCAGGCGCGCCAGTCGTTAGCGGGATGGCCCACGCCGGCATCCCAGGGCCACGTGAAGTAAAGCGGCTGGCCCGCGGAATTGCGCGCGCCACCGAACACTTTCTGCAACGCACCCACCTGGGTCGCCGACAGGCAGGACGCGTCCTTGGCGCCCTTGCATTGGAGGGACTTGATGTCGAATCGGCACGCTGCGGGGTTGGATACCAGGCCGTCGGCCAAGCCATCCTGCGCGTCGCAGGCGTCCAGCACCCCCTTGCGCACCAGGGCGAGGTCGTCGTTGGAGAGAGCCTGGCTCAGGACCGGCTTGCCGTCCGCACCCGCTGGCGCCGCGGCCAGCAACGCCTGCGTATCCCAGGCGGCGGCGATGGTGGCGCCGCTGGAGACTCGCATCGCGGGCGCCATGGCGATCACGCCGTCGAAGTAGCTGGGAAAGCGCTGCGTGAACATCATGCCCTGGCGCCCGCCACCCGAGCACCCAATGAAGTACGAGCGCTCGGCTGGCTTGGCGTAGAAGCGGTTGATTAACTCCTTGGCGGTGACGGCCACGCGGTCATGCGCGTTGTACGCGTTGTCGGTGCGCGCGATCGGATCGAAGCCGAAATCGGCGGTGGGCGACTGGTGGCCTGCGTCGGTGGTGACGACCGCAAAGCCGCGATTGAGCGCATAGCCTGGTGCGGCCTGCGGACCAATAGCCGGACGCACCACTCCGTCGTTACCGCCACCGCCCTGGTACAGAAGGCGTCCATTCCAGGCCGTCGGCAGGCGCAACTCGAAGCCGATGTGATAGGGCTTGCCATCCTGGCCGGTGCGCTCGTTCATGCGGCCGGAGATGCGGCAATGCGCGGCAAGCAGCGGGCCAGCGGTGGCCCCCGGCGGGCGTACTGTTTCGCCCGCGATGGCTTCTGTCTGCAGCGTGATCCCGGCGGGCGCGCGGGCGGCAAAGCCGGCGCAATCGGGTTGCGCAAGGGTCGCCAGCGGCAGCAGCGTGGTGCCCAGAGCCAGGGCGATCTTGGAAGGCTTCATGAGAGTCACCTCTTGTCGGTCAGTCGGGGCGATTAGCGGCACACAAAACTCGCAGCATCCTCCAGCGAGCCACTGCCCTTGTAAGTGGCAATCGCCGGATAGGCGCACAGCGGGCGGGTGCGCGTAGGCGACCAACCGGCGGGCAGCTCGGTGTTGGCGCCACCCGCATTGCCCGCACCCCGCACCGAGGCCGCTACCGCCTGCGGCGCTTCGCCCCGCTCCACCCACTGCACCAGCGGCGTGAGCAGGTCGAACTGGTCGGTCGCCGGACCACCGCTGCAATGGGACATGCCTGGCACCGGGAAGTAACGCGCGAACTGCGCGCCTCGTCCGCCCAGTACACGGTCGGTGCGCTCCACCCATTGACGGGTGTCCTCGGCAGAAAAGATGGCGTCGCTCACTCCGTGATACAGGACCATCTTGGCGCCGCGGGCATGCAGGGGCTGCATATTGGTGGGGGCGTTTTCCCCGGGCGGCACCATCAGCGACCAACCGGATTCACGATAGGTGTCGTTGGTGGCCTGAATGCGAAGCAGGCGCGCGTCCAGATCGTCCTTGAAGGCATCGACCGGGCTGGGCGGTGTACTGAAGACGGTGCCGACCGACAGCGGGTCCAGGGCCACCGAGTTGGCAAACTTCCAGGTGGCCCAGTTGGCGGCGGCAACGCCTGGGTCGTAGGGGAAGCTCTGGTAGACCGCCTGTCCGCCGGGGGTACGCACCCCACCGAACACGGCTGCGACCGCGCGCTTTTGCGCCGAGGTCAGGCAGCTGCCGTCACGAGCACCGCTGCAGGTGGCCACATCGCGCTGAATGTCGAACTTGGCTTGGCAGGCCTGCGTGGCCTGCACCAGGCCGTCGGTGGCGCCGTCGAGCGCATCACACTGCGCCAGCACAGCGCGGGCCACCGTCTGCCGCTCCTGTGCGGTGAAGGCGGTGCCCAGGTCCGGGATGGAAGCGGTAGGCACCAGCGGATGCCGCGTGGTGGCGCCAGGCGTGGCCAGATCTGACCACAGGCGCGCGCCCTGAAGCTGCGCGATGGCGGCGGCCGGCAGGCGGTAGCCCGGCGCACCAACCAGATAGCCGTCGTACTCCTGTCCCACACGCGCGGCCGCCACCATGGCGTGGCGCCCGCCGTTGGAGCAGCCGCCGATGTAGGAGCGGTCGGGCCGCTTGCCGTAGGCCGCGCGTATCAGGTCCTTGGCCATCGGCGTGAGCTTGGCCACGGCTTGCCAGCCATAGTCCAGGCGCGCCTGCGGCTCGGAGCCGAAGTAAGGGGTCTGCGGGCCCGTGTGGCCCGCGTCGGAGCTGATGACGGCAAAGCCTTGCATCAGCGCGCCGGTGAGCGGGCCGCCACCCAGCGCCCCCAGCGCAGGCTGCACCGCGCCATCGAGGCCGCCGTTGCCCTGGTAATAAAAGCGCCCGTTCCAGGCCTGGGGCAGACGCATCTCGAAACCGATGGCGTAGTCGCGCCCGTCGCTGCCCTTGCGCTCGTGCATGCGGCCCTTGACCAGGCAATGCGCCGGCAGCGGCTTGCCCGCCTGCTGCAGGTCGGACACGGTGGTGGCCGACTCAATGCGCGTGTTGGCAAAGGCAAATCGCGTGGGCAGGTCTGCGCATGACGCCAGTGTCGCGCCAGTGGCAGCCCCCAGGGGCGCCGGGGCGGATCCGGGCAAGGTGCTGCAAGCGGAGGCCAGAACACCCAATGTCAGGGCGGTAAGGGAACGAGGGGTCATGAGGAATTAGGAAGTGCTACTTTGAGCGGTCACCTTAATCGACATTTCCCCTATTGGCATTGGGGACTCCCCTGAAGCGAAATCGCGCTGTAGCGACCGCCTGCAGCCGCCCTCAGGCTGGCTCCTACAATGCTTTCAGCTTTGACTACTTTCGAGAGCGATGATGTTTGACGCCCAAACTGCCAGCACCGCGCTGCGGCGAACCCTGCAAGTCGCTTTCGCAGCCTTCATCCTGGCCATGACTCTGCCCGCCTTGGCGCAGCCGGCCAATGGCTCCGTGCACCGCGGCTTCCTGGCCCTGGGTTCGGGCAGCAGCGTCGCCCTGCCCGATGGCAGCTGGGAGGTCACGCTGGGTGGGACCTACAACACGGGCGCCACGCCCTGGCAGTTCTACACCCTGAAAAACCAGGCCCCGGATGCCACGATCCCGATGCTGATCGTGCGGCACACCCAGGTGACAGGTCGCTGGGGCGGCACGCCGTGCCAAGCCCAGCGCAGCACACACTTCATGCCCAACGAGCACGGCACACGTCCCAGCGAGTTGCTCAATAAGTGCTCGCGCTTTTTCTCGCTGCCCGATGTCAGGGGCTGGGTTGACGGACTTGCCCAGCACCAGGACCCGGGTGTTCGGGCCTGGTGGCAGGAAGCCCTGCCCGGGCTCCAGGAGCTGCGCAAACAGGGGGCCGTGTCGATCATGCTGGCCGAGATGCGTGTGCAGTTGTTCAACCAACGCATCGTGCATGTGGATGCCTTCCTGTATCCACCGCGCGGCGTGCGCACGCCCGAATTCCGCCAGCGAGCGCTAGACGGCAGGATGTCGCCCGAGCACGACATCCTGGGTAACTGGGCATCGATCTACATCGAGTCCATGCAGAAGACCTTCTTCGACAAAAAGCCGCAGCCGGTTATGCCGATCGCCTATGTGCCTAACCTGCAGCGCCCGGGCGACACGATGGTGGCCGCGGCGCCTGCGGCACCCGCGCAGCCGGCCGCAGCGCCTGCAATCGCCGCACCCGCACCCGCCGCAGCCGCCGCGACAGCCCCTGCCCCGGCGCCTGTTGCAGCTCCCGTCCCTGCCGCGGGCCCAGCTCCAACCCCTGCCCCTGCGCGCATCAACCCGCCCACTGTGGTAGCCGCGGCCTCCCCTGCCCCGACACCGGTGCCCGCAGCACCTTCCCCGGAAGCCAGCGCGGAGCGCCAGCGCATCGAAGCCGAGCGACGCGCCCTCGAACAGGAACGCCAGCAAGTGGCGCAGCAACTGGACGCGATGCGTCAAATGCTCGCTCGCCTGCAACAGGAAAACGCGGCAGCCGCCGCGGTGGCCGCGGCCCGCGCGCAAGAGGCTCAAGCCGCAGCCGCTCCCACAGGCCCGGTGGTTTATGCCAATCGCAAGGCCCTGGTGATCGGCAACGACGCCTATACCCACGTGAGCAAGCTCAATAACGCCGCGGCCGACGCCGAGGCCATGGCCAAGTCCCTCGAAGCCGTGGGCTACAAGGTCACCAAGCACCTGAACCTGGACGAGCGCCGTTTCAAGCAGGTGCTGCGCGATTTCCGGCAGAACCTGCAAGGCGGCGACGAAGTGCTGTTCTTCTTCGCGGGCCACGGCGTGCAACTGGGCAACGCCAACTACCTGCTGCCGGTGGACATCCGCAACGACGGCGAAGACCAAGTCCGGGACGAATCCATCCTGCTGCAAAAGATCCTGGATGAATTCGACGAAAAGAAGGCCAAGTTCACCCTGGCCGTGATCGACGCCTGCCGCGACAACCCCTTCAAGGCCAAGGGCCGCGCCATCGGGGGACGGGGCCTGGCCCCCACATCCGCGGCGACCGGGCAGATGGTGATGTTCTCGGCCGGTGCTGGCCAGCAAGCGCTGGACCGCCTGGGCGATAACGACAAGGAGCGCAACGGGCTATTCACCCGCATCTTCGTCAAGGAGATGCAAAAGCCCGGCGTGTCCGTCGACCGGGTACTGCGCAATGTGCGCAACGAAGTGGTGCGCCTGGCCAAGACGGTGGGCCACGAGCAGACCCCTGCCCTGTACGACCAGGCGATCGGCGAGTTCTACTTCAAACAGTAGAAGCGAGCCCGGGCTACACAAGCCCGAGCCCGCCTCGCTCAATCCGCCGTCGCGCCCGAGGCCCTGACCACCTTGGCCCATTTCGGGATCTCGGCACGGATGTAGGCGTCGAACTCCTCGGGCTTGTTGCCGATCGGCGTGAGGCCGATCTCCGCCATGCGGGCGCGCACCTCGGCGGACTGCAACACACGCGCCATGTCTGCGCTGATCTTCTGAACGACGTCACGCGGTGTGGCGCTGGGCACGACGGCGCCGAACACGCTTTCGACCGAGAAGCCCGGGATCACCTCGGCCACGGTCGGAATCTCTGGAGCGATGGGCGAGCGGCGGGTGCTCATGATCGCGATCGGCTTCATGTTGCCAGCCTTGATGTGAGGCATCGACGAGAACAGCGGGTCGATCAGCAGCTGCACACGCCCGGCGAACACGTCGGGGTAAGCGCCCCCTGAGCCCTTGTACGGCACATGCAGGATGTCAGCGCCCGTCTCGGATTTGAGCAGCTCGCCCCCCAGGTGCATGGAACTGCCGCTGCCAGGCGAGGCATAGCTGATCTTGGCAGCTTGGGTCTTGGCCAGCGCAATGAGCTCGCGGATGTCCTTGGCAGGCAGCGCATTGGTGGCCGAGATCAGGATCGGAGAACTCGCCAGCAACGAGACACCCGAGAGGTCCTTGACCGTGTCAAAGGGCATGGTCTTGCGCAGGCTCGGGTTGATCATGTGCCCGGTGATCACCAGACCGATGGTGTGGCCGTCGGGGGCCGACTTGGCGACAAATTCCGTGCCCAGCACCGTACCGGCACCGGGCTTGAAGACCACCACCACCGGCTGCTTCCAGGCCTCGCCCAGGCCCTTCTCCAGCAGACGGGCCAGGATGTCCATTGCGCCGCCCGGTTGGTTGGGAACGATGAGCGTCACCGGCCGGTTCGGGAAGGTCTGGGCGGAGACGGCATGCGCCGCCAGACAGACGGCCACCATGAGGAGGTGCTTGAGAAATTTCATGCGAATGCTTTCAGGCTCACTGTTTCTGGAATCCGAGTTGCTGCACCATCGCGCCCCACTTGTCGTAAGCGACGCGTATTTCCGAGGTGAGCTCGGCGGGCGTCGAGGGTGAGGATTCCCAGGCCCCGCGGGCATAGGTTTCCTTCACGTCCGCCGACTGCAGTGTCTGAACGAGCAGCGCACTGACCCGCGTGGCCAGCTCGGGCGCCATCCGAGGCGGGCCCATCACCGCGATCCAGCTGGTCAGGTCCAGGCCTGCGATGCCTTGCTCGGTGAAGGTGGGTACCTCGGGCATCGCTTGCGCGCGCCGGGGTGCGGCGACACCGGCCAGTCGGATGCGGCCGGTCGCTGCGTTCTGGATGGCGGTGGGCGCCGCGTCGAAATAGGCCTGCACGCGCCCCTCCAGGAGGTCGCGCGTGGCATCGGCTGTGCCCTTGTAGGGGACATGCGTGACCTCGATGCCCGCCGCCTTCGCGAAGGCCATCGCATAAATGTGCGAGGACGTCCCAGTTCCAAACGACGCGAAATTGAGCTTGCCGGGATTGGCCTTGGCCCAGGCGACCAGTTCCTTCGCGTTGTTCACGCCCAGGGATTGATGCACCGTCAGCACCAGCGGACCGCGGGCCGCCATCGTCAGCGGGGTGAAGTCCTTGAAGGGGTCATAGGGCACGCTGGTCAGCGTGTGCGGGTTCTGTGCGAAGAGAGAAGACGGTGCGTACAAAAGCGTATGACCGTCGGGCGTGGCGCGTATCAGCTCGGTGGCGGAGAGCATCATGCTCGCGCCCGGCTTGTTCTCGACGATCACCTGGCTGCCCGTGATCTCCGACAGGCGCCGCGCGATGGACCGAGCCTGGGTGTCCAGCGAGCCACCGGCGGCCAGGCCCACCAGCAGGCGGATCGGGCGGCCGGGCTGCGGGAAAGTGGATTGGGCGCCGGCCAAGCCGGGCACGCCCACAGCAGCGCCCAGGGTGAAGGCGCTGAAGGTGCGCCGGGTCAGTTTGCGTAACGTCACTCCATCATCTCCTTGTGATACTTCAGCCCTTGGCCTTGGCTTGCTGGATACCGCGATAGACACGGGTGCGCAATTGGGCAAAACGCGGGTCTACCCGAGTCTGGGCCTGCGTGCGCGGGCCGGGGATGTCGATCGCAACATCATCCAGAATCCGCGTGGGCGAGGAGGACAAAACGAGCACCCGCTGGCCCAAATAGACCGCCTCGTCGATATCGTGGGTGACGAAAAGCACCGTCAATCCGAGCTCTGACCAGAGTCGCAGCATCAAGTCCTCCAGGTCGGCACGCGTCTGGGCATCGACGGCAGCGAAAGGCTCATCCAGCACCATCACCTTCGGCTGATAGGCCACTGCCCGCGCGATGGCCACGCGTTGCTGCATGCCGCCCGAGAGCTGCCAGGGGTAGGAGCTCCCCACCCCACTCAGGGCGACAGCCTCCAGCGCGGTGGACACCAAGCGATCTCGCTCGGCACGCGCAACGCCGCGTTCGCGCAAGGGCAGGTCGACGTTGTCTCGGACCGTCATCCAGGGAAACAGGCTGCGTCCGTATTCCTGAAACACCAGGGCCATTTCCTCCGGGGGCGTGGTCACGGGCCGGCCATTGACCTTGATGCTGCCAGCCGTCGGCTCCAGCAGGCCGGCCAGACATTTCAGGAGGGTCGTCTTTCCGGCGCCGGAGGGGCCCACGATGCAGGTGAAGTCGCCCTGAAGGACTTCGAAGCTCAGGTCGCCTATTGCCTCTACACGCCGCTCACGCGATTCGTAGACCTTGTTCAAATGTTCAACCGCGACGATCGCCGCGCCCTGCCCCTGCATCATTCACGCCTTTCCATGTCACGCATACCCCGCCACCACGCCAGCACCCGACGCTCGAACGCCTGAAACACCAGCGACAGCGTGAATCCGAACAGGCCCAGCATGATGATGCCGCTCCACATCTCGGGAATCTCGAAGCTGCGCTGGAAATAGATGATGGCGGAGCCCAGGCCGTCCATCGCAGCGAACATCTCACTGATCACCATCAGCACGATGGCTATGGAAAGGCCCAGTCGCATGCCCACCACGATCTGGGGTGAGGCGGCGGGCAGAACGAAATAACGCAGGCGTGCCCAGCCCCGGATGCGGTAGGTGCGGCAGGTATCGGCCAGCACGGGATCGACCGCCTTCACCCCTTCGACCGTATTGAGAAGAATGGGCCAGATCGCCCCCACCACGACCACGGTCACCTTCATGACATTGCCAAAGCCCGCGATCATGATCAACAGAGGCACCAAGGCCACAGGCGGGATCGCACGGAAAAACTCGAGCACAGGTTCAAGCGTTCGCCGCAGGCGAGGAAAGAGGCCAATCGGCAAGCCCAAGCCGATACCCGCCACACAGGCAAGCAAATAGCCCGCCATCAGACGCTCCAGGCTCGGAAGCACATCGCTGAAAAAGCGGGGGCCCAGCCACAGTGCATTGAATTTCTGCAGCACGAGGGCCAGCGAGGGGAAATAGAAGTTCTTCGAATCCAGGCTGAGGGTGTACAGCAACACCAGCAGCAGACACGGCAAGGCCAGTTCGACGAGCAGGCGGCGCAGGATCTTGTCCATATCAGACCTCAGGATCGCACCGTGCTTCGCACGCTCGTATGCCAGCGCAGATAGCGCTTCTCAATCGCGCGGGCCCCGAGGTTGATCGTGACCCCCAGCAAGCCGGTGACCAGCACCAAGGCATAGACGGTGGATGTCGCATTGGAGGCCTGGGCCACCATGATGCCCCTGCCGACACCGATGGTGCCGATCACCATCTCCGCGGTCACGGCCAGCACCAGGCCCATGGCCGCTGCCAGGCGCAGGCCGGTAAACAGATAAGGCAACAGCGTCGGCCAAGCCACATGACGGATATACCCCCATCGGCTGAAGCGGAAAGAGCGCGCCGTGTCGCGGGCGACCGCGTCGATGTCGGCCAGGCCATACAGCATCTGCAGCAGCACCTGCCAGAAAGCGGCGTAGGTAATGAGAACGACACCGGACTGGTAACGCGAGCCAAACAGCAGGATCACCCCGGGAATCAGGGCGACCGAAGGAATGGGCCGCAGAAACTCGATCGTCGAGTGGGTATAGGCCCGTACGCCAGGGACGAGGCCGATGAACAGACCGACCACAACACCAGCGGAGGTGGCCAGCGCCAGGCCGATCGCCCAGGTGCGTATCGTCGACAGCAGGAACTCCCACAACTCGCGGGTGCCTGCCAGTTGGACAAGCTCCATCAAGACAACACTCAGGGGCGGGAAGTAGCTGCCACTGATCACCCCCAGGCGCGGCAGGCTCTCCCACAAAAGGGCCAGTGCAGCAAATCCGGCCACGCCCTCGAGCCATCGGACACCGCGGGCCGCAGCGACGCTACGCGTCGCCGTCCCTGGCCTGCGGGTGTCTGGGCGCGAGGCGTCTGCCGACATATTGCTTACTGGGCGGACTTGGCCGGATCCCAGATCACCTCGTCATACACGGCGGGTTTGTTCAACATGCCAAATTCCATGCCCGACTTGGAGAACAGTTCAACCGACTGGCGCGGAATCTGCGTCAGGTAGGTCGGCAAGATCAGCTTGGCGGCCACATCCGGTCCAAGCTTGGTGAACTTGGGCAATTGCTTTCGGATCGCGTCCGGGTTTTTCTGGGCGTATTCCAACGACTCATTGATCGCCGCCCGCAATTTGGTGAACAGCTCCGGATTGGCTCGGATCTGGGGTTCGCTGGTGAAATAGGCCGAGGTCAACATGCTTCGGCTGGACATCGTCTGGTAGGGCGAGTTGATCGCAGGAAAGCCCGAACCGATCGCGGCGGTGCCAAAGGGCTCGGCGCCCACCATTGCATCGGTCTTGCCCGCCTGCAAGGCGGCCAAGGCTTCAGCGAAGGGGAGTTCGACGAACTTGACCTTGCTCGGGTCGCCCCCCTCGGCTTTGACGGCAGCCTTGCCCAGCATCTGAAGCAGGCCGTTGAGCGCGTTCACGCTCACCGTCTTGCCCTCCAGGTCCTTGGCGGACTTGATTCCGCTCTTGGGGCCGGCATGGATCATGGTCACGTCGGCGCCTTTCACTGCCGTCGAACTGGAACCGGCGGCGATGATCTTCAGCGGCAGGCCCTTGTCACGCGCCTGGAGAATGCCCACGAGGGAGCTGAACGCAAATTGATATTCACCGCTCATCACCGACGACACCATGGCAACGCCGGTGGTACCGATATTGACCTTCAACTCCAGTCCCTGCTTCTTGAAGAAGCCCATTTCTTCGCCCAGATACAGGGCGGCGACGTCGGTCACGGGCACAAACCCGGCGTTGACCACGACGGTACGCGTCGCCTGCGCGCTCGCCGCGCCCCAGCCCGCCAAGGCCAGCGCTGCGACGGCCACTTGCTTGATGAACATGCGTTTCATAGGTTTCTCCTCTTTGAAAATTAGGCCGGCTGCAAGCCGGTAGGGGGGACATGAGGTGCATCGGCGGGCCCCAAGGTGGTCCCCCCGTCCACGATGATCTGCGCGCCTGTCATCAGGCTGGACGCAGGCGAGGCCAAGAGCAGTGCCACGCCTTGCAGGTCCTGCGGCGTACCAATACGCCCCAAGGGCGCTGCTCGCTCAAAGGGAACCCGAGCCTGGGCCTGCTTGAGCCGGCCGCCGCCAATGCCCGTGACGATCGGACCGGGGGCAATGGCATTGACCGTGATCTGATAGGCCGCGAGTTCGTGCGCCAGCTGCCGCACCAGGTAGCCGACCGCCGCCTTCGAGGTGGCGTAGATAGAGCTCACGAGCGTCTCCGTCTTGGAGGCCGAGATCGAGCTGGTGACGATGATCTTCCCCCCGCCCTGGCGCTTCATGTGGGGCACGACGGCCTGCAGGGTCAAGAAGACCGACCGCGTATTGGTGGTCATGACACGGTCCCAGGTCTCCAGAGCGAGGTTTTCAAGGGCGCCTGCCGGATTGCGTTGCCCATCGCCCGTCAGAAAACCCGGACCCCCGCTGATGCCGGCATTGGCAAACAGCACGTCGATGCGGCCGTGGCGGTCTACGACGGCCTGCAGTGCGCGTCGCACCGAGACCGGATCGGTCACGTCGGCCACCTCACCGTGCACGCGCGCACCGCCCGCGGCAAGACGCTGGACCGCGCCGGAGAGTGCCTCTGCGTGGATATCGATCAAGGTGACCTGGGCACCGTTTTCAGCCATCACCTGCGCATACGCCAGCCCGATCCCGCTGGCAGCTCCGGTGATGGCGACGGCCAAGCCCTCGACCTTGAAAAGGTCCTGGGCCTTCATGCCCGACGCTCCGGCCGGCGATACACCTCGACCACGCCGTTGTCGGCATCCACCCGCACCCAGTCGCCCGTGCGGATCACCGCCAGGGGGTCCTGGTCAAAGTCCGTGACCGAAGGTGCGCGGGTCACCACCGCGCCCAGCGCGATCTTGGTGCTCATTTCGTTGAACAGCATGGCGGCGGGGGCCACGCCCATGGAACGGGTCAGGTGAAAGGCGTTGGACCAGCCCGAGGAGCCCTTGGCTCCCGGGAATACCAATACGCGACCCGCAAAGGACACGCCACGCAACTCGTGCCGGGTCTCGACGATGGTGCCCGTGCGCGAATCAATGCCGCCCCAGCCCGAGATCGGGTCACGCGTCACCAAGGCCTCGCCCTCGCTCACGCCAGGCACCACACAGCGACCACGCAACACCAGCGTGGGAGCCTCGGGCAGTCCGGCCGGCCGGGCCGGCGCGGTGGAGGCGGCGCTCATGGGCGCACCCCCTTCCACTGTCCGGTGCAGGCCGCGTCAATGCATTCCGCGGTGGAACCGAACCACCCCTGCACCCCCAGGATGGCGGGCAAATAGTGGGCTTGCTTGGCCGAGTCCAGGGCCACCACCTTGGCGCCCTTGGGCGCGGCGCGGCTCATCGCCGAACAACTGTCCGTCATCAGGCGGCCTCCCGCGGCTTCGATGATCCGGGTGTAGCCATTGCGGTCTGCCAGCGCCTTGATCGAGTGCGGGGTGAAGATCCACAGCTCACAGTTCGAATGGACCTTGCGTCCTTCGAGCAGGCGGGACGCCTCCCAGATCTGGTCGATGGTGTAGTGCGGGCACCCCAACATCACGTAGTCGACGTCGGTGTCGCGCCCTGTGGTGTTGATCTTGTCCCAGGCCTCGCGCTTTTGCGACTGGCCGTACACGAGTTCGGCCTGCGGCGCGTTGCCGCCAAACGCCACCTCGCGCGTGGGCGCCTCGGGCGTGACGCCCACCAGGTGGTACATCTCCACCCCGCCCGAAGAGGACGCCGCAGCACCGAAATGCTTGAGGGCGGCGAGGTTGGGCAACTGGCCGATCCCCTCCACCACCGGCACCTTGTCCAATACCTGCTCGCCAATCCAGTACCCCAGCAGCCCCCAGTCGGCGGTGGTGTGCATCGGCACGTCCAGGCGAATGGCATGCGTGCCGCGCCGGTTCTCATCGAGGTGGTAACCCCAATACGGAATGCGCCCGGTGAGCATGGCGGCACCCGCGCTCTCACGTCCTTCACAGTTGGTGCGGGCACCCAGCACCCCATTGCAGTAGATCACCGCCGACGATTCCATCCAGGCGCAGTGCTCGCCGCGCGTGGGGATGTTGCCCACCTGATAGGGTGTGCAGGTGTTGGCGACCTGAATCCCCAGGCCCGCGATATAGGCCTCGCCTTTTCGGTAAAAGTGCAGGGTCTGTTCGTCCACCCCCATCTGCTCGGGGCTGCCGGGGTCGAACCCGAGCTGGGTGTGCATGGTCAGTGTGCGCACCTTGGGGATCTCGAGTACTGCGTCGCTGTCCAGGTTGTATTCGGAGAACACGGCGTCCATGCCGCCCTTGCGCCCCGCGAAGCTGCGCATAAAGGGCGTGGTGGCACTGACCGAACCCACAACGTTGCGGGTCTCGACCAGCCGCTCCGCGCCAAGGGCCCGGCCGTACCGCATCAAAAGATCCATCGCCGCCTGGACGGCGGGGCCGTCGCGGCCATCGAGCATCGCCTGTTCTTCGTCTGTCAGTCGCATCGTGCCGTTCCTTCCCTCGCTTGCCTCAGGCCGCTACCGCCAGGCGGGCGTGTTCGTGGGCGCGCAGGTAGACGCCCTGGTTCAGGAGTTCGGCCTGCAGTGCGCGCACATCCACGCCGCGCGGCTCGACGCCCTGCTCCACGGCCAGGGCCGCCGCCACGCCAGCGGCCTGCCCGGTGATCCAGCATTGCGGGATCTCGCGCATGAAGCCGTGCGAGTTGCGGTCGCACGAGATGTGGCGGCCACAGGCCAGCAGGCCGTCCAGGGTTTCAGGCACCAGCGCGCCGTAGGGAATGGAGATATTGGGAAACTTGGGGCTTACGGCCGGCGTCACGCCCACTTCGTCGGGCAGCGGCACACCGTCGGGCCAGCGGCTGCGAAGCACCGCATCCACTCCCTTGAGGCGGCGCGCGTGGCGCACGCCGACCTGAGGCGCACTGAGCATCATGTAGGCATCAGCAAAGCCCGGTGCATGCGCACGGAAGAAGTCCAGGTGCTGCTGCATCGCGCGATGCGAACGCACTTCCACCGCGGTGAGGTCGTCTACATCCAGCGCCGAATAGCCGGTCTGGCGAGGGCCCATGAACAGCGCGATGTCATCGCGCCAGGACACAAAGGGCCGCTCGAACAGGCCGCACTCGGCGCGCCCGCGATCCATGAAGGCCGCGAACTCCTCGGGCCGATTGGCACGGAAGTCGATCCACTGGCGCATGTCCACACCGCCGAACAGCCAAGCGGTGTTCATGCAGTGGTGCACGTCGGCGGCCTCGATGTCGTTGGCGTAGGCCGCGCCAGCACGGGCGAACAGGTCGCCGTCACCCGTCGCATCCACCACCACCTTGGCGCGGATTGCCATGCGGCCCTCCTTGCTCTCGAAGGCGACACCACGCACAGCGCCCTCCTCCACGATCGGCTGCGCCGCCCAGGAGTGATAGACCAGCTTGACGCCCCGCTCCAGCACGATCTCCTGGCTCAAAAGCTTCAGGCGTTCGGGATCGATGGTGGGCGACCAGGTCACCACGCCGTGGTAGGCCGCGGTGCGCTGCGCCCAGTGAGCGGCCTTGGCCGCATCGGTCGATCCCCAGTCTTGGCGCTCGGGGCCGGCCACCGCATCGGCGGGCAGGCGCTGAAAGATCTCGTCGGCAAAGCCTCGGATCACGAGCTGGCCCTGCCAGTCGGACATCCGGTCGATCCAGATCACGAGGCCACCGGTGGACAGCCCCCCCAGGTGGTTGTATCGCTCGAGCAAGGTGACGTCGGCGCCCGCGCGTGCGGCCGCGGCCGCTGCGGCCGTGCCCGAGGGACCACCGCCCACCACCAGCACGTCGCAGCGGTGATAGACCGGAATCTGCCGCCCCGGCTCGTCCCACTGCCCATGGTCGGGGCGCGGCGGACGCTGGTCCTTGCGCTCAAAGACGTCGGACGACAGGATGCGTTCGTCGCTACGCTGCGCGGTGAACATCTTGACTTTTTCGCTCATGGCCTTCTTCCGTTTCAGCGCGGCTTGACGAGGACCGCACCTTCGGTGAGCGGCCCGACGTTACGGCGGTAGATCTGCAACCAACCTCGGTCAAACTGGGGCTCGGGCGCTTTCCATTGGCTGGCACGGCGCGCGAGTTCTGCCTCGGAGACCTCCAGGTCGCAGCGGCGCGTATCCAGGTCGATGGTGATGGTGTCGCCATCGTGCACCAGAGCCAGCGGCCCCAGCTCCGCGCCCTCGGGCGAAACCTCGGCGACGACCAGCCCCTTGCACACCAGCCCCGAGAGGTGGCCGTCGGTGATCATGGCCACCTGCTCGCCCAAACCTGCACCATCTAGCGCAAACACCACCTTGGAGGATCCTCCCCCCATGCCGGGTCCCCCACGTACGCCCGCACCACGCGTGACGACGACGTGCCCCGGCTTGATCAGGCCTTTTTTAAGCGCCTCGATCGCTTCGTCCGACGTGGCAAAGCAGATCGCGGGCCCCGAGAAGCGGCGCACCTTGCGCTCTGCGACACCGGTCTTGACGATTCCAAAACCCGGTGACAGGGTGCCGCGGAGCATGGTGATGGCCGGGCGTCGAGCAAATGGGCGGTCCAAGGGGCGAATCACCTCTGGATTGGAGGCCACTACGCCAGCCAGGTTCTCGGCCACCGTGCGACCCGTGACGGTCAGCGCCTGGCCATCGAGCAAAGGAAGAAGGTTGGCCATGACCGCGCGGGCACCCCCGGCCGCCTCGAAGTCCTCGATGAAGTGCTCACCGACGGGGCGTACCGCGGAAAGCACAGGCACCTCGTCACCAAAGCGTTCAAACATGCCGTAGACATCGGCGCCGCAACCGGATTCAGTGGCCACGCCCTGCAGGTGCTTGATCGAATTGACCGAACCGCCTACGGCCAGGATGGCACGTGCCGCGTTGGCAAAGGCCGCAGGCGTGAGGATGTCCCGCGGCTTGAGGTCTTCGGCCACCATCGCCACGATGCGCTCGCCAGCGCGGCGTGCCGCATCGAACATGGCAGGACTGTTGGCCGCCACAGGCGTGGTACCGGGTAGCGCCATGCCCAGGGCTTCGCAGGCGATGTGCATGGAGTTGGCCGTCCCCATGCCGGAGCACACCCCAGGACCGCGGATCGCGTTACGGCTCATGCCGATCAGCTTGTCCATGTCCAGGTTGCCCATTTGTGCGTGCATGGCACCGACGAACACGTCCTCGATATCGACATGCTCGCCCTCGAATTCGCCACTGGGCTGGTAGCCGCAGGCCAGCATCAGCGTCGGGATATTGAGCCTGGCAGCGGCCATGAGCTGGCCGGGGACGGTCTTGTCGCAGGAGGTCAGGCAAATCATGCCATCGAGCTGTGGACCCTCCACCGAAGCTTCGATGTCATTGGTCACCAGATCGCGCGTCGTGAGGATGTAGGCCCCACGGGCGCCGGCCCCCACCACGAAATCACTGGGAGCCGAGGTACGGATCTCGAAGGGCACGGCGCCGGCGGCTCGGATCACCTCCTTGAGCACCGGCACGATGCCGTCCAAATGCGCGAAGCACGCCGCCAGCCCCGAGGAGCTGTTCACGATCGCGATCTTGGGTTTTTCGCAATCCTCCTCCGGGATGCCCAAGGCACGCCACTGGGCATTGCGCACAGCCCAGAGGTAAGAGCCTCGGGGGAAATTGCTGCGAAGAGGGGACTTCATGAGGAGGATGTCGGTAAAAGCGCGCTTGCTTTTTATCTTGACATGTCTATAAATGAAATCTCAATTTAAACCGCGCACCGGACGCCAGCACTAAGGAAAACCCTGGGATGGCCACGACGAGCAAGAAGACAGCCCCTTCCGTCCGCAGCACCGTCAAGCCGCGCCTGTCGCGGGCGGCCCGTTCCGCCCCGGTGCCGCCAGACCCACCACGCCGCGCAGTGCGCCAGCCCGCGCCCGTACCGGCAGGGGAAGCCGAGGTCAATCGCTATCTGGCGGCCTACATCATGGGAGTGGCCAACCGCCTGGCCAATGGCGCTTCCACCTACTACCGCAAGAACTTCAACTTGGGTATGTCCGAATGGCGCTCCATGATGGCCATTGGCAGCCGCTCGGGGCTGATCGTGCGGGAGGTCGCGGAGCGAGCCGATATCGACTACGCCGCTGCCAGCAAAAGCCTGCGCGTCCTGCAAGAGCGTGGACTCGTCGACATCGAGCAGACGCAGACGCGAGGTCGCGCAGCCAAGGCGGTTCTCACGCCTGAGGGCCAGCAGATGTACCGACGACTGCGTGACGCCGCTCGCCAGCGGCAAAAGCGGTTGGTATCCGCGTTCGAGGGCGAGGAGGTGAACCGGCTGTGGGAGTTGCTCCGAAAGGTCGAGGCGCAGGTGCCTGCCATGAATGCCGATTGAAAGAGGAATTGAGATGAAGATCAGGACCGTCGTCACCGGCCACGACCCCCAGGGAAAGACCTGCGTTTGCGCCGACCGCGAGGTCGAGGCCACCACCGTGCCGCTCATGCCCGGTTATGGATTCCACATGCTCTGGAGCACAGCCGACGTCCCCGTGTTTCCCGATGACGGGAGCCCTGCGCCCTGCCCCACCTATTTCCCGCCGGTGGGTGGCTCGCGCTTCCTCATGTTCACGATCCCTGCCCAGCGCACCGCCCCGCCGGCGGGGACAGACCTGGCACAGGCGGCAGACCAGACGCGGCAGGCGCTACCCGGCCTGCTGGAGGTCATGGAACCGGACGCACCGGGCATGCATCGCTCCAACACGATCGACTACGTCTTCGTGCTCGAGGGCGAAATCGTCCTGGAGTTGGACAACGGCCGAGAAACGACGCTGAGGACCGGCGATGTCGCGGTCCAAAATGGCACGCGTCATGCCTGGCGCAATCGCAGCGGCAAGCCGGTGCGAATGTTGGTCTGCATGGCAGGGGCCCGCCACACAGACTAGGCCGGGCGCCGCCGTTCGCTTGGTTAAACTGCGGGTCGCACCGATGGCCCGATGCGCTCCCCGTGTCACTCACTCCCCCCTCTCCCTCCCTGGCACTTCGAGCGCTGGCAGGCCTGCTCCTGATCGCGGCCCTCGGCCTCTTCAGCGCAGGCGCCCGGGCCCAGGACTATCCGTCCAAACCCCTCACCCTGGTCGTGCCCTATCCGCCCGGTGGCGTATCCGACACCGTGGGCCGGCCGGTGGCCGAGGCGATGTCGCGCCACCTGCGCCAGACCGTCGTGATCGACAACCGGGTTGGCGCCAGTGGGGCCATCGGCATGGCGCAAGTGGCCAAGGCCCGGCCCGATGGCTACACGGTGCTGATGGCGCTGTCCTCGCTCGTGGTGCTGCCCGAGGCCGACAAGGCGCTGCAGCGCCAGCCGCTTTTTCAGATCAACCAGCTGCGGCCCATCGCGCGCTTCACCGCCGACCCGACGGTGCTGGTGGTGCGGGCCGACAGCCCCTGGAAGACCTACGCCGACTTCATGGCCCATGTGAAGGCGAACCCGGGCCGCGTGTCCTTCGGGTCGTCTGGCGCCTACAGCGCCTTGCATGTGCCGATGGAGCAGCTCAAGGCGGCCACGTCCACCGCCATGCTGCATGTGCCCTATGCCGGCGCAGGGCCGGCCCTGGTGGGTCTGATGGCCGGACAGATCGATGCCCTGGCCACGGGGCCGTCCACCGTGGTCCCCCTCATTGCCGCAGGCCGGCTGCGCCCCTTGGCGCACTGGGGCGAGGGACGACTGGCCAGCCTGCCGGAGGTCCCCAGCCTGAGGGAGCTCAAGGTGCCGATCCAGTACTCGCAGTGGACAGGCTTGTTCGTGCCGGCGGGCACGCCGCCCGAAGTCGTCGACAAGCTGCGTGAAGCCGCCCGGTTTGCGTCCCAGGATGCGCGCGCCATCGCGGCACTGGCGGCCGTCGGCACCGCCTTCCAGTACCAGGATGCACCGGAGTTCGAACGCTTCCTCCAGGCGGATGCCAAGGACATGAGCGCCCTCATCGCCCGTATCGCCAGGCAGCCCTGAGCACGTCACCGCGTCTCGGGCTACGCCCTCCAAGCCGAGGGTTAACCCTCAAATCCGTGGCCACAGGTCATGCTCCACTTGCATTGCCATTTCAAGCAGGAGACAGACATGCAAGTCCCGATTCGGGTCAACGGCAAAGCCGTGACCGTTGATGCTGCACCGCAAACGCTGCTGGTGCAGGCGCTACGCGAACACCTCAAGCTCACCGGCACCCATGTGGGCTGCGACACCGCCCAGTGCGGCGCGTGCACCGTACTGGTCGACGGCCGTGCGGTGAAGTCGTGCAATGTGCTGCTCGCGCAGGTCGCGGGCCAGGACATCACCACCATCGAAGGCGTGGCCGCAGCCGACGGCACCCTGCACCCCATGCAGGCGGCATTCAAGGAGTGCCATGGCCTGCAATGCGGCTTTTGCACACCGGGCATGGTCATGAGCGCCATCGACCTGTGCCAGCGCCATCCCAGGGCGGATGCCACGCAGATCCGCGAACAACTCGAAGGCAACCTGTGCCGCTGCACGGGCTATCAAAACATCGTGAAGGCCGTGCAGCAAGGCGCTGCGGGCATGAAAGCCTGAATAGGAGCCGACCATGGGTGCATCTGACTTTGCCAAGCTTCCTCATATCGGTGAATCCCTACGTCGCAAGGAGGACTACCGCTTCCTCACGGGGGCCGGCCAGTACACCGACGACATCGCACTCGCCAACATGCATCACGCCGTGTTCGTGCGCTCGCCGCATGCCCACGCGAACATCCGCAAGGTCGACAAGGCCGCGGCCCTGAAGGCGCCCGGCGTCATCGGCATCTTTGATGGCCAGGATGTCGCCGCCGACAAGATCGGGGGCCTGCCGTGTGGCTGGCTGATCACCGATACCAGCGGCCAGCCGATGAAAGAGCCGCCTCACCCGATCCTGGCCCAGGGCAAGGTTCGCTACGTGGGCGACCACGTCGCCATGGTGGTGGCCGACACGCTGGAAAACGCCAAGAACGCCGCCGAACTCGTTGAAGTCGATTACGACACGCTGCCCGCCGTGGTGGACGTGCGTGACACCCAGAAGCCGGGCGCGACCCAATTGCATGACGCGGCCCCCGGTAACCATTGCTACAAATGGGCGATCGGCGACAAGGCCGCGGTCGACGCCGCCTTCCAGAACGCGGCGCACGTCACCAAGCTAGACCTGGTGAACAACCGCCTGGCACCCAACCCCATGGAGCCGCGCGCGGCGATCGCCACCTACAACCGCGCGGGCGACGACTACACCCTGTATGTCGCCAACCAGAACCCGCACGTCGAGCGACTGCTCATGACCGCCTTCGTGATGGGCCTGCCCGAGCACAAGGTGCGGGTGATCGCCCCTGACGTCGGCGGCGGCTTTGGCGCCAAGATTTATCTGTACGCCGAAGACGTGTGCCTGACCTGGGCCTCCAAGAAACTCAATTGCGCGATCAAGTGGACCTGCGATCGCTCCGAGGCCTTCCTGTCGGACGCTCACGGCCGTGACCATGTCTCGCACGCCGAACTCGCTATGGACAAGGATGGCAAGTTCCTGGCCCTGCGCGTGCACACCGACGCCAACCTGGGCGCCTACCTGTCCACCTTCTCCACCGCGGTGCCCACCATCTTGTACGCCACGCTGCTGGCGGGCCAGTACGCGACGCCGCAGGTGTATGTGGAAGTGGACGCCTGGTTCACCAACACCGCGCCGGTGGACGCCTACCGCGGCGCGGGCCGACCCGAAGCCACCTACCTCCTGGAGCGCATCGTCAGCCGCGCGGCCTGGGAAACCGGCCTCACACAAGACGAAATCCGCCGTCGCAACTTCATCACCCAGTTCCCATATCAGACGCCCGTCGCCTTGCAATACGACACCGGCGACTTCCATGCCTGCATGGAAAAATCCCGCGAGCTGGCCGACATGGCGGGCTATGACAAGCGCAAGGCTGCCTCCAAGGCCAAGGGTCTGCTGCGTGGCGTGGGCTACAGCAGCTACATCGAAGCCTGCGGCATTGCCCCGAGCAACATCGCGGGCGCCCTGGGCGCACGCGCAGGCTTGTTCGAGTGCGGCGAGGTGCGTGTGCACCCGACGGGCAGCGTCACCGTGTTCACCGGCTCGCACAGTCACGGTCAAGGCCATGAGACCACCTTTGCGCAAGTCGTGGCCTCGCGCCTGGGCATGGACCCGTCGCAGGTCGACATCGTGCACGGCGACACCGGCCGCGTTCCCTTCGGCATGGGCACCTACGGCTCCCGCTCCATCAGCGTCGGCGGCGCGGCCATCATGCGCGCCCTGGACAAGATCGAGGCCAAGGCCAAGAAGATCGCGGCCCACCTGATGGAAGCCAGCGACGCCGACGTCGAATTCGCCAACGGCGAGTTCACCGTCAAGGGCACCGACAAGAAGGTCACCTTCGGCCAGGTGGCTCTGACCGCCTACGTCCCGCACAACTACCCGCTGGACAAACTCGAGCCCGGCCTGAACGAAACCGCCTTCTACGACCCGGTCAACTTCACCTTCCCCGGCGGCACCTACATCTGCGAGGTCGAGGTCCAGCCCGAGACCGGCGTGGTGCGCATCGACCGCTTCACCGCGGTCGACGACTTCGGCACCATCATCAACCCCATGATCGTGGAGGGTCAGGTGCATGGCGGCCTGGCGCAGGGCATCGGCCAGGCGCTGATGGAGCACTGCATCTACGACCGCAGCACCGGCCAGCTGGTCACCGGCTCGTTCATGGACTACACCATGCCGCGCGCCGACGACATGCCCGAGTTCCGCCTCGGCCATGTGGTCACGCCCTGCACCACCAACCCCCTGGGCACCAAGGGCTGCGGCGAAGCCGGCGCCATCGGCTCGCCCCCCGCCGTGATCAACGCGGTGCTCGATGCTCTGGCGCCCCTGGGCGTCAAGGACCTGGACATGCCCGCCACCCCGCACCGTGTGTGGCAGGCCATCCAGGCGGCCAAGTAAGGAGATCTGCCATGTACGCATTCACCCTCGAACAACCCAAGACCCTCGCCGACGCCCAGCGCCTGGCCGCCGGCGGCGCGCAGGTCCTGGCCGGCGGTCAGACCCTGATCGCCTCCATGAAGCAGCGCCTGCTGCGCTCCGAGCAACTGGTCGACCTAGGCGCGATTGCCGACCTGCGAGGCATCTGCATGGATGGCAAAACGCTGGTCATTGGCGCCATGACCCGTCACCAGGATGTGGCGTCCAACGCCGATGTGCGCAAGCACCTGCCGGGTCTGGCCGCTCTGGCCGAAGGCATCGGCGACCGCCAGGTCCGCGCCATGGGCACCATGGGCGGCTCGGTCGCCAACAACGACCCCGCCGCCTGCTACCCCAGCGCGGTGCTGGGCCTGGGCGCCACCGTCGTCACCGACCGCCGGCAGATCGCGGCCGACGACTTCTTCCAGGGCCTGTACACCACCGCCTTGCAGCCCGGCGAGCTGATCACCGCGATCCGCTTCCCGGTGCCCGAAAAGGCGGCTTACGCCAAGTTCCGCCAGCCTGCGTCTCGCTTTGCCTTGCTGGGCGTCTTCGTCGCCAAGACCGCCAGCGGTGCGCGAGTCGCCATCACCGGCGGCGGCAATGGCGTGATGCGCCACGCCGGCCTGGAGGCGGCGCTCACCAAGAGCTTCACGCCCGAGGCGGTGCAAGGCGTGGCGGTGGATGCCGGCGCCTTCAGCGGCGACCTGCACGCCAGCGCCGCCTACCGCGCGCACCTGGTCACGGTCCAAACGCAAGCCGCGGTGCGGCAAGCGAACGGATAAATCGGGTGCCCACCCGCCTGGACACCCTCGACGGCCTCTCCGACGCGCTGCAGGCGGCGGGTTATCACGCGACGCGCCAGCTGGTCACCGCCGTGTTCCTGGCGCTGCGTCTGGAGCGCCCGCTGCTGCTCGAGGGTGAACCGGGCGTGGGCAAGACCGAGCTGGCCAAGGCCTTGGCGGTGGCCTTGGGCCGGCCCCTGCTGCGCCTGCAGTGCTATGACGGCATGGAGCTGCGCGAAGCCCTCTACGAGTGGAACCACACCGCGCAACTGCTGCACATGCGCGCAGCCCAGGACACGGCCAGCCCCGAGCAGATCGAGCGTGAGGTCTACCAGGCCCGCTACCTGATCCGTCGACCCCTGCTGCAAGCGCTGGAAGCCCAGCCCCCCGGCGCCGTGCTCCTGATCGACGAAGTGGACCGCGCCGACGAACCCTTCGAAGCCTTCCTGCTGGAATACCTGGGCGAATACCAGGTCACCATCCCCGAGTGGGGCACCCTGCGGGCTGCTGCGGCGCCGCTCACCCTCCTCACCAGCAACCGCACGCGCGATCTGAATGACGCCGTCAAGCGCCGCTGCCTCTATCAGTGGCTGGACTACCCTGATCGCGAGCGCGAGCTGGCCATCGTGCGCAGCCAGGTGCCCCATGCGGGCGACGCCCTCAGTGCCCAAGTCACCGACTTCGTCGCGCGCCTGCGCAGCCAGCCCATGGCCCAGTCCTTCCAGCGCAGCCCCGGCATCGCCGAGAGCGTGGAATGGGCCAAGGCGCTGGTGGCGCTGGACACCCTCACCCTGGATCCAGAAGTAATCCAGGACACCGCCGGCATTCTGTTCAAGCATCGGGAAGATGTGGCGGCCCTGCTGCCGCTGGTCGACCAGCTGCTGGAGCCCGCGCCGTGATCCTGGGTGACGCACGGCGTGGCAAGCTGCCAGCGCACTTCACCGCTTTTGGCCGTGCACTGCGACGCGCAGGCGTCCCCGTCGACAGCAGTCGCATTGCGCTCGCGATCGAAGCGGCCCAGGCCGTCGGCGTGCAGCACAAGGACGATCTCCGCGCTGCGCTCGAGGCGGTCTTCATCAACCGCCAACAGGACCTCGACGCCTTTGGTGAAATGTTCGAGGCCTTCTTTCGCAATCCCGAGCTGGCCCAGCAACTGCTCGCCCAGATGCTGCCCAAGGCGGCCCAGGCCCAGCCTGTGCGGCGCAAGGCCCGGGTGCAGGAGGCGCTGCACATTCCGCATCCATCCGGCACGGCGTCCTCACCAGCCGAAAGCGAGTTGCGTCTGGATGCCGCCATGAGCGCCAGCGAACAGCAGCGCCTGCGCCATGCCGACTTCGAGGGTCTGTCCGCGAGCGAATTTCGGCTCGTCGAACAGCTCGTGCGAGACATCCCCCTGCCCCTGCCGCAAGTGCGCTCACGGCGATACCGGGGTGCACCGCATGGCCACCGCCCGCACTGGGCACGCGCCCTGCAAGAGGCACGGCGCCACGATGGCGAGCTACTGGCACTGCCGCGAATGGCGCGACGACGCCAACCCTTGCCGCTCTTGATCCTGGTCGATGTGTCCGGTTCGATGGAGCGCTATGCGCGCCTCTTGCTGGCCTTTCTGCATCACGCCACCCGGCAGGCCCCCCGGGCCGCCTTTGCCTTTGGCACAGACTTGAGTGACCTGCGTGCCGCCTTTCGCCAGCGAGATACCGACCAGATGCTGGCTCTGGCCAATCAAACCATCGGCGACTTCGCCGGCGGTACCCGACTGGCCGACTCGCTGACCACGCTGCGCACCCGCCACGCACGCTGTCTGGTGGGCCGCCGCACCGTGGTCCTGATGATCACCGACGGCCTGGACACGGGCGAACCCCACCGGCTGGACGAAGAACTGCAGTGGCTGCGTCGTCACACCGGCCGACTGCTATGGCTGAACCCACTCCTGCGCTATGAGGGCTATGCCCCCTTGGCCCGCGGGGCGCAGGTGCTGCACCGGCATGCCCACGGCATGCTGGCGGTGCACAATCTCAGCAGCTTGCAGACGCTCGCCCGATCCCTGGCGGCGCTGATGCAACGCGCAGGATCTTGATCCTTCGACAACAGGAGACTTCTCGTGGACATGCAAGGCAGCCGCACGCTCGCCGTCACAGTGCAACAGGCCTGGGAGGCCCTCAACGACCCTGCGATGCTGCAGGCCTGTATCCCTGGCTGCGAAAAATTCGAGCAGACAGAGCCCGACACCTACACCGTCACCACGGCCATCAAGATCGGCCCGGTCGCCGCGCGCTTTAGCGGCCGGGTGCGCCTGTCGGACATCGTGCCCCCGCAGTCCTACACCCTGGGCTTTGACGCTCAGGGCGGCGTGGCCGGCTTTGGCAAGGGTCAGGCCGCGGTGCGCCTCGTGCCCACCGAGGCAGGCTGCGAGCTGTCCTACACCGTGCAATCGACTGTCGGAGGCAAGCTGGCCCAGCTCGGACAGCGGCTGATCGATGGCGCCTCACGCTCGCTGGCCGAAGATTTTTTTCGTCGATTCGAAGAGGCACTGGCCCAGCGCTACCCCGCCTCCGAGGGCGATGCTGCGACCGAGCCCCCTGCGCAAGCGCCGTCGGGCTCGTCCGGCCTGCCCACCTGGACCTGGGGCCTGATCGCTCTGGCCGTCGCCGCCGCCCTCTATCTGACGACCCGCGCTTGAATCCCATGGAAAACCTGGATGTCACGGTCCTGAGCACGCTGCACGCATGGCGCGCGCAGGGCCGTCGCGCACTGCTGGTCACCGTCGTGCGTACCTGGGGCTCTTCGCCCCGGCCAGTGGGCTCCATCATGGCGCTGTGCGAAACCGGTGCGGTGGTCGGTTCGGTCTCGGGCGGCTGCATCGAGGACGACCTCATCGACCGCTACCGCCATGCCAACGCCATCCCCGACGGTCCGCCGCAGCGCGTGAAATACGGCATCAGCGCCGACGAAGCGCATCGCTTCGGCCTGCCCTGTGGCGGCACCCTCGAGTTGGTGCTCGAATTCAACCCCGACACCGCGCTGCTGGCGCAGCTGGTGCAGGCTCTGGGCCAAGGCCAGCTGATGGCGCGCCGCCTGCACCTGGCCGACGGACAGGTGCACCTGCAGCCCGCACAAGCCCCCGCGGCCTTGGAAGACGATGGCACTGGGCTGGTCAACACCTTCGGCCCCGCCTACCGCATGCTCCTGATCGGCGCCGGCTCGCTCGCACAGTACCTGGCCACCATGGCGCGCTTTAGCGGCTTTGATGTCAGCGTCTGCGACCCGCGCGAGGAATACCGCCAAGGCTGGCAGATGCCCGACGTGCCCTTGATCACGGGCATGCCCGACGACGTGGTGCGTGAATTCAAAGTCGATCGCCGAACCTGCGTCATCGCCCTCACCCACGATCCCAAACTCGACGATCTGGCCCTGCTCGAGGCCCTGGAGACCGAGGCCTTCTATGTGGGCGCCATCGGCTCACGCCGCAACAACGACGCTCGCCGCGCCCGCCTGATCGAACACTTCGATCAAACCGCCGAGAGCCTGGCGCGCTTGCGCGGGCCGATCGGTCTGTACATCGGCAGCAAGACCCCGCCCGAAATCGCGGTCAGCATCATGGCCGAGGTCCTCTCGGTCAAGAACCAGGTGCCCTTGCCTCGCGACCTGGACGTTGCCACCGCCAAGAACGCGCTGGCCCCCGCCGCTACCGACACCCCCGTCTGCCCCGCACGCGCGTGAGCACCGGCCTTGTGATCCTCGCGGCAGGCGCCGGTCGGCGCATGGGCGGGGTTGCTAAATGCCTCCTCCAATTCGAAGGGCGCAGCCTGATCGAACGTCTGCTGGGGCAACTGCAGGACCTGCACGAGGTGCCGCTCGCGCAGCGTGTGATCGTGCTGGGCCACCATGCCGAGGCCATCCAGACTCACTTGACGCAGCTGCCGCCCGACCGCGTGCCGCGCTGCGTCCTGAACCCGCAGCCACAAGAGGACACCGCCTCCTCGCTGCGCGTGGGCCTGGCCGCCCTGCCCACCGGGCTCCAGCAAGTGCTCGTGCTGCTGGCGGACCAACCCTTGATCGACACCCACGATGTGCGCGCCGCGCTGCAGGCCTACGCCCAGCGCGCACCGGGCATCCAGGTGCAGGTGCCGCAGGTGCAGGGCCAGCCCGGTCACCCCGTGATCCTGGATACTGCGGTGTGCGCGCAGCTCGTCGCCCAAGACCCGCCCAGCCTGCGCCAATGGCGCGCCGAGCATCCGCAGGCGGTGCGCCTGTGGGACGTCGACAACCCGCACTACACCTTTGATCTGGATACGCCGCAGGACCTGCAGGCCCTGGCCCTGAACCACCGTACACCGGGCAAAGCAAGCCTGCCCCCGACGAAGGACATGCGATGACGCGACGCAAGACATTGAACGAACTCCGAAGCCAGCGCTGGCTGGCCAGCGACGACATCCGCGGCTTCGCGCACCGTCAGCGGATGCAGCAGCAGGGTCTCGCCCGCGAGGAGTTCATGGGCCGCCCTGTAATCGGCATCATCAACACCTGGAGCGAGCTGTCTCCCTGCCACGCCCACCTGCGCGAGCGGGTGCAGGCCGTCAAGCGCGGCGTCCTGCAAGCCGGCGGCTATCCCTTCGAGTTGCCCGCTCTGAGCCTGGGCGAGGTGATGGTCAAGCCCACCACCATGATCTACCGCAACATGCTGGCCATGGAGGCGGAAGAACTCCTGCGCAGCCTGCCCCTGGACGGCGTGGTACTCATGGGAGGCTGCGACAAGACCACACCCGGCCTCGTCATGGGCGCGCTGTCGATGGACATCCCCGCCCTCTTTGTCGCCGCAGGGCCCATGCTCAATGACCGCTACAAAGGCCAGACCGTCGGAGCCGGCACGCACACCAAGAAGTACTGGGAGCAGTACACCGTCGGCGCCATCGACCAGACCGAATGGATCGCGCTGGAAGCGAAGATGACCCGCTCGCCCGGCACCTGCAACACCATGGGCACGGCCAGCACCATGACCTCCATCGTGGAGGCCATGGGCCTGACGCTGCCCGGCTCCACCAGCATTCCCGCCATGGACGCGGGCCACTCGCGCATGGCCTGGGTCTGCGGACAACGCGCGGTGGAAATGGTCTGGGAAGACCTCAAGCCCTCGCGCTTCATCACCCGCGCCTCCTTCCTCAATGGCGTGGCCACCTGGATGGCGCTGGGCGGCTCCACCAATGCGGCGGTCCACCTGCCGGCCATGGCCGGCCGCGCCGGCATCGCCCTGGGCCTGGACGACTTCGACGCCATCGCTCGGCGCGTGCCCGTCATCACCAACCTCTTTCCTTCCGGCGACCGCCTGATGGAAGACTTTCACTACGCCGGCGGCGTGCCGGCGCTCCTGAACGCGATCGAGCACGAACTCGATCTGAGCGCCGGCACGGTCACCGGCAAGTCGCTGGGCGAGAACATCGCCGGCCATGTCTGCACAGACCCCGAAGTGATCCGCGATCCCTCACGCCCCCTGGTCAGCGCGCCCGCCGATTGCCCCGAAGCAGCCATGGCCCTGGCCGTGGTGCGCGGCAATCTGTGCCCGGACGGCGCCGTCCTCAAGCCCTCGGCGGCCAGCCCGCGGCTGCTGCGACACACCGGCCGCGCCCTGGTGTTCGACTCCAACGCGCAGATGCTGGCCGCCGTCAACGACCTCGATCTCGATGCCGACGAAAACACCGTCCTGATCCTGCGCAACGCCGGCCCCGTGGGCGGTCCCGGCATGCCCGAGTGGGGCAACCTGCCCATTCCGAAAAAGCTTCTGAAGCAGGGCGTGCGCGACATGCTGCGGATCTCCGATGCGCGTATGAGCGGCACCCACTACGGCACCTGCGTCCTGCATGTCTCGCCCGAATCGGCGGTGGGCGGGCCGCTGGCCCTGGTGCGCACGGGCGATCTCATCACCCTGGACATCGGCCAGCGTCGCCTGGACGTGCAGATCTCTGACGCTGAATGGGCAGAGCGCCGCGCCGCCTGGAAGGCTCCCGAGCAGCCCTATGCACGCGGCTGGACCCGTATCTATCAGCAGCAGGTCACGCAGGCCCACGCCGGCTGCGACTTCGACCTGCTCGCGGGCGCGGCGCCCACACCCGAGCCTCCCATCTACTGACTGGCGCCTTCCTCGCCGAAATTCATATGTCCTACTCCCCCGATCTCCTGGTCAATCCGTTTCGCGAACGCCTGCGACAGCCCGGTGTGCCTTTAGGCACCTGGCTCATGTCCGGCACCTCCAGCACCGCCGAAGCCATGGGACGCGCCGGCTTTGACTGGCTGCTGCTCGATCTGGAACACGTGCCAGTCGACGAACGCGACGCCCTGTGCATCCTCCAGGCGATTGCCTCCACGCCGGCGGCGGCCGTGACACGACTGGCTGCCAACGACCCGCTCCTGTTCAAACGCGCCCTGGACCTCGGGGCCCAGACCGTCATGGTGCCCTTTGTGGACAGCGCCGACGATGCGCGCCGCGCCGTCTCGTATGCCAAGTACCCGCCCGAGGGCTTGCGGGGCTTTGCTGCCGTACACCGCGCCAGCGGCTATGGCACGGCCAAGGACTACCCGCGACGCGCCAACGACTCCGTCTTCACCGTGATCCAGCTGGAAACCCCAAAGGCCATCGCGGCGCTGGAAGACATCGCCGCCGTGCCCGGGGTCGATGCGCTGTTCCTCGGGCCGGGCGATCTGTCGGCCCATATGGGCCACATCGGCAACATCGGCGCCGCGCCGGTGCAAGCGGCCATCGCCGATGTCGCGGCCCGCTGCCGCAAGATCGGCATCCCCTGCGGCATCGTCGGCCCGACGCCGGAGATGGTCGCCACCTTCATCGCCGCCGGCTACGACTTCGTCGCGGTCGCCTCCGACATGGGGATGATGATGCGCCAAGCCACCGCTTTCATCGAAGCGATCCGTCCCAAGCTTGCCAGCGGTTTCTCCAGCACCGTCTACTAGCCCGGCCTCCCTTCCCTTCTTTCTCCCTGCCCACGAAAGGATCCACATGACCCGAATCTCTTTGCGAGCTGGCCTCACCCGCCGCGCGGCCACCCTGCTCCCGGTGGCCCTGCTGGCGCTGGGCACCCTGGGAGCTGGCCCCGTGCACGCACAGGCCTGGCCGTCCAAACCGATCAAGCTGATCGTGGGCTTCCCGCCCGGTGGCGGCATCGACATCGTGGCGCGCAACCTGCAGCCCGGGCTGCAGCAGGCGCTGGGCCAGCCCGTCATCATCGAATACAAGCCCGGTGCCGGCGGCCTGCTCGCTGCCAGCGAGCTGACCCGCGCCGCCCCCGACGGCTACACCATCCTGGTGGCCAACATCGGCCCCTTCGTGCTCGCCCCCAACATGATGGCCAAGCGCCCCTTCGACCCGCAAAAAGACTTCACCTACATCCACCAAACCTCAGGCTCAGGCTTCATCGCCGCGGTGCCGGCCAACCATCCGGCCAAGACGCTCGCCGAATTCGTCGCCTGGGCCAAAGCCAATCCGAATCAGGCCAACTTCGCCTCAGGGGGCTCAGGCTCGGTCACCCACCTCAATGGCGAGCTGCTCAATCATGTGGCCGGGACCAAGCTGGTGCATGTTCCCTACAAGGGATCCACACCCGCGGTGCAGGACCTCATTGGCGGTCAGACCCACCTGCTGGTCGACGTCGCCAGCGTCTTGCAGCCGCAAATCCAGAGCGGACGACTGCGCGCCCTGTATGTGACGGATGCACAGCGTGCCCCTGCGCTACCCAACGTGCCCACCGCGCGCGAGGCGGGTTATCCCGGCCTGGAGGCTTCAGGCTGGCAAGGCATCGTCGGTCCGGCAGGCATGCCCCGCGACGTGGTGAACCGCATCTCGCAGGCCGTGCGCGAGACGCTGTCCAAGGAGGACGTACGCCAGAAGTTCACGGCCACCGGCAGCAATATCTACGACCGCGGCCCAGACGAATTCGTCGCCTTCGTCGCGGCCGAACTCAATCGCTGGGTGCCCGTGATCCGGGCATCGGGCGCCAAACTGGACTGAGGCCCGAAGCGCGCGGCAGTCACCAGCGTTCCGCGGACACACACACCCGCCAAGAGGTCAGTCATGGAAGCAAGATGGATCGAGGACTTCCTCAGCGTGGCGCGAACAGGCAGCTTTTCGCTGTCCGCCCATGAACGCCACATCACCCAGTCGGCCTTCAGCCGGCGCATCAAAGCGCTCGAGCAGTGGGTCGGCGTCGCCTTGATCGACCGCTCGTCCTACCCCACGCGTCTCACGGCGGCAGGGGCGCGGTTCCTGGAGACGGCCCAGCAGGTCACCGCCTCGCTGATCAACACGCGGCAGGAGCTGCGACACGCGGCCCGGTCCGACCGCCGCCTGCTGCGTATCGCCATCCAACACTCGCTGGCCAGCGGCTTCCTCGCCCAGTGGCTGGCCAACCTACCCCTGGAGCGCGAGGACCTGCTCACCCAAGTCCGAGCGGACAACCTCCATGACTGCGTACGCGACTTGGAAGAGGGCGGCGTCGACCTGCTGGTGTGCTACACCCACCCCGGCCTGCCCATGCAGCTGAGCGCCGAGCGCTACCCCTCCCTCACCCTGACTAAGGACCTGCTGATCCCGGTGTCCAAGCCGGGGCCTGATGGTCGGCCGCTCCACGGTTTGCCGTCCAATTCAGGGCGTGTGCGCTGGCTGAGCTACAGCGCCGACGCCCAGTTGGGGCAGATGGCCGCGCTAGCCTTGGACACGGCCGATCCTCCCCTGCCCGTGCATCCGGTCTTCGAAAGCGCTCTGGTGGAAGCGCTGCGGGCCACCGCGCTGGAAGGCATGGGGATGGCCTGGCTCCCGGCACGCCTGATCGCCGACGACTTGAACCACCGGCGCCTGGTGCGCGCTGGCCCCTCCTCGCTCGATGTCCCGCTGCGGGTGCAGGTGTTCGCAGAGCAATCGCTCGTCAATGGCAGTCTGCGTGAGCTCTGGGACCGGGCCCGCGACCTGGCCCGCACCATGCTGGGGAACGAAGCCCGCGACCGATCCCGAACTATGCGCTGAACGCATGAACTGAACCCAAATCTCATTGGACAGCGGTTCGCCAAGCTCTGTAGCCTCTGGTCGCAACAAGCTTTGGCTTTTGAAAGCACCGATGGTAATGACTCTGGATCAGTTTCCCCGCGTCCGACTTGGACATTGGCCGACCCCGCTCGAGCCCATGCTGAACTTGGCGCCGCAGCTCGGCTCCAACCGGCTGTACATCAAGCGTGACGACTGCACCGGGCTGGCGACGGGCGGCAACAAGACACGCAAGCTCGAATTCCTGATCGCGGAGGCCCTGCAACAGGGCGCCGACATGGTCATCACCCAGGGCGCGGTGCAGTCCAACCATGTGCGACAGACCGCCGCTGCCGCGGCCTTCGTGGGCCTGGGCTGTGAGGCCATCCTCGAAGAGCGCGTTCAAGGGGCCAAGCCGGAGTATCACCACTCCGGCAACGTCATGCTCGACCACCTGTTCGGCATTCCCCTGCACCGCGTGCCGGGTGGCACGGCGATGGATGTCGCACTAGAAGAACTGGCCGCCCGCTTGCGCGCCCAGGGGCGCAAACCCTATGTGATTCCTGGCGGGGGCTCCAATCCCTTGGGCGCCCTGGGATATGTCGACTGCGTGCTGGAACTGCAACGCCAGTGCGAGCAGATGGGCCTGCGCAAGCCCCACCTGGTCCTGGCCACGGGCAGTGCGGGCACACAGGCGGGCCTGGTGGCCGGCGTCCACGCCTTGGGATTGGGCTGGCCCATCACCGGAATCGGCGTACGGGCGGCCCGCGAGCAGCAGGAAGCCCGAGTGTTCGACCTAGCATGCCGCGTGTTGAAGATGCTCGGCGTCCAAGAGGCTCTGCCGCGCGAGCGCGTGATGGCCGACGACCGCTTCATCGGCGAAGGCTACGGCATCCCCACCGAATCCATGATCGCAGCGGTCACGCTGCTGGCCCGCAAAGAAGGCATCCTGGCGGACCCGGTGTACACCGGCAAAGGACTGGCCGGACTGTTCGCCCGGGTCCGCGCGGGCAATTTCCAGCCGGATGAAGACGTCATCTTTCTTCACACCGGCGGCTCTGCGGGCCTCTTCGGTTACACATCGGCCTTTGAAAAACAGGCGGCATGACGCCCGCCTCACACGTCCTGCACCCCCCCTCGACAACCTGGAGAAGTTCCATGAAAACATCGCACAGTCTCTCGCGCCGTCTCGCGATCGCCGCCGCGACACTGGTCCTGGCGGCCGCACAGCCCGTCTGGGCTCAGGGCACACCTCAAAAAGGGGGCACCTTGGTGATAGTGGTTCAGCCCGAGCCGCCCACACTGGCCGCCTACCAGAGCACGGCCAGCCCGGTGGGGCAAGTGGCTACCAAGGTCTACGAGGGACTGCTCGAGTACGACTTCCAACTCAAGCCCAGCCCCAGCCTGGCCCAGTCCTGGACGGTGAGCCCCGACGGTAAAACGGTCACCTTCAAGCTCCAGCCGGGCGTCAAGTTTCATGACGGCAAGCCCTTCTCGAGCGCGGATGTCCAGTTCACTGTGATGGACGTGCTCAAGAAGATCCATCCGCGAGGCGTCAACACATTCCGCGCCGTGACCGCGGTCGACACGCCCGACCCGCTCACCGCCGTCTTTCGCCTGAGTGAACCCGCGCCCTACATGATGATGGCGTTGTCGTCCTACGAATCGCCCATGCTGCCCAAGCATGTGTTTGGCACCGGCGACATCACGCGCCACCCCAATGCCAACCAGCCGATCGGAACCGGACCGTTTAAGTTCGTCGATTGGCAAAAGGGCCAGTTCATGCGGTTTGACCGCAACCCCGACTACCGCAAGCCAGGCTTGCCGCACCTGGATCGCGTGGTCGCCCGCTTCATCGCCGACACCGGAACGCGTTCAGCCGCAATGGAAACGCAAGAGGCCCACATGGGGGGCTTCAATGCGATCGCGCCCGTCGACGTCAAGCGACTGCGGGCGCTGCCGCACATCGACGTGACGGCCAAGGGCTACGAGATGCAGGCGCCGATCGTCCAACTGGACTTCAACACGACCCGCGCGCCCTTCGATGACGTGAAGGTGCGCCAAGCCGTGGCCTATGCGATGGACCGCAAGTTTGTCCTCGAAAACATCTGGTTCGGCTTTGGCCGCCCCGCCACGGGCCCCATCAGCTCCAATTTCAAGGCCAATGGGCTCTACACCGCCGAGGTGAAGAACTACAACGTGCCCAACGGCATCGAAATGGCGAACAAGCTGCTGGACGAAGCCGGCAAGCGCCGCGGCCCAGATGGCACGCGCTTCGAGATCGTCCATGACATCACGCCGTATGGCGAAGAATGGCGTCGCTTCGGCGAGTTCACCCAGCAGCAGCTGGGCAAGATCGGCATCAAGGTCACGCTGCGCTACGAGGATGTCCCCACCTGGCTGCGCCGCGTCTACACCAACTACGACTTCCAGCTGACCAGCAACTGGATCCAGACCCTGGCCGACCCCTCGATCGGCGTGCACCGCCTCTACCACTCGGGCTCCATCAAGGCCGGCACGGTGTTCGTGAATAACTCACGTTGGACCACCAAGGAGACGGATGATCTGATGGACAAGGCAAACGTCGAGGTCAATCCCCGGGCGCGCGCAGCGCTCTACCACGACCTGCAAAAACGTGTGGTCGACGCCGCTCCGCTGGTCTTCATGCACGAGCTGGATTTCGTGACCGTCTACAACAAGCGGGTCAACAACTTCCCGCTCAGTCCCCTGGGCCTGTACTCGTCGATGGACCAGGTCTGGCTGGCCAAGTAAGCACCTGTTAAAGCCTGCGGCATGCCTTCGCGCCACCTGCTTTACGCCCTGCGCCGATTGGCGCAGGCGGTGCCGCTGGTGCTGATCATCGCGACGGTCAACTTCCTTCTACTCCAGTTGGCACCAGGCAACGCCGCCGAGGTGCTCGCCGGGGAGGCGGGCGCCGCGACGCCGGAGTTCATGGCCCAGCTGCGCAAGACCTTTGGGCTTGACCAGCCCCTGGGTGTCCAGCTTCTCCTCTACATCAAGCAGATCCTCAGCCTTGATCTTGGGTTCTCCTTTCGGCACAACATGCCGGTCATCGACCTGATCGGCTCGCGGCTGGGCCCGACGCTGCTGCTGATGGTCACGGTGCTGCTGTTATCGGTCTGCGTCGGGACGCTCCTGGGCGCTTACGCCGCGCGTAACCTCAACCGTTGGCAGGACAACATGATCTCGACGCTGGCGGTGCTGGCCTATGCCACGCCCGTGTTCTGGGCGGGGCTGATGCTGATCGTCCTTTTTTCGATCAAGCTTGGCTGGTTCCCCAGCAGCGGCATGCAGGAGATCGCAGCCTTCCACCAGGGCCTGGCCAAGGCGGCCGACATCGCCCACCACCTCGTGCTACCGGCCGTCACCCTGACCATGTTCTACCTGGCGCTCTACACCCGGCTGATGCGCGCCTCTGTGCTCGAGCAGTTCTCCATGGATTACGTCGTGACGGCACGCGCCAAGGGCCTCACAGAGCGGCAGATTGCCGCCCGCCACGTCATGCGCAATGCGATCTTGCCCGTGCTCACGATGGCGGGCATCCAAGTCGGGGGCCTCCTGGGTGGCGCAGTGGTGGTCGAGACCGTGTTCGCCTGGCCTGGGCTGGGCATGCTGGCCTACGAATCGCTGTTCGCGCGCGACCTGAATCTGTTGCTCGGCATCTTCTTTATCTGTACCTGTCTGGTCGTCGTCGTGAATCTGCTGGTCGACGTCATCTATTCGCTGCTCGATCCACGGATCGAACTACGCTGACCCCCCCGAGGCATCTCCATGAAAGGCGGCATCCTGCGTTTCCTGCGGCATCGACCCGCGGTATTGGGCATGGTCGTTCTGCTGGCGGTCGTGCTGTCCGCCGCCTTGGCGGGCGTGATCTACCCCCAGGATCCTTTCAGCATTGTGGGCAAACCGTTCCAGCCCCCCTTTGGCGAGTTCCTTCTGGGAACGGACGCCCTGGGACGCGATCTCGCCGCCGCACTGCTGCACGGCGCGCGCACCACCTTGCTCGTGGGCCTGGTCGCCACCCTCATCGCCGGTCTGGTCGGTGTGACGGTGGGCGGACTGGCGGGCTACTTCGGGGGACGCTTGGATAACGCGCTGATGCGTTTCACCGAACTGTTCCAGACCATTCCGTTCTTTCTCTTCGCCATCCTGCTCATTGCAGTGCTCGGATCGTCCATCCGAAACGTCATCATCGCCATTGCCTTGGTCTCCTGGCCACCGATGGCCAGGCTGGTTCGCGGCGAGTTCATGGCGATGCGTAACCGCGAATTCGTGCAGGCTTGCGTCACACTGGGCATGGGCCACACCCGCATTCTTGTTCTGCACATACTGCCCAACACGCTGTCTTCCATCATCGTGACGGGCTCGCTGATGGTCGCAAGCGCCATCCTCATCGAATCAGGCCTCTCCTTTCTGGGGCTGTCAGACGCCAACACCATGAGCTGGGGATTCATCATCGGCTCCGGCCGCACGGTCCTGCGGACCGCGTGGTGGATCTGTGCCGCACCGGGCCTGGCCATCCTACTGACCGTCATGGCCATCAACCTGGTCGGCGACGGCCTGAACGACGCACTCAACCCGCGGCTGCGCACGCTGTGACCTCTGACGCCACTTTACTGAGCATTCAAGGTCTGACCGTCGGGCTGCCGCACGGCGCTGATCGCCAGCATGCCGTCGCCGATGTGTCCCTCGACCTGCGGCGCAACGAGATCCTGTGCGTCGTCGGTGAATCAGGCTCTGGCAAGTCGGTCATGTCACGTGCAGTCACGGGACTGTTCCCCTCGCGCCATGTGCAGCCGCAGGCGGGCCGCATCCTGTTCGAGGGCGAAGATCTTTTACAAGCGCCCGCCGCGCGTCTGCGCCAGCTGCGCGGCAACCGGATCGGGATGATCTTCCAGGAACCCATGACGGCGCTCAATCCGATGCTGCGGATTGGCGCCCAGATCGACGAGGTTCTCGAGATCCATCAGGTGGCGGATGCAGCCACGCGCCGCGCGCGTGTGCTCGAACTGCTCACTGCGGTCAACTTGCCACAGCCACAGGAAATCTTGCTGGCCTATCCGCACCAGATGTCGGGCGGTCAGCGACAGCGCGCCATGATCGCGATGGCGCTCGCACTCGAGCCCGACATCCTGATCGCTGACGAACCCACCACAGCGCTGGACGTCACCACGCAGGCGCAGATTCTGACCCTCATCCGCGACCTGCAGCGCAAGAAAAGCATGGGCGTGATCTTTGTCACCCACGACTTCGGTGTGGTGGCCGAAATCGCCGATCGCATCGCCGTCATGCAGCACGGGCGCCTGGTCGAACAAGGGCCGGCACAGCAAGTCCTGCAAGCGCCCCAGGCCGCCTACACCCGCTCGCTGCTGGCAGCGGTCCCAAGCCTCACGCCGGGTGCCAAACGGGAATTCAGTGCGCAACCGGTGGTGCTCGAGGTCCAGGATCTGAGCAAGCGCTACCGCTCCGGTGGCGGCTTGTTCGGAAAAGGCGGTCGTAGTGTGGATGCGCTCAAATCCGTCAGCTTCCGTGTTCGGCGTGGCGAGACGGTGGGCATTGTGGGCGAATCCGGGTCAGGCAAGTCCACCGCGGCGCGCTGCATCGCACGCCTGATCGACGCCGACAGCGGACACATCCACCTGGAAGGGACCGATATCGCAGGACTGGATCCGCGTGCCATGCGCCCCCTGCGCAAGCGGCTGCAAATGGTCTTTCAGGATCCCTTCGGATCGCTCAACCCACGGCGCACGGTGGGCCAGCTCATTGCCGAGGGCCCGATCGTTCACGGCACGCGTCCTGACGCCGCGCATGCGCGCACCCTCGAATTGCTGGCACTGGTCGGCCTGGACCCCCGTTCGGTGGATCGCTTTCCGCATGAGTTCTCGGGCGGGCAGCGTCAACGCATCGGGCTGGCACGGGCCTTGGCGCTTTCGCCTTCGGTACTGATCGCCGATGAACCCGTATCGGCACTGGATGTCTCGGTGCAAGCGCAGGTTTTGCAACTGCTCGCGGACATCCGCGACCGGCTCGGACTCACCGTCCTGTTCATTACCCACGATCTGCGAGTCGCGGCCCAGGTCTGCGACACGATTGTGGTGATGCACCAAGGCAGCGTGGTCGAGAGTGGTCCGGTGGCGCAGGTCTACGCGCACCCCGAGCACGATTACACCCGCGCACTGCTCGCGGCGGTTCCTGGGCGGCAATGGAGCCAAGGCGCGGCCAGTGGTTCCGCCCTTGCGGCAAAAGGATCTGAATGAAACTTCCGCCCTCTCCTGCCGCAGCAGGACTCCACGCCATCGCGAGCGCCCTGCGCAATGGCACCACCACGTGTATCGACCTCACGCAGGCGACCCTGGCACGCATCGCAGCCCTCGAACCTCGACTTCAGGCGTTCCTACACCTCGATGCGCCCCGTGCGCTGCGTCATGCGCAGGCCCTTGACGGGCTGTTTTCTGCGGGGGTCGACCTCGGACCGCTCATGGGCATCCCGGTCGCGGCGAAGGACCATTTCACCGTCCAGGGGATGCCCACGGCCGCGGGCACCCGGCTGGACATCCAGGACCTCGTTGCGCCGCAGGGTCCCTTCATCGATGCGCTGATGCGCGCGGGCTGCATCATCCTGGGGAAAACGCGCGCCACCGAGTTCGCACTCGGTGGCTTCAACTTTGACCAGCCGCCGCCCTGGAACCCTTGCGACCCTTCCCAGCCCCGCATGACGGGTGGCTCCAGTCACGGCTCCGCGGTGGCCATGGCAGCCGGGCTGGCGGGATTCACCCTCGGCAGCGACACAGGCGGGTCGGTGCGGTGGCCGGCAGCCATGTGCGGCGTGGTGGGCTACAAAGCCAGCAGCACGCAGTGGCCTTGCGACGGTGTGTTTCCGCTCTCTCCAGAACTCGACAGCATCGGCTTTTTCACGCAAAGCGCGCACGATGCTGCGTTCGTTCATGCCGCGCTGACGGGCGAGTCATCGCGCACACTGCCTGGCATCCAGGAGCTCACGCTGGCCTTGCCTGCGCAGCATTTCATGGACGACGTCGACGAGCCGGTCCTACGCTGCTTTCAGGAGGCCGTCGCGCGGCTTCGAGCGGCTGGCGCGCGCATCGTAACGATGGATCTGCCCGAGGCGGGCGAGATCGACGAGGTCTTTCGCAGCCTGGTGCCAGCGGACCTGCTGGCCTACCTGGGTCGCGATCGGGTCCGCTCCCAATTTGAACGAATCGACGCCGTGGCCGCCGAGCGGCTCCAGTTTGCCTTCGATGTGCAGGGCGACGACTATGCCCGGATGCTGGCACGCCGACGCGAGGTGCAGCGGCGGGTCACCCAGCGCTGCGCGGGCATCGATGCCTGGCTCTCACCCACCGTCCCCATGCTTCCGGCGCCCACCGCTCATTTCAAGACCGTGGCGGAGGCGGCAGCCTGGAACCGTCGCGCGACGCGCAACACCCGGCCCGGCAACTTGTTCGGGCAATGCGGGATTTCATTGCCGATTCAGCACCTGGCGAGCAACGCCGGTGGCCAGACGCCCCTCGCAGGCCTGCCCGTGGGCCTGCAATTGGGGGCTGCGCCTGGCCAGGACCGCACTCTACTGGGCCTTGCTCGTACGATTGAGGACCTGCTGGGCCGCCCGCAAGCCCCAGCCATGGACGCACTGACAACAGAACCTCGCCAGTAGCCGTCACGAAATCCGACTACCTTACTCATAGGCCTACATCGCGCCAGATCCATTCGGCGGCACAGCGCCTTCGCTGGCGTAGACCTGCTCTCCCTCGAACCAGGTCTCGCGCACCTGGGTGGCAGCGATCTCCTCGGGCGTGCACGCGGACAGTGGTCGCTCCAGACGAATGAAGTCGGCCGACAACCCCGGCCGCAGGGCGCCCGTGACATCCTGAAGGCCCATGGCGCGCGCTGCATTGGTCGTGAACAGCGGCAGGGCCTGTTCCAGCGTGATCGCCTGCTCCTGGCCCACGTAACCCGGGAACAGGCCGAAGGGATTGCGCCGAGTCAGCATGCCCGCCAGTCCCACCCAAGGGTTGGCATCAGCCGCCGCCGCCGGCCAGTCGGAGCCGTAGGTAAGTTCTGCACCCGCGTCCATCAGCGATCGAATCTGATGGCAGCGGTTGCGACGCACCAGACCCAACACGCGGTCCTGGCCGGCCGTGACCGGATTGGGGAACCACAGGCGGGGCGACATATCGGCCACCATACCCAGTTGCGCAAAGCGCGGGTGATCGCTGGCGGCCACAAAGGCGGTATGACCGATCTCGTGCCGCAGGCCGCTGGGCCCATTGCTACGGCGAGCAGCCTGGACCGCATCCAGGCCAGCACGCGCCGCGCGATCGCCCACCGCATGCATCTTGACCACGAAGCCCAGGCGATCGAGCTCGGTGACCAGACGCGCCAGGTCGTCCGGCGCGATCGCCAGCAAAGCGTCGGGATCGTGCGCCGCCGGCTGGCAACCGGGCGCGGGTAGATAGGGCTCAAGGAAAGACGCGGTCAGCGTGGGGGCCACACCGTCCAGGAATATCTTGACAAAGCCCGTGTGCAGATGCGCGCTGGTATAGCGCTCGCGCCACGCCTGCAGGGTCTCCATCGAGGTATGCCCCTGCGAGCGCAGAGAGTTCAGTGCGAGATGGGCCGCCACATGCAGCTTCAACTCACCGCGCGCGTCAGCCTCCTGGTAGGTCGCCAGTTCCGGCTCGCTGGCCATCGCCTCCTTGAAGCCCGTGAGCCCCAGGCGATGAAAGTATCCGCGCATGTGGGCGACCGCCTGCTGGCATTGCGCAGGAGTGGAGGCAATGAATGGCCGCACCAGGTTCTGCGCCGTCTCGTACAGCAAGCCATCGGGCTCACCGAAACGGTCACGCCCGATGCGTGCGCCCTGCGGATCGGGCGTATCGCGGGTAATGCCACAGGCACGCAGCGCTGCGGAATTCAACCAGGCGGTGTGGTAGGTCACATCGCGCAAGACCACGGGATGGTGGGGCGCTGCGTCATCGAGCACCCGGCAAGGAGGCTGCGACATGTCTGCGACCCAGGCCATATGCCACGGCCCACCGGAGATCCATTGATCCACCGGCACCGACTGCGTGCGTGCGCGCACCGCGGCCAGCAACTCGGGCAGCGTCGATGACAGACCCACGTAGACCTCGAACAGGTCACGCAGTGCGCCCCATACGCCATGTGCGTGGGTGTCGATCAGCCCCGGCATCAACGCCTGCCCCCGCAAGTCGTACCGACGCGTGCCGGCATCGGCCAGCGCCTCGATGTCGGCATCGGACCCCACGGCCAAAATGCGGCCCCGCGCCACGGCCAGGGCCTGCGCGCTGGGTCGCGCCGGATCCATCGTCAGCACGTTGCCGTTGAACCAGATGGCCTCTGCCTTCATCGGATGTTCCCCTTCAGCCCTTACCGCGCCCGCGCCAAGCCTCCAGGGCCCGACGCAACCAGGGCCACAGCAGGATCAAGACAATCATCACGACCATGGCCAGCGCCATCGGGCGCGTCAGGAAGGGGGCGATGGAGCCCTCCGAGCGCCCCAGCGTCTGGCGTAGCGCCGCCTCCAGGGTGTCGCCCATCACCATGCCGAGAATCAGAGGGATGGTGGGGATGTTGGCCCTCGCGCACACCAATCCGAACAGGCCAAAGGCGCCTGCCACCATCACGTAATACAGGGAATTGGCCGCTGAATAAGCGCCCACAAAACCCAGCGCCAGGATGCCCAGGCCCAGCAGGCGCGGGTTCACGTAGGCCAGCTTGGCCAGCGCCTTCACGCCCAGCACCAGGATCAGGAGGATCAGGCAGTTGATGACGATCAGCGACGCCAGTACGCCGTTGACGATCTCGGGCCGGTCCATGAACAGCGAGGGCCCAGGCACGATGCCGTGCACGATGAACACGCCCATGATGATCGCGGTGATCGCATCGCCAGGGATCCCCAGTGTGAGCACCGTGATCATCGCGCCGCCAGAGTTGGAGTTGTTGGCGCATTCCGCGGCCACAATGCCCTCGGGGTTGCCCTGGCCGAAGGGCGTGGTGTCCCGCGCGCCGCGCTGCGCCCAGAAGTACGCCAGCGAAGTTGACAACGCCGCTCCCACCGCTGGCAGCACACCGATGGCCGCCCCCAGGAACAGGCCTTTGCCCATGCTGCGGGGATAGCGAAACGGCTCCAGAAAGCCGCGCCACGACAGGCCCGCGCGCGCGATCAACGAGGCATCAAACTGGGGAACGGGAGAACTGACCATCACCAGAGCCTGGGCCATACCGAACAGGCCCACGGCCACCGGCACCAGCGGAATCCCACTGAGCACGCCCTGCAGGCCGAAGGTGTAGCGCTGCTCGTTGGAGTTGGGGTCGATGCCCACAGTCGCCAGAAAAAATCCCAGGCCCATCATCATCATGGCGGAGGCGAACTGCCGCCGGTAGGCCTTGCCCACGCACACCGCGGCCAGCAAGATGGCCATCGCATTTTCGGCGGCGCCGAAATGGGCGGCGAAGCTGGCCATGGGCCGCGCCGCGACCCCCAGTAGTACGGCACTGAGCAAACCGCCGACGAAGGCCGACATAAAGGCCAGCGACAGCGCGCGCTGCGCCTGCCCGGCGCGTGCCATGGGGTAGCCGTCGAACATGGTCATGATCGACGAGGCCTCGCCCGGCGTGCGTATCAGGATCGAGGTCACCGCGCCGCCATAAAAGGCGCCGCAGTACACCCCCAGCAACAGCGAGATGCCGGCCAACGGGGGCAGGCCATAGGTAAAGGGCAGCAACACCGCGATCGTGACGCCCGGCCCCACGCCAGGCAGCACGCCCACCACCACCCCGAGCACGGCGCCCGCCAGCAGCGACAGCGCGATCTTCCATCCAGCCAGGGCACCCAGTCCGAGCGCGAAGCTTTCGAAAAATTCCAAGCGTCCCCCGCCCGCCTCAGACCAGCCAACCGTGCCCGAAGGACACCTTCAGCAGGTACACGAAGACGCCCCACATCACAGTGGACATGCCCAGGGCCAGCACCCAGGTAGCACGCTGTCCCAGGCCCGCAATCGAGCCGCCTGCGAGCAGAAACAGGAACGTGCTGCTCCAGTACCCCATCCAGGGCACCGCGAACAGGTACACCGCGAACAGCGCCGCCATCGCCAGTGCACGCGGCATGCTCGCGGCGCGGGAATCAAGTTCGTCCGATGCCCCCTCCGCGGAGGTACCGCGCCGCAGCAGGCACTCCACCAGGCCTCCCACCAGCACCAGGCATAAGGCCAGTCGAGGAAACAGCGCGGGCGACTCGTACCACGCCACCTGCGCTGGATAGGGCTGTATCAGTTGCGGGGTGGCCAGCAGCAGGCCGGCAGCCAGGGCGCTGCATGCCAGCAGCATCCAGCGGTCCCAGCGCAGCCCGCCGCCAGCGTTCATTTCTTGGCCATGCCCAGCTCGGTCATGAGCTCGGAAATCCATTTGGTGTCGTCGGCCACGCGCCGTGTCATCTGGTCGGCGGTCATGGGCAAGCCCATGATGCCCGCCGCCTTGAACTTGTCCTGCACCGGCTTGTCATTGAGCGACTCCATCATCACGGCCGACAGGCGCTGGATGATCTCCTTGGGTACCCCCGCCGGTGCGGCCATCCCGCCCCAGCTATAGAGATCACCGTAACCGTCCTCACCGAGCGTGGGCACCCGAGGCAGTATCGGGTTGCGCTTGGGCCCCCAGGACGACACCACCTTCACCTGGCCGGCCTTCACATAGGACTGCACCATCTCGGCGCCCGCAGTCGAAACATCCGCATCGCCCGCGACCAGCTCCTTGGCACTGGGGTTGGGGAATGCCACCACCTTGTAGGGCCAGCCGTCCTTCTTGGCGATACGGGCCGTGATCAGGGCCGGTACCGCGGCGGGCGCGTAGCTGGCGATGACCACCGGCTTGCCCAGTTTCTTGGCCCACTCGCCGAACTCCTTGAGGTTGTTCGCGGGGTTATCCCCGCGGATCGCCAGCACGAAGTCGTTGATCAGGATGCCCCCCACCGACTGGTAGTCGCTGACCTTGTACGGGGTATTGCCCGCCACGATCTGCGAAATGCCAGGGCCGGGTGTCCAGGCCCCGATGGTGTAGCCATCGGGCTTGGCCTTGACCATCTCGGCAAAGCCCACCACACCGCCGCCACCCGGCTTGTTGATGATCTGCACCGGCACGCCCAAGCGCTTGCTCATGCCTTCGGCCACAAGGCGAATCACCACGTCCATGTCATTACCAGGCGGATACGGGTAGATCACCTCAATCGGCTTGCTCGGCCACTTGTCCTGGGCGAGGGCCGGCAGGCAGGTGGCGGCCGCCAGGGCGGCCAGGGCGATCAGTCGGGTGCGTGGGGTCATGAGAGTCTCCTTCTGGTGTGTGCCCGTTCAGGCTTTTTCGGCGGCCTCGAAGGCCAGGTGCAAGATACGCAGTGTCTCGTCGACATGGTCGGTCGTGAACACCAGCGGGGGCGAGAGGATCAGGCGGTTGCCCTGCACGCGGATGATCGCGCCCTCACGGCGGGCCGTGCCCACCAGCGTCTGGATGTAGCTGTTAGGCGGCATCATCATCTCGCGCGTCGCGCGGTCTTTCACCAGTTCGACGGCAGCCATCAGGCCCTTGCCACGCACCTCGCCCACATGGGCGTGGCGCATCAGCGATTGCAAGGCCCGCTGCAGATACGCGCCGACCTGCGCAGCGTGCGCTGGCAGATCCTCGGATTCGACGATGTCCAGATTGGCGTTGGCCGCGGCGCACGCCAGTGCGTGGCCAGAATACGTGTAGCCGTGCATCAGGGCGGCCGGCACGTCGGGCTGCTCCCAGGCCTGGGCCACCCGCTCGTTCACCAACGTAGCCCCCAAAGGCACGTAGCCGGAGTTGATGCCCTTGGCCATGGCCATGATGTCCGGTGCCACACCCCAGGCGCGCGCGCCGCACATGCTGCCGATGCGCCCGAAGCCGGTGACGATCTCATCGCTCACCAGGAGGATGCCGTGCCGATCGAGCAGCGCGCGCAGACCTGGCCAGTACGAATCGGGTGGCACGATCACCCCCCCCGCGCCCTGCACCGGCTCGGCCACCAGCGCAGCGATCTGATCGGGGCCGACCTGCGCAATCAGTTGCTCCAGCTGCTCCAGGCACAACGACGACAGGCGCGCAGGGTCCTCCTCGTTCCAGGGATTGCGGTAGGTGTAGGGACTCTCGGCCAGATGGCATCCAGGCAGCAGCGGCTCGTAGGCCTGGCGGAACATCGGGTTGCCATTGATCGACGCACCGCCCAAATGCACACCGTGGTAGCCCCAGCGCAAGGAGATGAACTGCGTGCGTTGTGGCTGGCCCTGCAGCTTCCAGTACTGGCGGGCGAGCTTGAGTGCGGTCTCAACGGCGTCTGACCCCCCCGAGGAGAAGAAGACCTTGCGCATCTTCTCCGGCGCAAACAGGCGCATCAGACGCGCCGACAGCTCGATCGCTGGCGGGTTGGAGGTGTTCTGGAACGTGGAGTAATAGGCCAGCTTGTCCAGCTGCGCCTTCATCGCCTCGATCACCTCGCGGCGGTTATGGCCCACGTTCACGTTCCACAGCGAAGCCACGGTATCGAGGTAGGACTTGCCGTCGATGTCCTGGACGTACACCCCGTCGGCGCGGTCCACGATCAAGGGCGGGTAGGCCTGCGCCACTTTCGGGTCCACCATGGGGTGGTACATGTGTTGCGCATTGGCCTGCCGGATGTCGATGCTTGCGTGCATGCCCACAAGAATAGGCACTCGGTGGGTAGTGGAAAAAATCCATTATCCTCAGGTCTTTCCCGTATAAGCGTCTCACCAACCAGGCAAACGCGCCGCTGTATGGCCCCCAACGACCGCTCCTCGCCCCGGCCTTCAGACCCTCCCGCCTTTGCGGCGCCCCGCTCCATCCTGGACCTCCTGAACCTCGCCATCTACGAAGTCATCGGCATCAGCGGCTCTCTGGTCACTCGCATCTGCGAAAGCGACTACGGGATCACGCGCGAGGAGTGGCAGTTCATGGCCATGCTGGCCGACCTGGGCGCCATGTCACCCTCCGAGATCGCGCAGCGCACCAGCGTGGACCGCTCGCAGGTCTCGCGCACGCTCGGTCGCCTGGTCGCCAAGCAGCTGGTGCAGCGGCAGCGGGTGCCGGGTGATGCGCGCCGCGTACGCATGGTCATCAGCGCTCGCGGTCAGGCCCTCTATCAAAAGATCTTCCCCCGCGTGGTGGGCGTGCACCACGCGATGCTGCATGGTTTCAGCCCTGAGGAGCGTGCAACACTGGCCGCCAGCCTCGCGCGAATCAAGCACAACGCGCTGCGCGTCGAGTCCCGCCTGGGGCCCGCAGGCACCGCGCCGCGCCGTCTTGGTGGCAGTCGCCGCCGATGGTCGGGGGCCTGAGCGCAGGCCTCCTCGATTGCCCTTTTCCTCTCAAGCCAGCGTATGCCCACAGATATCACCGACCTCGACGCCAGCGCCCTCTCCGCTCACATCCACACGCGCCAGGTGTCCTGCGTGGAGGTCATGCAGGCCTACCTCATGCGCATCCATCGCCTCAACCCCCGCTGCAACGCCATCGTCAACCTTGCGCCCGACGAAGCACTTCTGGCCCAGGCACGCACCTGTGACGAAGAACTGGCCCGTGGCCACTCGCGTGGCTGGTTACACGGCATTCCGCAGGCCATCAAAGACACCGGGCATGCCGTGGGTTTTCCCAGCACCCTCGGCAGCCGCCTGCTGGCGGCCCACATGCCCCGGCAGGACAGCATCATGACCGCGCGCATGAAGGCGGCGGGCTGCATCGTGATCGGCAAGACCAACATGCCCGAGCTGGGTCTGGGCTCGCACACCTTCAACGATCTCTTTGGCACCACTCCCAATGCCTGGGACCCGCATGTCAGCGCCGGTGGCTCCAGCGGCGGCGCCGCGGTGGCCCTGGCGTGTCGTCTGCTGCCGGTGGCCGACGGCTCCGACTTCATGGGCAGCCTGCGCAACCCCGCGGGCTGGAACCACCTCTTGGGCATGCGCCCCTCACAGGGCCGTGTGCCCATCGCGCCCGGCGCTGACGTCTGGCTGGACCAACTGGCCAGCGAGGGCCCCATGGCGCGCAGCGTGCAAGACCTCGCGCGCCTGCTGGCGACGCAGTCGGGTCACGACCCGCGCCAACCACTGTCGCTGGCCGGCACGATCGACGTGTCGGGACTGTCGTACATGCCCGAGTCACTGGCAGGCCTGCGCGTGGGCTGGCTCGGCGACCTGGACGGACACCTCGCGATGGAAGACGGCATCCTCTCCGTGTGCGAAGAGGCCCTGCGCGTGATGCAAGAGGCTGGCGCACAGGTAGACGCCACGTCACTGGGGGTGGATCCGCGGGCCTTGTGGGACTGCTGGATGGTCTGGCGGCGCGCCCTGGTGGGCCCTAAGGTCGCCAACCTGCTGGCCCTTCCCGGCGCCGCCGACACCCTCAAACCTGAAGCCCTGTGGGAGCACGAGCACGCGCTCACGCTCTCCTACATGGATTTCCAGCGCGCCAGCCAGCGGCGCACGGCCTTCTATCAGCACCTGCTCACGCTGTTCGAACGCTTCGACGTGCTGGCCCTGCCCGTGGCCCAGGTCTGGCCCTTCCCCGTGGAAGAACGCTGGCCCAGACAAATTGCCGGACGCACCATGGACACTTATCACCGCTGGATGGAGTGCACGATCTACGCCACGCTGGCCGGCCTGCCCGCGATCAGTCTGCCCGCTGGCTTTCACCCCCAGAAGCCCTGGCCCATGGGCATCCAGCTGATAGGCAAGCCGCGGGGGGATGTAGGCTTATTGCAGGTGGCCGCGAGCTATGAGGCCCTTCGTATGCATTGGTTGCAAGAGCGACCTGCCGCGGCCTGAAGAGAGCGGATCGTAGACGTCACGCGAATACGCTGAAATCCTGCCGAGACCAAGCAATGACAAAAACGTCAACTTGTCCCTATTGCGCCTCATCGAACACCCTCTTCAAGGACAAAGTGAAGCGGTGGGAATGCCAAAGCTGCGACGAGCGGTTTGAGGATTCTTCTGACCTCAAGGCCGAACCCCAGACCATCTTTTTGTCCTATGCCCACAAAAGCGAAAGGCCAGAAGACTTCGACATCTCGCAAGACCTGGTGTGGCTGATCAAGAAAGAACTCGAGAAGGACGGCCATCAGGTCTGGATTGACCATGAAGGCATACGCGGTGGCACACAGTGGCGCGAGCGAATCACCGACGCCATCACCACCCATCGGCACTTTCTGGCTTTTTTATCCAAGCGTTCGGTACGGCAAGAGCCCAATGTCTGCCTCAATGAGGTCGCCATTGCGATCAAACACAATCGCATCATCCAGACCATCCTCACCGAGAGCGAGAGCACTGTCTCAGCGCCATTGACGCTCAGTAGCATCCAGTGGCATCAGTTCTCGGACTGGAAGGCCATTCAAGACGGTCACAAGACCGGCCCCAAGGGCGAAAACTGGGACGCCTGGTTCAACAGCATCATGACGGACATCCGCCAGGGTCTGGTGGACATCACCCACCAAAAGGCAGTGGGCGAGTTGGCCGAACTCAAAGCCATTCTGAGGCCCACCTCGTTTGATGCGGCGATCATCCACAGCGTCGAAGGATTCTTCGGTCGACGCTGGCTGTTTGATGCCTTCAATGAATGGCTACAGGCAGACAAGCGACTTTTCTGGCTCAAAGGTACCCCCGGCATCGGGAAAAGCGCTTTCGCGGCCAAACTGGTTCACAGCGGTAACTCGTCCATCGTCGGGTTCTTCAAGTGTGACTTTCAGGCCCTCAAATCGGCTGAAGAATCGGCCAATGAATGCATACGCACACTCGCCTATCAACTGGCCAGCCGGCTGCCCGATTACAGAATCAAGTTACTGAGAGGCCAGCAAGTCGATATCGAGACCGTCCAAAAAAAGACGGCCGACGATCTGTTCGCGTATCTGATCACCGAGCCTCTGAATCGCTCGGAAAAAATCGCCGAGGATCAACGCCTGGCCTTGGTGATTGACGCCCTCGATGAAGCAGGCCGACTGGTGAACGGCAAGATGGCCAACCCTCTGGCCGATCTCTTGTACAAGCACGCGGATCAATTACCGCCATGGCTCGGCATTGTGGTCACCTCCCGGCCGGAAGCCTATCTGCAGCAACAACTCGGCGCCAAGTTCTCGCCACTGATCATCGAGGGCGGAACCGAGCACAACCTCTCCGACATCCAAGACTATCTGGAGACCCGGCTGGATCCCGCCATCACCGGAAAGCAAAGAGCGCACATCATCCAGGCGGTCACCGATAAATGCGGGGGCACCTTCCTCTATCTCAGGCGCGTGGAGCGCTCGTATGACCTCTCCAAGCCTGAGGCACTCCCCAACGGTCTGGATGATCTTTTTTACAAAGACTTCGAACGCTACTTCCCCGACGCCAAGGCCTACGCACAGACCACCGAAAAGTGCTTGCGGCTGTTAGCGGTCGCGCCTGGGCCGCTGCCTAAACCCCTGGCACAAGCAATACTCGGCTGGCAAGCCCGAGACGTGACGCAGCACGTCACCCAGCCCATGGCCAGCCTTTTGTCCGAGAACGAGGAAGGCCTGCAGTTTTTCCACAAATCGATCAAGGATTGGCTGCAAGACGGTGCGCGCAGTGGTCATTACCAGGTCAACGACACCGGGGCGATCGAGCTGGGCGAGTTTTTATGGAAAGAGTTTGAGAAAAGCGCCGCCGGTAACGAGGCGCCATGGGGCAATCTGGTTCTCAATTGGCTGGCCACGCTGCTGCCAGGCGTTCAGGCGTGGAGCCGTCTGGACGACCTTGATCGCTTTGAACACTATCTAGGCGATAACCAAAAATTCTATTTCCAGCTGCAGGTGCAAAAGCGCTTGCTGGATCTGACCGCCCTCCAGCACGGTCCGCAATCAGAACCCTATGCGGCGCGTCTCGTCCAACTTGGCGACATGCTGGGCTATACGGGCCAATACCCCGCTGCGTTGGAAGCCCTGAACCAGGCCGTGTCGATCTATGAGAAGGCAACAAAAACCGACACGCTGCCTTCCGCAGTCGCCCTCAATACCTTGGCCGAGATCTACTTCGCGTTGGCAGACTACAAGAAGGCCGAAAAACTCTACAGCGATGCGCTGGCCATTCGTGAGAAGTTATTAGGCAGCCGTCACCCGGAGACGGCTCGGTCCATGGCAGATCTTGCGGGCTTACTCCAATCCATCTCCAGTTTTGACAGAGCGCAGGTGTTGTACCGCGACGCCTTGCACGTCATGCAAGAAGTCCACGGACCGCACGATCCGGTCACCGCGCTGTACACCACGTTTCTCGCGGGCATCCACGAAGAGAAAGGCGATTACCAGGAGTCGGAGAAGCTGTTCAAGCACGCGCTGGACATCAATCGCCGTCTTTTGGGTGCCTCGGATCCCGACTTGTCCCTCTCGATCGGCTATGTGGGCTGGACGCTGGCCTCCAAGGGCGAGTTTGCGGCGGCCCAAGCGTGCTACCAAGAAGCCTTGTCCATTCAAAAAGAGGTGTTGGGCCCAGAGCACCCACACACCGCCAGAACCCTCACATATCTGGGCGATATACGACTGATCCAAGGCGACCCGGGAAGCGCAGACGCGTACTACCAGCAGTCACTGGCGCTGCGCAAAATGATTTTTGGCGATCACCATCCCGATACCGCCAGAACCATGATGAGTGTTGCCTGGCTGTCCCAGTTGAAGGGTGAGACCGCAGCCGCGGGTGACATGTATGCCCACGCCTTGGCAGTCTTTCAAGACACCTGTGGGCCCGATTACCCGGACACCGGAAACGCCATGAATCACTTGGGGTCGTGGTACTTGCGGTGCAAGCAGGATGTCTCTCAGGCGAAAGACCTGCTGGAAACTTCGGTCCTCACTCACCAGCGTGTCTTAGGTGCGGACCACCCGTACACATTACGTACCCTGGCCCACCACGCGGAGCTGCTGCTGGCGATGGGCGATGTCCAAGGTGCACACCAGACGCTTGCGCTCGTTGCCACGACACGTCGAGCCGTTCTGGGAGCCGCGCATCCAGACACGGTCCTGGCGGCTGCGTGCTTGTCGTGGGTCGAAGCTCAGATACGAAATGGCGATGCGAGCCGTTTTTCATGGCAACAGATGCCGAATCCAAATAGCTTGCGACTGGCAGTGCGTTAGTGTGTTTAGTGCCAACCCGTCAGGCACCAAGCAGGGCTTGCGGGCGCCGCCCACAGTCCGGTACTCAATGCGCCGTCTCTGAATACGCGAAGCCCATAGCGGCAGCAACCTGACGCAGCCTCTGGTCACGTGTCCAGAGCTGCGCCCCACCGGTCAAGGCAACCGCGGCCAAGAGATGCACGTCGACATAGCCGATCCCTTTGCCATACAGGCGGTGCCGCTCGATGAACTGCATCGCCTCGTCGTCCGTCGCGATCACGGCCCCCGGCAGATCGTGGAGCAGTTCAAGGAGCGACTGGCGATCTTTCAAGCTGCCGCATGCGATCTCACCCACGACGAAGGGATGCATCACCACGGCTGCACGCTCAAGCAAGGCAACAAGCCCAGGGTCGCCACGGCGCAGGTGATCCACCCACACCGACGTATCCACGAGGATCATGCCGCGCGCCCCGCACGCCTGCGGGGCGCTGCTTGAAGTTCGGGCTGCGTGCCCCCCAAGCGCGCGAGCCGCTTGGCACTCTCACGCTCGATCAAGGCCTTCAAGCTCTCGCTCAAGATCGCCGTGCGGTCCATGGGGCCCATCAATTTGCTGGCTTTGGCGAGCAATTCGTCATCGATGTTGAGCGTGGTGCGCATGCGTTTGCCCCTTGAATTAAGCATCAAATATAGCATCAATTGATGCAATTTTTAATGCTTAGCAAGCGACACTCGCTCACATCGAGAACCCCAGAAACAAAAAAGCCAGCACGCAGGCTGGCTTGATTGGTTATCGAGCGAGATGGTGGGTGGTGAGGGTTTCGAACCCCCGACCCCCGCCGTGTGAAGGCGATGCTCTACCACTGAGCTAACCACCCCATCAGGCTCAAAAGCGCAAAGAGGGAATATCTATCCCCCCTTACACCAAAGCCCGCAATTATGCCACAGCCCCCAGCCGCCACACAGTCTTGCCACCGCTGGCCTTGTCCAGGTCCTTTAGCACGCCCTCGTGAGCGGCGAGTTCCTGCTCGCTGGCCTCGATCACCGGCAAGCTGAAGCTGCGCAGGTCCACCCGCAACCCCTCCAGGGTGGTACCCGCATCCCCCGGACCCACGTCAATCAGGAGCGCGTCCTGCCCACGGGTCATGTTGATGTAGACGTCCGCCAGCAGCTCCGCGTCCAGCAGCGCCCCGTGCAGGGTACGGTTGGAGTTGTCCACGCCCAGGCGGTCGCACAGGGCATCCAGGCTGTTTCGCTTGCCCGGGAACATCTCCTTGGCCATGACCACGGTGTCGATCACCCCGCCAATCACGGTGCGGATCGCGGGTTTGCCCACGAGTTCGAGCTCCTTGTCCAAGAAACCCAGGTCAAAGGGCGCGTTGTGAATGATCAACTCCGCGCCCTCGAGGTACTCCAGCAGTTCGTCCACCACCACGTCGAAGCGAGGCTTGTCCTGCAGGAACTCGCGCGTGATGCCGTGCACCTTGAGGGCGTCCTCATGGCTGTCCCGGTCGGGGTTCAGGTAGAAATGCTTGTTGTAGCCGGTGAGCTTGCGGGCCACCAGTTCCACGCATCCGATCTCGATGATGCGGTCGCCGGTCTCCGCGGACAGGCCGGTGGTTTCGGTATCGAGAACGATCTGTCGCATGCTGAGATTCTAGGCGGGTCGCCCACCTCACCGCCCCGGGCAAAGCCCTAGTGGTTCTCTTTGGCGTGATTGATGGAGTACTTGGGAATTTCCACTACCAGGTCCTGGTGATCCACGATGGCCTGGCAGGACAAGCGCGAATTGGGCTCCAAGCCCCAGGCCCGATCCAGGAGATCCTCCTCACTCTCGTCCATTTCATTGAGCGAGTTGAATCCCTCGCGCACGATCACATGGCAGGTGGTGCAGGCACAGCTCATGTCGCAGGCGTGCTCGATCGCAATATCGTTCTCCAGGAGCGCCTCGCAGATCGAGGTACCGGCGCTCGCCTGGATCTGTGCGCCCTGCGGGCAGTACTCGGGATGCGGCAGGATTTTGATGATGGCCATGTCAGAGAGTCTCCACGTTGCGGCCAGCCAGTGCCTTCTGAATGCTGTGGTTCATACGCGCAGCGGCAAAGCCCTCGGTGGCCTTGGCCAGAGCCTCGCAGGCGGACTCGATGGCCGCTGCATCGCGGGCCTCGCGTACGGCCTGGTCCAGGCGTTCCATCGTCGAGTCGATGTGCGCGCGCTCGTCGGCTGCCAGCAGGTCACCATCCGCCGCCAGAGCGCTGCGTGTCGCCAGCATCAGACGGTCACCATCCACGCGCGCCTCCACCAGAGCGCGAGCGCGGATGTCTTCCTCGGCGGTGGCAAAGCTGTCTTGCAGCATCTTGGCCACCTGTTCGTCGGTGAGGCCGTAGGACGGCTTGACGTCGATATGCGCCTCGACGCCACTCGTTTGCTCTCGGGCGCTGACGGACAGCAGCCCGTCGGCATCGACCGTCAAGGTCACGCGGATGCGAGCCGCACCCGCCGCCATCGGCGGAATGCCACGCAACTCAAAGCGCGCCAGGCTGCGGCAATCGGCCACCAGATCACGCTCACCCTGCACCACATGTAGTGCCAACGCGGTCTGACCGTCCTGGTAAGTGGTGAAGTCCTGGGCCTTGGCGGTCGGAATCGTCTCGTTGCGATGCACGATGCGCTCGACCAGTCCACCCATCGTCTCGATCCCCAAGGACAAGGGAATCACATCGAGCAACAGCAGGTCGCCGCTCGCATCATTGCCCGCCAGCTGATTGGCCTGGATGGCGGCCCCCAGCGCCACAACTTCGTCGGGGTTCAGGTTGTTCAGGGGGGCTTGTCCGAAGAACTCGCCCACCGCCCGCTGCACCTGAGGCATGCGGGTAGAGCCACCCACCATCACCACGCCCTGCACGTCTTCGCGCGCGAGCTTGGCATCGCGCAGAGCCTTGCGCACGGCAGAAAGGGTGCGAGCGGTAAGGTCCGCGCTCGCCGCCTCGAATTCCTCTCGCGTGACCGTAACCGGCACGTCGCGGCCGCCTGCCTGCACCGCCGCAGTCACCGCTTCCTGCGCCGACAGCGCCTCCTTCGCACTGCGCGCTGCCATCTGGATGGCGGCCTTGTCTGCGGGCGAGGCGATCTCCAAGCCCGCGCGCGTGCGCATCACTTCGGCCAGCGCACGGTCGTAGTCGTCGCCACCGAGGGCCGAATCACCGCCTGTGGCCAACACCTCAAACACCCCGCGCGAGAGGCGCAGGATCGAGATATCAAAGGTGCCGCCGCCCAGGTCGTACACGGCGTAGACGCCCTCGCTGGCGTTGTCCAGGCCATAGGCGATGGCCGCGGCCGTCGGCTCGTTGATCAGGCGCAGCACATTCAGACCCGCCAATTGCGCCGCGTCCTTGGTCGCCTGGCGCTGCGCGTCGTCGAAGTAGGCCGGCACGGTGATCACCGCGCCGTACAGGTCGTCATCGAAGCTGTCCTCGGCGCGGTAACGCAGCGTGGCCAGGATCTCGGCGCTCACCTCCACCGGGCTCTTGGCGCCCGCGCGCGTGTCCAGCGACACCATGCCCGGCTGGTCGATGAAGCGATACGGCAGCTGATCGCGGTTGGTGATGTCGACCAGTCCGCGGCCCATGAAGCGCTTGACCGACGCAATGGTGTTCTCGGGGTCCTGGGCCTGCGCCGCATGCGCCTCATGGCCGATCTGACGCCCGCCGCCCTCGAGGTATCGCACCACCGAAGGCAGGATCACCTGGCCCTGGGCATCGGGCAGGCATTCCGCCACGCCATGGCGCACGGCCGCCACGAGGGAATGGGTCGTGCCCAGGTCGATGCCGACCGCGATACGTCGCTGGTGGGGATCCGGTGCTTGGCCGGGTTCAGAGATCTGCAGGAGCGCCATGAGGGGGTCTATTGTCCCAGTTGCTCGAAACGCGCTTGGACATCATGGTCAAAGCGCTCAATAAACATCAGCGCACGCACTTCGTGGGCCGCCGCCGCAGCGTCCTGCGCCTCGTCCAGCAGGCGCTCGATCTCGGCCAGCACCTGCGCGCGCGCAGCCGACAACTCGTGCGCCAGTGCGTCCAGATCGTCTTCGGTGGTGGCCTCATCCAGGGCCTCGCGCCACTGCATCTGCTGCATCAGAAAGGCCGTCGGCATGGCGGTGTTGCTCTCGGCATTGATCGGAGCACCGCGCAATTCACACAGGTAGGCGGCCCGCTTCAAGGGGTCCTTCAGGCGCTGATAGGCCTCGTTGATCCGTACCGACCATTGCATGGCCACGCGCTGGGCGGCGGTGCCTTGGGCGGCATGACGATCGGGGTGGGCTTCGCGCTGGAGTTCTTTCCAGCGGGCATCGAGGGCAGCGCGGTCCTGGCGGAAACGCTCAGGCAGCGCGAACAGCGCAAAATCGCTGTCGGCGAGATTCACACTCTGAAGGATTCGCCGCAGCCGCAGCGGTCCCGCTCATTGGGGTTGTGGAACTTGAAGCCTTCGTTTAGGCCTTCACGCACGAAATCCAGCTGCGTGCCTTCGATGTAGGCCAGGCTCTTGGGATCGACCAGCACCTTCACGCCGCGGTCCTCGAAGACCACGTCTTCGGGGGCAATCTCATCGACGTATTCGAGTTTGTAGGCCAGGCCCGAGCAGCCCGTAGTCTTGACCCCCAGACGCACGCCCACGCCCTTACCTCGCTTGGTGAGGTAGCGGGTGACGTGGCGGGCAGCGGATTCAGACAGCGTGACGGGCATGAGACGAGTCCAACGGGGGCGCTCAGTGCGCGTGCTTCTTTTTGTAGTCCTCGACGGCCGCCTTGATGGCGTCCTCGGCCAGGATGGAGCAGTGGATCTTGACCGGCGGCAGCGCCAGTTCTTCGGCGATCTGGCTGTTCTTCAACTGCGCCGCTTCGTCCAGCGTCTTGCCCTTGACCCACTCGGTCACGAGCGAGCTCGAGGCGATGGCCGAACCGCAGCCGTAGGTCTTGAAGCGTGCGTCTTCGATCACGCCGGTGACGGGGTTGACCTTGATCTGTAGCTTCATCACGTCGCCGCAAGCGGGCGCGCCCACCATGCCGGTACCCACGCTCTCGTCGCCCTTGTCAAAGGAGCCGACGTTGCGGGGGTTCTCGTAGTGTTCAACGACTTTTTCAGAATAGGCCATAACGAACTCCAATCTTCATTCCAGTGACGGCGCGGATCCGGCTGCGCCGGTCCGCTGCGGTCGCCCTCTGGGGGGCAGCGCCGCAGGCACTTCGGGGGGGTCTAGTGCGCACTCCATTGAATGGTGCTGAGGTCGACACCATCCTGGTACATCTCCCACAGCGGGCTCAACTCGCGCAGCTTTTCGACGTTCTTGCGAATGGTGTCGATCGCGTAATCAATTTCTTCTTCGGTCGTGAAGCGGCCAATCGTCATGCGCAGGCTGCTGTGGGCCAGTTCGTCGCTGCGGCCCAGGGCACGCAGCACGTAACTCGGCTCGAGCGAGGCCGAGGTACAAGCCGATCCAGAGGACACGGCCAGGCCCTTGATGCCCATGATCAAGGACTCGCCTTCGACGAAATTGAAGCTCATGTTCAGGTTGTGCGGCACGCGGTGCTCCAGGTGACCGTTCACGAACACCTGTTCGATGTCCTTGAGGCCATGGAGAAGGCGCTGCTGCAAAGCCCGCGCCTTCGCGTTGTCTTGGGCCATCTCCACCCGAGCCAGGCGGAAGGCCTCGCCCATGCCCACGCACTGGTGCGTGGGAAGCGTGCCCGAACGCATGCCGCGCTCGTGACCCCCGCCATGCATCTGGGCTTCCAGCCGCACGCGCGGCTTGCGGCGCACGTACAGCGCACCGATGCCCTTAGGCCCGTAGGTCTTGTGCGAGGCCAGGCTCATGAGGTCCACCGGCAGCGAGGCCAGGTCAATGGCGACCTTGCCCGTCGCCTGCGCGGCGTCCACGTGAAAAATGATCCCCTTCTCGCGGCAGAGGCTGCCGATGGTGGGGATGTCCTGGATCACGCCGATCTCGTTGTTCACGAACATGACGCTGGCCAAGATGGTGTCGGGCCGCAGGGCCGCCTTGAAGGCGTCCAGATCCAGCATGCCGTCTTCCTGCACGTCGAGGTAGGTGACCTCAAAGCCCTGGCGCTCCAGCTCGCGCATGGTGTCCAGGACGGCCTTGTGCTCGGTCTTGACCGTGATCAAGTGCTTGCCACGCGTCTTGTAGAAGTGCGCAGCGCCTTTGATCGCCAGGTTGTTGGACTCGGTGGCGCCGGAGGTCCAGACGATCTCGCGCGGGTCAGCGCCAATCAGATCGGCCACGTCCTTACGCGCCTTCTCGACGGCCTCCTCCGCCTCCCAACCCCAGGCGTGGCTGCGTGATGCCGGGTTGCCGAAGTGCTCGCGCAACCAGGGAATCATCGCGTCCACCACGCGCGGGTCGACCGGCGTGGTGGCGCCGTAGTCCATGTAGATCGGGAAATGCGGGGTCATCTCAGTCGGAAAGGTAGGCGCGAGGTCGTCGGGAAGTCAGGCCGATCAGCCTTTCGCAGCCAGGACCGAGCCCAGGGCGAAGACCGAGTTGGGGGCGTTGACGCGGATCGGCTTGACCACCGGCGCGCTGGAGATCGCGCGCTTGATGGCCGGCTTGTCCTCGATCTGCACGCCCTTGGCAATCTGGTCGTCCACCAGCTTTTGCAGCGTGACGGAGTCCAGGAATTCGACCATGCGCTGGTTGAGGGACGACCACAATTCGTGCGTCATGCAGCGCCCGCCCTCGCCCGTGCAGTTTTCCTTGCCGCCGCACTGGGTGGCGTCCAGGGGTTCGTCGACCGACACGATGATGTCGGCGACGGTGATCTCGGCGGCCTTACGGCCCAGGGTGTAGCCGCCGCCAGGGCCGCGGGTGGACTCCACCAGCTCGTGTCGGCGCAGCTTGCCGAACAGCTGTTCCAGATAGGACAGCGAGATTTGCTGGCGCTGGCTGATGGCTGCCAGGGTGACGGGGCCGTTGTTCTGGCGAAGCGCCAGGTCGATCATCGCGGTGACCGCAAAGCGGCCTTTGGTTGTGAGACGCATCGCAAGCTCCTAGTTTTGCTTGGCAGTAACTGCAAATTGCCCGGGAAACCCCCGGCCCGTGTCTTCACCCTCTGCGCGGCTTTCGCCGCCCCTCTGGCTGTGTTTTTCTTGACTGACGCGGTCAAGTATACCCGAAAACCGACAGAGATGCTCGGGTTAATAGACGGGCCAGTCACTATTTGGCCGCACAAGACCAAGTCGTGACAATTCCGCCACGAGCGGGGGGGCCAGAGGGGGCCAGAGAGGGTCAGTGCGGGCGAATCGGGACCACGTTGTCCTGTCCCGGCCCGCCGAAGGCCTGGGCGCGCAGGACCGCCAATTGGTCCCGCACGCGGGCGGCCTGCTCGAATTCGAGGTTGCGGGCGTGATCGAGCATCAGCTTTTCCAAGCGCTTGATCTCCTTGGCCACGTCCTTCTCGGACAGGTCCTGGACCAGCGCGCGCTGGATCTCCTGCTGCTCGGCTTCCTTGCCGGCCTTCTCGCTGTACACCCCGTCGATCAGGTCACGCACCTGCTTGACGATGCCGCGCGGCGTGATGCCGTGCGCTTCGTTATGCGCCACCTGGCGCGCGCGCCGCCGCTCGGTCTCGCCAATCGCCTTGCGCATGGACTCGGTGATGCGGTCGGCATAGAGGATGGCCTTGCCGTTCATATTGCGCGCGGCCCGCCCGATGGTCTGAATCAATGAGCGCTCGGCGCGCAGAAAGCCTTCCTTGTCGGCGTCCAGGATGGCCACCAGCGACACCTCGGGAATGTCCAGGCCCTCGCGCAGCAAGTTGATGCCGACCAGCACGTCGAAGGTGCCCAGACGCAAGTCACGCAGGATCTCCACCCGTTCCACCGTGTCCACATCGCTGTGCAGGTAACGCACCTTGACGCCGTTGTCACTGAGGTAGTCGGTGAGCTGTTCGGCCATGCGCTTGGTCAAGACGGTGATCAGGACCCGCTCGTGCTTTTCCACCCGCAGGCGGATCTCCTGCAGCACATCGTCCACCTGGTCGGTGGCTGGTCGCACCTGTACCTCGGGGTCGACCAGGCCAGTGGGCCGCACCACCTGCTCCACCACCTGCCCGGCATGCTCTTTCTCGTAATCGGCCGGCGTAGCCGAGACGAAGATCACCTGACGCATGCGCCGCTCGAACTCCTCGAATTTCAGCGGCCGGTTGTCCAGGGCCGAAGGCAGGCGAAAGCCGTATTCCACGAGCGTGGTCTTGCGCGAACGGTCGCCGCTGTACATGGCATTGAGCTGGCCGATCATCTGGTGGCTCTCGTCCAAGAACATCAGGGCGTCCTTGGGCATGTAGTCGGTCATGGTGGACGGCGGCTCGCCCGGCGCCGCGCCCGAGAGGTGGCGCGTGTAGTTCTCGATGCCCTTGCAGTGGCCCACCTCGGAGAGCATCTCAAGGTCAAAGCGCGTGCGCTGCTCCAGGCGCTGCGCCTCGACCAGCTTGCCCATGCCCACGAGCTCCTTCAGACGCTCGGTCAGCTCCATCTTGATCGACTCCACTGCCGCAAGCACCTTCTCGCGCGGCGTGACGTAGTGGCTGGAGGGATAGAGGGTGAAGCGTGGAACCTTCTGGCGCACGCGCCCGGTGAGCGGATCAAAGAGCTGCAGCGATTCGATCTCGTCGTCAAAAAGATCGATGCGGATTGCCAGCTCGCTGTGTTCGGCGGGGAACACGTCGATGGTGTCGCCACGCACGCGGAAGGTGCCGCGCGAGAAATCCTGCTCGTTGCGGGTGTACTGCATGCGAATCAGCCGAGCGATCACATCGCGCTGCCCCATCTTGTCGCCCACCCGCGCGATCAGCCGCATCTGGGTGTAGTCCTCGGGCGCGCCGATACCGTAAATCGCGCTGACCGTGGCCACGATGATGGTGTCGCGGCGCTCGAGCACGCTCTTGGTGGCCGACAGGCGCATCTGCTCGATGTGCTCGTTGATCGCGCTGTCCTTCTCGATGAACAGATCGCGCTGCGGCACATAGGCCTCGGGCTGGTAGTAGTCGTAGTAGCTGACGAAATACTCCACCGCGTTTTTGGGAAAAAACTCGCGAAACTCGCTATAGAGCTGCGCCGCCAGCGTCTTGTTCGGAGCAAACACGATGGCCGGCCGCCCCAGGCGGGCGATCACGTTGGCCATGGTGAAGGTCTTGCCCGAGCCGGTCACCCCCAGCAAGGTCTGAAACACCTCGCCGTCCTGCACGCCCTGCACCAGCTGCTCGATGGCCACAGGCTGGTCGCCTGCCGGTGGATAAGGCTGAAACAGCTCGAAGGGCGAACCTGGATAGGTGACGAACTGGCCTTGGGCGGCCGCCGGCGCGGCCTCGGCGGCGACAGCAACAGAAGAAACAGGAGAAGACTCAGACATGAAACGGCAAGCCGAAGGCAGGGGCAGGAGCGCTTAAAATCACGGGCGACCGGACAGGGTAACGCATGCGCGATGACCCTGGCGCCTCACCCCCTCCCCGTTCACCCGCAGTTTCCACACCAGAGGATGTCCATGTCTTTGTTTTCCGCTGTCGAAATGGCCCCGCGCGACCCGATCCTGGGCCTCAACGAGCAGTTCGCCGCCGACACCAACCCCCAGAAAGTCAACCTCGGCGTGGGCGTGTATTACGACGACAACGGCAAGCTGCCCCTGCTCGAATGCGTACGCCAGGCCGAAAAGCAGATGATGGAAGCGCCCAAGGCGCGCGGTTACCTGCCGATCGACGGTATCGCGGCCTACGACCAGGGCGTCAAGAACCTCGTCTTCGGCGCAGACAGCGAGCCGGTCAGGAGCGGCCGCGTGGCCACCGTGCAGGCCCTGGGTGGCACCGGCGGCCTCAAGATCGGCGCCGACTTCATGAGGCGCCTGAACCCGAACGCCAAGGTGCTGATCTCCGATCCCAGCTGGGAAAACCACCGCGCGCTGTTCTCGCAGGCGGGCTTCACCGTCGAGGCCTATCCCTACTACGACGCCGCCAAGCGGGGCCTGAACTTCGAAGGCATGCTCGCCGCGCTCAACGCCGCGCCGGCCGGCACCGTCGTCGTGCTGCACGCGTGCTGCCACAACCCCACCGGCTACGACATCACCGCCGCCCAGTGGGACCAGGTGGTTGCGGCCTGCAAGGCGCGCGGCTTGGTGCCCTTCCTGGACATGGCCTACCAGGGCTTTGGCCAGGGCATCGCCGAAGACGGTGCGGCGGTCGCGAAGTTCACCGCCTCGGGTCAGACCTTCCTGGTCTCCACCTCGTTCTCCAAGAGCTTCAGCCTGTACGGTGAGCGCGTGGGCGCCCTCTCCGTACTGTGCACGGACAAGGCCGAAGCCGACCGCGTGCTGTCGCAGCTGAAGATCATGATCCGCACCAACTACAGCAACCCGCCCACCCATGGTGGCACGGTGGTGGCGGCCGTGCTCAACACCCCGGCCCTGCGCGCCCTGTGGGAGAAGGAACTGGGCGAGATGCGCGTGCGCATCAAGCAGATGCGCAGCGCCCTGGTGGAGCGCCTGAAAGCGGCCGGCGTGAAGCAGGACATGTCCTTCATCACCGACCAAGTCGGCATGTTCAGCTACTCGGGCCTCTCCAAGGACCAGATGGTCCGCCTGCGCAGTGAATTCGGCGTCTATGGCACCGACACCGGCCGCATGTGCGTCGCGGCTTTGAACAGCAAAAATATCGACCACGTCTGCCAGTCCATCGCCAAGGTGATGTGATCCCCGATCGATACCAAAGCATTCACTCGCATCGCAAGCCGCCCGCCCGGGCGGCTTTTTTTCGCCCGGCGGTGGCCCGACTTGCGTGAAGAATTGGCGATTTGCCGCAATGCAGCAATTTATGTGGCTCAGTCAGAGAGACCGGGGCCCTAGGCGCTGATAATTCCCCCTGCACTCAACCGGACTCGGACCATGCTCTACCAGATCTACGAAGCGCAGCGCTCCTTGATGGAACCCTTCGCTGACTTCGCCCAGGCCGCCGCGAAGCTTTACAGCAACCCGCTGCTGCCCATGGCTCAGAACCCGATGTCCCAGCGGGTGTCGGCCGGCTACGAGCTGATGTACCGGCTCTGCAAGGACTACGAGAAACCCGAGTTCGGCATCAAGACGGTCAAGGTGAACGGTGCCGACGTCGTGATCCACGAAACGGTCACGATCAACAAGCCCTTTTGCGAACTGCGCCGCTTCAAGCGCTTCACCGACGACCCGGCCCGCCTGGAGGCCATGAAGAAGCAGCCCGCCGTGCTGGTGGTGGCACCCTTGTCGGGCCACTACGCCACCCTGTTGCGCGACACCGTACAGACCCTGCTGCAAGACCACAAGGTCTACATCACCGACTGGAAGAATGCCCGCACCGTGTCCCTGGAGGAAGGCGAGTTCCACCTGGACGACTATGTGAACTACGTGCAGGATTTCATCCGACACGTGCAGGCGCAATATGGCAACTGCCACGTGATCAGCGTGTGCCAACCCACGGTGCCGGTGCTCGCCGCCATCTCGCTCATGGCCTCGCGCGGCGAGACCACACCCCTGACCATGACCATGATGGGCGGCCCGATCGACGCACGCAAGTCGCCCACCGCGGTGAACAACCTTGCGATGAACAAGAGCCACGAGTGGTTCGAGAACAATGTGATCTACCGTGTGCCGCCGAACTTCCCCGGCGCCGGCCGGCGCGTGTACCCGGGCTTCCTGCAGCACACCGGCTTCGTGGCCATGAACCCGGACCGCCACCTCTCGAGCCACTACGACTACTTCAAGCACCTGATCGTCGGTGACGAGGCCAGCGCCGAGGCACACCGCAAGTTCTACGACGAATACAACGCCGTCCTTGATATGGACGCCGACTACTACCTGGAGACGATCCGCACGGTGTTTCAGGAATTCCGGCTGGTGCATGGCACCTGGGACGTGCGCAACCCTGGCGGCGAATTCGAACGCGTGCGCCCGCAGGACATCACCACCACCGCCCACCTCACGGTGGAAGGCGAACTGGACGATATCTCCGGATCGGGTCAGACCGAAGCGGCCCACGCCCTGTGCCACAACGTGCCCAAGTCCCGGCAGAAGCACCTGGAAGTCCCGGGCGCGGGCCACTACGGTATCTTCAGCGGCCGTCGCTGGCGCGACGTGGTCTATCCCGAGGTGCGCGAGTTCATCCGCAAGTTCCACGAGAACGGCAAGCCGGCCCGCGCCTCGCGCGTTGCCGCTGAAGCCGCCACGCCCACCGAGTGAGCCCGCTGGCCGCACGCCTGCATGCGGCCCTGCCGCAGACGCAGTGCACCCGCTGCGGCTACCCGGATTGCGCCGCCTACGCGCAGGCCATCGCCGAGGAACACGCACCGATCAACCGCTGCCCGCCGGGGGGTGCCGAAGGCGTGCGGCGCCTGGCGGCCCTCACCGGTCGTGCGCCCCTGGACCTCGACCCGGCACATGGCAGCGAGGCTCCACGCACCGTGGCCATCATCGACGAGGCCTGGTGCATCGGCTGCACTCTGTGCATCAAGGCCTGCCCCACGGACGCCATCATCGGCAGCAACAAGCGCATGCACACCGTGATTGAACCCGCCTGCACCGGCTGCGAGCTGTGCATTCCGGTGTGCCCGGTGGATTGCATCCAACTGGAGAACGTGACGGGCACGCGCACGGGATGGGAGGCCTGGTCACCCAATCAGGCGCAAGAGGCGCTGGAACGCTATGAATTCCACCAGGCCCGCGTCGCACGCGACGCACAGGAGCAGCAGGAACGCCTGCATGCCAAGGCTCGCGCCAAGCTAGCCGACCTGCCGGCCCACACACACGGCGCGCAAGGGGCGGAAGCAGCGCGCAAGCGGGCGGTCATCGAGGCCGCGCTGGCGCGCGCCCGCGCACGCAGCTCCGGGTCGACCTGACCTCAGGCGGCGCGCTGGCCCGCCATCGCCGCGAAGGCCTGCACCACCTCCGGCGGCGCCTGCACCAGTTCGATCAGTACACCCTCGCCGCCGATCGGCAGTTCCTCATTGCCCTTGGGGTGGATGAAGGTGATGTCAAAGCCTGCAGCCCCCTTGCGGATACCGCCCGGGGCGAAGCGCACGCCTCGCGCGGTCAGCCACTGCACGGCGGCCGGTAGGTCGTCGATCCACAGGCCAATGTGATTGAGCGGGGTGGTGTGAACCGCTGGCTTCTTCTGCGGATCCAGCGGCTGCATCAGGTCCACTTCCACCTTGAAGGGCCCTACTCCCATCGCGCAGATGTCCTCGTCGACGTTCTCGCGCTCGCTCACGAAGTTGCCGGTGACCTCCAGCCCGAACATCTCCACCCAAAGGGTCCTCAGACGATCTTTGCTGGGCCCCCCGATGGCGATCTGCTGGACGCCCAGCACCTTGAAGGGACGCGGCGTGCTCATTCGAACTCCAGGATCGCCTGGTCCACCGCCAGCGATTCGCCCTTGGACGCGAGCAGCTTGCCCACCACGCCGTCGGCCGCGGCAAACAGCACGTTCTCCATCTTCATCGCTTCGATCACCGCCAGACGCTCGCCTGCCTGTACCTTCTGCCCGGGCTGGACAGACACGTCAACCAACAGCCCTGGCATGGGCGAGAGCAGGAAGCGGCTCATATCGGGCGGGGCCTTATACGGCATCAGCTTGAACATCTGCGCGGTACGCGAACCCAGCACCATGGCTTCCATGCGGGTGCCGTTGTGGCTGATGGAGATGGCCACCGGGCTGCGCGCCAAGCCACGCTCGACTTGTGCGGTGAAAGGTTGTCCGTTGACCGTTCCGCGAATGCGATTGGCACCCAAGTGCCAGTTGCTGCGAAGGTCAAATAACTTGCCCTCGACCTCGATCACGCTGGCACCGCTGTCGATGTCAAAGCCGTCGACCCTTACCGGGTGGTGCACATGCTGGCCGTTCTCACCCAGCTGCACCACAACAAAGTCTGAACCCACTTTGAACTCGTGCCCCTGCAGCTGCCCGGTGATGCCAGCCGAGCGCTCCAGCGAACGGCGGTTCACATAGGCCGCGAGCGCGATCAGGAAGCGCGGGTCGTCGTGGGTCACATCCTCGGCACGGAAGCCCTTGCCATAGTGCTCGGCGATGAAGCCGGTGTTGAAGTCGCCCGCCTTGAACTTCGGGTGCGCCAGCAGCGCCGCCTGGAACGGCACGTTGCTGGACACGCCGCGGATCACGAAGCCGTTGAGCGCCTCGCGCATCTTGGCAATCGCCTCATTGCGGTCGGTACCGTGCACGATCAGCTTGGCGATCATGGAGTCGTAGTACATCGGAATCTCGCCGCCCTCGGCCACGCCAGTGTCCACGCGCACGCCGTGTAGTGCGTCGGTGTCTGCCGCGAACATGGTCTCGGGCGGCGGCTGAAAGCGCACCAGTCGGCCGGTCGACGGCAGGAAGCCCCGGAACGGGTCCTCCGCGTTGATTCGGCACTCGATGGCCCAGCCCTCGCGCTTCACGTCGGCCTGTGTCAGGGGCAGCTTCTCACCCGCCGCCACCCGGATCATGAGCTCCACCAGGTCCAGCCCGGTGATGCATTCGGTCACCGGATGCTCCACCTGCAGACGGGTGTTCATCTCCAGAAAGTAGAAGCTCTGGTCCTTGCCAACCACAAATTCCACCGTACCTGCGCTCTGGTACTTCACCGCCTTGGCCAGCGCCACGGCTTGTTCGCCCATGGCTTTGCGGGTCGCGTCGCTGATGAAGGGGGACGGCGCCTCTTCAATCACCTTCTGGTGACGGCGCTGGATGGAGCACTCGCGCTCGTTCAGGTAGATCACGTGGCCGTGGGCGTCGCCCAGGACCTGGATCTCGATATGGCGCGGCTCCTCGACAAACTTCTCGATGAAGACGCGGTCGTCGCCGAAGCTGTTGCGAGCCTCGTTACGGCAGGAGGTGAAGCCCTCGAAGGCCTCCTTGTCGTTGAACGCCACGCGCAGACCCTTGCCACCACCGCCGGCCGAGGCCTTGATCATCACCGGATACCCAATGTCCTTGGCGATCTGCACGGCGCGCTCGGCGGATTCGATGGCATCGTTCCAGCCGGGAATGGTAGAAACCTTGGCTTCCTTGGCCAGTTTCTTGGAAGCGATCTTGTCGCCCATCGCGGCGATCGAGTAATGCTTGGGACCGATGAAGACGATGCCCTGTTCTTCGACCTTCTTCGCAAAGTCTTCGTTTTCGGACAAGAAGCCATAGCCAGGGTGCACCGCCTGCGCGCCAGTCTGCTTGCAGGCGGCGATGATGCGGTCGGCCAGCAGGTAGCTTTCGCGACTGGGGGCGGCACCAATGTGGACGGCCTCGTCGGCCAGGCGCACATGGCGGGCGTCACGGTCAGCATCGGAGTAGACGGCGACGGTGGCGATGCCCATCTTGCGGGCGGTCTTGATGACGCGGCAGGCGATTTCACCGCGGTTGGCGATCAGGATCTTCTTAAACATGAAAGGTCTCCGGTCCGAGAACATTGCAGTCTTCAATTTTTTCTGGGCCCACAAGGGGCGCGGTAATGGCGTCTGGGCCCACAAGGGGCGCGGTAATGGCGTCTGGGCCCGCAAGGGGCACGGTGTATTCGCCTCCGCTCATGTCCCCCGCCCTTCGGGCTCCTCCTTGACTTCGCTGCGGCGGACACACCGTGCCCCTTGCTGCAAAGGGAGAGACCTGCAGGCGCACCGAACACCACACGTCCGGGATCGGGCTGCGTGGGCGTTTTGCGTAGGTAAAGGAGGAGCGCGAAGCGCGGGGGACACGGAGCAAAACGCCCACGCAGCCCGATCCAGCGCGCGAAGAAAAGGCGAACACAGCACTCACAGCGGAATATTCCCGTGCTTGCGCCAAGGGTTCTCGATCTTCTTGTCACGCAGCATCACCAAAGACCGGCAGATCCGCTTGCGCGTCTCATGCGGCAAGATCACATCGTCGATGAAGCCACGCGCACCCGCCACAAAGGGATTAGCAAAGCGCGCCTTGTACTCGGCTTCCTTGGCGGCCAGCTTGGCCGGGTCGCCCTTGTCCTCGCGGAAGATGATTTCCACCGCGCCCTTGGCCCCCATCACCGCGATCTCGGCGTTGGGCCAGGCGAAGTTGACGTCACCGCGCAGGTGCTTGGAGGCCATCACGTCATAGGCACCACCGTAGGCCTTGCGGGTGATCACCGTGACCTTGGGCACCGTGCATTCTGCATAGGCATAGAGCAACTTGGCGCCGTGCTTGATGATGCCGCCGTACTCCTGACTGGTACCCGGCATGAAGCCTGGCACGTCCACGAAGGTGATTACCGGGATATTGAAGGCATCGCAAAACCGAACAAAACGCGCCGCCTTGATCGAACTCTTGATATCCAGGCAGCCGGCCAGCACCAGGGGCTGGTTGGCCACTATGCCCACGGTTTGCCCCTCCATACGGGCAAAGCCGATCAGAATGTTCTTGGCGTACTCGGGCTGGATCTCGAAGAAGTCGCCGTCGTCCACCGTCTTGGCGATCAGCTCCTTCATGTCGTAGGGCTTGTTCGGGTTGTCCGGCACCAGCGTGTCCAGCGACAGGTCCATGCGGTCGGCCGGGTCGTTGCTCGGGCGCAGGGGCGCCTTCTCACGGTTGTTCAGGGGCAGGTAGGAGAAGAAGCGCCGCAGCATGATCAGCGCCTCGACGTCGTTGTCGAAGGCCAGGTCGGCTACGCCGCTCTTGGCGGTATGCGTATGCGCGCCACCCAGTTCTTCGGCGGACACTTCCTCGTGCGTCACGGTCTTGACCACCTCGGGGCCGGTCACGAACATGTAGGAACTGTCCTTGACCATGAAGATGAAGTCCGTCATGGCTGGCGAGTACACCGCACCGCCAGCGCTCGGGCCCATGATCATCGAGATCTGCGGCACCACGCCCGAGGCCATCGCGTTGCGCTGAAACACCTCGGCGTAGCCGCCTAGCGACGCCACGCCTTCCTGGATGCGGGCGCCACCTGAGTCGTTCAGGCCGATCACGGGTGCGCCAACCTTCATGGCCTGGTCCATCACCTTGCAGATCTTCTCGGCATGCGCCTCGGACAGCGCGCCGCCAAAGACCGTGAAGTCCTGGCTATACACGAAGACCAGGCGGCCGTTGATCATGCCGTAGCCGGTGACCACGCCGTCGCCAGGGATCTTCTGGTCCTGCATGCCAAAGTCGGTGCAGCGGTGCTCGACGAACATGTCCCATTCTTCGAAGGTGCCGTCGTCCAGCAAGAGCTCTAGCCGCTCACGCGCAGTGAGCTTGCCTTTCTTGTGCTGGGCGTCAATGCGCTTTTCACCGCCGCCCAGGCGTGCAGCTTCGCGCTTTTTCTCCAGTTGATCGAGGATGTCTTGCATGGCAGTCCGTCTGGGTGGTTGTAGTGAAAGTGAAAAATTGACTGTTGAAATCTAGGTCCTGCGCGCCTGCAGCAACTGGCGGGCGGCGGTGGAGGCCGGCACACGCGCGGCCTGCACGTCGGCAACGAGGGTGGGTAGCAGCTGGCGCACGGCGGGGTGCTCGCGGAATTCCTGGCGCAGGCCCGATTCGATGCGCTCCCACATCCAGGCCAGGGACTGGCTCTGTCGGCGCGCCTGCAGCTGCCCGGTGGCGTTTTGCGCCTCGCGAAAGCGGCTCACGCTCGCCCAGAAGGCGTCGATGCCGGTGGCCTTCAGGGCGCTCAGTTGCAGCACCCGGGCCCGCCACGCGCCGGTATCGCGCCCGTGCTGCGTGAACAGGCGCAGCGCGCTGGTGATCTGCGCCTCGGCGCGGGTGGCGGCGTCGACGTCGAGGTCGGCCTTGTTGATCACCACCAGGTCGGCCAGCTCCATCACGCCCTTCTTGATCGCCTGCAGGTCGTCGCCGGCATTGGGCAGTTGCATCAGCACGAACATGTCGGTCATGCCGGCCACCGCGGTCTCGCTCTGGCCCACGCCCACGGTTTCAACGATGACGATGTCATAGCCGGCGGCCTCGCACACCAGCATGGCCTCGCGCGTTTTTTCAGCGACGCCGCCCAGCGTGCCGCTGGAGGGACTGGGCCGGATATAGGCCCGCTCGTTCACGGAAAGCTGCTCCATCCGGGTCTTGTCGCCCAGAATGGAGCCGCCCGAGACGGTGCTGGAGGGATCAATGGTGAGCACCGCCACGCGATGCCCCTGCCCGATCAGGTACAGGCCCAGCACCTCGATGAAGGTGCTCTTGCCCACGCCCGGCACACCGGAGATGCCCAGGCGGAAGCTTCGACCGGTGTGCGGCAGTAGCTCGGTCAGGAGCTGGTCTCCCTGAGCGCGGTGATCGGCGCGAGTGGACTCCAGCAGCGTGATGGTCTTGGCGATGGCGCGGCGCTGCGCGGGCCCCGGCTCGCCAAGAACCGTAGGTGCGAGGTCGGCGACGACGACAGACGTCACAGGATCTCGAACGAGCCGCCATCGGGCAGGCGATAGCGCGAAAAATCGCGGACGTCACGGGTCATGACGGTGTGAATGCCGGTTTCGGCGGCCAGCCAATACAAGGCCGCGTCGGCCAGATTCATGCTGCTGCGAGGCGGCTCGGAGTGCTGCTGCATCACCGGTACGAACTCCAGCAGGTCGGTGCTGTCGATGGGAAACACCTGCACCGCGCCATGGCCGATCCACCGCAGCATCCCGTACTTGGCGGCGCCGCGCAGCAGGTGCGAGGCCTCGACGATGCAGGGCCAGACGCTGTGCAAGCGCAAGTGCGCGCCCTGCGCCTGCAACAAGCGGGTATAGCGCGCGTGCGCCGCATCCGCAGGGTCGAACAGAGCGATGAGCGCACTTGCATCCACCAGCGCAGGTTTCATCGGGTCTTCCCGGCACGCTTGCGGCTTGCAGGGGCTGGCTTGGCAGGCTCGGGCGCGCAGGCGGTGTCATGACGCGCTTGCAGCACGCGCCGAACCCGCTGGCGGGTGCTCTCGCCAGCGCGGGCAGGTTCGCTGGCTGCAGACCGGGACGCCGTGTTGTACGCGCCCATTTCCTCTTGCACCTTCAGCAGGAGCTCGTAGGGGTTCTTGCGACCGAGGGCACGCTCGACCGCGTCGATGATGAACTGCGACTTGCTCACGCCTTGCAAGCGCGCGGCGGCCTCGAGCTCGCGCTCGAGCAAGGGATCCATGCGGACGGATACAGCCATGGCAGACTCCGTGAAGTGATACCGTATTACTGTATCACTTCTCGCCTTGCGCCCGGCGAATCTGCTCGAGCACGTCCTTGGCGCTGGCCGGGATGGGGGTGCCGGGGCCGTAGATGCCCTTGACGCCCGCGTCGTACAAGAACTCATAGTCTTGGCGTGGAATCACACCGCCCACGAAGACGATGATGTCGTCGGCGCCCTGCTTTTTGAGCTCGGCGATGATGGCCGGCACCAGCGTCTTGTGGCCGGCAGCCAGGGTGGACACACCCACAGCGTGCACATCGTTCTCAATGGCCTGGCGCGCGCATTCCTCGGGGGTCTGAAACAGCGGCCCCATGTCCACATCAAAGCCCAAGTCGGCATAGGCCGTGGCCACCACCTTGGCACCGCGGTCGTGGCCGTCCTGCCCCAGCTTGGAGATCATCACCCGCGGGCGACGTCCATGGTCCTGGGCGAACTGCGCGATTTCTTCCTTGAGTTTGTCCCAGCCCTCGGCCGAGTCGTAGGCAGCTGCGTACACACCGGTCACCTTCTGCGTATCGGCGCGATGGCGCCCAAACACTTTTTCCAGCGCGTCGGACACCTCGCCGACGGTGGCACGGGCGCGGATCGCCTCCACGCTGGCGGCCAGCAGATTGCCCTGGCCGCTTTCGGCGATGGCGGTGATCTGCGCCAGCGCCTTCTCGACCTTCGCCTTGTCGCGGCTGGCCTTGATCTTCTGCAGGCGCACGATCTGCTGCTCGCGCACCTTGACGTTGTCCACCTCGAGAATCTCGATGGCGTCCTCCTCGGCGAGCTTGTACTTGTTGACGCCGACGATGACGTCCTTGCCCGAGTCGATGCGGGCCTGCTTCTCCGCGGCGGCCGCCTCGATCTTGAGCTTGGCCCAGCCCGAGTCGACTGCGCGGGTCATGCCGCCCAGGGCCTCGACCTCTTCGATGATCGTCCAGGCGGCATCGGCCATGTCCTGGGTGAGCTTTTCCATCATGTAGCTGCCGGCCCAGGGGTCGATCACATTCGTGATGTGGGTTTCTTCCTGGATGATCAACTGCGTGTTGCGTGCAATGCGCGAGGACGTGGCGCTGGGCAGCGCGATGGCTTCGTCAAAGGAGTTGGTGTGCAGCGACTGCGTCCCACCGAACACCGCGGCCATCGCCTCGATGGTGGTGCGCACCACGTTGTTGTACGGATCCTGCTCGGTGAGCGACCAGCCGGAAGTCTGCGAGTGGGTGCGCAGCATCAGGCTCTTGGGGTTCTGGGCGTTAAAGCCCTTCATGATCCGGCACCACAAGAGACGCGCCGCACGCATCTTGGCGATCTCCAGGTAGAAGTTCATGCCGACCGCCCAGAAGAAGGACAGCCTTCCCGCGAAGTCGTCCACGTCCAGGCCCTTGGCCAGCGCGGTCTTCACGTACTCTTTTCCGTCGGCCAGGGTGAAGGCCAGTTCCAGCGCCTGGTTGGCCCCGGCTTCCTGCATGTGATAGCCCGAGATCGAGATCGAGTTGAACTTCGGCATGTTCTTCGCCGTGTACTCGATGATGTCGCCGATGATCCGCATGCTCGGCTCGGGCGGGTAGATGTAGGTGTTGCGGACCATGAACTCCTTGAGGATGTCGTTCTGGATGGTCCCCGAGAGCTGGGCCTGCGGTACGCCCTGCTCCTCGGCCGCCACGATGTAGCCGGCCAGCACCGGCAGCACCGCGCCGTTCATGGTCATGGACACCGAGACCTTGTCCAGCGGGATGCCGTCAAACAGCACCTTCATGTCCTCCACGCTGTCAATCGCAACGCCGGCCTTGCCGACGTCGCCAGTCACCCGCGGATGGTCGCTGTCATAGCCACGATGGGTGGCCAGGTCAAAGGCCACCGACACACCCTGCCCGCCCGCGGCCAGGGCCTTGCGGTAGAAGGCGTTGGACTCCTCGGCAGTGGAAAAGCCGGCGTACTGGCGGATGGTCCAGGGCCGCACCGCATACATGGTGGCCTGCGGGCCGCGCAGATAGGGCTCAAAGCCGGGCAGCGTGTCCGCATGGGCCAGGCCCTTCACATCCGCCGCCGTGTATAGCGGCTTGACGGTGATGCCATCGGGCGTCACCCAGTTGAGCGCCTCCACATGGCCGCCGGGCGCAGACTTGGCGGCGGCCTTGGCCCAGGCTTCGAGGGTGGCTTTCTGGAATTCCGGTGCTTGGCTCATCTGGCTGTTTCCATCAAATTGCCCGACAGTTTACAAGATTATTCATAATTATGAATGCAGAATCTGTTTTAGAATCTCGCATATGGCTGCTGTGTCCCTGGCCCCTCGCGCCCTCTATGAGGAGGTGGCGGAGCTTTTGCGCCAGCGGATCTTCGGCCGCCAGCTCGAGCCCGGCAGCTGGATCGACGAGATCCGTCTGGCCGAGGAATACGGCATCAGCCGCACCCCCTTGCGGGAGGCCCTGAAGGTCCTGGCGGCCGAGGGCCTGGTCACCATGAAGGTGCGACGCGGCGCCTATGTCACCGAGGTCTCCGAGCGGGACATGGCCGAGGTCTACCACCTGCTGGCCCTGCTCGAAAGCGATGCCGCCGGCGTCGTGGCGCAGGCGGCCAGCCAGGCGCAGCTGGAGGAATTACAGGCGCTGCACGAGGAACTCGCGGCGGCCGTGGCCGACCGAGACCGATTCTTCACCCTCAACGAGCGCTTCCACCTGCGCCTGCTGGACATCGCTGGCAACAAATGGCGTAACCAGATGGTGGCCGATCTGCGCAAGGTGATGAAGCTCAATCGGCAGCAATCGCTGCTGAAATCGGGCCGCATCGAGGAATCGCTTCAGGAACATGGCCAGGTGATGGAGGCGCTCTTGCGCCGCGATGCCGCCGCCGCAGCCCAGCGCATGCAGGCGCATTTCAGGAACGGGCTCGAAGCGGCCACCTGAGACCGGGGCCTGCGTCCTTCTCGCCGGCCCGCTCAGCCCGCCTGACCCGCCGCGCTCGCGTGCAGGCAGATGGCTGCCGCAGCCGCCACGTTCAGCGACTCCTCGCCTCCGGGCTGCACGATGCGCACCGCCAGGCTCGCCCGCCCGGACACCTCAGCCCCCACCCCCTGCCCTTCGTGCCCGAAGGCCCAGGCACAAGGCCAGGGCAGCTGCGCGCGATGCAGCAACGTGCCGCCGTGCGAGCTGGTGGTGATCACGGGTACCGCCAATTGCGTCAAAACTTCAGGCTGCACAGAGTCGACGAGGCGCAGCCCGAAATGCGCGCCCATGCCGGCGCGCAACACCTTGGGCGACCACAGGGCCGCAGTGCCCTGTAACGCCACCACCTGGGTGAAGCCGAAGGCTGCGGCGCAGCGCAGGATCGCCCCCACGTTACCGGCGTCCTGCACGCGATCGAGGATGACGGTGGGCGCATGGGCGTCGATCGCGGGCGCTGCGGGCAGGCCGATCACAAACCCCATGCGAGCGGGAGACGGCAGGCCGCTGACGCTTTCGAACAGAGGATCCGGCACGATGACGTTACGCGGTGCGGCAGCGGCCAACTCGCCGGGCACCTGTGCCCACGCGCTCTGCGCGAACACCGCCACTTCAGGCCGCCACCCGCGTGCAAGCAGCGCTCGGCACAGGTGATCACCCTCCAGCCAGGCCTGGCCCGCGCGCCGGGACTCGGCGCCGTCCTGCGCCAGCTTGCGAAGGCCCTTGAGCCAGGGGTTGTCCCGCGACGTGATGAAGTCACTGGTCATGCGATCGTGCCCTCGCGCGCCACGATGGCGGCGGCCACTGGCGAGAAACTGCGCCGGTGCTCGGGACAGGCGCCGTGTTCGCGCAAAGCCTGCAAGTGCTCGGGCGTGCCGTAGCCTTTGTGTCCGGCAAAGCCGTACTGGGGATACTGCTCGTGCAGCGCGGCGCACAGACGGTCACGGTGCACCTTGGCCAGGATAGAGGCGGCGCTGATGGCGGCTACGCGGGCGTCGCCGCCGACGATCGCCTCGGACAGCACGCCCAGTGTCGGCAGTCGGTTACCGTCCACCAGCACCTTCACCGGCTTCAGGCGCAGGCCTTCGACCGCGCGCTGCATGGCCAGCATCGTGGCCTGCAGAATATTAAGGCGATCGATCTCCAGGACGCTGGCCTGCGCGATCGAGCAGCACAGGGCCTTCGCACGGATCTCGTCGAACAGACGCTCGCGCCGCAAAGCGGTCAGCACCTTCGAATCGGCCAGGCCGGCGATGGGCTGTGTGTCGTCCAGGATGACGGCCGCCGCCACCACAGGCCCCGCCAGCGGGCCACGACCCGCCTCGTCCACGCCCGCGATCAGGCCCAGCGGGTCCCAGTCGAGGCTGGCCTGTGCGACCAGCGGGCGGCGGCGCGCGCGGTCAGGCTTGGAGGACTTGGGCGATCGCATCGGTGGCAAGGGTGGGCGTGTCGCGCCGCAGCGCGTCGTGCAATTGCACGAACTGGTCGCGGACGGCTGTCATTCTCTCAGGCGCCTCGAGCCAATCGAGGACAGCCCGCGCCAGGCGCTCGGGTGTGGCCTCGTGCTGCAGGAGTTCGGGCACCGCCATCTGTCGCAAGAGGATGTTGGGCAGGCCCACCCAGGGCTGCAGGGCCTGGCGCTTCATGATCTGCCAGCTGATCGCGTTCATGCGGTAGGCGATCACCATCGGCCGCTTGAACAGCGCCGCCTCCAGGGTGGCCGTGCCGCTGGCGATCAGGGTCAGGTCGCAGGCGGCCAGGGCCAGGTGCGAGCGGCCCTCGAGCACCTGCAAGCCCTCCGCGCAGCCGGCCCGCCGGGCTGCGGCCTCGATCGGTGCGCGCAGCGCGGGCAGGGCCGGCACGACAACCTTCAACCTCGGGCGCGCCCGCTGCACGCGCAGCGTGGCTTCAAAAAAGACGTCGGCCAGGTAGCGGATCTCCGACGCACGGCTGCCAGGCAGCACCGCCAGCACTTCATCGTCCTCCTGCAGCCCCAGCGCACGCCGCGCCCCCGCGCGATCGGCCTGGGCGGGGATCACGTCGGCCAAGGGATGCCCCACATAGGTCGCGGGGACACTGTGCCGCGCCAACAGCTCGGGCTCGAAGGGAAAGAGGCACAGCACGTGATCGGCGCTGCGGCGGATCTGGTCGATGCGCCCCGCGCGCCAGGCCCAGACCGAGGGACAGACGAAATGGACGGTGCGCAGGCCTCGGGCCTTCAGGCTGGCCTCGAGGTCCAGGTTGAAGTCGGGCGCGTCCACACCAACAAACAGGGGCGGTGCATCGGCCAGCAAGCGCTCGCGGAGCTGGCGGCGGATGCCGACGATCTCGCGGTAGTGGCGCAGGACTTCGACATACCCGCGCACCGCCAGCTTCTCGTGCGGCCACAGCGCCTGAAAGCCCTGGGCCGCCATCTGCGGACCGCCGATCCCATAGGCCTGCAACCCGGGCCAGCGGCGCTTCATGCCCGCCAGCAGCAAGCCGGCCAGCAGGTCGCCGGACACCTCGCCAGCCACCATGCCGACCCGCATGCCGGTCATCGCACGATACCGCGCTGGGGCGAGACGCCCGCGAGGAAGGACTTCATCATGTCCACGTCGGGGCGGGCCTCGGGCGTGGCGTCGGCCAAGGTGGCGATGCGCACCTGCGCCTCTTCGAGGGTCAGGTCGTCGCGATACAGGGACTTGTGCATGGCCTTGACCGCGGCGATGCGCTCGGGCGAGAAGCCGCGGCGGCGAAGCCCCTCGAAGTTCATGGAACGCGCCTTGGCCGGCTGGCCCTGGCTCATGACGAAGGGGGGCTGATCGGCAAAGAGCAAAGAGCACATGGCCGTCATGCCGTGCGCGCCGATGCGCACGAACTGGTGGACCACGGTAAAGCCACCGAGGATGACCCAGTCGCCCACCTCGACGTGACCAGCCAGCTGGCTGTTGTTCGCGAAGATCGTGTGGTCACCGACAACGCAGTCATGTGCGATGTGCACATAGGCCATGAGCCAGTTGTCGTTGCCGATGCGGGTCACGCCGCCGCCGCCAGGCGATCCGATGTTGAAGGTGGTGAACTCGCGGATGGTATTGCGGTCGCCGATCACCAGCTCGCAAGGCTCGCCGGCGTATTTCTTGTCCTGGGGGATGGCACCCAGCGAAGCAAACTGGAAGATGCGGTTGTCTCGGCCGATGGTGGTATGCCCCTCGATCACGCAGTGCGGACCAACCGTGGTGCCGGCGCCAATGCGCACATGCGGCCCGATAACGGTATAGGGACCGATCGAGACCGTCGGGTCGATCTGAGCGCCCGGCGCGACGATGGCGGTGGGATGGATCAACGAGGACATGCGGACTTCAAACCAGGGAGTGCCAGCAGGCCGATATCTAGCCGTCGATGCGGCGCATGGTGCACATGAGTTCGGCTTCGCACGCGATCTCGTCACCCACGCGCGTCACGCCCTTGAACTTGAAGATGCCGGCCTTGGCCCGCTCCAGGGTCACGTCCAGCGTGAGCTGGTCACCGGGTTCCACTGGACGCTTGAAGCGCGCGCCATCGATACCGGCGAAGTAGTACACCGTCTTGTCGTCGGGCGTGACACCCTGGGTGTCGAAGGACAGCAGCGCCGCGGCCTGCGCCATGGCTTCCAAGATCAGGACGCCCGGCATGACCGGCCGGTGCGGAAAGTGGCCGGTGAAGAACGGCTCGTTCATGGTGACGTTCTTGAGCGCCACGATGCGCTTGCCCGCCTCGATGGACAGCACCCGATCCACGAGCAGGAAGGGGTAGCGGTGAGGCAGTTGCTTGAGGATTTGGTGGATATCCATCATGGTTTGTTCTTCTCGAGGGCCCTGATGCGATCCCTCAGGGTGTGGAGCTGGCGCAGCGTGGCGGCGTTCTTTTCCCAGGCGGCATTGTCGTCGATGGGGAACACGCCGGTATAGACACCGGGCTTGAGGATGGAGCGGCTCACAAGCGACATGGCCGACACGTGCACATGGTCGGCGATGGTCAGGTGCCCGACGATGCCGGACTTTCCGCCGATGGTGCAGTGCGCCCCAATGCGCGCGCTGCCGGCAATCGCCACACAGCCCGCGATGGCGGTATGGCGGCCGATCCGCACGTTGTGCCCCACCTGGATCAGGTTGTCCAGCTTGACGCCATCTTCGATTTCGGTGTCGGCCAGCGCACCGCGGTCGATGCAGGTGTTGGCACCGATTTCCACGTCGTCGCCGATGCGCACCGCGCCCAGTTGCTCGATCTTTTCCCAGGCCCCCTGATTGGGAGCGAAGCCGAAGCCGTCGGCGCCGATCACCACGCCGGAATGGACAATGCAACGCGCGCCAATCACGCAGTCCTCGTGTACCGTCACACGGGACTTGAGTTCGGTGCCAGGGCCGATGCGCACGCCGCGCTCGATCACGCACAGAGGGCCGATGCGGGCAGTAGGGTCCACCTGGGCCCCGGGGTCGATCACCGCGCTGGGGTGGAGTCGCGGTCCGCTGGCGGCAGCACGACGCGCCTTCCACACCTGGGTCACGCGCGCGAAGTACAGATAGGGATCATCCGCCTCGATGGCTGCACCGCGGGCGCGGGCCACATCACGCATCGCTGGCGCCACGATGACGCAGGCCGCCTTGGAGGCGGCCAGTTGCGGTTGGTAACGGGGGTTACTGAGGAAACTCAGCTCCGAGGGCGTCGCGGTTTCCAGGGGCGCCAGGCCGGTGATGGACAGCTCGGGGTCGCCATGCAGCTGCCCGCCGAGTTGCTGGACGATGTCACCCAGTCGCAGCGTCACCTCACCGGCTCGCGTTGAGCGCCCGGATCACCTTCTCGGTGATGTCATGCTTGGGGCTGATGTACACGGCCTCCTGGATGATGAGGTCGTATTTCTCTTGCTCGGCGACCTGGCGGATCACGCGGTTGGCGCGTTCCAGGACCTGCTGCAGTTCTTCGTTCTTGCGCGCGTTGAGGTCTTCCTGGAACTCACGGCGCTTGCGTTGGAAATCGCGGTCCTGGTCCATCAAGGCCTTCTGGCGGGCGGCGCGCTGGGTCTCGGCCAGGGTGGGCGCATCGCGCTCGAGGCGGTCGGAGGCGGCCTTGAGCGCATTGCCCATGTCATTGAGTTCCTTCTCGCGACGGGAGAACTCCTGCTCCAGCTTGGTCTGGGCAACCTTCGCGGTATTGGCTTCGCGGAAGATGCGATCGGTGCTGACGAACCCGATGCGGAATTCCTGCGCGAACGCCGGCGAGGCCGCAAGCAGCAAACCTAGGAGGCTGGCCCCCCAATGACGGCGTATGGTCTTCATTAGAACGAGGTTCCGATCTGGAATTGAATTCTCTGGATTTTATCCTCGGGGCGCTTGCGGATCGGGTTGGCGATTCCCAGGCGCAGAGGACCCATGGGCGAGACCCACGACAGGCCGAAACCCACCGACGACCGCAGCTCGCCCAGATCGATCCGCTGGTTCTCGGCGTAGACGTTGCCGGCATCGAGGAAGGTGTACATCCGCAGCGTCCGGTCGTTACCGGCGCCGGGCAAAGGCATGACCAATTCCCCGTTGAGGGTAATGCGCTTGGCGCCGCCCACCGTCGCGCCGTCAACCGGGTCGCGCGGGCCGAGCGTGCCTTGCTGGAATCCACGCACCGTGCCCAGGCCGCCGCTGTAGAATTTCTTGAAGATCGGCAGGTCACGCCCTCCCAGCCCCTTGCCCATGGCCAGTTCGCTGTTGAGTGCCAGGGTGTACTGCTTGGTCAGCGGAAAGTACTGTTGGAACTGCAGGTTACCGCGGACATAGCGGGCATCGCCAGCCACCCCCATCTCGGCCGACGCGCGCTGCACACGACCGGTGGTGGGCACCAGGGCGCTGTCACGGCTGTCGCGACCCCAACCAAGGGTCAGGGGCACTAGCGTGGTGGTGTCGCCGTAGCGGGTGATGTAGGTGTCAAAGGACGAGGGCAGCGCCAGGCCCCGATTGATTTGCGTGCGCTCCACGTTGGCGCCAAAAGCCACCGTGTCGACCTCGGAGAACGGCACGCCAAAACGCATGCCCGCGCCGGAGGTGACGATCTCGTAGCTGCCACCCTGGGCTGCGTAGGGGCGCGTGGTGCGGTGGAAGATGTCCATGGCACGGGACACGCCGTCGTTGGTGAAATAAGGGTCTACCGTCGACAGCACCATGGTGCGGTTGAACTTGGAGGTATTGACCTCCGCCGCCAGGTAGCGGCCCGAGCCGAAGGCGTTTTCCTGGCGGATGCCAAAGCCCAGTCCCAGCTTGTCGGCGCTAGAGAAACCCGCCGAGAGCGAGACGCTGCCGGTGGGCTTCTCGGTGACGTTGACGTTCAGATCGACTTGGTCGGGCGCACCAGGAACGTTGACGGTCTCCACGTTCACGTCGCGGAAAAAGCCCAGGCGGTCTACCCGGTCACGCGAGCGCTTGATGCGGTCGCCGTCATACCAGCTGGCCTCGTACTGGCGGAACTCGCGCCGGATCACTTCGTCGCGGGTGCGGGTGTTACCCGACACATTGATACGGCGCACATAGGCCCGGCGTCCGGGCTCGGCCAGGATGCGCAGGCTGACGCGGTTGGTGGCGCGGTCGATCTCGGGACGGGCCTCGACCTGCGCGAAGGCATAGCCGAAGTTGCCGAAATACTCCGTGAAGGCCTTGGTGGTCTCGGCCACGCGCTCGCCGTTGTAGGGTTCGCCGGCGCGGATGGTGATGAAGGTCTTGAACTCCTCGTCGCGGCCCAGGTAGTTGCCTTCCAGCTTCACGTCGCTCACGACGAAGCGCTCGCCCTCGGTGACGTTGACCGTGATGGTGATCGACTGCTTGTCCGGCGACATCGCCACCTGCGTGCTGTCGACGTTGAACTCCAGATAACCGCGCTGGGTGTAGAAGGATCGCAGCGACTCGAGGTCGGCATTGAGCTTGACGCGCGAGTAGCGGTTGGACTTGGTGTACCAACTGAGGAAACCACCGGTGTCCTGGTCGAACAGGTTCTTGAGGGTGCTCTGGCTAAAGGCCTTGTTGCCCACGATGCGCACATCGCGGATCTTGGCCACTTCGCCCTCGGTGACGGTGAAGGTGAGGTTGACGCGATTGCGCTCGATAGGCGTGACGGTGGCCACCACCTCGGCGCCGTACAGGCTGCGGTTGATGTACTGGCGCTTGAGCTCTTGTTCGGCGGCGTCGGTCAGGGCCTGGTCGTAGGGGCGCCCCTCGGTCAGACCGATGTCACGCAGAGATTTTTTGATGGCGTCCTTTTCAAACTCGCGCATGCCGACGAAGTTGATGTCAGCGACGGTGGGGCGTTCTTCGACGATCACCACCAGCACGTCGCCATCGACCTCCAGGCGCACGTCCTTGAACAGGCCCAGCGCGAAGAGCGCTCGGATGGCAGCGGCGCCTTTGTCGTCGGTGTATTGCTCGCCCACGCGCACCGGCAGCGACGCGAAAACGGTACCGGGTTCGACGCGCTGCAGGCCCTCGACCCGGATGTCGCGGACGCTGAAAGGGTCGACCGCCCAGGCATGGACCGCCAGGGCCATGGCTGCAACGCTCACCAGGGTCCGCGCAGCGAGGCGCTTGAAATTTTTCTTCATGGATTCCGGGTAGGTCCGCGACCAGAAGCGGGCGCGCAGGAATGGATTCAACCGAGCATGCGGGTCACGTCGTTGAACAAGGCGACGGACATGAGAATCATCAGGACGGCCACGCCACCGCGTTGCAGGCGGTCCATCCAGGCTTCGGACACGCTGCGCCCAGTCACAAACTCCCAAAGATAATACATCAGGTGCCCCCCATCGAGGACGGGGATGGGCAGCAGGTTCAGGACTCCCAGGCTCACGCTAATCAGGGCAAGGAACACAAGGTACTGCGTGACCCCCTGGCTGGCGGATTTACCTGCGTAATCGGCGATGGTCAGGGGGCCGCTCAGGTTCTTGAGGGAGGCCTCCCCGGTCACCATGCGCGCCATCATCCGCAGCGTCAGCGCGGAGGTATCCCAGGTGCGCTCCAGGCCCCGCCAGAGGCCCTCGAGGGGCCCATGCTGCACCTGCACCATCTCTGGCGCTGCCCCAACGTAGGCGCCAATGCGCCCCACCCTGGGCCCTACCCCGGGCCCGCTCGGGGCCGGCACGACATCCGGCGTCACCCGCAGCACCACCTCCTGGCCTTCACGCAGCACGCGCCAGTCGCTGGCCACCCCCTGGCCAGCCGCCACCTGAGCCCGCACCCACTCGCGCAGCTGCTGTCCGTCGAGGATGGCCAGCCCGCCTACCGCCAGCACCTGATCGCCCTGCCGCAGTCCGGCGCGTTGCGCCGCGCCGCCAGGCGTGACCTCGCCGATCAGGGGTCGTGTGAGCGGGCCCACCACACCGATACGCCGGGTCAGGGCCGCGTCCGCCTCACGCACGTCCAGGGCCGCCAGGGGCAGCACGACGTGGCGCTGGCGCCCTTGCGGGCCCTGCGTGATCTGCAGCTTCACATCCCGCCCGTCCAGGGCGCCCTGCGTGAGCAGCCAGCGCAGGTCGTCGAAGGAGTCCAGGGGCTGCAGGGCCTCGCCCTCAAAGCCACCGGCCTGCACCCATTCACCGCCAGTCAGGCCGGCGCGCTCGGCCACCGAGCCGGCCACCGGCGTGGCCAGAATCGCACGCGGGGCCTCGAATCCAGACCAGCCCACCAGCGCGTAGAGCAGCACGGCCATCACCAGGTTGGCCAGGGGGCCAGCCGCGACGATGGCGGCGCGAGACCGCAGCGGCTGTCGGTTGAAAGCCAGGTGCTGCTCGTGCGGGGCCACCTCGCCCTCGCGTTCGTCGAGCATGCGCACATAGCCCCCCAGCGGAATGGCGCAGAGCACGAACTCGGTAGCTTGGCCAGGCTTCTGGCGCTGCGGCTGCCAGCGCACCAGCACCTTGCCGAAGCCCACGGAGAAACGCAGAACCTTGACCCCGCACGCCACCGCCATACGGTAGTGGCCGTATTCGTGAATGGCGATCAGAAGGCCCAGTGCAACGATGAACGCGACGAGGGTTAGCATGGTCGGAGGCAGCGGCACATCAGGCGAGACGGCCGATGGAGTGCGAGGCCGCGCTGCGCGAGCGCGCGTCGAGTTCGATCAGATCGGCCAGCGAGGCCGGGCCCGCGGGCAAGACGGCCTCCAGCGTGGCCAGGTTCAGGGCGTGGATCTGGTCAAAGCGGATGCGGCCAGCGAGGAAGGCCTCGACCGCGACTTCGTTTGCGGCGTTGAGGACCGCCGTCGTACCGGAGGGACCCCGCAGGCTGTCCCAAGCCAGACGCAGGCCGGGAAAGCGCTCGCGGTGACCCCGGCTGTCCAGGGACTCAAAGCTCATGTCGGCCAGCGCGGAAAAATCCAGGGGCTGCGCGCCCGAGGTCACGCGCTCGGGCCAGGCCAGGCCGTAGGCGATGGGCACGCGCATGTCTGGCGTCCCGAGCTGGGCGACCACCGAGGTGTCACGGTATTGCACCATCGAGTGGATCACGCTCTGGGGATGGATCACCACCTCCAGGCGCTCGGGCGGCAGGCCGAACAGGTAACGCGCCTCGATCACCTCCAAAGCCTTGTTCATCATCGTGGCCGAGTCCACCGAAATCTTGCGGCCCATCACCCAGTTCGGGTGGGCGCAGGCCTGCTCGGGGGTCACCGCACGCAGGCGCGCCGGCTCCCAGGTGCGGAAAGGGCCGCCCGAGGCGGTGAGGATGATCTTTTCGACCCGGGTGTCCCAGGTGGTGGGGTCCTCGGGCAGCGACTGGAAAATAGCCGAGTGCTCGCTGTCGATCGGCAGCAGGGTCGCCCCGCCCTCGCGCACCGCGCGCAGGAAGACGTCGCCGCCCACCACCAGGGCCTCCTTGTTCGCCAGCAGCAGACGCTTGCCAGCGCGTGCCGCCGCGAGGCACGAGGCCAGACCGGCGGCGCCCACGATGGCCGCCATCACCGCATCGACGCAGGGGTGGGCCGCCACCTCCTCGAGTGCGCCGGGTCCCTGCAGCACGCGCGTGGGCAGGCCTTCGGCCGCCATTCGCGACGCAAGCTCGCGGGCGGCTGCCTCGTCGGCCATCACCGCCAGCGTGGGACGAAAGCGCGCGCACTGCTGCAGCATCAGGTCGACCTGGCGTGCCGCGGTGAGGGCAAAAACCTCGAAGCGGCCGGGGTGCCGCCCGATCACATCCAGGGTCTGCGTGCCGATGGAGCCGGTGGAGCCGAGGACGGCAATGCGTTGGGGAGTCATCGGAGGTACGAGAGGGAATGCAGCATCATCGCCAGGGGCAGAGTGGGCAGCAAGGCGTCCACGCGATCGAGGACGCCCCCGTGCCCGGGTAGCAGGCGGCTGGAGTCTTTGGCGCCGGCGCTGCGCTTCACGAGCGACTCCAGCAGGTCGCCCACGACGCTCATGGCCGAGAGAAACAGCACGGCCAACACCAGCAGGCCCAGGCCCTGACCCGCCAACACGGTGTACAGGCTGGAGACACCCGCCTGCCAGGCGATGTCGGCCTCTCGCCAGGCCAGGGCCAGGGCCAGCACGGCGGCCATGCCCCCCCAGACCCCTTCCCAGCTCTTACCCGGGCTGATGGCAGGCGCAAGGCGCTGCTGCGTCAAGCGCAGGCCGAAGGCGCGCCCCGCGAAATAGGCCGCCACGTCAGCCACCCAGACCAGCACGAAGACCGACAGGAGGAAATTGATGCCGACGGCGCGGGCCTGGGCCACGGCCAGCCACGCCAGCCACAGGGCGGCCACGCCGCCCACCAGACGCAGCGGCCGGGGGATGGCGGGCCAGCCGGGCACCCCGCGGCGCAGCACCCAGGCGCCTCCCAGCACCCACAAGGCAGAGGCCACGAGCCAGAGTGTGGGCAAGGCACGCCCGACCAGCCCCGCCGACCAGGACAGCACGCACAGTGCCAGGCAGGCCCCGGCGCAGGCGACCGATCCGGACTGCGACAAGGCGTTCAGCCGCCCCCACTCCCAGGCACCCGCCGCGAGCAGGACCAGCACCACGAGGGCGAAGGGCCAGGGAGAAGGCCAGAACAAGGCCGGCAGGAGGACAGCCAGGAGCAGGACGGCGGTGATGATGCGCTGCTTGAGCATGAATCGCGTGGACCGCCTGGATCGTCTCTGCGGGACTAGGCCGCTGCGCGCTGCGGCGCGCCGCGGACCTGATCCGAGGTCTTGCCGAACCGGCGCTCTCGCCGGTTGAAATCGGCGATGGCCTCGTCCAGGGCCTGTGCGTCGAATTCGGGCCAGAGCTTTTCGCAGAAGTGGAATTCGGCGTACGCCGACTGCCACAGCAGAAAGTTGCTGATACGGTGCTCGCCGCCGGTGCGGATCACGAGGTCCGGGTCGGGCACGTGCGACAGGGCCAGCGCATCGCCCAGACTGGCCTCGGTGATCGGGCGCCCCTCGGCAGCCAGGCGCCCCGCCGCCTGGGCAATGTCCCAGCGGCCACCGTAGTTGAAGCAGATGTTGAAGATGAGGCGAGTGTTGCCTGCTGTAATGGCTTCGGCGTCAGCTAGACCCGATCGGGTCTTGTCAGAAAGGCCGGATCGATCACCAACAAAATGGATACGAACCCCCTCGGCCTGCAGATGCGGCACTTCACGCGCCAGCGCCATGCCCAGAAGCTCCATGAGACCCGAGACCTCCTCGGGCGGGCGCTTCCAGTTCTCGGAAGAAAAGGCGAAGACCGTGAGCACCTTCACGCCGATGTCGCCGCAGCGGCGCACGCAGGCACGCAAGGCGTCCACGCCCATCTTGTGGCCGGCCACGCGGGGCAGCATACGTCGGGTCGCCCAGCGACCGTTGCCATCCATCACGATGGCGATATGGTGCGGGACGGAGCTCAAGGGGTCCTGGCCGGCCGGGGTGGAAGACACAGACGGCTCACAGCCGTTCAGACGGCCATGATCTCCTGCTCCTTGGCCGCCACCAGGGTGTCGATCTCGGCAATGTGCCGGTCGGTCACCTTTTGGATGTCGGCCTCGGCGCGCTTCTGGTCGTCTTCGGAGGCGAGCTTGTCCTTGACCAGTTTTTTCACGTGCTCGTTGGCGTCGCGACGCAGGTTGCGGATGGCGACCTTGCCGCTCTCGCCTTCCGTGCGCACGAGCTTGGTCATCTCCTTGCGGCGCTCCTCGCTCATGGGCGGCATGGGGACACGAATAAGGTCACCCATCGAAGCCGGATTAAGGCCCAGGTCGCTCTCGCGAATGGCCTTCTCGATCTTGGCGCCCATGCCCTTTTCCCAGGGCTGCACGCTGATCGTGCGGGCATCGAGCAGGGCCACGTTGGCGACTTGGCTGATCGGGACCATGGAGCCGTAGTAGTCGACCTGCACCGAGTCGAGCAAGCCGGGGTTGGCGCGGCCGGTGCGAATGCGGGCGATGGCGTTCTTGAAGGCGACGATGGACTGGTCCATCTTGCCCTCGGTGGTTTTCTTGATCTCGGCGATCGTGGTCATGGAACGTTTCCTGTGGGATCAGGCGTAGACCAGGGTACCTTCGTCCTGGCCCAGCACGACGCGCTTGAGGGCGCCGTTCTTGAAAATGGAGAACACTCGGATCGGCAGCTTCTGGTCGCGACACAAGGCGAAGGCCGTCGCGTCCATGATGCCCAGATTCTGGGCCATGGCCTCGTCGAAGCTGATCTTCTGATAGAGGGTGGCCGAGGGGTCTTTCTTGGGGTCGGCGGTGTAGACCCCATCGACCTTGGTGGCCTTGAGGACCACCTCCGCGCCGATCTCCGCGCCGCGCAGGGCCGCCGCCGTGTCAGTGGTGAAGAAGGGGTTGCCGGTGCCGGCGGCAAAGATCACGACCTTGCCCTCCTCAAGGTACTGCAAGGCCTTGGGGCGCACATAGGGCTCGACCACCTGCTCGATGGCGATGGCCGACATGACGCGGGCGGTAAGGCCCTGCTTGTCCATCGCGTCGGCCAGGGCCAGGGAGTTCATGACGGTAGCCAGCATGCCCATGTAGTCGGCGGTGGCGCGATCCATGCCAACCGAACCGCCAGCCACACCGCGGAAGATGTTGCCGCCGCCGATCACGACGGCGACCTGCACGCCCATGTTCACCACCTGCGCCACCTCCTGCACCATCCGCACGATGGTGGCGCGGTTGATGCCGAAGGCGTCATCTCCCATCAGCGCCTCACCCGACAGCTTCAGCAGGATGCGCTTGTGGGCGGGCTGGGCGTCGGGCATGGGCAGGGGCTCCTGGTTAAACGGCTTGAGTTTAGCGGCCCGCGCAGGGGCACGGGGTCAAACGGGGGACGGCCCCGGGCAGGACCGTCCGGGCGATCAGGCGCCGCCCTTGGCCGCCGCCACCTGGGCAGCCACTTCGGCGGCGAAATCGTCAACCTTCTTCTCAATACCCTCGCCCACCACGTACAAGGTGAAGCCCTTGACGGTGGTGCCAGCGGCCTTGAGCATCTGCTCGACGGTCTGCTTGTCGTTCTTGACGAAGGGCTGGTTGAACAGCGAGACCTCTTTGAGGTACTTTTGCACCGAGCCTTCGATCATCTTGGCGGCGATGTCGGCGGGCTTGCCCGACTCGGCGGCCTTGGCGGTGGCGACGCTGCGCTCCTTGTCGATCAAGGCGGCGGGCACGTCGGCACTGGTCAGGGCCACGGGTTTCATGGCGGCCACGTGCATGGCCACGTCCTTGGCAGCGTTCTCTTCGCCCTCGTACTGCACCACCACGCCGATGCGAGTGCCGTGCAGGTAGGAGACCAGCTTGCCTGCGCCTTCGAAGCGCTGAAAGCGTCGGAAGCTCATGTTCTCGCCGATCTTGCCGATCAGGCCCTTGCGCACGTCTTCCAGGGTGGGGCCAAAGCCATCCTGGGCGTAGGGCAGCGCGCCCAGGGCGGCCACGTCGGCGGGCTTGTGCTTGACGATCAGTTCGGCGGCGGCGCGGGCCAGGGCCAGGAAGCTGTCGTTCTTGGTGACGAAGTCGGTCTCGCAGTTGGTCTCGAGCATCGCGCCGGCGCTGCCTTCGATGAAGGCAGACACCACGCCCTCGGCGGTGATGCGGCTGGAGGCCTTGCCGGCCTTGTTCCCCAGCTTGACGCGCAGGATCTCTTCGGCCTTTTCCATGTTGCCGTCGGCCTCGGTCAGGGCCTTCTTGCATTCCATCATGGGGGCGTCGGTCTTGGCGCGCAGTTCGGCGACCATGCTTGCGGTGATTGCAGCCATTTCTTACCTCGTAACGTTCAAATCGGTTCGGATGCGGTTGTGAAAAAGGGGCCCGTGAGCCCCTTCATGTGCCGAGCGTGACGGCCCGAAAGGGGATCAGGCGCGGGCGCCTTCTTCCACTTCCACGAATTCGTCGCTGCCTTCGGCCACGGCCTTCACGACGTCATTGACGGCGTTGGCACGGCCTTCCAGGATGGCGTCGGCGATGCCGCGCGCGTACAGCGTGACGGCCTTGGAGGAGTCGTCGTTGCCGGGGATGACGTAGTCGATGCCCTCGGGCGAGTGGTTGGAGTCGACCACGCCCACCAGCGGGATGCCCAGCTTCTTGGCCTCGGCCACGGCGATCTTGTGGAAGCCCACGTCGATCACGAAGATGGCGTCGGGCAGGGTGTTCATGTCCTGGATGCCGCCGATGTCCTTCTCGAGCTTTTCCATCTCGCGGGCGAACATCAGCTGCTCTTTCTTGCTCATGGAGTCCAGACCGGCTTCCTGCTGGGCCTTCATGTCCTTCAGGCGCTTGATGGAGGTCTTGACGGTCTTGAAGTTGGTCAGCATGCCGCCCAGCCAGCGCTGGTCGACAAAGGGCACGCCGGCGCGACGGGCCTCGGCGGCGACGATCTCGCGCGCCTGGCGCTTGGTGCCCACCATCAGGATGGTGCCGCGGTTGGCGGCGAGCTGCTTCACAAACTTCGTCGCTTCCTGGAACATCGGAAGCGACTTTTCCAGGTTGATGATGTGGATCTTGTTGCGATGGCCGAAGATGAACGGGGCCATCTTGGGGTTCCAGAAGCGGGTCTGATGTCCGAAATGGACACCGGCTTCCAGCATTTCGCGCATGGATGCGGACATGAGGGTTCCTTAAGGTTAGGTCTAAAATCCGCCCCGAAACCGACGAGCCCCCTGACAAGAGGACCCGCTGGCACCTAGGTGAGACGGATTCGCGATTGATGTCCTGCGGCACACGCGCCCTGCACCTTGCATGGGTTCGCGCCGCAAAACCCGACGAGTTTAGCACAGCGCCCGCCCCGGAACGCCTCCCCTACGCCCTCCCCGCCCATGACGCCCCTGCCCGACCTCACCGCCACCCTCGACGGCCTGCGCAATGGCACAGCCCAAGCCACCGAGGTTTTAGAAAGGGCGCGGGCGGCGGCTCAGGCGCCGGCCTGTCGGGGTGCCTTCCTCACCCTGGCCGCAGCGGACACGGCCGAAGCCGGTGATACCCCTCCTGCCGCCAGCCTGCCCCTGGCCGGCCTGCCCGTCTCGGTGAAGGACCTGTTCGACGTCGCCGGTCAGACCACCGCGGCTGGCTCCCTCGTCCTGCGGGATGCGCCGCCCGCCCGCCAGGACGCCCTGGTCGTGGCCCGGCTCAGGGCGGCGGGCGCTACCGTCATAGGGCGCACGCACATGTCCGAATTCGCGTTCTCGGGCGTGGGCACCAACCCCCACCATGTCACACCGGCCAACCCGGCGGACGCCCAGGTGGCCCGCATTCCGGGCGGCTCGTCCTCGGGCGCCGCCGTCTCGGTGGCGACCGGCGCGGCCTTTATCGGCCTGGGTTCGGACACTGGCGGATCGATACGCATCCCGGCAGCCCTGTGCGGGCTGGTCGGCTTCAAGAACACCGCGCGGCTCACCCCCACTCGGGGCGCGCTGCCCTTGTCCACCACGCTGGACACTACCTGCGCGATCACCCGATCGGTTCGCGACGCCATCCTAGCGCACGAGATCCTGGCCCAGCGGCGTGTCCTGCGCGCCGACGCACCGCTGTCGGCCTATCGCCTGGCGGTACCCGCCGCCGTGATGCTTGACGACCTGGACAGCACTGTGACTCGGGCCTTCGAGCGCAGCCTGGCCGCGCTCAGTGCCGCGGGCGCGCGCATCGAGCGCATCCCCCTGGCACCCCTGGCCGACGCCACGACGCTGCAGGCGCGCGGCACTTTCTCGGCGGCCGAGAGCTACACCTGGCACCGCGAGCTGATCGCCGCGCGTGGGTCCGACTACGACCCGCGCGTGCGCGTGCGCATTGAGCGCGGCGGCGATATGAAGGCCTGGGAATACCTGGCCCTGGTGGCCGCCCGCCGGGACTGGATCGCACGCATGGCCGAGGCGATGCAGGGCTTCGACGCTCTGATCTCGCCCACGGTGCCCATGGTCGCGCCGCCCATCGCCGAGGTGGCGCCCGGCGACGCCTCCCGCGACGAAGCCTTCTTCCGCGTCAATGGCCTGCTGCTTCGCAACCCCAGCGCAGTGAACCTGCTGGATGGCTGCGCGATCTCCATCCCCTGCCACGCCCCCGACGAACTGCCCTCGGGTCTGATGCTGTGGCACGGCGCCTTGCATGACGACACGGTGCTGAACATCGCGCGACAGGCCGAAGCCGCCCTGGCCTGCGTCACGGGGCTGCGACCGGACTGACGCACAGGCTCACAGCGGCACAATGGCCGCATGCAGCGCATCACTCCTGGGGTCGCCCGGCCCCTGCATGGCATCGCCGCCACACGTGCCGTCGAGGCGGCCGCGGCCGCCAACCTGCCCGCTCACACCCTGATGCAACGCGCAGGCGAGGCCCTGGCGCGCCTCGCCCTGGCTCTGGCGCCGCATGCACGCACGGTCTGGGTGGCCTGCGGGCCTGGCAATAACGGCGGCGACGGGCTGGAGGCGGCGGCGCTGCTGGCCGGGACCCGGCGCAGGGTGATCGTCACCTGGCTCGCAGATGCGCAGCGCCAGCACCGGCCCGCTGATGCGCGCCAGGCCCTGGCCCGCGCGCAAGCCAGTAACGTCACCTTCGCCGACGCGCCCCCTTCGCAAGCGGACCTGGTCATCGACGCTCTCCTGGGCATCGGCTCGCGCAGGCCGCTGGAGGGCCGCGCCCTGACCTGGCAAGCGCACATGTCAGACCTGTTGCAGGCCGGCGTACCGGTCCTGGCCGCCGACCTGCCCTCGGGTTTGGACGCCGATACGGGCCAGGGCCCCGCTGTGCGGGCGACCCACACGCTGAGCCTGCTGACCCTCAAGCCCGGTCTCTACACCGCGCAGGGACGCGACGCCGCGGGCGAAATCTGGCTGGACGACTTGGGTGCCAGCCAGGCCCTGGCCGCCGTCACGCCCACGGCCTGGCTCGCACCGGCGCCGGCAGCTCGGGTCCGCCCGCATGCTTCGCACAAGGGCAGCTGGGGCGACGTGGCGGTGGTGGGCGGCGCGTCAGGCATGACGGGGGCCGCCCTGCTGGCGGCACAGGCGGCCTTGCACGGGGGCGCGGGTCGGGTCTTGGTCAGTCTGCTGGACGACGCGGGACTGCCAGTGGATCCCGCGCAGCCCGAGCTGATGTTCCGCGCGTTAGAGTCGCTGGCGCCGCAGGCCCTGCACGTGGCTTGCGGCTGCGGCGGCGGTGACGCCGTGCGCGGCGCCCTGCCCCGCCTCATCGGACGCGCCGCCACCCTGGTGCTGGATGCCGACGCCCTGAACGCGATCGCCGCCGACGCCTCGCTGCAGGCGCTGGTGCAAGCCCGGTGTGCACGTGCGCCGCAAACGACGGTGCTGACCCCTCACCCCTTGGAAGCCGCACGCCTCCTGGGGTGCACCACCGCGCAGGTCCAGGCGGACCGCCTCGCAGCCGCCACCCGGCTGGCCGAACAGGTCGGCGCAGTGGTGGTCCTCAAAGGCTCGGGCTCGGTGATAGCCGCTCCCGGGGCACTGCCTTGGATCAATCCCACAGGAAACGGCCTCCTGGCCACCGCGGGCACAGGCGACGTCCTGGCCGGAGGGGTGGCCGCGCGCCTGGCGCAGGGGCAGCCCGCCGCCGAGGCGGCGCGGGACGCGGTGTATGCGCACGGCGCTTGCGCCGACGCCTGGCCCGCAGGCACTGCGCTCACGGCCTCAGCACTGGCCCGCCGGGTGCGATAAGCGCCGCAAGCGCCGCCCTCAGCGGCGACCCTTGCGGGGTTTGCCCTTGGCGCCTTTCGCGCCCTGGGTCTTGGCAGCGGCCTTCTTCACCGACGCACGCAGCGCCTGGATCGGCGAGCGCTCTTGCTCCCCGGGGGCTGCCGTCTTGCGGCCGGCGCGCTTGGCCGAGGCCTTGGCTGGGGCGCCCGAGGCACTGGCGGCGCCTTTGTCCCTTGCACCGCGACCGGCGAGCTCCTCACCCTCGCGCACCAGGCGGAAGTCGATCTTGCGGCCATCGAGGTCGACGCGGCTCACCTGCACCCGCACGCGCGAGCCGATGGCGTAGCGGATGCCGGTGCGCTCGCCGCGCAGCTCCTGGCGAGCTTCGTCGAACTTGAAGTACTCGCCCCCCAGCTCGGTGATGTGCACCAGGCCCTCGACATACATGGCGTCCAGCGTGACGAAGATGCCAAAGCTGGTGGCCGCGGTGACCACACCGCCGTATTCCTCGCCCAGGTGCTCGCGCATGTACTTGCACTTGAGCCAGGCCTCAACGTCGCGGCTGGCCTCGTCGGCGCGGCGCTCGTTGGCGCTGCAATGCAGGCCTGCGGCCTCCCAGGCCTGCACTTCGCGCGAGGGCGGCGGGGCGGGCTTCTTGGGCTTGTGGGTGGGTGCGGCGGCGCGACTGGCCAGGCGTCGTGCCAACTTCTCGTGCGCCTCACCCGGGGTGGGCAGCGCCGGAAGATCGTAGCGGCGATCGGTGAGGATGGCCTTGATCACCCGGTGAACCAGCAGATCCGGGTAGCGGCGGATCGGACTGGTGAAGTGGGTGTAGGCGTCGTAGGCCAGACCGAAGTGGCCGCTGTTGATTGGGGTGTAGATCGCCTGCTGCATGGACCGCAGCAGCATGGTGTGGATCTGCTGCGCGTCGGGCCGCTCCTTGGTGGCCTGGGCGATACGCTGAAACTCCGCGGGCAGCGGGTCTTCGCTAATCGTGAGGCCCACCGCCATCGCCTTGAGGTAGCCGCGCAGGATTTCCTTCTTCTCGGGCGTGGGGCCCTCGTGCACGCGAAACAGGCCTGGATGCTTGTGCTCCTGGATGAAGTCGGCGCTGCAGACGTTGGCCGCCAGCATGGCCTCTTCGATCAGGCGGTGCGCGTCGTTGCGGGTGCGCGGCACGATCTTCTCGATGCGGCCGTTGTCGTCGCAGACGATCTGGGTCTCGGTGGTTTCAAAATCCACCGCGCCGCGCACGCTGCGCGCCTTGAGCAGCGCGCGATAGACGTCGTGCAGATTGATCAGGTCGCCCACGCGGTCCTTGTGGCGGGTTGCTTCAGGACCTCGCGTGTTGGCCAGAATGGCGGCCACCTCGGTGTAGGTAAAGCGCGCGTGGCTCCACATGACCGCCGGATAGAACTGGTAGGCGTGGATCTCGCCGGTGGCGGCGATCAGCATGTCACAGACCATGCACAGGCGGTCTACCTGCGGGTTGAGCGAGCACAGGCCGTTGGAGAGCTTCTCGGGCAGCATCGGAATGACGCGACGCGGGAAGTACACACTGGTGGCGCGCTCATAGGCGTCGATGTCGATGGTGCTGCCGGTCTCCACGTAGTGGCTCACATCGGCGATGGCCACCAGCAGGCGCCAGCCCTTGCCGCGTCCCACCTTGGCGGGCTCGCAATAGACGGCGTCGTCGAAGTCGCGCGCATCTTCACCGTCGATGGTGACCAGGGGCACGTCCGTGAGGTCGACACGGTGCTTCTTGTCTTGCGGGCGCACGGTGTCGGGCAACGTACGCGCCAGCGCGATGCAGCCGTCGGAGAACTCGTGCGGCACGCCGTACTTGCGCACCGCGATCTCAATCTCCATGCCGGGATCGTCGATCTCGCCCAGGACTTCTTTGACGCGCCCCACGGGCTGTCCGTAGAGGCTGGGAGGTTCGGTGAGTTCGACCACCACCACCTGGCCCGGCTTGGCAGTACCGGTCAGGCCCTTGGGGATCAGGACATCCTGGCCGTAGCGCTTGTCCTCGGGGGCGACGAGCCAGACACCGCTCTCATGGAGCAGCCGGCCGATGATCGGGTGAGCGGGACGCTCGATGATCTCGAGCACGCGGCCCTCAGGTCGACCGCGGCGGTCTTGGCGCACGATGCGCGCCTTGACCCGATCCTTGTGCAAGACCGCCCGCATCTCGTTGGGCGGCAGGTAGATGTCGCTTTCGCCGTCGTCGCGAACGACAAAGCCGTGGCCGTCGCGATGGCCCTGGATGACGCCCTCGATCTCATCGAGCAGGCCCTTGTCCGGAGCGGCTGTGTTTTTGCTATACAATCTTGTTTTTCCTGAAATGCCCAGGTGGCGGAATTGGTAGACGCACTAGTTTCAGGTACTAGCGAGTAACATCGTGGAGGTTCGAGTCCTCTCCTGGGCACCAATCATAAGGCCGGCTTCGCCGGCTTTTTGTTTGGGCGAGAAATAAAGAGCGCCGGCTCAGACCGGCACCGCCACCAGGTCGTGGCCCTCGGTCCCCACGATGCGGGCGCGCGTGAACTCCCCCACCTTGAGCTGCTTGCTGATTTTTTCCGGCGGCAAGAGACGCACCACGCCGTCGATCTCGGGCGCATCCGCGTAGCAGCGGCCCACCCCACCCTTGCGGCCCAGTGCGGGCGCCGAATCCACCAGCACCTGCATGGTGGCGCCGATGCGCGCCTGCAGCTTGGCGGCCGAGACTTCTTCAGCCACCGCCATGAAGCGCGCGCGGCGCTCCTCACGCACCTCCTTGGGCAGCATGCCGGGCAACTCGTTGGCCGCAGCACCCTTCACGTCGCTGTAGGCAAAACAGCCTGCGCGATCGATACGCGCCTCGCGCATGAACGTCAGCAGATGCTCGAACTCAGCCTCGGTCTCGCCCGGAAAGCCGGCGATGAAGGTGCTGCGTATCACGATCTCGGGGCAGGCCTCGCGCCAGCGCGCGATGCGCTCGAGATTGCGCTCACCGCTGGCGGGCCGCTTCATACGCCGCAGCACGTCGGGGTGACTGTGCTGGAAGGGCACGTCCAGGTAAGGCAGCACCCGGCCTTCGGCCATGAGGGGGATGACCTCGTCTACCGAGGGATACGGATACACATAGTGCAGACGCACCCAGGCGCCAAAGGGCTCGGCCAGTTCGCCCAGCGCGCGGGCCAACTCCAAAAGGCGCGTGCGCACCGGACGGCCGTCATGAAAACCGGTGCGGTACTGGACATCGACCCCGTAGGCCGAAGTGTCCTGGCTGATCACGAGCAGCTCCTTCACGCCGCCCTCAAACAGCGCACGCGCTTCCTTGAGCACATCGCCGATGGGGCGGCTCACGAGGTCGCCACGCATCGAGGGGATGATGCAGAACGTGCAGCGGTGGTTGCAGCCCTCGCTGATCTTCAGATACGCGTAGTGACGCGGCGTGAGCTTGATACCGGCCTCACCAAAGCCGCCCGCCTGGGGCACCAGGTCGAGAAAAGGGTCGTGCGGTTTGGGCAGGTGGGTGTGCACCGCGTCCATCACCTCCTGCGTGGCGTGCGGGCCGGTGACCGCCAGCACCGAGGGGTGGATGTTGCGCACCAGGTTGCCGCCATCGTCGCCCTCGCGCGCGCCCAGGCAGCCGGTGACGATGACGCGTCCGTTCTCGGCCAGGGCTTCGCCGATGGTGTCCAGACTTTCCTTGACGGCGTCGTCGATGAAGCCGCAGGTGTTGACGATGACCAGGTCCGCACCCTGGAAGGTCTTGGAGGTCTGATAGCCCTCGGCTGACAGCTGTGTGAGGATCAATTCGGAATCGGTCAGTGCCTTCGGACAGCCCAGGCTCACGAAGCCGACTTTGGGGGCGGGGGCACTGACGCCCGAGTTCGGGGAGACGATGTCGCTCATCCCCCTATTGTCACCGCTTGAGCGGCATCGGCCGAGCGACGCGCCTCAGTCCCGGGACACGCGGGCGAAACGTCGAACCTCCTGGAGCATTTCCTGGGTTCTTCGCTCGTGATGGCAAAACTGATGGGTGCCCACGCTGTTGGTCATCGTCTGACAGACCCCGTCGACCGGCGGTCGAAAAAGGCCATGCGTGGAAATATTGAACGCGTGGGTCACGTCGTCCCAGTGCAGCCATTTCTCCGCGGATTCGAGCGTCGTCTTCGCGCAATACGAGGCCGGTGTGAGGGTGTCCAGCCCCCCGGTGATCACCATCACTCGACTGTGATACGGGCCCAGCCGGTGATACACAAATGTCTGAGGCTCCAGCCGATCGCATTGGGGATACAGCGCGACGCCTCCCGCGTAGTGCGGCTGGATCAGCCCGGTGATCGTGGGGTCATCGGTGAAGGCACGCAACACACCCCACCCGCCCTGGCTTTCTCCGATCACATAGGTCTTGGTGGGGTCGACGCCCTGCGAAGCCAGCCAGCGCCCAGCCGCCGCCAGGTCAAACATCCGCACGTTGGCACTCAGGGTTCTGCCCGAGCGCGGCACGCTGTCTCCGCCATTGCTGGTCCGCCCGCGACTCCAGATGCTGTCCAGCAACAGAATGTTGGCGTTGGTGGTCGCACGCAGGTTCGCGCCCATCACGAGCAACATGCCCCCGATGCCACCGCCGCCATGCGCAATCACGAACGTCGGGGCGTTCGGGTCCTGGCTGGGCGTCCAACTGGCCATGAGCAATCCACGGCCGTCGAAGGCCGGAATGAGGGGAGCGATTTCACCGAGCCCCCAGTGGTCTGTCGCCCGCTTCCATCGCTCGGCCTGCGGCACAGCCTGCGTACGAATCGTGACGTTTTCACGGCCGTAATCGGCCAGTTCCACAGACCCGCGAGACTGCGCCAGAAGGACGCCGGGAATGAGCGCCGCGGCCAGACCGATCCATCGAAGGATCACGGCAGCCCTCTCAAGGTCCCGGAACATGCGAGCCGGTCACGCGCCGCGCAAGGTCAGCGCTTGCCGGTAAAGGCGCCGAACATCTGTTCGGTCTGTTTCTGGATCTGGTCCTGCATGGTCTCGAACAGCGTCTTGGACTGCTCGACGTAGTTGCCCATGAGGCCTTGCATCATCGGGTTCTGGGCGTTGGTGAACTGGGCCCACATCTCGGGCGTGAGGGTGGCCGACTGCTCGGCCAGCTTGGCCTGCATATCGGTGAAGGCCTGCACGTTTTTCTCGAGGTAGTGGCCCATGAAGCCCTGCATGGCGTTGCCATAAAAGCGGATCATGTTGGCCAACGCAGCCTCCGTGAACATCGGGGCGCCGCCCGCCTCTTCTTCCAGGATGATCTGCAGCAGGATGGTGCGCGTGAGGTCTTCGCCCGTCTTGGCGTCACGCACCACGAAGGACTGGCTTTCCAGCACCAGCTGCTTGACCTCGGCCAGGGTGATGTAGCTGGACGTGTCGGTGTCGTAGAGCCGCCGGTTCGGGTACTTCTTGATCACGCGCTGCGTGGGCTTGTCGGCCTGGGGCTTCTTGGATTGCAATTCGACCGCTCCTGTTGAAGGGCGGATTCTAGGAGCCACCCACGCAATCCATCCCCGGGATCACCCGGGGGTAAGGCCGGATCCGCGGGGGATAATGAGCGGATGAGCAATTGGATCGACGTGGCCGCAGAGGCCGACCTGTTTGACGACTGCGGCATCGCCGTCCCCGTGGCGGGCCGCGAGGTCGCCCTCTTTCGGATCGACGGCCAGGTCTGGGCCACGGACAACCAGTGCTCGCACGGCGACGCGCGCTTGTGCGAGGGCTTTGTGGAAGGCCATGAGGTGGAATGCCCGTTTCACCAGGGGCGCTTTGACGTGCGCACTGGCGCCGCCACTTGCGGGCCCGCCACCGAGCCGGTCCGCAGCTGGCCCGTGAAAATCGAGGGCGGGCGCGTCTTCGTGCAGGACAACGCATGACCTTGGACGACCTCTACCCCCTCTACGACGCCGACCGCGGCACGCTGTCCACCGCCGGCCAGCGCAGCTTTCTCAAGGAGGTTCAGGCGCAGGGCCTGACCTATGCGCCCTATGCGCAACGCGTTGGCCCGGGCTTTGCCACCGCTGCCAGCGAACTCAAACGCGCGCTGGATGCTTCGGTGCTGCCCGCCTTCCAGGACGTGGTGGGTCGGGTCACCAGCGAGCGCTTCACCCAGGCCTACTGCGACGTGCGGCTGTATCCGCAGGGCCAGGAGCTCGCACACTGGAGCGAAGGCCACTGGGAGGGTGAGCGACTGACGGTCATGGTGGCCTTTGTGCTGTCCATTCCTCCCAATGACAGCCTGGACAGCATGGCGCGCGCGAGCCTGCTGTCGCTCTTCGAAGAATCGTCCTGGGATCCGCAGGTCAAGAAGCTCGGCAAAAAGGGCAAGCTGCGCGAACGCCTCAATGTCGATGCCGTCAACGCCATCCTCAGCGACATGGTGTTCGAGGGCTTCAACCCCTACGACCTCGATGGCTTCGAGCTGGAGATCATGATCGACGGCTGCCCCGCGGCCCGCTATGAGCGACTGCGCACCAGCGCGCTGGGCGAGCCAATTCAGAAGGCGCGCAGCACGCGCACGGTCTTTAAGGGCATGCCCGCCCCCATCACGCTCGACAACGCCGCACAGGAAGTGCCGGTGCTGATCGCGGCCCTGGCCAAGGCGCTGGGAGTCAAGCACCTGAACCCGGCGGCCCTGCAGCCCGGGGATTCGCTGTATGCGCTGATGGGGTTTGACGACAAGCTCACGAAGTCCCTGGCCGGCTCGATCCGCATGCACTTTGACGTGCTGACCGTGGTGGGCGGACCGGGCATGTTCACGGTGGGCGACGCGATCACCTTCGCCCAGGAAATCCTGGAGTCGCGCCAGGACGACTGACCGGACGCGCAGCCAGGCGCGTCGCGAAACTCAGGGACTGGGTTTGGACGGCATGGTGGGCTCACCACTGGCGTGGTGTCCGCCCGAAGCCTCCAGGATGGCGGAGAGCACCAGCACGCCGATCACCAGGCCCGCGGTCAACATCGAGGAATTTTCTTTGATGAAGGGCGACCAGATCGAAATGATCGCACCCACGATCCACAAGCCGATGAAGTAGCCGATGGCGCGCACAAACATGCGCGCGAGCCGACCCACCACAACGCGGATCGGCGGGATCACGGTGAACACCAGGACTGATGCGATCAGGATGCCGATGCCCCAGAGGGCGTCGATGTTGCGCTCCTGGGACAGCACATACCAGGCGATGGCGCCGACCACGAAGCCGACGGTGCCTGCATAGCCGGTGACGGACGAATCCTCGGCGCTGGCGTGGGCCGCCGATCTTTCGGCGTCGGACATCGAATTCCAGACGGCCACGTTGTGGTTGTAGGTGGCCAGGGCGGACTCGTATTCAGCCAGGGCCTCCATGTAATGGGCGGTGCAGAAATTACGACCGCTGGGAATGTTCGCTTGGCAGCGGCGACAGGTACTCATGGTGGGGAATCAGGCCTTGAAGATTATCAAGCTGACCATGATAGGTCGCACGCTGCGCAGGCCTGCGCCGGAATGATTTCCCGAGCGCGGCGATGCCACTTCAAAAGTACGAGCGCTGCAACGGGATGCAAATCAAGGAACTAAGAATGCAGGCACAGGCCGCGAGTCCCGTGGCGAAAACCGCGAAAGCGCGTCAAGCAATAAAAAATCCCCTGCAGGCATGTACCCGCAAGGGATTCAATTGGTAGGCGCGATTGGACTCGAACCAACGACCCCCACCATGTCAAGGTGGTGCTCTAACCAGCTGAGCTACGCGCCTGAGTTCGTTCGAAGCCTTCCATTGTAGCAGGGTTCGCGAAAGCCTCGGCCTAGCGCCGGCGCGCGGCACGCACTCCGGGCACCTCGCGCACCTGCGCCAGCACCGCCTGTAGCCGGTGCGAGTCGGCGATCTCCACGGTGAACGTCATCCAGGCCACGCCCTTGACCGACTGGGTCTGCACACCCACCACGTTCATCTTCTCCTTGGCGAAGACTTCGGAGATATCCCGCAGCAGACCTTGGCGGTCAGCCGCCTCGACGGAAACGTCGACCGGGTAGAGAGCCTGGCCGTCCGACAGCGCCCGCCCCCACTCCACCTCGATGACGCGCTCGGGATTGCGGGCCACGAACTCGCGCAGGTTGCTGCAGTCGCTGCGGTGGATGCTCACGCCCTTGCCCCGGGTGACGAAGCCCCCGATCAGGTCCGGCGGTGCGGGCTTGCAGCACTTGGCCAGCTGGGTCATGAGTGAATCCACGCCCACCACCAGGACACCGCCCTTGGGTGAAGCCGGCGTGGCGCGGGGCTTTTTCAACAGGAACTCGTCCTGCGGCAGCGGCGCCGGCGCGGGTCGGAACAGGGCCTCGATGGTGCGCAAGGAGAACTCGTCCTTGCCCACCACCGCGAACAGGTCCTCGGCCGACTTGAACCCCAGCTGCGCGGCCAGGTCGTCCAGGCGCATCGCGGTGCGGCCTTCCCGCTGCAGGAGTTTTTCTACCGCCTCGCGCCCGCGGGCCACCGTTTCGTCTCGGAACTGCTCGTTGAACCAGGCGCGCACCTTGGCGCGCGAGCGCTGGCCGGCGAGGAAACCCAGTTCTGGATTGAGCCAGTCGCGCGACGGCCCGCCCTCCTTGGCCGCGATGATTTCCACCGTCTGGCCATTTTTCAGCGGGGTGTTCAAGGTCACCATCGCCCCGTCCACACGCGCGCCCCGGCAACGGTGGCCGAGGCTGGTGTGCACCGTGTACGCGAAATCGACCGGCGTCGCGCCCTGGGTGAGTTCGACTACCGAGGCCTGTGGCGTGAGCACGTAGATGCGGTCCTCGAAGAGGCCCGCACCGGCGCCAGCCAGATCACGCTCCCAGGCCAGGAGCTGTCGAAGCACCGCGATCTTGGTGTCGTATTCGCCGATGGCCGAGACGCCCGCATAGCCCTTGGCACCCGCCTCCTTATAGGCCCAGTGCGCCGCCACGCCGTGCTCGGCGTGATCATGCATGGCCTGGGTACGAATCTGGATCTCAATTGGACGCCCCGCCGCATCGCGCACCACCGTGTGCAGCGACTGGTAGCCATTGGGCTTGGGCCGGGCGATGTAGTCGTCAAACTCGCTGGGAATGGCTTCGAACTGCTGGTGCGCCCAGGACAGGGCGGCATAGCACTCGCGCACTTCCTGCACGATCACCCGCAGCGCGCGCACGTCAAAGACGTGGTCGAAGTCCAGCGACTTGCCCCGCATCTTCTTGACGATGCTGTAGATATGTTTGGGCCGGCCCGCGACCTGTGCGTGCAGGCCCTGGGCCTGCAGCTCGTGCTCCAGGCGCGCGCGCACCTGCTCAACGTAGGCCTCGCGCTCCACGCGGCGTTCATCAAGCAGCCTGGCCACCTGCTTATAGGTGTCGGGCTCGAGGAAGCGAAAGGCCAGGTCCTCCATCTCCCACTTGACCTGCCAGATACCCAGGCGGTTGGCCAAGGGCGCGAAGATGTCCAGTGCCTCGCGCGAGACGCTCGGCGGGGGCAGCGTGCGCGACGCGGCATGCCAGCGCAGCGTCTGCAGGCGCGAGGCCAGACGCAACATCACCACGCGCAGGTCGCGCGAGAACGCCAGCAGCATCTTGCGGATGTTCTCGGCCTGGGCACGTGGTCCCTCCCCCACACGGGCCTGGCGTTGCACCGCCATCAGCTGATTGGTGGCCAAGGCCAGCTCGGCGTAGCTCTCGCCGAAGCCGCGCGCGATGCTCTCCTGCGGCCGGGCCAGATAAGGGCAGGCATGCACCAGGTAGCTGGCTGCCTGCATGGCCTCGGAGCCCCCCATCTGCTTGAGGATGGCGGCCACCGCGTCTGCATGGGCCAGGGTGTTCTCCCCGGTGTCCAGCGTCTCGTGGGCGATCAGCGGCTCGGCGAAGTTGCGCGCGCGCGCCAGGGCGTCGGCCTGCTGGGGCAGGGCCTGTTCCGCGGCCGCAACGAGGCCAGAGACCGGCGCGGCGTCGGAGGTGGGCGCCGACTGGCTCTTCATGGAACGCGGGCCGCCTCAGGACACGAGGAAGGAGACCACCGCGTCCACCTGATCGCGGGGCACGAAGGTGGGCGCATGGCCCACGCCAGCGAACTCGATCAGGCGCGCGCGCGGCCCGCGTTGGGTCATGGCCTGGGCGGTCTGCGCCGACAGCAGATCGGACTCGGCGCCCCGCACGAGCAGGGTCTGCGCGCTAATTCGGTCCCACATCTGCCAGAGCGTGGCCTCCGCCTCGCGCGCCACCGACTCGGTGAGGGTCTCATAGGGCACTGAGATGGCCGGGTCGTAGTGCAAGCCGTAGCCCCCCCCGGGCAGCGGACGCAACATCGGCCGGGACAGGGCCATCCACTGCTCGGGCGTGTGCGGGCCGAAGGTGACCGACACCACGGCCATCGCCTGCGCCGCTTCTTGTTCGGTGGCGTAGGGGCCCATGCGGCCCACGTAGGTGCGCAGGCGCTGCAGCGCCTGCCACTCGATGGCCGGGCCAATGTCGTTCATCACCAGCCGCCGCACCGGCACGGGTAGCGGCAGGCCCGGGGTGCCGAACAGGCCCATCGCGATCAGGCCACCCATGCTGGTGCCGACCCAATCGAGCGTTTGCAGCGGCGCCTGCTGGTGCACATGGGCCAGGAAGCAGACCATGTCAGCGACGTAGGTCGGTATCTGGTACTGACGCGGGTCGGCCAGACGGGCACTGGCGCCGCGCCCCGCCATGTCGGGACAGAGCACGCGCAGCTGACCGCCGGCTGCGTCCAGCAGCGCCTGCGCCAGCACATCGAAATCGCGCCCCTGGCGCGTCAGGCCATGGACGCAGACGACCGCGTGCGGCGCGTCGGCGCGACCCCATTGCCAATAGGAGAGGCTGCGGGTTTCGCCCTCGCTGGGGCCCGGGCAGACAAGAGAGCGCAGTTCAGGATCAGACATCGCGGAGGCAGGAAGCAAGGGCGAGAGCGCGGGATGGAACAACGCGGAATCGGTGCGGACGGCAGGGCTTGTGGCGTGCAAGCCGGCGTCCGCTGCGAAGGCGGCGGGTCCGGGGATCGTAATGGATGACACGGCCCCCGCCGCACCGGCCGCCCTACCCGGAGCCGACCCCGTACGACAGCGCTCATGATCCTCTCGCGTTAACGCAAGTTTTGTAACACACTGTTATTCTTAGTCCGAAAGGAATCACCTGGTGCAACAAGGCGATCAAAATCGCCTCAGTTACACACAGACCGGAACACCATGAACCCCCATGCAGCACGCACTGACAAGATCTTGGTGGTGGATGACGATGCGCGCATCCGTGACCTCCTCAGGCGCTACCTGACCCAGGAGGGCTTCGAGGTCATCCTGGCCGAGGACGGCAAGGCACTGAATCGGCTCATGCTGCGTGAGACCGCCGACCTCATCGTCCTGGACCTGATGATGCCGGGGGAGGACGGCCTGTCCATCTGCCGTCGTCTGCGTGCCGCCAACGACCGCACGCCCATCATCATGCTGACCGCCAAGGGCGAGGACGTGGACCGTATCGTCGGGCTGGAGGTCGGGGCCGACGACTACCTGGGCAAGCCCTTCAACCCGCGCGAGCTGCTGGCGCGCGTGCACGCCGTCCTGCGCCGCCGCCCTGCCCAGGAGGCCCCGGGCGCACCCTCCTCCGAGAACGAGGTGGTGAACTTCGGACCCTTCGCCTTCGACCTGGGCGCGCGCACCCTGCGCAAGCACGGAGAGGAGCTGCCCCTGACCACCGGCGAGTTCGCCATGCTCAAGGCCCTGGTGCGCCACCCCCGCCAGCCCTTGTCGCGCGAGAAGCTGGCCCAGCTGGCGCGCGGCCGCGAATTCGAGCCCTTTGACCGCAGCCTGGACGTGCAGGTGTCCCGACTGCGCAAGCTGATCGAGAACGACCCTGCAGCGCCGCGCTACATCCAGACTGTCTGGGGCGTCGGGTATGTCTTTGTTCCCGACGGTGCCGGCTGAACGGCGCTCGAATGTTCCTGCCGCGGGCGAGGAGGCACCGCCGCGCGCCGCGGCCCTGGGCCGACCTGCCGCGCAGGAAGCGCCGGTGCCCGCCGAACCCGAGCCCCGGCTGGGGCTCTCGCTTTTCTGGCGCACCTTCTTCCTGCTGGCGCTGCTGCTGCTCGGTTCCATCATCGCGTGGCTGCAGACCTTCCGAGCCCTGGAGTTCGCGCCGCGTGCTGTCCAGGCCGCCCAGCAGATCGCCACGCTGGTCAACCTCAGCCGCGCGGCCCTGTTGCACTCCGACGCCATCGGTCGGATTTCACTGATCAAAACCCTGGCCGACCAGGAGCAAGTGCGTATCCAGCCACGCGAGCCCGGCGACCGCGCTACCCCCATCGAGGCTGGCATGGCCGAACGACTGCTCGCGCGGGAACTCGACCAGCAGCTGGGACCCGGTACGCAGATCGCGGGGCGTGTCAACGGCGAGCCCGGGCTGTGGGTCGGGTTTCGCATCGATGCCGATGCCTACTGGCTGCGACTGGACCGCGAGCGCTTCACCCAGGTGGGCGGCAAGACATGGCTGATCTGGCTGGTCACCGCCGCCGGCCTGTCCCTGGCGGGTGCCGCCCTGATCGCGCGGCTGATCAACCGGCCACTCAAGCAGCTGTCCTTTGCGGCCAGCCGGGTGCGGGATGGCGACTTCGATGCCAGTCGTCTCGATGAACAAGTGGTGACCAGCGAGATTCGCGAAGTCAATATCGGCTTCAACCGCATGGCCCAACAACTGGGCAAGATCGAGCAGGACCGCGCCGTGATGCTGGCGGGCATCTCTCACGACCTGCGCACGCCCCTGGCCCGCCTGCGGCTGGAGACCGAGATGAGCGTGAGCGACCCCGATGCCCGTGCCCACATGGCCGCCGACATCGACCAGCTGGACGCCATCATCGACAAATTCCTGGACTACGCCCGGCCCGACCCGAGCCAGCTGCGGCCCGTGAGCCTGTCAGAGGTGGTGCGCGACTGCGTGTACGCGGTGGCAGACCAAGCCGATCTGCGCATCACCCTGGATGTGCCCGGAGAACTGCAGGTGCTGGCCGACGAGGTGGACCTCAAGCGCGTGATCGCCAACCTGCTGGAGAACGCGCGCCGCTACGGCAAGACACCGCAGACCGACATCGCGCAGGTGGATATCGTCGCGCGGCTACGGGACGACTGGGTGTTGCTCAAGGTGCGTGACCATGGACCTGGGGTTGCGCCCGGTGCCTTGCCCAACCTGATGAAGCCCTTCTTTCGAGGCGACACCGCCCGCACCGCCGCGACGGGCGCTGGCCTGGGCCTGGCCATCGTCAACAAGACGGTGCAGCGTATGGGGGGCATCTTCTCGCTGGCCAACACCACCACGGGCGGTCTGACCGCGCATATCAAGCTGCAGCACCCGGGCGGTCAGGCCCTGGAGGCGTAGGGGGTGCGTCGCGGCGCCCTACTCGCCTCGCCCACTGCCGCACAGACAGTGGATCAGCGAGCAGCCAGGTAACGCGACGGGTCGACCGGCTTGCCCTGCTTGCGAATCTCGAAATGCAGCTTCACCCGATCGGTGTCGGTGGAGCCCATCTCGGCGATCTTCTGGCCTTTGCGCACGGTCTGGTCTTCCTTGACCAAGAGCGTCTGGTTGTGCGCGTAGGCCGTGAGGTAGGTGTTGTTGTGCTTAAGGATGATGAGGTTGCCGTAGCCTCGCAGTCCGGCACCGGCATAGACAACGCGGCCGTCGGCCGCAGCCAGCACCGGGTCGCCCGGCTTGCCGGCGATGTCCAGACCCTTGTTACGCGCCTCGTCAAAGCCCGTCAGCACCGAGGGATTGCCCGGCGCAGGCCAGGCCCACGCGATTTCATCCTCGGGGGGGGAGGCCCCTGTGGTTCCGCCGTTGGCCTGGGAGGTGGTGGGTGACGGTGCTGCCGCCTGCGGCGGGGGTTCGGCGGGGCGGGTCGCCTCCGCAGGACGCGCGCCAGCGGGCGGCACGCTGCCAGAGGGTGTGACGACGGACTGTTGAACGGGCCGGGTCACGACCTCGGTGGAAGCCGGCGGCTGGATGCGCAGGACCTGCCCGACCTCGATGGTGTTCGGATTGGTCAGGTTGTTCCAGCGTGCGATATCGCGCCAGTTCTGTCCGGCGTCAAGCGCAATGCGCACCACGGTGTCACCAGGGCGTACGGTGTAGTAGCCGGGCTTGCCGGCGTTCTCGGCGCCGGGGGGCAGCGGACGGGCGGCATCGTCTTGCTGCGCGCCGGTGGCAGCGGTCGTATTCGTGGCGCGTCCGCTACCCGCCTGCGCAGGGGGCCGCGCTGTCGTGGTGGCGGGGCCGGAGGCGGCGGGGGCCGGCCGGTTGCGCGCCATGGCCCCGCGGTCCTCGACGGGCGCCGGTAGGCGGGTACCGGAAGCACAGCCCGAGAGCACGCCGGCGATCACGCCCGTCATGAGGACCAGGCCAACCAGGAACGAGAGGGACCTCACGGCCGGAGCCGGGGCGGCGGGCGGGGATAGGCGTGTCTGCGACATGGCGGACAGAGAGTGCATGAAGTCAGCCGATCCCGGATTTTAGGGGGACGAAGTGCACCGGCTCCAGCGTGCTCTTTTGGAGCCCGGTGGGGGTCTTGTCGATCACGACCAGGGCCTGCTGGCCGCCAGGCATGACGGTGGGCGCCACGATGCGGCCCCCGACGGCGAGCTGGTCGACCCAGGCCTGGGGCACCGCCTCACCCCCCGCGGCGGCGATGATGCCGGCGTAGGGCGCGCCCTTGGGGTAGCCCACCATTCCGTCGCCGAAAAGCAGGTGCACGTTGGACAGGCGCAAGGGCCGCAGGTTCTCGCGCGCCTTGTCATGCAAGCCGCGCAAGCGCTCGATGCTGTAGACCTCGCGCGCCACACAGGCCAAGACCGCAGCCTGGTAGCCGCAGCCAGTGCCGATTTCGAGGATGCGTCCCATGGGCGTGCCCGCATCCGGCCGGCCGGCCAGGAGCAGCTCGATCATGCGGGCCACGACATTGGGCTTGGAGATGGTTTGGCCCAGGCCGATCGGAAGGCTGGTGTCTTCGTAGGCCTGGTTCACCAGCGCGGTGTCGACGAAGCGATGGCGCTCCACTTGTCCCAAGGCCGCGAGCACGCGGGGGTCGGCAATGCCCTGGGCCGCCAGCTTTTGCACCATGCGCGCACGTACCGCGCCAGAGTCCAGCCCCAGGCCCTGAGGAGCAGCGGCAAGTGGCACGGAGGAGCCGGCGACACGCGCAGGACGGGTGACCGGCTTGGGGCCGGAAGACAGGTCCAGGCGCGCAGGGAAGGTGGGACGCCGCTGGGTCATGCGCGAGGCGCCATGGCGCGTGCGGTCTGAGCCCAGTCACCCAGGGCGTCGTGGTCGGTAAGGTCCACTTGCAGCGGGGTGATGGCGATGCGGCCCTGCGCCGCGGCATGAAAGTCCGTGCCGTCGGCGCCGTCGCGGGCCGGGCCCGCAGCGCCAATCCAGTACATGGTGTCACCACGCGGGCTGGTCTGGGCGATGACGCTCTCGGCGGCATGACGCCGACCAAGCCGACACACCTCGAAGGGGCCCAGAGCCTCGTAGGGTCGGTTGGGGATGTTGACGTTCAGCAGGAACGGCGCGGGACGCGCCAGCAGGCCCTGGGCGATGACCTGCTGCACCAGCTCGCGGGCGACGCGGGCCGCGGCATCCAAGTGCGACCAGCCCTTCTCGACCTGCGAGAAGGCGATGGCCGGAATGCCAAAGAGGTACCCCTCCATGGCGGCGCCGACGGTGCCGGAGTAGATGGTGTCGTCGCCCATGTTGGCACCGTTGTTGATGCCGCTGACCACGAGGTCGGGCCGGTATCCGAGCAGACCCGTGAGGGCGATGTGCACGCAGTCCGCGGGGGTGCCATTGACGTAGCGCACGCCCTGGGCACCGGGGTGCACGTACAAGGGTTGGTGCAAAGTCAGTGCGTTGGACTTGGCGCTGTTGTTGTGTTCCGGCGCCACTACCTCCACATCGGCGATGTCGCGCAGGGCTTCATGGAGGGCCACGATGCCGGGGGCACGGTAGCCGTCGTCGTTGGAGATGAGGATTTTCATGGGGGGAGAGCCAGTCAACGATTGTAGGGCTCGCCGTCGCTGGGGGGACACGCGGTGTAGGGCGCTGCTGCCTATGATCGGCGCCTTTGATTGCTGTGCCTCGGAGGGCGCCCCATGCATGCCTGGCTTTGCGAAAACCCCGTTGGCGTCGACGCCCTGAGTTGGCGGGAGCTGCCCACACCCGAGCCCGGGGCGGGCGAGGTGCGGGTGCGGATCGAGGCTGCGAGCCTGAACTTCCCCGACCTGCTGATCGTCCAGAACAAATACCAGATGAAGCCCGCCCTGCCCTTCGTGCCGGGGGCGGAGTTCGCGGGCGTAGTGGAGGCGGTGGGCAACGGCGTGACGCACCTGAAGCCCGGACAAGCGGTGGCCTGCCTGGCGGGAACCGGAGGCTTTGGCACCCACACACTGGCGCCCGCGGCGCTGTGCCTGCCGCTGCCCCCCGGCTTTGGCGCGGTGGACGCGGCGGCGTTCATCATGACCTACGCCACCTCGCACCATGCCCTGATCGACCGCGCGCAGCTCAAGGCTGGTGAGACGGTGCTGGTACTGGGCGCTGCGGGGGGCGTGGGCACGGCAGCGATCCAGATCGCCAAGGCGGTGGGCGCGCGCGTGGTGGCCGCCGCTTCCAGCGACGAAAAATGCGCGCTGTGCCGCGCTCAGGGCGCCGACGAGACGATCAATTACAGCGTGCACACCCCCCAGAGTGGTCTGCGCGAAGCGATCAAGGCCGCGACGGGCGGCAAGGGTCCGGACGTGGTCTACGACCCGGTGGGCGGCGAGTTTGCCGAGCCCGTGTTCCGCTCCATCGCCTGGCGCGGGCGCTACCTGGTGGTGGGCTTCGCCTCAGGGCCGATCCCAGCCCTGCCCCTGAACCTGCCGCTCCTCAAAGGCGCCTCGCTGGTGGGGGTGTTCTGGGGTGATTTCGCCAAGCGCGAACCGCAGGCCAACGCCGCGATGATGCAGGCACTGGCCCAGTGGTACGGCCAGGGACGCATCAAACCGGTGATAGACGCCACGATGCCGATGTCCGAATTGAAGGCGGCCTATGCGCGCATGGGATCCCGCGAGGTCAAGGGCAAGCTGGTCATGGTCAACTGAGGGCAGCCCGCCGGAGCGCCGTATAATCGCGCACTCTGCGGTGGCTGTAGCTCAGTTGGTAGAGTCCCAGGTTGTGATCCTGGTTGTCGTGGGTTCGAGTCCCATCAGCCACCCCACTCCGCATTCAAGCAAAACGGCGCCCTCGGGCGCCGTTTTGCATAGTCGGGCCTCTGCCAGGGTCAGTTGGCCGGGGTCTTCGCCGGCGCAGCGGCCGTGACCTTGACCTTGTAGCGGGTCTTGAGCAGGTTGTAGTAGGCCAGGGCTTCTGCCTGCGACCACCACTGGGCGTATTGCTGCTGCTCCTGGCGGGCCACCGCCTCAGGAGGCGCGGTTCGGGGGATGGATTTGACGACGCGCACGACCGCATAGCCCGCATCGCCCATGTCCACGCCGATGAAAGCGGGCAAGGCGGCCGGGTCGGCCTGCAAGGCCGCTTCGACTGCCGGGCGCGGCTGGCGCGCAGGGTCTTCGCGCGAGACGATGACGGTGGCGGGCAGCTTGGCCGCCGCCGGGTCGGCCTTCCAGGCGGCGAGCTGATCGGCGCCGGCCTTCTTGGCGAGCTCAGCGCCTCGGGTGGCCTTGACGCGCTCACGCAACGGGGCCTTCACATCCTGCAGCGGCAGGGTCCGGGCCGGCACATGCTGCGTGACACGGCCTGCCACCATCTGACCCGGGGCGATTTCAACGGCCTCGGTGTTGCGTTTCTTCTCCAGGCTGTCGGCAGAGAAAAGCGCGGCGAGAAACTTCGGGTTGGCCAGCACCGGCGCGACGCCGGGCGCAGGCGCGCGCTGCACGCCGCTGGCGGTGCGCAGTTCGAGCTTGAAACGCTCCGCCACGCCCTTGAGGCTGTCGGACTGCTCGTAGACGGCGTTGCTAAAGGCGTCGGCGGTCTCGGCGAATTTGCGCTGGGCCTGCTGGGTGCGGATCTGCGCCTCAAGCTCCGGTCGCATCTCCTCGAAGCTGCGCTGGCGCGGCGCCTTGATGTCGGTCAAGCGGATGATGTGAAAGCCGAAGTCGGTCTCGACCACACCGCTGGTCTCGCCTTTCTTGAGGGCAAAGAGCGCTTCTTCGAAGGGCTTGACGGTGGCGCCGCGGGCGAGGAATTCGAGGTCGCCTCCCTTGGCCGCGGAACCGTCCTTGGAGTGCTTGCGAGCGAGGTCGGCGAAGCTGGCCGGGTTCTGGCGCACGGCGGCCAGGAGTTCCTCGGCGCGCGCCTTCGCGGCGGCGCGCTCGGCGGCCGGGGCGTTCTTGGCGGCCGCGATCAGGATGTGGCTGGCGCGGCGTTCTTCCTTGCCGGCGTTGCTGGCGACGTTCTGTTCGTAATAGGTTTTGAGGTCGGCCTCGTTGACGGAGATGCCTTTTTTGACCGATTCGATGTCGAGCACCAGGAACTCGATGCTGGCCTGCTCGGGCGCCTGGAACTGCTGCGGGTGGGCCTTGTAGTAGGCCTCGATGTCGGCATCAGTGGGGGTGACCTTGGCGGCGAATTCGGCGGCGTCAAAACGCGCGACCTGAACCTCGCGCTTCTCGAAGTACGCGCCCAGGGCCACCTGGGCCGGACCGACCGCGGGCAAGGCACTGCCACTGATGCCAGTGAGCACCTGGCGGCGAACGAGGTTGGTGCGCACCTGTTCGTCATACATCTGGGGCGTCATGCCTTGGCGGGCCAGGGCCTGCTTGAGACCCTCGACATCGGTGCTGCCATCAGGGCGGCGGAAGGCGGCCAGGGCCTGGTCCTGCTGGAGGGCCGCCAGCAAGCGTTCGTCGGTGACGACCATGCGAGCGTCGCGCGCTGCGACGGCAATAACCTTGTCTCGGATGATGCGATCCAGGGTGGCCTGGCGCGCCTCGGGCGAGTCCAGCAGCTTGGGATCGAGCATGGGCAGCTGCTCGCGCATGCGATCGGCCTCGGTCTTGTGGGCGGCGTCCCATTCGCTCTGGTGGATGCTGCTGCCATCGACCTTGGCCACCGTGGCCCCGCGGTCGTTCATGCGGGAATAGCCTTCGACACCAAACAGCACGAACGAGGGAAAGATCAGCAGAAACAGAATGACCTGCAGGATCTTGGTGTGCTTGCGGACGAATTCAAACATGGGAGGTTCTTTCCTGGAGCGCAGGAGACGGACCATCGCCTGGCGCGGGGGCTTGCGCCTCGAGGGCGGCAAGGCCCGCGATTATCCACTTTTTGGTTTGCGGCCTACCCGAGTGGGCCCTGCGAGCGCAGTGGGATCAAGGGGTTTCAGGCCTCTTGCCGCCCGAACCGCATCAGAGTCCATTCGTCCTGGCGTTTCTGAGCCTGGCGTTCCTGGCGGGCGCGTTCGGCGGCATGGGCCTGGGCCCTCAGCTTTTCGGCCTTTTCCAGCTCACGTCGGGCCTCTGCGACCGCGGCGATATCAGCCTCGGTCTGACGGACCGCCGCAGCAGAAGCGAGCCGGGCTTGATCCAGCAGGCGCTGCAACTGCGCGATGAACTGGCGATCGTTCAGGCTGTCGGCCATCAACTGGCCACCAAACAGGCTGACCTGCTGCCGGTCACGGTATTCCTGCAGGAG
>JBEAZV010000059.1:0-42216 GCA_041159245.1 Pseudomonadota bacterium
GGCATGGGTTCGGGGGCGCCTATGCGGGGCTGAGGAGCGCAGGGGCGGGCGGAAAAAGAAGTGCGCTTGTTTGAGCCCGCAGGGCGAGTTTGCGCACTTCCCGCCTGGCCCGAGCACCGCAAGGCAGTCGCGAAGCGACCCCCGCATCGAAGCCTCCGGGCCCGTGCCGCCCGCACAGCGCGTTGCAGGCCAACGAGACCCCCCGCATGCCCGACGCGCTGCAGGCCAGAGAGACCCCGCCACAGGCAAGTACCCCCGGAAAAAGGAAAAGCCGCCCGAGGGCGGCTTTCCGACGAGCGGACCAACGATCAGGCCGTTTCGCCCAGCACCGTCACCGTGATCTCGACGACCACATCGGTGTGCAGCGCCACGCTAACGCTGCTGTCGCCGACCGTCTTGATCGGGCCGTTCGGCATGCGGACCTGGGCCTTGGCGACCTTGTAGCCTTGCTTGCCCAACTCTTCGGCGATGTCGAAGTTGGTGACCGAGCCGAACAAGCGGCCGTCCACGCCGGCCTTCTGGGTCAGCTTGATGGTGGTGCCGGCCAGCTTCTCGCCTTCAGCGTGGGCTTGGGCCAGCTTGGCGGCAGCCGCTTTTTCCAGTTCGGCGCGCTTGGCTTCGAACTCGGCCTTGTTGGCCTCGGTAGCACGGCGGGCACGGCCCTGGGGGATCAGGAAGTTGCGGGCGTAACCGTCCTTGACCTTGACGATGTTGCCGAGGTCGCCCAGGTTGACCACCTTTTCGAGCAGGATGACTTGCATGAGGTGCTCCTTAGATGCGGTGCTGGTCGCTGTACGGGACCAGGGCCAGGAAGCGCGCGCGCTTGATGGCGGTGTTCAGCTGACGCTGGTAAATGGCGCGGGTGCCCGTCAGGCGCGCCGGGATGATCTTGCCGTTCTCGGCGATGAAGTCACGCAGGGTGTCGATGTCTTTGTAGTCGATCTCTTCGACACCTGCGACGGTGAAACGGCAGAAACGCTTGCGCTTGAACAGCAGCGATTGGGTGTTGCGCTTGGGACGCTTGTCCTTGTTGAACTTCTTGAACGTGGCCATAGGGGACCTCTTGAAAAATTATTCGGGCTGGAATTCTTGGATGTGCAGCACGGGGTGCTTGCCGTTGCGTGGATTGGCCAGGAAGCCGGCAAATCGCCAGGCGCTGGTGGCCGGTTGTCTGGACAGCGTCTCGGCGATCGCGCCGAAGGCCACCGCCTTAAGTGCCACTTTCACCTGTCGGGTACCGCCTGCCTCGGGCATATCGGACTCGTGTTCGAGTCGTAGGTCCAGGGCGGGCAATCCGGCGGGGGTGTATCGCAAGGCCATGGCCTCGGCGATACGGGCGCTCAGGACAACCTGGTTCACGCGTCCGGCAACCGCCTTACGACTGGTACTCCGCTTGCTGGGCCTTGCGGGCCTCTTCGCGCTCGACCGTCTTCATCATGGCGGACGGAGCGGTATCGGCCTTCTTGCGCACCACGGTCAGATGGCGCAGCACGGCGTCGTTGAAGCGGAAGGCGTGCTCGAGTTCGGCCATGACGGCCTGATCAGCCTCGATGTTGACGCACAGGTAATGCGCCTTGCCCAACTTGTTGATCTGGTAGGCCAGCTGGCGGCGGCCCCAGTCTTCGACGCGGTGGATCTTGCCACCGCCGGCGGTGATCATGCCCTTGTAGCGCTCGAGCATGGCCGGGACCTGTTCGCTCTGATCCGGGTGGATCAGGAGCACGATTTCGTAATGTCGCATGGAGACTCCTTCTGGATAAAGCCACCCGGCGGCACCGGCTTGGGCCCGTGAAGGGCTGCGCTGGTGCTGGACATTTCGCCAGTGTGGCAAGGCAAAGCCCGCAATTGTAGCAGCTGGCAGCCAAAACCCGGATTGCCCGCCCTTGGGCCGGGCCAGCACCACGCCCGGGGCAGCCCAGGTCAGGCCTTCGCCAGCTGCTTCCAGGTGGCGATCACGCTGTCCGGATTGAGCGAGATGGAGGCGATCCCCTGGTCGGCCAGCCACTGGGCCAAGTCCGGGTGGTCGCTGGGGCCCTGCCCGCAGATGCCCACGTACTTGCCCTGCTTGCGGCAGGCCGAGATGGCCATGGACAGCAGCTCGCGCACCGCGGGGTCACGCTCGTCGAAGTCATGGGCCAGCAGCTCCAGGCCGGAATCGCGGTCCAGGCCCAGCGTCAGCTGGGTCAGATCATTCGAGCCGATCGAGAAGCCGTCGAAGTGCTCGAGGAAGGCATCCGCCAGCAGGGCGTTGCTCGGGATCTCGCACATCATGATCAGCTTGAGGTCGTCGACTCCACGCTTCAGGCCCTGCTGCGCGAGCAGCTTGACCACCCGCTCGGCCTGGCTGACCGTGCGCACAAAGGGCACCATGATCTGCACATTGGTCAGGCCCATCTCGCTGCGCACGCGACGCAGCGCCTCGCACTCCATGGCGAAGGCTTCGCCGAAGTCGGCGCTGATGTAGCGGGCCGCGCCGCGGAAGCCCAGCATGGGGTTTTCTTCCTCTGGCTCGTAGCGCGAACCGCCAATGAGCTTGCGGTACTCGTTGGATTTGAAGTCGGACAGACGCACGATCACCGGCTTGGGCCAGAAGGCCGCGGCAATGGTGGCCACGCCCTCGGCAACCTTGTCCACGTAGAAAGCGCGCGGCGAGGCGTGACCTCGGGCCACCGACTCCACGGCCTTTTTGAGGTCGGCATCGACGTTCGGGTAGTCGAGGATGGCCTTGGGGTGCACGCCGATGTTGTTGTTGATGATGAACTCCAGACGCGCCAGGCCCACGCCCTCGTTAGGCAACTGGGCGAAGTCAAAGGCGAGTTGGGGGTTGCCCACGTTCATCATGATCTTGGTCTTGATCGGGGGCAAAGCGCCGCGCTCGACCTCGCTCACTTCCGTTTCCAGCAGCCCGTCGTAGATGAAGCCGGTGTCACCCTCGGCGCAGCTCACGGTGACCAGGGCGCCGTCCTGCAGGACATCGCTGGCGTTGCCGCAGCCGACGACCGCCGGAATGCCCAGCTCCCGCGCGATGATGGCCGCATGGCAGGTGCGCCCGCCTCGGTTGGTGACGATGGCGCTGGCGCGCTTCATGACGGGCTCCCAGTTGGGGTCGGTCATGTCGGCCACCAGCACGTCACCGGGCTGGACCTTGTCCATCTCGGAGACGTTATGCACCAGGCGCACCGGGCCGGTGCCGATCTTCTGCCCGATGGCACGGCCCTCGGCGAGCACCGCGCCCTTGCCTTTGAGTTTGTATTTCAGCTCGGACTTGCCCTGGGCCTGGCTCTTCACCGTCTCGGGGCGAGCCTGCAGGATGTAGAGCTGCCCGTCCTGGCCGTCCTTGCCCCACTCGATGTCCATGGGGCGGCCGTAGTGCTGCTCGATGACGAGGGCGTAGCGGGCCAGCTGCTCGACGTCGGCATCGGTGAGCGAATAGCGATTGCGTTGCTCCAGGGGCACGTCGACGGTCTTGATCAACTTGCCGCTGGCCGCCTTCTCTTCGGGCGAGGCGAAGACCATCTGGATCAACTTGGACCCCAGGTTGCGGCGGATCACGGCGCGCTTGCCGGCCTGCAGCATGGGCTTGTGCACGTAGAACTCGTCGGGGTTGACGGCGCCTTGCACCACGGTCTCGCCCAGGCCGTAGCTGGCGGTAATGAAGACGACGTCCTGAAAGCCCGACTCGGTATCGATGGTGAACATCACGCCCGCCGCCCCCAGATCGGAGCGCACCATACGCTGCACGCCGGCGGACAAGGCCACATCGGCGTGGGCAAAGCCCTTGTGCACGCGATAGCTGATGGCGCGGTCGTTGTAGAGGGAGGCGAAGACCTCCTTCATCTTGTGCAGCACCTGCTCGATGCCCACCACGTTCAGAAAGGTCTCTTGTTGGCCGGCGAAGGAGGCGTCGGGCAGATCTTCGGCGGTGGCCGAAGAGCGCACTGCAAAGCTGGCCTGCGCGTTAGCACCAGCGAGTGTGGCGAAGGCCGTGCGGATGGCGGCTTCGAGGTCGGCGGGAAAGGGCTGGCTCTCCACCCACCCGCGAATTTCGGCACCGGCCGCAGCCAGAGCGCGCACGTCTTCGGTGTCGAGGGTTGCCAGGCGAGCCTGGATGCGGGCCGCGAGGCCGCCGGCGGAGAGAAACTCTCGGAAGGCATGCGCCGTGGTGGCGAAGCCCGTGGGGACCCGCACGCCCTGGGGCAGCTGGGAGATCATTTCGCCGAGGCTGGCGTTCTTTCCGCCCACCGCCTCGACGTCGGACATTCTCAGGTTTTCAAACGGAACGACCAGGGCGGTCGCAGGAAAACGGTCTGACATGGGAGAGCTCCGGAAGTTGAAATCGGTGCGACGCGCAGGGGGTGCGCGGTCCCATGGCAAAGCAGCCGGCTTTGTGCTTGGAGGTTCTGGAGGCTGCGGGGCATGGGGAGGGTGTGAGGGTGCGCCGGACGCACAGGGCGACTTCGGCTAAATTGCCTGGGATTGTAGGCGGCGCCGGCGATTCGCGCTGCGCCCGATCCTGAGAGCCACCCATGCCTCACCGCACTGTTTTCTTCATCTCCGACGGCACCGGCATCACGGCGGAAACCTTCGGCAACGCCATCCTGGCGCAGTTCGAGTTCCAGCCCCGGCACGTGCGCCTGCCCTTCGTGGACACGGTGGACAAGGCGCACCAGGCCGTGCGGCAGGTCAATCACACCGCCGCGACCGAGGGCCGGCGGCCCATCGTGTTCACCACGCTGGTGAACATGGAGGTGCTGGAGATCATCCGCTCTGGGTGTCAGGGAATGATCCTGGACATGTTCGGCACCTTCGTGCAGCCGCTCGAGATTGAACTGGGCATGAAGTCCAGCCACCGGGTCGGGCGCTTTTCAGATGCGAGCAAGAGCCAGGCCTATCACGACCGCATCGAGGCGATCAATTTCAGCTTGGCCCACGACGACGGCCAGAGCAACCGTGACCTGGCCTCGGCCGACGTGGTGCTGGTGGGCGTGAGCCGCAGCGGCAAGACGCCGACCTCGCTGTACCTGGCCATGCAGTACGGGTTGAAGGCCGCGAACTACCCCCTGATCCCCGAGGACTTCGAACGCCAGCAGCTGCCGCCCGCGCTGTTGCCCTTTCGCAGCAAGATCTTCGGCCTGACCATCCAGCCTGAGCGCCTGGCCGAGATCCGCAACGAGCGGCGGCCCAATTCGCGCTATGCCTCGCTGGAGAACTGCCGCATGGAGGTGAGCGAGGCCGAGGCCATGATGCGGCGCGCCGGCATCCGCTGGCTGTCCACCACGACCAAGTCGATCGAAGAGATCGCGACCACGATCCTGCAGGAGCTGCGGCCGGAGCGATTGGTTTACTGATCGCCCCGGCATGGGGGTCCTCTGTCTCCCACGGGCGTCCGTCAATAGACGAAATAAATCGCTCGATTTGTTTTAATTGAGTTGATCAATATAAGGGGCAACCCTAACATTCCTTTCGTTCGCAAACCTGCCAACGCTGCCCGAAAGGAATCCAAAAATGTCCCTTATTAACACCCAAGTTCCCGTCTTCAAGGCCACGGCCTATCACAACGGCCAGTTCGTGCCGGTCTCCGAGCAGTCCTTCCGCGGCAAGTGGTCCGTCGTCTGCTTCTACCCCGCCGACTTCACCTTCGTCTGTCCCACCGAGCTGGGCGACCTGGCCGACCACTACGCCGAATTCCAGAAACTGGGCGTCGAGGTCTATGGCGTGTCCACCGACACCCACTTCACCCACAAGGCCTGGCACGACACCTCGGACACCATCGCCAAGGTGCGTTATCCCCTGATCGGTGACCCCAACCACCAATTGGCCAGCTTCTTTCAGGTCCTGATCACCGAGGGCGAAGACGCCGGCCTGGCCCTGCGTGGCACCTTCGTGATCGACCCCGATGGCCGCATCAAGACCGTCGAGGTGCATGACAACGGTATCGGCCGCGACGCCCAGGAAACCCTGCGCCGCGTGAAGGCCGCCCAGTACGTTGCGGCCCACCCCGGTGAGGTCTGTCCCGCCAAGTGGAGCGAAGGCGCGTTGACGCTCAAGCCCTCGTTGGATCTGGTCGGCAAGATCTAAGGACAGGGGGGAGACACACCCATGCTCGACGCCGCCCTCAAAACCCAGCTGGCCAGTTACCTCGACCGCATCTCACAGCCGATCGAGATCACGGCGCAACTCGATGACACGCAGGCCTCGCGCGACATGCGGGCGCTGCTGCAGGATGTGGCCGAGGCCTCGTCGCGGATCACCGTGCGCGAGAGCCAGGGGGGTGCGCACCGCACGCCCTCCTTCGCGATCCACCGCCCCGGCGAGAACCACGGCCCACGTTTTGCAGGCCTGCCCATGGGGCATGAGCTCACCTCGCTGGTGCTGGCCCTGCTGCAGGTGGGCGGCTATCCGCCCAAGGTGGAACCAGCGGTGCTCGAGCAGATTCGTGCACTGGAGGGCGACTTTGAGTTCGAGGTGTATGTCTCCCTGACCTGCCACAACTGCCCGGACCTGGTGCAGGCCCTGAACCTGCTGGCCATCCAAAACCCGCGCGTCAAGACCACCATGATCGAGGGCGGCTTGTTCCAGGACGAGATCGAGGCGCGCCAGATCATGGGGGTGCCCACGGTGTTCCTCAATGGCACGATGTTCGGCAACGGCCGCATGACCCTTGAGGAAATCCTCGCCCGCATCGACCGGAGCGGCGCCGAGCGGGAAGCCAAGAAGCTCGACGCCAAGGACCCCTTCGACGTGCTGATCGTGGGCGGCGGACCGGCCGGTGCCGCGGCAGCGGTGTACGCCGCGCGCAAGGGCATCCGCACCGGCATTGCTTCTGAACGCTTTGGCGGGCAGGTGCTTGACACCTTGGGCATCGAAAACTTCATTTCGGTGAAGGAGACCGAAGGCCCGCGCTTTGCGCTGGCCCTGGAAGAACACGTGCGCCATTACGACGTGGACATCATGAACCTTCAGCGCGCCAAGGCCCTGGTGCCGGGCGAGCTGATCGAGGTACAACTGGAAAGCGGCGCAGCACTGAAAGCCCGAAGCGTGATCCTGTCCACCGGCGCGCGCTGGCGCACGATCAACGTGCCGGGCGAGACGGAATACAAGAACAAGGGCGTGGCGTACTGCCCGCACTGCGACGGACCCCTTTTCAAGGGCAAACGCGTGGCGGTGATCGGCGGCGGCAACTCCGGCGTCGAGGCCGCCATCGATCTGGCCGGCGTGGTGGCCCATGTGACGCTGATCGAATTCGACACGCAACTGCGCGCTGACGCAGTGCTGCAACGCAAGCTGGAAAGTCTGCCCCATGTGACCGTGATCCGTCATGCGAAGACCACCGAGATCACCGGCGACGGCCAAAAGGTCAATGGCCTGACCTACACCGACCGCGCAACCGGCCAGAGCCACCACGTGGCGCTAGAAGGCGTGTTCGTGCAGATCGGACTGGTGCCCAACACCGACTGGCTGCAGGGCACCCTGGAGCTGTCCAAGCACGGCGAGATCGTGGTGGATGCCAAGGGACAGACCTCAGTCCCGGGCGTGTTCGCCGCGGGCGATGCCACCACGGTGCCGTTTAAGCAGATCATCATCGCCGCCGGCGAGGGCGCGAAAGCGGCGCTGAGCGCCTTTGATCACTTGATTCGCACGCCGGCATTCGAGGCGATGACCGCCTAAGCATGGCGCGAGGCGGTGCGCCATGACGTCTCGATACGGTTGACGTGGACGTAAAATCCACGCACCTGACCAGCTGCGCCACGCCCTTGCCTGCGACACGCCCACTTTTCGCGATCACCGCGTGTGTGGCCTTGCTACATGCGGCTGCGCTCTGGGCCTTGCACGCGGGACTACAGCGGCCTTCGGCACAAACGACGATCGCGGTGACGCTGGTGACCGAGCTGCGGCAGGAGGCGGTGGCACCGCCCACCGTGCCGCAACCACCGGCCGCACTTTCGCCACATGCCGCGGCGCAAGCCAGGCGCTCCACAGCCCAGGCGCCGGCTCCAACCTTGCCATCACCCGGAGCGGCCCAGGCTCCCCTGCCCACCACGGTGTCCAACACGACGCCGGCGGCAGCGGCACCGGCTGCAACGCCATCGGTGGCATCTCCCCCAAGCGCAACACCCTCACCCTTGGCGATTACTGGCGCCCCGCCCGCCACGATGGGCCCGGGGGTCGCGCCTGCTCGCATCGAGTGGCCCTCGAGCGACGCCGATTACCTGCGTAACCCGAGGCCCGCCTACCCGGCCCAGAGCCGCCGTCTGGGCGAACAGGGCAAGGTGATCGTGCAGGTGCTGATTGACGCCGACGGCTTGCCCCAGAAAGCGCAAGTCCAACAGACCAGCGGCCATGAACGCCTGGACCGGGCCGCTTTGGCGACCGTGCTGGCGTGGCGTTACGTCCCCGGCAAGCGGGCCGGTGTGCCCGAGGCGATGTGGTTCAACGTCCCGATCAATTTCGTGCTGGAGTGATCGCACTTACCGCGCCGGGCAGACCGGCGCTGGCCGCTCACAACCCGATGGCGGCGATGCCCGCCCGGGCGATCTGGGCATCTTCGATGGATTTGACCCCGCTCACGCCGACGGCGCCCAGGCACGTGCCGTCCTTGATGATCGGCACCCCGCCTTCCAACATGCCGCGGATCTCGGGGGCGCTCAGGAAGGACACCCGGCCGCCGTTGATCACCTCTTCGTAAACACGGGTTTCCCGGCGGCCCAGAGCCGCCGTGTGGGCCTTGGCCGGGGCGATGTGGGCCGAGACCGGCGGGGCGCCGTCCAGGCGCTGCAGCCACAGCAGGTGGCCGCCGGCGTCGGCGATGGCGATGGTGACCGCCCATTGGTTTTTCAGGGCTTCAGCCTCGGCCGCGGCGGCGATAGCCTTGATGTCGGCCAGTTCAAGCAAATGTGTGGATTTCATTAGGGTCAAGCATAGCGTGTGGCCTAAACCAGCCAGCCGACCCTAGAATGCGCGGCATCCGAGGTCAAACTCACCACAAGGAGAGCTGTTATGAACGACCAAGTACAAACCGCCGATTACGACGGCTACGCCCTGCCCGCGGCGCAACGCAATCGCGTCCTGCGCAACACCTACTGGCTGCTGGCCCTGAGCCTGCTGCCCACGGTGCTGGGGGCCTGGCTCGGCGTCGCCACGGGTATCACCCGCAGCCTCTCGGGTGGTGTGGGACTGATCGTGTTCCTCGCGGGCGCCTTCGGCTTCATGTTCGCCATCGAAAAGACCAAGAATTCCGCAGCGGGCGTACCGGTGCTCCTGGGCTTCACCTTCTTCATGGGGCTGATGCTCTCGCGCATGATCGCGATGGTGCTGGGTTTCTCGAATGGCGCGAGCCTGGTGATGACCGCTTTCGCGGGTACCGCCGGCGTATTTTTCGTGATGGCCAGCCTAGCCACCGTCATCAAGCGTGACCTCTCGGGCATGGGCAAGTTCCTGTTTGTGGGTGCCCTGGCCGTGATGATCGGCAGCATCATCAACGTGTTTGTCGGCTCCACGGTGGGCATGCTCGTGATCAGCGTGCTGGTGATCGGTATCTTCAGCGCCTACATGCTGTACGACGTGAAGCAGATCATCGACGGCGGCGAGACCAACTACATCTCGGCCACCCTGGCCCTGTATCTGGACATCTTCAACGTGTTCCAGGGTCTGCTGGCGCTGCTGGGACTGACCAGCGGAAACAACGACTGACCCCGCGGACCTGTCCGCATCAACACCAAGGGGGCCTGCGGGCCCCCTTCGTCTTTCCGCTGGCGCTTGGCCTCAGGCCAGGCGCTCGAACACCGCCATCGACTCCACATGGGCCGTGTGCGGAAACATGTTCACCACTCCCGCTGCCACACATCGATACCCCGCCTGATGCACCAGCAGCCCTGCGTCGCGGGCCAGGGTGGCGGGGTTGCAGCTGACGTAGACGATACGCTCGGGCGGCTGCCAGCCTGGGGCGAGCGAGGGGTCCTGATGGATGTCCGCCAGCGCCTTGACCAGTGCAAAGGCGCCCTCGCGCGGGGGATCGACCAGCCACTTGCTCGCCATACCATCGGCCGCCAGCAGCGCCGGCGTCATCTCGAACAGATTGCGGGCTACGAAACGCGTGGGTGCGACGGCTCGGGCGCGGTTCCTCTGCAGGTTCTCCAGTGAGCGGGCCACCAGGGCCTCACTGCCTTCGATCCCCAGCACCTCGCCCGCTTGCGTGGCGATAGGGAGGGTGAAGTTGCCCAGGCCGCAGAACCAGTCGATCACGCGATCACCCTGGCCCGCCCCGAGCAGGCGCAGCGCCTGCGACACCAGGACCTGGTTGATGAAGGGGTTGACCTGGGTGAAGTCGGTGGGTTTGAAGGGCATGGCGATGCCGAACTCGGGCAGGGTGTAGGCCAGCTGGGGCCCAGGGTCCATCAGATGAACCGTGTCCGGGCCCTTGGGCTGCAGCCACCACTGCACGCTCGGATGGCGCACAACGAACTCGCGTAGCCTAGCGGTGTCGGCAGCCGACAGCGGCTCGAGGTGGCGAAGCACCAGCGCGATGACGGATTGCGAAGGATCCGCCGCATCCACACCGCAGGCCAACTCGATCTGGGGGCAGGTCTCGATAGCGTCCATGCTGGCGATGAGCGCGCGCAGCGGCAGCAACAGATCGCTGACCTCGCGTGGCACGACATGGCACTCGCGGATATCGGCCACGTAGCGGCTCTTTCGTTCGTGGAAACCCACCAGTACCGCTTCTTTCTTGCGGACGTGGCGCACCGAGAAGCGCGCGCGCCAGCGGTAGCCCCAGGCCGGCCCCTCGATGGGGCGCAGCACCGTCTCGGGTTTGACCTTGCCCAGATGCCAGAGGTTGTCCTCGAGCACGCGCTGCTTGACCGCCACCTGCGCACCTACATGCAAGTGCTGCATCTTGCAGCCACCGCAGGCGCCTTCATGCAGGCCGAAGTGCGGACATTGCGGCTTCACCCGCTGCGAGGAAGCGCGGTGGATGGCGGTGAGCGAGGCCTGCTCCCAGTTGTTCTTCTTGCGGTGGACGTTGGCCGACACCCACTCGGTGGGCAGGGCGCCGTCGATGAACACCACCTTGCCGTCGGGGCGGCGCGCCACGCCCTGGGCGTCGATGTCCAGGGCATCCACGGCCAGCCAGCCGTCGGGTAATTCCGTGGCATTCACGGTGTTGTCTGCTTGCGATGACATCCGGCGATTTTCCCCTACGCAGCCCCTGCCGGTTCCGGGGTCATCTGTTTTCGTAACATCGCCAGTCACAGACCCTCAGGAGACCCCATGCCCCAGCACCCGAAATATTCCAACAGCCCGAGTCGCGACCTCCGATGCCTCTACCAGCTGCTCGACGACTTGGAACGCTATGGGTTCGTACACGAGGAAATCCACCAGAACTTGGACCATGTGATGTCGCAGCTGTACCCGCAGGCCACCCGTGACCTGGTGCAGCAGGAATCAGGCAGCGACGGCCAGGAAGGGGAGGAGGAATTCACCTTCGTGCCCGGCGCAAGCGCCCTCTTCTACTACGTGGACCCCGCCGAACAACCGCAGTTCATCCAGGACCTGCGCAACCTGATTGCCCACTGCCTGTATGCCGACACCTGGAGCACGGAGGGTGTGGCAGACGCCGTCCGCGCCGAGCGGAATATCGAGTACTACCGCTACCACGTGATGGTCGTGGAGGACACCGAGACGCTGGAACGCTACGAGCACGCGCGGCGTACCGTCTGGTTCCCGAGCGAGGTCCTGCCAGTGCGGCCAGGCGCCTACGAGATCTCACCCACGGACTACGACCCGAAGCACGGTGGCTTTGCCTACTGGGACGGGCACCAGTGGTATGCGTCACGGGTGCTGCTGGCCGATTGCCTCGCACAGCCCCGTACTGAAAACGAATTGGCGCGCTGGGATTACTGCTGGCGGGGCTTTCTCGAGCCACAGAGCTAAGCGATACGCCTTGGCCGCCTCAGGCCCAGGCGGCCAGGTACTCCTGCCAGTGCGTCTCCTGCGGGGCGAGTTCGGCCAGGGTGGACTTGACCATCGCCACCTCCTGGTCGTACTCGGACTCGGTAAGCCCGCCGCGCAGCTTCTGGTAGCGGCAATAAACCAGGTAGGTGTTCATGACATCGGTCTCGCAGTAGCGGCGGATGTCCTCGAGCTTGCCTTCGCGGTACGCGCTGTACACCTGCGAGCCGTCCATCCCCAGCTTGCCCGGGAAGCCACAGAGCTTGGCCATCGCGTCCAGCGGCGCGTTGGCGCGGGGCTGGTACAGGGCCAACACGTCCATCAGGTCCAGGTGGCGCGTGTGGTAGCGGCCGATGTAGTTGTTCCACTTGAACTCGCGGTCGTCCTCACCCTGGTCCCAGAACTTGGATGCCGCGATGCCGTGGCGCAACGCGCGGTAATTGAGCACCGGCAGGTCGAATCCGCCGCCGTTCCAGCTCACGAGCTGAGGCACGTGCTTTTCCAGCGTGTTGAAGAACTGCTGGATCACCTTGGCCTCGCTGGCGCCGTCGCGGTCGACGAAGGAATGCACCCGCAGGCCCTCGCTGCCACGAAACACCGCGCTGATCACGAGTACGCGCTGCAGGTGATGGGGCATGAAGTCGCCCTGCCCCTTCTCATGGCGTTCCTGCACCCAGGCCTGATAGACCTGTTCGTCGGAGGCCTCTGGCGGCTCGCTGCGCACGGCCCGCAGGCCGGCGATGTCGGGGATGGATTCGATGTCGAAGACCAGGACAGGCCAGCTCATGGCGGTGCTTTCAATCGGAAGGGGGTGGGAATCAGGCCGCGGACAGGAGCACGACGGCGCGCGCCTCGATGCTGCGGCCCTCGCCTACCGGCCCCAGCTTCTCGGCGGTCTTGGCCTTGACGTTGACCTGCGCGGGCTCGACGGCCAAGACCTGGGCGATGCGCGTGCGCATGGCTTCGATGTGAGGGGCGAGCTTGGGCGCCTGGGCGATCACGGTGCTGTCCAGGTTCACGATCTGCCAGCCCTGCTCCCGCACGCGACGCACCGCCTCGGCCAGAAGCACGGCGGAATCGGCGCCGCGAAAGCGTTCGTCGGTATCAGGGAAATGCCGGCCGATATCGCCCAGACCGGCTGCGCCCAAAAGGGCGTCGGTGATGGCGTGCAAGAGGGCATCGGCATCCGAGTGACCCAGCAGGCCCTTGTCGTGCGGAATGGTCACGCCCCCCAGGATCAAGGGTCGCCCCGCCACCAGGGCATGCACGTCCCAACCTTCTCCAATGCGAAGTTTCATGACTCAGGCGTCCTTCGGTGATGCAAGCAGGGCCTGGGCGAGCGCGAAGTCCTCGGGCCAGGTGACCTTGAAGTTACGGGCCGAACCCGGCACCAACCGGGGCTGCAGGCCGGCCGCCTCGATGGCACCGGCTTCGTCGGTCACGGCGGCACCGGCAGCCTCGATGGCGTCCGCCAGGGGGCCCAGGCGGAACATCTGAGGGGTCTGCGCCAGCCAATGCCCCTCGCGCGGGATGGTGGCAGCGACACGGCCCTCGGGGCCGTGCTTGAGGGTGTCGGCCAGGGGCTGGGCCAGCAGGCCGCCCACGGGATCGTCCAGACAGGCGTCAATCAGGTGGTCGATGAGGGCGGGCGTGATCAGGCAGCGTGCGGCGTCGTGCACCAGCACCCAGTCGCTGGCAGCCGCACCGCGCCGCCGCAGTTCATGGAGGCCTCCCAGCACGCTGGCCGCCCGCGTCGGGCCGCCGCAGGGCGCCACCTGCACCTGAGCGGGCAGGCCCGGCAGACGCGACAGGGTGTCGTCGCCCGGGGCCACGACCACCAGCACGCTGGCCAGGCGCCGCACCTGGGCGAAGGCGGTCAGGGTATGGACCACCAGGGGTTGCCCCGCCACGGGCTGGTATTGCTTGGGGACCTCGGTACCGGCGCGGCTGCCGCTGCCCGCACAGGGGATCAGGGCGTGCAGCCGGGGGGAGGAGGACGGGGAGATGGTCATGGAGGGAAACAAGTCCGCCCATTCTAGAATCCGGGGCGTGACACCCCTCGCCGGCCGGCGCGGGGTGTTTGCCATTTGCACCACGCCCCTTCCATGGACCTCCCCAGGCTCTCCCCCGGCAAGCGCTTTGCCCTACCCCGCCCTGCCGGCTCCGCCGACGCCCTGCTTCTGGCGCGCCTGGCCGAGCGTGACCGGGCTGCGGGCCAGCGCACGGCCATCATCACGGCCGATGCGGGCGACGCGCAGCGACTGGTCGAGGAGATCCCCTTTTTCGCGCCGGACCTGCGCTGCTGCCTGTTCCCGGACTGGGAGACGCTGCCCTACGACACCTTCTCGCCGCACCAGGACCTCATCTCCGAGCGCCTGGCCACGCTCTGGCGGATCTCTCAGGGCGAGGCCGACGTGGTGCTCGTGCCCGCAACGACCGCCCTGTACCGGGTGGCACCGCCGGCCTTTCTGGCGGGCTACACCTTCCACTTCCGCGTCAAGCAAAAGCTCGAGGACGCCAAGCTCAAGGCCCAACTCACGCTGGCCGGCTACAGCCATGTGACGCAGGTGGTCAGCCCCGGCGAGTACGCGGTGCGCGGCGGCCTGATCGACCTGTTTCCCATGGGCTCGCCGGTGCCGTACCGGGTCGACCTGTTCGACGACGAGATCGACTCCATCCGCACCTTCGACCCGGACAGCCAGCGCAGCCTCTACCCGGTGCCCGAGGTGCGGCTGCTACCTGGACGCGAATTCCCGATGGACGACGAGGCGCGAGCGCAGTTTCGCAGCCGCTGGCGTGAACTGCTCGACGGCGATCCGACCCGCAGCCGCATCTACAAGGACATCGGCAACGGCGTGGCCACCGCCGGCATTGAGTACTACCTGCCCCTGTTCTTCGACGAGACCGCCACCGTGTTCGACTACCTGGGGCCGCAGGCCACCGTGGTGATGCACGGCGATCTGGAGCCCGCGATCCAGCGGTTCTGGCAGGACACCCGTGACCGCTACCGCCTGATGCAGGGCGATCCCGAGCGGCCAGTGCTCCCGCCGCAGGCGCTGTTCCTCGAAGCGACTGATTTCTACACGCGAGCCAATGCGCACGCGCAACTGGCGCTGCGACCGGCGGCCGAGGCAGATGCCGATGCTGCGACCGCTCCCTTCAGCGCCCTGCCCGATATCGCCGTGGTGCGCGGCGCCGAAGACCCGCTGGCGCGGCTGAAGGCCCATGCCGGCCGCGGCGAGCGGCGCCTGCTGGTGCTGGCCGAGAGCGACGGCCGCCGAGAGAGCCTGATCGATTTCCTGCGCGCCAGCCAGCTGTCGCCGCCGGCCTTCGACGCGCTGGCCGAATTCCAGGCCAGCGACGAGACGCTGGGCATCGCCACCGCGCCCCTGGCCCAGGGCTTCGCCTGGACCGAGGGCGGCATCGACTTCATCACCGAGTCTGAACTCTTCGCCGCCGGCGCAGGCGGCGGACGGCGCCGGCGCAAGCAGGAACAGGTCAGCGACGTCGAAGCCCTGGTCAAGGACTTGTCGGAGCTCAATGTGGGGGACCCGGTGGTCCACGCCCAGCACGGCATCGGCCGCTACCGCGGCCTGGTGAACATGGACCTGGGTCAGGGCCAGGACGCGCAGGGCCGTCCCCTGCTCCAGGAATTCCTGCACCTGGAATACGCAGACCAGGCCACGCTCTACGTGCCTGTGAGCCAGTTGCACCAGATCAGCCGCTACACCGGTGTGTCGGCCGACGAGGCGCCGTTGCACAAGCTCGGCTCCGGCCAGTGGGAGAAGGCCCGACGCAAGGCCGCCGAACAAGTCCGCGACACGGCGGCCGAACTTCTGAACATCTACGCCCGCCGCGCTGCGCGCGAAGGCCACGCCTTCCGCTACTCGGCGCAGGACTACGAGGCCTTTGCCAACGACTTCGGCTTCGAGGAGACCGCCGACCAGAACGCTGCGATCCATGCAGTGATCCAGGACATGATCTCGCCGCGCCCCATGGACCGTCTCGTGTGCGGCGACGTGGGCTTTGGCAAGACCGAAGTGGCACTGCGCGCCGCCTTCGTGGCGGTGACGGGTGGCAGGCAGGTGGCCTTCCTGGCGCCCACCACCTTGCTGGCCGAGCAGCATTACCAGACGCTGATCGACAGGTTCTCGAAGTGGCCGGTGAAGATCGCCGAGATGAGTCGCTTTCGCTCCCAGAAGGAAATCACGGCGGCGGCCAAGGGCATCGCCGACGGCAGTGTGGACATCGTGGTGGGCACGCACAAGCTGCTGTCCGAGAGCGTGAAGTTCAAGGACCTGGGGCTCCTGATCATCGACGAGGAGCACCGCTTCGGCGTGCGGCACAAGGAGGCCATGAAGGCGCTGCGCGCCGAGGTGGACGTGCTCACGCTCACGGCGACGCCCATTCCGCGCACCCTGGGTATGGCGCTGGAAGGCCTGCGGGACCTGTCGGTAATCGCCACCGCACCGCAGCGGCGACTGGCGATCAAGACCTTCGTGCGCAGCGAGGACAACGGCGTGGTGCGCGAGGCGGTGCTGCGCGAGCTCAAACGCGGCGGACAGGTGTACTTCCTGCATAACGAGGTGGAGACCATCGAGAACCGCCGCCAGCGCCTGCAGGAGCTGATCCCCGAGGCTCGCATTGCGGTGGCCCACGGCCAGATGCCCGAGCGCGAGCTCGAACGCGTGATGCGCGATTTCGTGGGCCAGCGTTTCAACTTGCTGGTGTGCTCCACGATCATCGAGACGGGCATTGACGTGCCCACGGCCAACACCATCGTGATCAGTCGCGCCGACAAGTTCGGGCTGGCGCAGCTGCACCAGCTGCGTGGACGTGTGGGACGCAGCCACCACCAAGCCTATGCCTACCTGCTGGTGCCAGATACCGAGGGCCTGACCAAGCAGGCCGCGCAGCGCCTGGACGCGATCCAGGCCATGGAGGAACTGGGATCGGGCTTCTACCTCGCGATGCACGACCTGGAGATCCGCGGTGCCGGCGAGGTGCTGGGCGAGAGCCAGAGCGGCAATATGCTGGAGGTAGGCTTCCAGCTTTACAACGAGATGCTGTCCGAGGCGGTCAGGAGTCTCAAGGCCGGCAAGGAGCCCGACCTGCTCTCTCCTCTTTCAGCCACCACCGAGATCAACCTGCACGCGCCCGCCCTGCTGCCCGAGGACTACTGCGGCGATGTGCACCTGCGGCTGTCGTTCTACAAGAAGCTGGCCACGGCCAAGACCAGCGATCAGATCGATGCCCTGCTCGAGGAAATCGTGGACCGCTTCGGAAAGCTGCCTGCGCAGGCCCAGACCCTGATCGACGTGCACCGCCTGCGGGTGCTCGCGCGCCCCTATGGCGTGGTGAAGGTCGATGCGGCGCCCAGTGTGATCCAAATCACCTTCAAGCCCAACCCGCCAGTCGATCCGATGAAGATCATCGAGCTGGTGCAGAAGAACCGCCACATCAAGCTGGCAGGCAACGAGAAGCTGCGTATCGAGCGCGAGCTCAAGGAACCCAAGGACCGCGCCCAGATGGTGCGGGACGTGCTGCGCTCGCTAGGGCAGCCCGCCGCGCAGGCCGTCTGAACCCGATGAGAGAATCGCCCGCCATGAGCACTGCCCCCCATGAAATTTCGCCCGGCCTCGTGATCCAGGGTTTCACGCCGCCGCTGTCCCTGCGCAACTTCGGCCTGATCGCTTTCGATATGGACTCGACCCTGATCAACATCGAGTGCGTAGACGAGATCGCCGCCGCAGCGGGCCGCAAGGAAGAAGTCGCAGCCATCACCGAGGCCGCGATGCGCGGCGAGATCACCGACTACAAGGACAGCCTACGTCGACGGGTGGCCTTGCTCGAAGGCGTGCGCGTGGACCATATGCAGCAGGTCTACGACCAGCGCCTGCAACTCAATCCGGGCGCGGCCGATCTGGTGGCCGCCTGCCAGGCCGCCGGCCTGAAGGTGCTGCTGGTGTCGGGCGGCTTCACCTTCTTCACCGACCGCATTCGAGACCGCTTGCGTATCGACTACACACGCTCCAATGTGCTGGAGGTCGCGGGTGGCAAGCTCACCGGACGCATGGTGGACCAGCCCTGGGGCGACATCTGTGACGGCGAGGAAAAGCGCCGCATGCTGCTCTCGACCTGCACCTCGCTGGGCCTGGCGCCTGAGCAGGCCATCGCGATGGGAGACGGCGCCAACGATCTGCCGATGATGGGCGTGGCCGGCCTGTCGGTGGCCTACCAGGCCAAGCCCCGCGTCCGCGAGCAGGCCATGGTGGCGATCAACAGCGGCGGGCTAGACCGGCTGCTGGAAGTCGTGAAGCCCTGAGCGGATGCGCCAGGGTCAGAGTGCGACGATCTCGACAGCCTGCGTCATCAGCGGACGCACCAGGATCTTGTAACCGTCGGCGTCGAAGCCGGCGGCCACCTTCTTCAGGCGCCGGGCCTCGGCCACAGTCGGCGCGCTGCCCAGGTAGCACCAATTGCGCACCACGTGCACCTGCGTGAGGGCGTCGTCACGTTCAACGAGGCCCACCGCCCCTTCATAGGGCCAGCACTGCACGCGCAGGGCCAGCAAGCCTTGCAGCAGGCGGCTCTGGTGAGCGGCGTGCGTCTCGTCACCCCGGCACACCCCCCCACACTGGCGGATCCCGACGCGAAAGCAGGCCTTGCCAGCGGGCAGCTTTTCCAGGCCAAGCGCCCCATAGCAAAGCCGGTGCTGGTCCGCTACGTTGCGCAAGGTGTTTAGCGCCTCGTAGCGGCTCGAAAACAGGCCGTACAGCTCGGGCTCGGTGGCGAAATCCAGGTCCTTCGAATAGACCACCTCTGGCAATGTGTCCGCCAGCTGCAGGCTACATAGCTGACGGTTGCGGCGCAACTTCTGGTTAAACAGCGGGTGCTGCTGTTTGATCATCTGCGCCTCCAGCAGCAGAGCCCCGATCTCTCCGCCAGTGCGCAGGTAGGTGATGTGCCGGGTCTGCCGCAGCATGCGCGCCTCCTCGGCGTTGCGCAGGTGCGAGAGCAAGCGGTGGCGGATGTTGACGCTCTTGCCGATGTACAGCGGCAGGTCACCCGTCTCGCCGTGGAACACATAGACACCGGCGGCGACTGGCGCGTCGTCGATCGCGGCGCGCAGGTGCTGGGGGTACTCGTAGACCCGACTCTCGTCAAAGTCCTCTCGGCGGCGGCGTGGAAGGTGCATGGTGCGCTGGCCTTACGCGCGCTCGATCACCGGCCGGCCCGCCTGCACCGTGAAGCGCGCCTGCGTCTCAATGCGGGCATCGGGGCGGGTGGCGTCATCGAGCACCCGCAGCGTGGTCGTCATGGCGCCGGGCGTCCACTCGCACAAGCCGTAACCGCGCTGGCTCGCGTCGCCAAACACGAAGTGCGGGTTTTCGGCCAGGCGCTGCGCGGTGGTGCGTGGGCTGGCATTGGCGCGCGACGTGATGCTGGTGCCGCAGAACTCGACGCCGATCGAGGCGCTGTCTGGGCGCGCGTAATCAGCCTTCACATGGCCAACCCAGTTTTCATGTACGTCACCCCCCAGGACCACCGGGTTGGCGACGCGGTGTCGCCGCAGGCTGTCGGTCAGGCGCTGGCGCGCCGGGGCATAGCCGTCCCAGCCATCGTTCCAGAGCCGCTCGCCGGGGCCGGGCAGGTTGTCGCGACGGCCGAAAAGGCCTTGCTGGCCCAGCACCGTCCAGCCCGGGCCGCTACGCGCGAGCGTGTCGTCGAGCCATCGCTCCTGCGCGGCCCCCAACATCGTGCGGGCCGGGTCCAACCAGGTGTCACAACCAGCAGGGTCGACGGCGCCCGTGCGGCGCTGCGGAGTACCGCACACCTGGATATCGCGGAACTGGCGCGTGTCCAGCAACAGCAGGTCGGCCAGCTGGCCGTAGCGATAGCGCTCGTGCAGTCGCACGCCCACGCCAGAAACCGACCGCATGAAGGCCGAGGCCCGCAGCGGCATGTGCTCGTAGTAGGCTTGGTAGGCGGCGTGACGCCGGGCCAGGAAATCCGTGACGCCATTGAGCCCGATCGGCGCACCATCGCCTTCATGCATCCCGGCATAGTCGTTTTGCACCTCGTGGTCGTCCCAGGTAACCAGCCAGGGACAGGCGGCATGCATGGCCTGTAGGTGCGGGTCGCTGCGATGCAGGGCATGCCGCTCGCGGTAGTCCGCCAGCGTGAGGACGCGAGCCAAGGTGGGGAAATTGCGTACCGCCGCCGAGGCGTTGGGGTATTCGTAGATGTAGTCGCCCAGAAACATGACCAGGTCAGGCTGGTCCTCTCGCATATGACGGTAGGCGGCGTAGTAGCCGTGCTCCCATCGCTGGCAGGAGGCATATGCCAGGCGCAGTCGCTTGACGGCGGCCTGGGGTGAGGGCAGCGTACGGGTGCGTCCAGTCGGGCTGGTGACGCCGCCCGCGATGAAGCGATAGCAATACCAGCGGTCAGGCGCCAGACCTTGAACCTCGGCATGCACGCTGTGCGCCAACTCGGCACTGGCCACCGTCTCGCCGCGCTGAACCACTTGCGCGAAGGCTTCGTCGTGAGCGACCTCCCAGCGCACAGGCACCGCCGCCTCGCCCAGGCTGTCCATGAGGCCTGGCGCTACCAGCCGTGTCCACAGCACCACGCCGTCAGGTGCGGGCGAGCCGCTGGCCACGCCCAGGCTGAAGGGGTCAAAGGACCAACGCCGTTGGGCCCAGGCACCGCGCGAAAGCCAGGAGCCCGCAGCCGCCGCGGCGGCCTGGCGCAGCAGGTGGCGGCGGTCGACGGAGGGTGCGATGAGAGGAAGGTGACGATCGGGCATGGTCGCGGCAATTATCAGCCGCGACCCGCTACCGCAATGGGATCCATGTCAGGGACCGCACGAGCGACGCGAGCGGCCCTGCCCCAGCCGCTCAAGCCTTGGGCAGCTGCGACTGCTTGCGGTCGGCCACTACCTTTTGGGCCGAAGGGCGTTCGCCCACCACCTTGAGGTAGGGCTTGTAGTCCACGCCTGCCGCCAGCAGCAGGTCCTGGCCGTAGACGGTCTTGGTGACCATGCCGATCAGGGGCAGGTTGTTGAAGGCCGACAAATCGGCCTGGGTGAAGGTGTCCCCCGCCACGTAGGGCGAGAAGCGAGCCAGCTGCTTGAACGCCTCGATCATGCGTTCGAGCTGCTTGCGAATGCGGGCGGTGGTTTCCTCGGGCAGCGGCGACGCGCCGAAGAAGGCCATGCCATACAGCTGGCGCGCGGTGATCTCCAGGTGCCAGTCGATGAAGGTGGTCAATTCGCGCACCTTGGCGGCGGCATAGGGCTCGGCCGGCATCAGCGATGGCGTCGGGTAGCTGTCCTCGATCCAGTCCACGATTACCTGGCTCTCGCACAGCGCGCCCGCAGGCGTGGTGATGTAGGGAACCTTCTTCAAGGGCGACGCCGCCTGCATGCCCTCGGAGGGCTTTTGCGGCGCGTCGTAGGCCTCGGCAAAGGGCACGCCCTTTTCCAGCAAGGCCATCTTGACCTTGTTGTAGTAGTTGGACACGGGAAAGCCGTACAGGGTGATCGTCATGGAAGCGACTCCTCGGATGTAGGTGGGCTGCAGTCTAAGCAAGCGTGCTGCCCAGGGCTAGCACGCAGGCGACTGCGCATCGCATGCCCGTGCAGACAAGGGGGGACTCAGTCCTGGGGACTGATGCGACCCAGCACCTGCAAGGGACCCTCGCCCGGCAGCACGCGCACCACCAGGCCCTCAGCCGGCGCCAGGGAGACCCCGGTCAGGCCCTGCACATTGACCTGGTGGGTGAACACGAGCAGCGCGCCCGGCCCTTGCCAGCGCCGCAGGATCTCACGCGCTGCAGCGGTCTGGCGCGTGGCATCGCCCTGCCCGGCGAAGAAGGAACCGAAGACCGACTCCTCCCGCAAGGCCGGGGCCGAGGCGGATCCCATGGCCAGTTGGGCGGTTTCGCGCACGCGGCACCAAGGAGAGTACAGCACCGCCCCCACGCGCAGGCCGCTCTGACGCAGGCGTTCACCCAGGCGCACTGCCTCGTCGCGCCCCTGGGCATCGAGATTACGCTGCGACGTGCAATCCGCCAGGCGCATGCCAGGCGGATCCCCTACGCCGGGGGCATGGGCGTGGCGCACCAGCACGATGGCACCGGGACGCGCCAGGGCCGTCCAGCCGGCCTCATCGGCTTGCGCGTGCGAGACGCTCAGCACCGCCAGCAGCAGACACGCGCGTCGGGAAAGCGATAGGGCGCGGCGCATCAGACCTCCCGCTTGTTCACCCGCCGCAGCGGGGCCCAACCGGCGAACTGCGGGAACACGCGGGCCACCACCGGGCCGTCCACGTCCCAGGCAATGCACCGGCCCACATGGAACGGTGGCTTGTCGCCCACCGGCTCCTCGGGGATGCCGGCGGCCCGTCGCAGGTACTGCCGTCCGTGGGGGATGCACTGGTAGGCCGCGGTCGCCGCGTTCGCCAGCATCTCGCGCATATGGGTACAGCCGCGCGTGCCGCCCAGGACACGCTCGATGGCCTGGCGAAGGCCGGGCCCCAAGGTGACTCCCACCAAGTGCTGCAGCGGCGGTCGGGCCTGGCCGCATTCGTTCAAAGGGGTGCTGTCCGTGGCGCCACAGATCTCGCGGATCACGAGTGCTTCATCCACCGTCACCCGCAGGGAGATATCGTGGATCGGCGTGCCCGGGGGCAACTCGCCGCGCTCGTAGAGGCGCTGCGGGAAGGGCTTGGTGTCCACGAGGCGGACCTCGATGTCCCACAGCCCGTCCTCGCGCACGAAACCTTCCAGGCTGATGGAGCGCGTGTGCATCGGTGTGCGGGCAGCAGGTGGCGGCAGGGGCATGACGGAAAACGGGAGGAAACTGAGTAAGGCTCGATTGTGTCAGGCAGCGCGCAAGGCCACCGGCAGGGGGGGGCAACCGGATGGATTCCAGAAAAGCCCCTAAAGTCAGGGCCCATGACTCGCATGCCCACGCTTTTCATTTCCCACGGCTCGCCCATGTTTGCGCTGGAGCCCACACGCGCCGGCCCCCTGCTGCGCCAACTGGGCGAGCAGCTGCCCCGGCCTCGCGCGGTGCTGGTGCTGTCACCGCACTGGATGACACGGGGCGTGCAGGTGGGACTCGCCCAACGGCCCGAGACGGTCCACGACTTCGGCGGCTTTCCGCAGCCACTCTACGAAATCCAGTATCCGGCGCCGGGCAGCCCCGAGGTGGGCGCGCGGGCGCTGGTGCTGCTGCAAGCGGCGGGGTGGAAACCCAGCGCCGCGCCGGCACAGGGACTGGACCACGGCGCCTGGGTGCCCATACGCCACATGTTCCCGCACGCCGACATACCGGTGCTGCAGGTCTCCATGCCGCACGACCTGGACCCGCAGGGGGCCCTGCGCTTGGGACAGGCGCTGGCCCCCTTGGCGAACGAGGGCGTGCTGATCGTGGGGTCAGGCAGCCTCACACACAACCTGTACGAGTTCCGTGGCGCCGTCGGATCGGAAGGGGCCCCGTACGTCAAAGACTTCGTTGCCTGGGCGCGCACCGCGGTGCAGCGGCGGGACGAGGCCGGGCTCACGAACTTCCTGTCGGTCGCGCCTCACGCCCAGCGCGCGCACCCCACCTGGGAGCAACCTGCCCCTGCCCTTCGCATTCGGCGCATCGGCCGCTGACGCAACGGCGCAAATCCTCGACGGCGGGATCGACTACGGCATGCTCTCCATGGACAGCTACTTGTTCGGGCAAGCTTCACAGGCGGCGACCACGGCGGCTAGGGCCTGACGCCCGCCCTTTCAGCCCAGGGCGCGCGCCAGGCGCGCCACGCCCTCTTCGATCTTCGCCACATCCGCCGTTGCGAAACTCAGACGCAGCGACGCGGTGTCGGGGTCGGTCGCGAAAAATGGCGCCCCCGGCACAAAGGCTACCCCCTGCTCGATCGCACGGCGCGCCAGCTCGCCTGCGTCCTTGAGCTTGCCGCCCTTTCCGGTCAGGCGGGCCCAGAAGAACAGGCCGCCCTGCGGCTGGGTGAATTCAATGGCATCGCCCAGCTCGCGGCGCAGCGCCTGGCCCATGGCCTGGGCGCGCTGCGCGTAGACCTTGCGCACTTCATCCAGCCTGGCGGGCATACGGCCGGCCTTGAGGTACTCGGCGGCGGTGGCCTGGGCGAAGGTACTGGTGTGCGCGTCGCTAAATTGCTTGCACATGGTGGCCCGCGCCAGCAGCTCGGGCTGGGCCACCATCCAGCCTACGCGCAAGCCGGGGCTGAGGACCTTGCTGAGGCTCCCGCAATAGGCCACGAGCTCGCGGCTCCCCGGCACTTCGCTCGAGAGCGCCAACAGGCTGGGCGGCGGCGCCTCGCCGAAGTACAGGTCGCCGTACGGGTCGTCCTCGACGACCAACACCTGATGCCGGACGGCCATCGCCAAGATCTGTCGGCGGCGCTCCAGCGACAGCATCGCACCGCTGGGGTTGCCGAAGCTGGGAATCAAGTAGATGAACTTGGGCTTGTGCTGGGCGACCAGCGCCTCCAGACGGTCCACCTGCACGCCTTGCGCGTCGATCGGCGCGGCAATCACCTGCGCGCCATAAAGGCGAAAGCACTGGATGGTGGCCAGGAAGGTGGGGCCTTCGACGATCACCTTGTCGCCCGGGTCCACCAGCGTCTTGCCCAGGAGATCCAGCGCCTGCTGGCTGCCCGTGGTGACGATCAACTGGTTGGCGGCGATGTCTTGCACACCCTTGGACTGCAGGAAGGTGGCCAGTTGCGCGCGCAGGGGGTCGTAGCCCTCGGTCGCGCCGTATTGCAAAGCCGCGCCGGGTTGGTCGGCCAACGCCTTCTGGCTGGCGGCGGCCAGGCCGGCCACGTCAAAGAGCGCGCTGTCCGGAAAGCCCCCGGCGAAGCTGATGATCCCGGGCTTGCCCAGAAGCTTGAACAGTTCGCGGATGGCGGAAGTTTCGACGTTGTCGAGGCGGGCGGCGAAGGGCAAGGACATGGCGTGTAGGAGCTCGTTAATAGGTGCGCAGGGCGCAGCCCGCCATGGTAGCCAACTCGGCGAGCGCCCCCGCCCCTGCCGACTAGAACCCCGCCACCAGACCGTCGCGACGCGAATCGCTGGCGCAGACGTAGCCCTCGACCTTCGGGTCGCCCGCGCGCCAGATGAACTGGCCGGCGCCAAAGTCTTGGTAGTTGTCGTTGATCACCTCGACACGGTGACCGCGCGCCACAAGCGCCTGCACGGTGGCCGCGTCCATCTGCTGTTCGACGTTGATCTCCAGGCCAGCGTTGTAGCGCCAGCGCGGGGCGTCGCAGGCGGCCTGGGGGTGCTGGGCGTAATCGACCATGCGCACCAGGGTCTGCATATGGCCCTGGGGCTGCATGTTGGCGCCCATAACGCCGTAGCTCATAACCGGCTGGCCATTCTTCGTGAGGAAGGCGGGGATGATGGTGTGGAACGGCCGCTTGCCCGGCGCCACCTGGTTGGGGCCGGTGGCCAGGCTGAAGGCGTGGCCACGGTTTTGCAGGCTGATGCCGTAGGTTGGCTCGACGCAGCCCGAGCCGAAGCCCATGTAGTTGCTCTGGATGAAGCTGACCATCATGCCGTTCTCGTCGGCGGCGGTCAGGTAGATGGTGCCGCCCTTGACCGGGTTGCCCGCGCCGAAGTCTTGGGCGCGCTTCATGTCGATCCGCTTCGCGCGGCTGGCGAGATAAGCGTCATCGAGCATCTGCGCCGGCGTGACTTCCATGCTGGAAGGTTCAGCCACGTAGCGGTACACATCGGCGAAGGCCAGCTTCATGGCTTCGATCTGCAGGTGCTGGGAGTCAGCGCCGTCCACTGGCATTCCCGCCACATCGAACTGCTGCAGGATGCCCAGGGCGATCAGCGCTGCGATGCCCTGACCATTGGGCGGAATCTCGTGCAGGGTGTAGCCCCGGTAGTCCTTGCCCAGGGGCTGCACCCACTCGGGCTGGTAGGCCGCGAGGTCGCTGGCCTTCAAGCTGCCGCCATGCTGCGCACTGAAACGTTCCAGGGCCTGCGCGATCTCGCCGCGGTAGAAGGCCTCGCCGCGTGTCTGGGCAATGGCGCGCAGACCGCGCGCCGCCCCCGGGAACTTGAACAACTCCCCCACTTTCGGCGCACGGCCCCAGGGCAGGAAGCTCTGCGCAAATCCGGGCAGGCTGCCTAGTTCTGGCGTGGCCGCAGCCCACTTTTGCTGCACCACCACCGGCAGCAGGTAGCCGCGCTCGGCGATCTCGATGGCCGGCTCCATCAGGTCGGCGAAGGGCAGCTTGCCAAATCGCTCGGACATCGCCGCCCAGCTGGCCACCGCGCCAGGAACCGTCACCGCATCGAAGCCGCGCTTGGGCGGGGTCTTGGCATCGGCGCCGTATTTCGCCTTGAAGTAATCCGCCGTCCATGCGGCAGGCGCTCGGCCCGAGGCGTTCAGTCCGTGCAGGGCCTGGCCGTCCCAGAGGATGGCAAAGGCGTCGCTGCCCAGGCCGTTGCTCACGGGCTCGCAAATGGTCATGGCCGCGGCAGCAGCGACAGCAGCGTCAACCGCGTTGCCGCCTTTCCAGAGCATGCGCAAGCCTGCTTGGGCCGCGAGCGGGTGCGAGGTGGCCACCGCGTTGCGCGCAAAGATCGGCAGACGCGCGGTGGGATAGGGGCTACTGAAATTGAAATGCATGGTCAGTCCGAAGTGAGCTTGCGCTCGGTGATGATCTTCTTCCACTTGGCACGATCGGCCGTGGCCATGGCCGCGAATTGCGCGGGCGTGCCCCCCACGGGCTCGATGCCCAGACGCGCCAGTCGCTCCTTCACGTCAGCATCCTGCAGCGCCAGGTTGATGCCCGCATTCACCCGGGCCACCAGATCGGCCGGCATGCCCTTGGGGCCATACAGGCCGAACCAGGTCACGCTCTCATAGCCCGGCACCGTGTCGGCCACAGGCGGCAAGTCCGGCAGCAGCGGCGAGCGTTTGAGCGAGGTGATGGCCAGCGCGCGCAGGCGCCCCTCCTTGACGTGGGGCAGACCACTGGGCAGTGAGTCAATCAGGAGGTCCAGCTTGCCGCTGGTCAAGTCGGGGATGGCCAGCGCGGTGCCGCGATAGGGGATGTGCACCAGGAACAGGCCCGCCATTGACTTGAAATGCTCGGTACCCAAATGCACCACGGTGCCATTGCCGCTGCTGGCGTAGTTCAGACGACCCGGGTTCTTGCGCGCGTGATCGACGAACTCCTTCATCGTCTTGGCGGGCGAGCTATTGGGCACCAAGACGATGCTGGGCGCGTTGCCCACATGGGAGATGGGCGTGAAGTCGGTCGCGGCGTCGTAGGGCAGCTTGCCCGCCGTGGCGAAGCTCGGGCCGATCGCGTGCGTGCTGGAGGTCGCCAGGAGCAGCGTGTAGCCGTCGGCCGGCGCCTTGGCCACGATATCCGAGCCGATGGAGCCCCCTGCCCCGGGCTTGTTGTCCACCACGAGGGACGTGCCCAGACGCTCGCCCAGTTTCTGCGACACGGCACGGGCGAAGATGTCAGTGGCTCCGCCCGCAGGGAAGGGAACCACGAGACGGATTGGCTTGGTGGGATAGGCCGGGTCGGCACAGGCCGGGGCCGCGCCGGCAAGGGCCAGCGCGGACGCGATCAGGAGATGGCGACGTGAGTGCATGCCGGGATTATCCAGGGGGCGCAAAGCCCGAGTGGCGAACTGCGAGAGGCCCCTGACCTACACTGCGGGCCCATGAAAGCGCAGGACATCGAGCCGTTTTTCGCCACCCTTCGGGCTGCCAACCCGAACCCGGTCACCGAGCTGGAATACACCAGCGTCTTCGAGCTGCTGGCTGCGGTGCTCCTGTCCGCACAAGCGACCGACGTGGGTGTCAACAAGGCCACGCGCAAGCTGTTCGCCGTCGCCAACACGCCGCAGGCCCTCCTGGACCTGGGCCTGGAGCGCCTGGAGCGCGCGATCCAGACCATCGGCTTGTACCGCACCAAGGCCCGCAACCTGCTGGCCACCTGCAAGATCCTGGTCGAACAGCACGGCGGCGAGGTGCCCCGCACCCGGGAGGCCCTGGAAGCCCTGCCCGGCGTGGGCCGCAAGACCGCCAACGTGGTACTCAATGTCGCCTTCGGCCAACCGACCGTGGCGGTCGACACACACATCTTCCGCGTGAGCAACCGAACCGGCCTCGCCCCTGGTCGCAATCCGCTGCAAGTGGAAAAGGCACTGGAGCGCCGCGTGCCGCCAGCCTATGCGGTCGACTCCCACCACTGGCTGATCCTGCATGGTCGCTACGTCTGCCAAGCGCGCAAGCCACGCTGCTGGGAATGCGCGGTGGCGCGCTACTGCAGCTTCAAGCACAAAACGCCGCCCCCCGGGAGCGACGCGTGACCCAGACTGGGCTGTCCCTGATCGTGCTGTGCGTCGGCGCTTCGCTGGGCGCGATCGCGCGCTGGCGACTCGGACTGTGGCTGAACACGCCAGGCAGCTGGCTCCCAATGGGCACCCTGGTGGCCAACCTGGCTGGCGGCTATCTGATCGGGGTGCTGGTGGGCGTGTTCAATGCCCACCCGACTCTCGATCCCGTGTGGCGCCTGGCGCTGATCACCGGATTCCTGGGCGCGCTCACCACCTTTTCCACGTTCTCGGCCGAAGCGGTGCAGCTGCTGCAGGCGCAGCGCTATGCGCAGGCCCTGGCGCTATCGGCGCTGCATCTGTGCGGGTCGCTGGCCCTGACCTGGCTGGGCCTGCGCACGGTGGGTCACTGAGTCGCGCTGCGCCTCAGGGCAGCACGACGCACAGGACGTTGCACGGCGCGTGCTCGATGAGCGACTTGGACAACGACCCGCGCCACCATCTGGCGGCCAGGCTGCCCACATGCTTGTGCCCCACCACGATCAGGTCAGCGCCCACCTTGCGGGCATGGCGAGCGATCTCCTCGATCGGCTCGCCAGTCACCACCTCGCCATGCGCGTTGCCGAAACCCGCGGACTGCAAGCGCCTTAGCCCATCGGCCAGCACCGCATCGAACTTAGCCTTTTCGCGCGCTTCGAGTTCCACGTCGTACACGCCGCCTTCCAGTCCTACGAAGGCCATCATCGACGGCATGACAGCGATCAGCTCGATTTCGGACTGGCTCCATTGCGCGAGCTCACGGCATTCGGTCAAGGCCTTCTGCCCGGCCTCACTGCCGTCATAGGCCAACAGGATCCGCTTGTACATGGCTTGCCTCCTTGAGGGGTATGGGGCGCAGCATAGACGCGGCAGCCGACAGCGGCAACCCGAGCGAGTCCAGGGATACCCGTAGGGGCTATCCCGTGTCGCCGAGTCTGCACTCAGGACCTGGCGGCGTCCGACGGCAAGACCACCCAGGACGATCCGGCCGCCTGCACTCGGACACGGTGAGCGAACACACGCTCCAGCGCGCGATGTGTTAGCGGGTCGGCGCAATCGCCCTGGTGCGCCACACGCCCCTGGTCCATCAGGACCAGCGCATCGGCCTGCAGGGCCATGTTCAGTTCGTGCAGCACGCTCACCACGGTGCCGCCGGCGCGCACTGTCTCGCACACCAGCGACAGCCAGTCAGACTGGTGCGGCGGGTCCAGATGCGCCAGCGGCTCGTCCATCAGCATCACGGGCGCCTGTACGGCCAGGGCCCGCGCCAGCAGCACGCGCTGGCGCTCGCCCCCCGACAACTGACCGAAGGGACGATCACGCCAATCCTGGCAACCGGTTTGTCGCATGGCCTCGCTCACCGCCGCCTGGTCCTGCGCCGAGGGCGTCGCCAGCCACGCCTGGTGGGGGAGGCGCCCGAGCATCACCAGGTCGTGCACGCGCAGGTCCTCGCCACCGACCTCCCCTTGCCCCAGCCACGCCACGCGTCTCGCCCGCTCCCTCGCTCCGAGACGGGCGGCATCCTGTCCGTGCCACATCACCTGGCCCTGAACCGGCAGCAGACAGCCCAGAGCCTGCAGCAAGGTGGTCTTGCCCGCGCCATTGGGACCGACGATTGCGGTCCAGCGGCCCGCGGGCAGGGACAAGTCCAGCCCCTGCAGCACTGCGCGCGCGCCACGCGCCACGTGCAGGCCCCGAGCTTCCAGCGCTGCGGGGATCACCAGGCCCTCCGGTGCATGAGCCAGAGCAGGTAGCCCCCGCCCAGCACCGCGGTGAGCGCCCCCACGGGGAGTTCTTGTGGCGCCAGTGCCCAACGGGCCAACACGTCGGCCGCCAGCAGCAGCGCGCCACCCGTCGCCGCCGACAGCGGCAACAGACCGCGGTACGTCGGCCGGGCCATCGCGCGCACCAGATGCGGCGCCACCAGGCCGATAAAGGCGATCAGGCCCACCTGCGCCACGGCCACCGCCGTGGCCAGGGCCAGCGTGGCGACCAGCGCGATCCGCACCGGCCCCAGCGTGACGCCCAGGCTGGCGGCGGTGGCCTCGCCCAGAGACAGCGCGTCGAGCGCGCGGCTCAGGGCCAGCGCCGCGATCCCAGTGACCATCAACCCGATGGACAGCATCTGCACGGACTCCCAGCCGATGAAGGCGGTCGTCCCCAGCATGAAGCCCTGCATCGTCCGCATCACCTCAGGCGCCCGAAACATCACCAGGGTGGCCAGTGCGCCCAGCACCACGCCGACGATCACGCCGGCCAGCAGCAGTCGCAAGGTGTGCTGCACGCCGCGCGCCAGAGCCAGTGTGAGCAGCACGGCCCCCAGCGCGCCCGCGAACGCCGCGCCCGTCATGCCCCAACGCATCGCCCAACCGACAGCGACACCGGGCCACAGCCCCAGGACCACCAGGAACACCGCCACCCCGAGGCTCGCGCCGGTGGCGCTCCCGAGCAGGTAGGGGTCGGCCAGCGGGTTGCGAAACAAGCCCTGGGCGAGCGCACCGCCCAGGGCCAGCAAGGCGCCGGCCAGCCAGGCGCCCAGGCTGCGTGGCAAGCGGATCTCCCAGACGATGGCTGCCGCAGACTCCGACGCCCCGACCATTGGCTCCCAGCCCGCGCTGCCCACACCCAACCCGAGCAGCACCAGCGACACGGAGGCAAGCACAAGGGCCAGCCCCAACCAGGAAGCGGCGCGCACGCTCACGCGCCCCCCGAGCGGTGGCGTCCCAGGATGCAATCGACCATCAGGCGCGCGCCTTCTCCCATGCGGGGCCCCGGCCGCACCAGCACGTCGGCCTGCACCGGCGGGAACCGGCAAAGACGGCCCTCGCGCAGTGCGCGCAAGCCGGCCCAACCCGGCCGCCCGGACAGCTCGCCCGCGGCGCTGTCCGTGACCATGATCACTTGGGGATCGGCGCGCACAACGAACTCCGGATTCAGCCTGGGAAACGGCCCCAAGGTGCCGGGCACCACATTGGCGGCACCCACCCGTGCCAGCAGCTGCCCGATAAAGGACGCCTCGCTGGCCGCATACGGCGCGCTGCTCACCTCGAAGTAAACGCGCACGCCACGCTGCGCGGTCGGCAAGGCCTGGGCCGCCAAGACGAGCTCGGCGTCCACCTGCTGCAACAGGGCCGGGCCACGCGTAGTGCCCAGCACCAGATCGAGCTGGCGCACCACACGTCGGAATTCGTCCAGAGTACGCGGCTCCAGCGCCAGCACCTTGAGCCCGAGCGACTCCAGACGCCCGATGGCGCGGGTCGAGGTGGCGGCGAGCACCACGTCGGGACGTAAGGCCAGGATCGACTCGACCTGTGCGTCGTCCAGCCCCCCCACATGCGGCAAGGCCTTCACCGACTGTGGCCAGTTGGAGTAGGTGTCGACCGCCTCGAGCCGCTCGCAGGCGCCCAGAGCGCACACGGTTTCGGTGAGCGAGGGCAACAGCGAGACGACGCGCCGGGGCGGCGCGGGCAGCGTCACCGCGACACCGCGGTCGTCGGTCAGCGTCGCGGCGACCGCGCCTGTGGCTGCCGCGGGGGCCGGCAACACGCCCCCCCAGACAGCCCCCAGGAGGGGCAGGCAAGACGCCCACCGTCGCCAGGGCGATGACCGCCGGGACGCGCCGACTCGTTCAGCCATGGCGACGACTCCACTGCAGGATGATGCGGTGCATCTGCTCCACGCCGTCCGTGAGTGCGGCGGGGCCGGGCTGCAGGATGTCCGCGGACTTGATCTCGAACAGCTGCCCATCGCGCACAGCGGGCACGTCCTGCCACCCGGGACGCGCCGCCACGCGCTCAGGCCGAAATTTCTTGCCGCACCAGGAGCCGATCACGATGTCGGGTCGACGTCGCACGATCTCGCCAGGGTCCTGCACGATGCGGTCCTTGCCCAGGGGCTCTCGGGCGAGTTCGAGGAAGCAGTCGTCGCCCCCCGCAATGGCGAGCAGCTCGCTCACCCAGCGGATCGCGCTGATCGGCGGCTCGTCCCACTCCTCGAAGAAGACACGTGGCCGCCGCGGCAAGGCGCGCGCAGCCTCGCCAATTTGCGCGAGCCGCGCGCGCATGCTGTCGATCAACTCCTGCCCCCGCTGCGCCTGCCCCACCAGTGCGGCGACCTGCCAGAGCATCGAGAAGATCTCCTCCACGCTGCGCTGGTTGAACACGGTCACCTGCACCCCTTTTCTCACCAGGGCGCTGGCGATATCGGCCTGCAGGTCGGAAAAGCCGAACACGCAGTCGGGCTCCAGGGCCAGGATCTTGTCGATCTTGGCGCTGAGAAACGCACTCACACGAAGCTTCTCGTCGCGCGCCCGCCGCGGTCGCACCGTGTAGCCCGAGATGCCAACGATGCGCGCCTCCTCCCCCAGCAGGTACAGCCACTCGGTCGTCTCCTCGGTGAGGCAGACGATGCGCTGGGGGCTGTAGGCATGGGTCATGAGCGTGGCGCTCTCAGAAGTTGCGGCGCAAGGACACCAGCAGGGCGCGCCCGGGTTCGGGGTAGATCGAGCGGCTCGTCACACTGCAGCGGGTTCGCAGGTCGTAGTAGTGCCGGTCGAACAGGTTGCTAATCTGGGCAGCGAAGATCCAGTCGTTGACCTGATGGTTGTACCGCAGGTTGGTCACGCCATAACCGGGGATGTTCTGCGAGCAGGAATTGTCCAGGTCACCCGCGATCTTCTGCTCGGAGACCCACTGCGTGAGCACCATCCACTGGCGGTCCGGCGCCATCTGATAGGTCAGGCGCGCGGTAAGGCTTTGGCGCGGCGCCAGCGGCACCTGCTTGCCGGTGTAGCTGCCTTCGCGGAACTCGGCATTGCGTACTGCGGCCTGCATGGCGACATTCCATCGGGCACCCAGGCGCGCGGAGGTTTCGACTTCCAGACCCCGGCGGCGGGTGGGGTCATAGTTCGTGTTGGTCCACTGATCGCTAGCCAGGCCCAGTTCGTTCACGAGGTCGCTCTGGTAGATGCGTCCCGACCAGGTGCCATACGACACCTTCTGGCGAATGCCCACCTCGCGGTCACGCGAGGTCTGGGATTTGAGCAGGTTCACGGACGTCCCAGGGCAGCCGCCGTAGCAGCTGAACTCGTCGGCATTGGCCAGGCGAAAGCTCGTACCCAGTCGCCCGTACACCTGCGTGTCCGACGCGAAGCGGCGCGACGCGCCCAGCTCCCAGCTGGTATTGGGCTGGTCGAGCCTGCCAGCATAAGTGCCACTAGCCTCGCGCTGGGATAGGGTGCGCCGCGCGCCGACATGGGCGATGATCAGGGGGTCCTTCCACTCGAACTCCTGGCGCGCGTAGACGGCGTCCGAGCGCTGCTCGATGCGCGTCTGCGACGGGCCGTAACTCGCGCTCTCCGAGGACTTGTCCTTGGCCCAGCGCTCGCTGTCCATCCCCACCAGCAGGCGCTGGCGGGCGCCCAGGCCCTCGCCCTCCCGCCAGGCCTTCACACCCACACGCGTGGCCGAGGTGTCGGCCTGCTCTGAGTAGCCATCGGCGACAAATTGGGAACTCACCTCGACCAGGCGGCGGTTCAGGTCCACACCCAGGCGCCAGGCGCCCACAGGCACTTCCGCGCCGAACATGAAGTTGGTCGTGCGGGTGTCGCCCCGGTCGCTGGGCTTGAGGGTCAGTCGGGAGTTCGTGTTGAACTCCTGCACATTGAGGCCGCCTGGCAGCCCGCCCTCTTGTCGCTGAACGCCAGCCTGCGCTGTCAGGAGCACCGATCCATCGCTCCAAGTGGAGCGGGCCAGGGCGCTGCGGTCCTGAGCATGAAAGTTGTTTCGGTGGTTGTCGGTGTTCAGGGCTGTCGCATGCACCTGGTGCCGCCAGGCCTCGTTGCCGGCCCGCACCTGGGCGCTGGCCTGGCGCGTGTTCATGCTGCCGACCGAGGCCGACACCGAGCCCCCGGGCTCGGCGAGGCCCTTGGACGTGACGATATTGATCACACCGCCCGTCGCGCCCTCGCCATACAGCACGGAGCCGCTGCCCCGCACGATCTCGATGCGCTCGATGCTGTCCACCGGCACCCAATTGATCGCGGCGCCACTCATGTCGCCCTCGTTCTGGCGCACGCCATCGACGAGCACCACCACGTTGCTACCCGCGGTCTCGCCGAAGCCGCGAAGGTCCAAGGTCGGATTGCGGCTGAAGGAGGTGTCGATGCGCGTCACGACGCCGCCGAGCCATCGGATTGCGTCGTTCACGTCAGTGATGCCGGCGGCGCGGATGTCCCGCGCGGTGATGACGCTCACGCCCATTGGCAGCAGGCTCGGGTCCTGCGGGATGCGGGTGGCGGTCACCCTTGTCTCAGGCAAGGTGGCGGATGACGCGGCCTGGGCGAAGGCAGACGGAGAGACGCACAGGGAAGCCGCCAGCCAGACCAGGCGGCAACGCAGCGCGAAGGGCACTCGGAGGTTCATGAAAAGGACCCGAAGCAAAGCACCCGCACCGGCCTCCCCGCCAATGCATTGGGCGTTACAGCCATGGCAGGCTCGCGCACGCCATGGCCACCGCGTTGGCCGGTATCCGGGCTGGCGGATCGCCCTCCTCGCCTTCCCAGGCCCGGCAGGGCCCAGTGGCTGTCGTGAGGAGGGCGGGCGTACATCCAAAGATCTACGCGCTCCGCTTACCGTTGCGGGGGCAGCGCAGGTTGGGCCGGCTGTCGGCCTTCCTGCTTCCCGTTGAACTGCGGTGCGAGAACCACACCGCGAGCACCAACGGGCGGATTCTAGAGCCGCAGCTTTATTCAAACCCTACAATGGCGGCCCATGGCCCAGGACTCCTCTTTCGACCAGCTAGCCGAACGCGTCGAGCGCCTGCTGGTCCGACACGAGGAGCTCCAACGCACCAACGCCCTGCTGGTGTCGCAGGTCCAGGCCCTCACCCAGGAACGCGATTCACTCAAGTCGCGCCTGTCCGCCGCGCGGGCCCGTGTCGATGCGCTCCTGGAGCGCCTGCCTGAAACCAAGAACGCCGCCTGAGCGTGCCCCACGCGCGATGAACCAGATCGAAGTGCAGATCATGGGCCAGAGCTACCTGCTTGGATGCCCCGAGGGCGGCGAGGCGCGCCTGCGCGAAGCCGTGGACAAGGTCGACGGCGCCATGTGCCGCATCCGAGACGCTGGCAAGGTCAAGGCACGCGATCGCATCGCGGTGCTGGCCGCCCTGAACCTCGCCTTCGACCTCACCGATCGCTCGGCGCCCGCGGTCGCCGAGTCGTCCCCGGCACCGTCCAGTTCGGACCCGAGCCCGGCGGCCGACCCGCAGGCCCAGGAGCGACTGAACCAGCTGGTGCGACGGCTGGATCAAGTGCTCGGCGACGACGGCCAGTTGCTCTGAGTGCCGAGCCCCCACCGCGCACAGGACCCCCTACAATGGGCCGTGTCTGCAATGCGTGCCGGGCTTTATATTTCCTTGAACCAATGCTCATTGAGCTCGGGCTTGGAAAATACCCCGCGAGCGTGATCGTCTCGCGTCAGATGAACCCAACGCGGGGTTGACCTCGCCCACCTGAACCCCGGTTCAGGATGCCGGTCCGGTGGCATTGCAGGCACCTTTCTCCCACCCGCGGGGCACGCAGCGGCCCTGGACCACAAGACAAGAACAACAAGAGACAACGGATGCTCCTGGACCCTCTCCTCCTGGTTGAACTCGCCCTCCTGGGCATTTGCACTGGTTTCCTCGCAGGCCTGCTGGGTATCGGCGGCGGCATGATCATGGTGCCCTTTGTCACCTTCATGTTGTCCGCGCGCGGCGTTGGCCCCGACCTGTCGGTCAAGATCGCCATCGCCACGTCCATGGCCACCATCATCTTCACCTCGCTGTCCAGCGTGCGTGCCCACCACAAGCGCGGCGCCGTGCGCTGGGACATCGTGCGTCGGCTCGCGCCTGGCATCGTGTTGGGTAGCCTGGTCGCCAGTCTGGGGGTGTTTTCCTTCCTCAAGGGCAGCTGGCTCGCCCTGTTCTTCGCGGGCTTCGTCGGCTTCTCCGCGACCCAGATGTTCCTGGACAAAAAGCCCAAGCCTTCACGCCAGATGCCTGGAAGCGCCGGTCAGCTGGCGGCGGGGGGGGTGATCGGTTTCCTGTCCGGGCTCGTCGGAGCGGGTGGCGGCTTCGTCAGCGTGCCCTTCATGACCTGGTGCAACGTCGCGATCCACAACGCAGTGGCCACATCGGCCGCCCTGGGCTTTCCCATCGCGGTGGCGAACGTGGGCGGCTACATCCTGGCGGGACAGAACGTGCAGGACCTGCCGGCGGGCACCTTCGGCTACCTGTGGCTGCCGGCCCTGGCGGTCATCGCCGTCGGCAGCGTGCTGACTGCGCCGCTGGGCGCGCGGGCAGCCCACGCCCTGCCCGTGAAGACCCTCAAGAAAGTCTTCGCCAGCATCCTGTACATGCTGAGCGCCTACATGGCCTACAAGGGCTTGAGCGCCTGAGTGCGGCTCGCGCCGCGCGGGTGCTCCCGCACCCTGTCGGCCACGAGCCCTTGGGCGCCACTGATCCTCCACACCACGGCAGGCACAATCGCCCCATGATGTCCCTGACCATTCGGGCCGCGCGTCCCGGTGATGAGAAAAACTGGCGCGCCCTCTGGAGCGGCTACTGTCACTTCTACGGCGTCCACATCCCGACTGAAGTCACAGATCGCACCTGGCAACGGATCCTCGACCCCGAGTCGGCGGTGATGTGCCTGATCGCCGAGGTCGAGGGCCAGGCCTACGGCTTTGCCAATTGCGTGGTCCATGAAGCCACCTGGGAAACGCAACCTGTGTGCTATCTCGAGGACCTTTACGTCTTGCCGTCGGCACGCGGCCGCGGCATCGGTGGCGCGCTCATCGAGTGGCTGCGCCATGCCATGCGGGCCGAGGGCTGGGCCCGCCTCTATTGGATGACGCGCGAGGGCAATACGGCAGCACGTCGCCTCTATGACCGCTATGCCAGCGCGGACGACTTCGTGCGCTACGTGATTCGGCAGAAGTAGACCGCTGCGCGCAGCAAAGCCTCAGGTCTGGCGTCGCGCCAGCGCCAGGAAGGGCGGAAGGGACATCAGGCGAAGGACGCCTTGTATTGGTCACGCAGCAGGTTCTTCTGCACCTTGCCCATGGTGTTGCGAGGCAGGTCGTCGACCACCACGCAGCGCTTGGGAATCTTGAAGTTCGCCAGCTTCGCCTTGAGCGCGGCGATGAGGGTCTCAGCCTCCAGGCGTGCGCCCGGCTTGGCCACAACCACGGCCACGCCCACCTCGCCAAAGTCCGGGTGCGGCACCCCCACCAGCGCGCTTTCGGCCACACCGGGCATCTCGTTGATGTAGCCCTCGATCTCGGCGGGATAGACGTTGTAGCCGCCGCTGATGATCAGGTCCTTGCTGCGTCCCACGATCGTGACGTAGCCGCGTTCGTCGATGCGGCCCACGTCACCGGTCTTGAACCAGCCGTCGGCGGTGAACTCCTCTTGGGTCTTCTCGGGCATGCGCCAGTAACCCTTGAATACATTGGGCCCGCGCACCTGGATCCCCCCGATCTCGCCCACCGGCAGGTCGCCACCGTCGTCTCCGCGCACGCGCAGACCGACGCCGGGTAGCGGGAAGCCCACGGTACCGCCCCGGCGATCGCCGTCTTCAGGCCGATAGGGGTTGGACGTGAGCATGACCGTCTCGCTCATGCCGTAGCGCTCGAGGATGGTGTGGCCGGTACGAGACTGCCATTCGTTGAAGGTTTCCAGCAGCAGCGGTGCGGAGCCCGAGATGAACAGCCGCATGGTGCGTACGGCCTCACGTGTGAGGGCCGGCTCGGCCAGCATGCGCACATACAGCGTGGGCACGCCCATGAAGACGGTCGCCTGCGGCAGTCGCGCGATCACCCGCTTGGGGTCGAACTTGTTCAGCCAGATCATCCGGCTGCCGTTGATCAGGGCACCGTGCAGGGCCACGAACAGGCCATGCACATGAAAGATCGGCAGCGCGTGCACCAGGACGTCCCCGGGCTGCCAGCCCCAGTAGTCCTTGAGCATCCGCGCATTCGAGAGCATGTTGCCGTGCGTGAGCATGGCCCCCTTGCTGCGTCCCGTGGTACCGCTGGTGTAGAGGATGGCGGCCAGGTCGTCCTCGCCACAGCGGACCACCTTGTGCCGGTCGCTGTGGTGGACGGCGCGCTCGAGCAGCGTGCCGGTGCGGTCCTCCCCCAGGGTGTACACATGCCGGGTCCCGGCTTGGAAGGCGATCTTGCTGACCCAGCCGAAGTTCTTGGGGCTGCACACGACCACCGCGGGTTCGGCGTTGCCGACGAAGTACTCGATCTCCGCGCTCTGGTAGGCGGTGTTCAGAGGCAGGAACACATAGCCCGCACGCAGCGTGGCCAGGTACAGCATCATGGCCTCGACCGACTTCTCCACTTGCACCGCAATGCGCGAACCCGCTGGCAGCTTCAGTGATGCCAGCAGATTGGCCATCATGGCGGTGGCGCGGTCCAGGTCGCGCCAGGAATAGTCCAGGCCGTCGTCGGTCTCGACGGCAATGGCGTCCAGGTCAGAGGGGAACGCCGCGCGCAAGGCGGCGAAGAGGTTCTCGTTCGGTGTCGGCATGACGTTCAGCGTGCGCCGCGAGGGCGTGGAAAGGAAAGGGGGTGCTCGCTCGCCCCCATGATCAATCGAGCTTGGCGCCGGAAGCCTTGACTACCGTGGCCCAGCGCTTGATCTCGGCGTTGATGAAGCTGGCGAACTGCTGCTGGCTCATGTTCGGGAGATCAGCGCCCTGGCCGGCCCAGATGGTCTTGAGCTCCTCGCTCGCGCCGGCCTTGCGGACCTCTTCGATGATGCGCGCCTGGGCGTCGGCCGGCGTGCCCTTGGGCGCCCACAGGCCATACCACGTGGTCACGGTGTAATCGGGCAAGCCCACTTCAGCGGCGCAAGGCACGTCCGGGAAAGCGGGGCTGCGCTTGTTGCCCGAGACCATGAGCGCCTTGATCCGGCCGGCCTTGATGTGGGAGGCCGAGGAACCCAGGCCGTCGAACATCATGTCCACCTGCCCGCCCACGAGGTCACGCAGCGAGGGGCCGGCGCCGGTGTAGGGGATGTGGGTGATGAAGGTCTTGGTCTGCTGCTTGAACAGTTCGCCCGCCAGGTGGTGCGAGGTGCCAGTGCCGGCCGAACCGTAGTTGAACTTGCCCGGGTTCTTGCGCACAAGCTCGAGGAAGGCCTTGAAATCCGGCACCGCGATGTTCTTCGGGTTGACCACCACCACCTGCGGTACGTTGGCCACCATCATCAGGGGCACCAGGTCACGCTCGAGGTCGTAATCGAGCTTGGGGTACATCGACGGCGCGATGGCATGGTGCACCGCGCCCATGAAGATGTTGTAGCCGTCAGGGGCGGCCTTGGCCGCTACGCTGGCGCCCACCGTGCCGCCGGCGCCACCGCGGTTCTCCACCACCAGCTGTCGCCCGGTCTGCTTGGCGAACTGCACCGAGAGCGGACGCGCGAAGGCGTCGGTGCCCCCCCCGGCGGGGAAGGGAACGACCATGGTCACGGGACGAGTGGGCCAGCCAGCGGCGCCCTGGGCGCGCGCCAGAGGGACCAGGCTCACAGCGCCCGCTGCCGTGGCGGCGCGCAGAAGGTGTCGGCGGTTCATGTAGGGATGCATGCTTTTGTCTCCATCGTGTGGTCTCAGAACCCGCTTGGCCTGGCGGACCGCGGTCTCGCTGGCCGAGTCGAGGATTATCCCTGCCGACGCCCGGCGCGCAGCCACAGGGTCAATGCCCCCAGCACCATGGGGACACAGAGCCACTGACCCATGGACAGCCCTCCGGCCAGAAGGCCCAGGTGGGCGTCGGGCTCACGGAAATACTCGGCGATGAAGCGCATCACCCCGTAGCCCCCGAGGAAGGCGGCGGCAACCTGACCAGTAGGCCGGGGCTTGCGCGCATAGAGCCACAGGAGCACGAACAACAGCACGCCCTCCAGGAGGAACTGGTAGATCTGCGACGGGTGGCGAGGCAGCAGCGAGCCGCTGTGCGGAAAGACCATGGCCCAGGGCAGGGAAGGGTCGGCCGCCCGCCCCCACAGCTCGCCATTGATGAAGTTGCCCACGCGCCCTGAGGCCAGACCCAGGGGCACGCACGGCGCGATGAGGTCCATCACTTGCCAAAAAGGCTTGCCGCGCGAGCGCGCGAACCACCACTGCGCCACGATCACCCCGACCAGCCCACCGTGAAAGCTCATGCCCCCACGCCAGACGGCGAATATCTCGAGCGGGTCGGCCAGATAGTCACCGAGTTTGTAGAAAAGGATGTACCCGAGGCGCCCACCCAGGATCACGCCCAGCACCCCGAAAAACAGCATGTCCTCCACGTCCTTGGCCGTCCAGGCGCCTGGCCCGCTCACCGAGGCGTAGGGCTCGTGGCGCAGGCGACGCCGCGCCAGCAGCAGGAACAGGCCGAAGGCCACCAGGTAGGTCAGGCCGTACCAGTGAATGGCCAGAGGGCCGATCTGGAGGGCCACCGGATCGATCTGGGGATAGGTCAGCATGCGCGCGATTGTGCCCTCGACGGATGCGAGAATGTGGGGCTGGCGGCCAACCGAGCGGCCCCAGGCCTCCCCTGCCAACGACAAGAGACACCATGGACACCAAGCCGATCAAGATCCATTTGCGCAGCAGCAACATCACCGAGGGCAAGTCCCGCGCGCCCAACCGCTCCATGTACTACGGCATGGGCTACCAGGAAGGCGACTTCGGCAAGCCCATGATCGGCGTGGCCAACGGCCACAGCACCATCACCCCTTGCAACAGCGGCCTGCAAAAGCTCGCCGACGCCGCGGTCGCCGCCATCGAAGAGGCTGGAGGCAATGCCCAGATCTTCGGCACCCCCACCATCTCCGACGGCATGGCCATGGGCACCGAGGGCATGAAATACAGCCTCGTGAGCCGCGAGGTCATCTCCGACTGCATCGAGACCTGCGTGCAGGGCCAGTGGATGGACGGCGTGGTCGTCGTCGGAGGCTGCGACAAGAACATGCCCGGCGGCCTCATGGGGATGCTGCGCGCCAACGTGCCGGCCATCTACGTCTACGGCGGCACCATCCTCCCGGGGCGCTGGAAGGACCAGGACCTGAACATCGTGAGCGTGTTCGAGGCGGTGGGCCAGAACGCCGCGGGCCGGATGTCCGACGAAGACCTCAAGGCCATCGAGCAAAACGCCATCCCCGGCACCGGCTCCTGCGGCGGCATGTACACGGCCAACACCATGTCCTCCGCCTTCGAGGCGCTGGGCATCTCCCTGCCCTATTCGTCGACCATGGCCAACCCCCACGACGAGAAAATGAATTCGGCCAGGGAATCGGCTCAGGTCCTGATCGAAGCGGTCAAGAAGGACATCAAGCCGCGCGACATCGTGACGCGCAAGTCCATCGAAAACGCAGTGGCGGTGATCATGGCCACCGGCGGCTCAACCAACGCGGTGCTGCACTTCCTGGCCATCGCCCACGCCGCGGGCGTGGAGTGGACGATCGACGACTTCGAGCGCATTCGCAAGAAGACCCCCGTGATCTGCGACCTCAAGCCCAGTGGCAAGTACCTGGCGGTGGACCTGCACCGGGCCGGCGGCATCCCGCAGGTCATGAAGGTCCTGCTCAAGGCCGGCCTGCTGCATGGTGACTGCATCACCATCAGCGGCCAGACCATTGCCGAAGTGTTGAAGGACGTACCGGATACCCCACGCGCTGACCAGGACGTGATCCGTCCGATCGACAAGCCGATGTACGCCGAAGGCCACCTGGCCATCCTCAAAGGCAACCTTTCGCCCGAAGGCGCGGTGGCCAAGATCACCGGCCTGAAGAACCCGGTCATCACCGGCCCGGCGCGCGTGTTCGACGACGAGCAATCGGCCC
>JBEAZV010000060.1:0-9606 GCA_041159245.1 Pseudomonadota bacterium
GGGCCAGGCCTGGTCCGAGGCGCCCACCTGCAGGTCGGCACACCGCAGGGCGTAGCCGTCCATCGAGCTGTTGTCCTGAGGCGGCACCTGCAGCGCGGAGACCAGATCCTGGGCCAGCACCCGGCCATCCGCCTCGAAGGTGGACACCCGCTCGATACGACCCAGCGGGCTCGCCCGCCCCAGCAGATCGGCCAGCGCATCATCCAGGGCGCGCAGCGGAGGTCGGGCGGCATTCATGCGTAGTGCTCGGCGATGTAAGAGAAGCGGTCACCCTGATCGACCAGCCACTGGGCCACGGCGTCGTGGTCGTTGATATCGAGCAAGGGGCGCGCCGTCGGCTCGGGCAGTCGATTCGCATCGTCTGTGGCGATGGCCACCACGAAATCATCGTTCATGTATCGGGCGGGCTGGCCGGCATCCGCGCGCCACACCTCGACCTTCAGCAAGTCGCTTTGCTTGAAGCCCTCGACCAGCACCCAGTCCACGCCGTCATGCAACTGCGCGATCAGCTGGTGCACTGTGAGCGCGGTCTCTTGCTCGAACTCGCGCATCAGGGCCATGCGCCGGCTGGACACAGCAACGACCTCGAAGGCCCCAGCCTCCCGATGCCGCCAGGTGTCCTTGCCAGGATGGTCGATATCAAACTTGTGGTGGGCATGCTTGACCACTGACACGCGCAGCCCTCGCATCTTGAGCGCCCCGATGACGCCCTCGACCAGGGTCGTCTTGCCGGAGCCGGAGTAGCCGGCAAAGCACACGACATTCATCTGAATTCTTCAGTCGCAGTGGGAGGCGATATAGGCCTTGACCCGCTCCACGTCGGCGGGCATGACCTGCACGCGCTTGGGAAGGTTCTCGATGCCCTCGAAGCCCGCAGGGCGGACTGGCTCTCGACCCAGGGCCTCGACGATCGTGGCAGCGAACTTGATCGGCAATGCCGTCTCCAGCACGATCATCGGCACGCGCGGATCACGCAGCTCGCGAGCAACCTTCACGCCGTCGGCGGTGTGGGTATCGATCATGTCTTGGCTGCGCTGCCACGTCTGGCGGAGGGTGGCCAGGCGATCGGCGTGTGTGCTGCGGCCGCTGGCAAAGCCGTAGCGCTCGCGGGCCACGACCGCCTCGGCTGGCAGCTCGAAGCGCCCGCGCGCGGACAGTTCATCGTGGAACAGGTGCTTGACGCGCGCCGCATCGCGCCCGAGCAGGTCGAACACGAAACGCTCAAAGTTGCTCGCCTTGGAAATATCCATCGAGGGGCTGGAGGTTTCGAAGGTGTCGGCGCTGCCTCGCACGCGGTAGGTGCCGGTGCGGAAAAATTCGTCGAGCACATCGTTCTCGTTGGTGGCCGCCACCAGTTGGTCGATCGGCAGGCCCATCATGCGTGCCACATGACCGGCGCAGATGTTGCCGAAGTTGCCCGAGGGCACCGTGAAGCTCACCTTCTGGTCGTTGGCGGTGGTGGCCTGGAAGTAGCCTGCAAAGTAGTAGACCACCTGGGCCACCAGGCGCGCCCAGTTGATGGAATTGACGGTGCCGATGCGATAGGTATGCTTGAAGGCCAGGTCGTTGGAGACCGCCTTCACGATGTCCTGGCAGTCGTCGAACACGCCTTCGATGGCGAGGTTGTGGATGTTGGCGTCCTGCAGGCTGAACATCTGCGCCTGCTGAAAGGGGCTCATGCGTCCGTGCGGCGAGGTCATGAAGACGCGCACGCCCTGCTTGCCCTTCATCGCGTATTCGGCGGCGCTGCCGGTGTCACCGGAGGTGGCGCCCAGGATGTTCAATTCCTCGCCACGGCGCGCCAGCTCGTACTCGAAGAGGTTGCCCAGGAGCTGCATGGCCATGTCCTTGAAGGCCAGCGTGGGGCCGTTGGACAGGGCTTGGAGGTACAGGCCGTCTTCCAGCTTGCGCAGGGGCACGATCTGCGGCGTGCCGAACACGGCTTCGGTATAGGTCTTGTGGCACAGGGCACGCAGGTCCGGCGCAGGGATGTCGTCGATGTAAAGCGACAACACCTCGAAGGCCAGATCGGCGTACGACAGTCCGCGCCAGCGTGTGAGCGTGGCGCCGTCTATCTGCGGATAGCGCTCGGGCAGGTACAGGCCGCCATCGGGCGCCAGACCCTCCAACAAAATTTCGCAGAAACGCTTGCGCTCGGGGTGGCCGCGCGTGGAGAGGTACAACATCAGTGCCCGCCCGGCCGCCCGAAGGGCAATGAGCGCCCCCTCAGGGGGCAGAGAACGAAGTGAACGTGGGGGCTCATGATGTCAGGCGAGTTCTTCCTTGCGGATGCGGGTGATCGGCGCCAGCACGGTAGGCAGGGCCTGCATCTTCGCCAGCGTGGCATCCATGGTGCCCTCGCGGGTGTCGTGGGTCAGGATGATCAGATCGGTCTGCTTCTCTCCCTCACCAGCTTCGCGCTGGAGCATGGCGTCCACAGAAATGCCAGCGTCAGCCAGCAGGCCCGTCACCTGGGCCAGCACGCCGGCCTGGTCGGCCACGCGCAAGCGCAGGTAGTAGCTGGTCACCACCTCGGACATGGGCAGCACCGGCTGATCGCTCATTTGATCGGGCTGGAAAGCCAGGTGCGGCACGCGCTGCGCCGCGTCGGCGGTGTGCAACCGGGTGATGTCCACCAGGTCGGCGATCACAGCGCTGGCGGTCGGCTCGCTGCCCGCGCCCTTGCCGTAGTACAGGGTGGTGCCCACGGCGTCGCCCTGCACCATCACCGCATTCATCGCACCTTCCACATTGGCCAGCAGGCGCTTGGCCGGCACGAGGCTGGGGTGCACGCGCAGCTCGATGCCTTTGGGCGTGCGCTTGGTGATACCCAGTAGCTTGATGCGGTAACCCAGTTGTTCAGCGTATCGGATGTCCTGCGCGCCCAACTTGGTGATGCCTTCGACAAAGGCCTTTTCAAACTGCACCGGAATGCCAAAGGCAATGGCCGACATGATGGTGGCCTTGTGCGCGGCGTCCACGCCTTCGATGTCGAAGGTCGGGTCGGCTTCGGCATAGCCCAGACGCTGCGCTTCTTTCAGAACGACGTCGAAATCGAGGCCCTTGTCCCGCATCTCGGACAAGATGAAGTTGGTGGTGCCATTGATGATGCCGGCGATCCACTCGATCCGGTTGGCGGTCAGGCCCTCACGCAGCGACTTGATGATGGGGATCCCCCCGGCCACCGCGGCCTCGAAGGCCACCATCACGCCCTTTTTGTGAGCGGCAGCAAAGATCTCGGTGCCGTGCACGGCCAGCAGCGCCTTGTTGGCGGTGACCACGTGCTTGCCGGCCTCGATGGCTTCCATCACGAGCTGGCGGGCAATACCGTAGCCGCCAATGAGTTCGATCACGATGTCGATTTCGGGGTTGGCAATGACGGCGCGCGCGTCATTGACGACCTTGGCGTGAGAACCCACGACAGACTGGGCGCGCGCGGTATCGAGGTCGGCCACCATCGTGACGGCAATGCCGCGGCCGGCACGGCGCTGAATCTCATTTTGGTTGCGAGCAAGGACGTTGAACACGCCGCTGCCGACGGTGCCGATGCCCAGCAGGCCAACTTGGATGGGTTTCATTTGGAGTGACGCAGGCGGTAGGTTTCGAGGAACTTGGCGATACGGCCGATGGCCTCGCGCAGGTCGTCCTCATGGGGCAGGAACACGATGCGAAAGTGGTCCGGTGCGTGCCAGTTGAAGCCGGTGCCCTGTACCAGCATGACGCGGGTTTCCTGCAGCAGCTCGAGGAAGAACTGCCGGTCGTCCTGGACCGGGTAGATCTTGGGGTCCAGACGCGGGAACATGTACAGCGCCGCCTGTGGCTTCGCGCAGGTGACGCCCGGGATGGCGGTAATCAGCTCGTAGGCCAGGTCACGCTGGCGGCGCAGGCGTCCGCCCGGGGCCACCAGGTCCTGGATGCTTTGGTAGCCACCGAGCGCGGTCTGGATCGCGAACTGCCCCGGCACGTTGGCACACAGGCGCATGTTCGAGAGCATGTTCAGGCCCTCGATGTAGTCGGCGGCCGGCTTCTTGTCTCCCGACACCACCAGCCAGCCCGCGCGGTAGCCGCAGGAGCGATAGCTCTTGGACAACGAGTTGAAGGTGAGTGTGAGCACGTCGTCGGAGAGGCTGCCGATCGCGGTGTGCCGCGCGTCGTCGTACAGCACCTTGTCGTACACCTCGTCGGCCAGGATCACCAGGCCGTGCTCGCGCGCAATGGCGACGATCTCCTTGAGGAGTGCGTCGGAGTACAGCGCGCCTGTCGGGTTGTTGGGGTTGATCACCACGATGCCCTTGGTGCGCGGGGTGATCTTGCGGCGGATATCGGCCAGGTCGGGCATCCAGCCGTTGGCCTCGTCGCACAGGTAGTGGACCGGCTTGCCACCAGCCAGCGTGGCGGCGGCCGTCCACAAGGGGTAGTCGGGTGCCGGCAGAAGCAGCTCGTCGCCGTCATTGAGCAGGGCGTTGGTAGCCATCACGATCAACTCGCTGGCGCCGTTGCCCAGGTAGATGTCGTCCAACGTAACGCCGCTGATGCCCTGCTGCTGCGTGTAATGCATCACCGCCTTGCGCGCGGCAAAGATGCCTTTGCTGTCGGAGTAGCCTGCCGAATTGGGCAGGTTGCGGATCATGTCCTGCTGGATCTCCTCGGGCGCATCAAAGCCGAACACGGCGAGGTTGCCGATATTGAGCTTGATGATCTTGTGGCCCTCTTCTTCCATGCGTCGCGCCGCATCCATGATCGGGCCACGGATGTCGTAAAGCACGTTGGCCAGCTTGGCCGATTTCTGGACTGTCTTCAAAGGCCCTCCGAAGGCGCTCTCGCAGGTGAAAACCTATAATTTGACCATAGTTGACGCGCCATGAAGCTGCAGCCGGACCGCTCCCTCGCCCCCACGATCACCGGCCACGGCCCGGGCTGGGTTGCCGTCAACGGCGAGCGCATCGAGCACAGCGTGATCGTCGGCTCGGACGGCCGCCGCATCTCCTGGCCCGCCACCTCCTACGAGACCCTGGACGCCTCCCATTTCGCAGTGCTGGCCGATCTGGGGGTGGAGGTGGTGCTGTTCGGCAGCGGCTCCCGCATCCGCTTTCCCCGCCCCGCCTGGATCGCCCCCCTGGCGGGCCGCCGTATTGGCCTGGAAACCATGGACACGGCGGCCGCCTGCCGCACCTACAACATCCTGGCCCAGGAAGGCCGGACCGTCGCGGCGGCCTTGCTGCTGGAGACGCCCCGCCTAACCCCCCGCCTGCCGGCCTACTGACCGCCCCGCCTACGCGGCCCGGCGCCCCCTTGAGCCCCGGCCGGGGGACAAAACCGTTTGGGTTAAAATCGGGAGTTTCGCGGACTGCTGCTGCCGCCCACAACGACCAACCCCTGTCACACGAGATACAAATCCATGGCGATCGTTGTCAACAAACCCATCCCGGAGTTCGAGGCCCTGGCCACCAGTGGCGTCAAGGTGTCCAACACCACCCACCTCGGACAGACTGTCGTGTTGTACTTCTACCCCAAGGACAACACCCCGGGCTGCACCACCGAAGCCATGCAGTTTCGCGACAAGTACAAGGATTTCGTCAAGGCGGGCGCCATCGTCTTTGGCGTCTCGCGCGACAACATGAAGTCCCACGACGACTTCAAATCCAAGCTCGAACTGCCCTTCGAGTTGATCGCCGACACCGAGGAAAAGATGTGCCACATGTTCGGCGTCGTCAAGAACAAGATCATGTACGGTAAGAAGGTCAAGGGCATCGAGCGCAGCACCTTCCTGATCGGCGCCGACGGTGTGCTGAAGCAGGAGTGGCGCGGCATCAAGGTCCCCGGCCACTCCGACGAAGTCCTCAAGGCCGTCAAGCAGCTCAAGAAGGCCGCCTGAGCCCCTAGTAGTAACGGGCACTGACGCCCGGTAACAACACGGTGCGGTGCCCGATTGCCCCCCTGGGACGCTTGTGCATAATGGACCCATGCTGTTGTTCCTGACGCCCTGCGTCATCACTGCCAGCCCGAGAAAGCCGTCCGGCCCGTCCGACGGCTTTTTTACTTTCCGTCCCTCCTGAACTTCGGGAATTCAAGACCTTATGCCCCTGCCCCCCGCCCCCTCCAAGCGCGCCGCCCTCCTCCCGGCCCAGGCCTATGACGCACCGGCCCGGTCCTCGCACAAGACGGCCCGTAAATCGGAAGCGGTATCCCCCACCGGCAGCCCGCTGCCTGAGCGCCCCCAGGTCGAGGATTTCGATCCTCGCGGCGGTGGGGCTGCCCTGGGCTTTGAACCCGAACCCCAGGCCGTCGCGCAAGCCCTGGCCCCCAGCGCTCCCCGCCGCAAGGCGGTGACTGACCTGGCGGCCGAGGCACGCCCCCGCAAGGCGCGGGCCCGCCCGAGCGGCCCGACCAAGCTCTTCGTGCTGGACACCAACGTGCTGATGCACGACCCGATGTGCCTGTTCCGCTTCGAGGAACACGACATCTTCCTGCCCATGATCGTGCTGGAGGAACTCGACGGCCACAAGAAAGGCATGACCGAGGTCGCCCGTAACGCTCGCCAGGCCAGCCGCTCGCTGGATGCCTTGGCTGGCGAACAGGGCGCGGACATCGGCACAGGGCTGAAGCTCGACTCCACGGGCCACCGCGAAGCCGGCGGCAGCCTGTTCTTCCAGACCCAGGCCTTTGCCAACCCCCTGCCCCACAACCTGCCCCAGGGCAAGGCCGACAACCAGATCCTGGGCGTCGTGCAGGCCTTGCGCGAGCAGCACGCACCGCGCGAAGTGGTGCTGGTGTCCAAGGACATCAACATGCGGGTCAAGGCTCGGGCCCTGGGCCTGGCCACCGAGGACTACCGTAACGACAAGACCATCGACGACCTGGACCTGCTCTATTCCGGCGCCCTGGCCCTGCCGACGGACTTCTGGGCTCGCCACGGAAAGACGGTCGAGAGCTGGCAAAGCGGCAGCATCACCTACTACCGCATCGCCGGGCCGATCGTGCCCAGCCTCCTGATCAACCAGTTCGTGTACTTCGAAGCCCCGGGCGAGCCCAGCCTGTATGCCCGTGTCACCGAGATCCGCGGCAAGACGGCGGTGCTCAAGACCCTCAAGGACTTTGGCCACCTGAAGAACGCGATCTGGGGCGTGACCACCCGCAACCGCGAGCAGAACTTCGCGATGAACCTGCTGATGGACCCGGAGGTGGACTTCGTGACCCTCACCGGCACAGCCGGTACCGGCAAGACGCTGATGGCCCTGGCCGCGGGCCTCACCCAGGTGCTGGACGACCGCCGCTACACCGAGATCATCATGACGCGCGCCACGGTGAGCGTGGGCGAGGACATCGGCTTTCTGCCTGGCACCGAAGAAGAAAAGATGGGCCCTTGGATGGGCGCGCTGGACGACAACCTCGAGGTGCTGGCCAAGACCGAGACCAGCGCCGGCGAGTGGGGCCGCGCCGCGACCAACGAGCTGATTCGCAGCCGCATCAAGATCAAGAGCCTGAACTTCATGCGCGGGCGCACCTTCCTGAACAAGTACCTGATCATCGACGAGGCGCAAAACCTCACGCCCAAGCAGATGAAGACCCTGGTCACCCGTGCGGGCCCCGGCACCAAGATCATCTGCATGGGCAACCTGGCCCAGATCGACACGCCCTACCTCACCGAAGGCTCGTCGGGCCTGACCTTCGCGGTGGACAAGTTCAAGGGCTGGCCGCACTCGGGGCACATTACCCTGGCGCGAGGCGAGCGGTCGCGACTTGCGGACTTCGCGAGCGAAGTGCTGTAAAGCCTAGCCGGGGCCTTTCCGGCCCGGCCAAAGCAAAAGGGCCCCATAGGGCCCTTTTTGCTGACCGCTGCCTCAGCGGTCAGAAGTAATCGGCCCCCGCTCCACCCGAGGCCAGCGACTCGAACTTGGTCAGCGGCTTGAGGAAGGCCAACTTGGCGGTTCCGGTGGGGCCGTTACGCTGCTTGCTGATGATCACCTCGGCGACGCCCGGCTCCTTGGAGTCCTTGTGGTAGTAGTCGTCTCGGTAGATGAACATGATGACGTCGGCGTCCTGCTCGATGGCGCCGGATTCGCGCAGGTCGGACATCATGGGACGCTTGTCCGGGCGCGACTCCACCCCGCGCGAGAGCTGCGAGAGCGCAATCACCGGGCATCCGAGCTCCTTGGCCAGCATCTTCAAGCCGCGCGAGATCTCGCCCACCGCCGTGGCCCGGTTTTCGTCACTCATGCCGCTGGAGACGCTCATGAGCTGCAGGTAGTCGACCACGATCAGGCCCAGCTTGCCGCCGCACTGGCGGGCCAGGCGGCGCGCGTTGGTGCGCAGCTGGCTGACCGTGAGGCCGGGCGTCTCGTCGATATGCAGCGCGATGTTGCGTAGCTTCTCGATGGCTTCGGTCAGGCGCGGCCACTCTTCGTCGGTGAGTTTGCCCGTGCGCAAATGGCCCTGGTCGATGCGGCCGATGGAGCCCACGATACGCACCGCCAGCTGCGCGGCGCCCATCTCCATCGAGAACACGGCCACGGGCAGTTCCTCGTACAGCGCCACATGCTCGGCGATGTTGATGGCCAGGGAGGTCTTGCCCATAGACGGCCGTGCGGCCAGGATGATGAGATCGCCCCCTTGGAGACCCGAGGTCATGCGGTCCAGGTCATAAAAGCCGGTGGGCACCCCGGTGATGTCGTTCGGGTTGTCCGCCATCTCCTGGACGCGGTCCATCAGCTCCACGACCAGTGAGCTCATGTCCTGGAACCCCTCCTTCATCCGCGAGCCTTCCTCGCCGATGTTGAAAATCTTCGCCTCAGCCTCGTCCAGGATGATGTCGACCGGCTTGCCCTGCGGGTTGAAGGCGGCGGTGGCGATCTCGTCAGAAGCCGAGACGAGCTTGCGCAGGATGCCGCGTTCGCGAACGATCTCGGCATAGCGGCGGATGTTGGCGGCGCTCGGGACGTACTGCGCCAGAGAATTCAGGTAGGTGAGCCCGCCGACTTCATCGGCCTGCCCCAGGCTTTGCAGCGCCTCAAAGACCGTGATGACATCGGCCGGCTTGTTGCCATCGATCAGGGTGTGGACGGCCTGGAAGATCAGCCGGTGCTCGTAGCGGTAGAAGTCGCCTGCGCTGAGCAGGTCAGCGACGCGGTCCCAGGCCTGGTTGTCGAGGAGCAAGCCCCCCAGGACACTGGATTCGGCCTCAAGGGAGTGCGGGGGGACCCTCAGCTGGGCGACTTCGCGGTCGCGGGGAAAGCCGTCATCGACGGGACTCAAGACTGCAGACATGATTTCCTCGGGAATCCCCAATGGTATGCGGGGCGGCTGACTGGGTCATTGGACAACCCTGTGGATAAGCGGTGGCCAAGGGGGGTACAAGCGGCGGGAGGGTGTGGGCAACTGTCTTCCTTGGTCTGCGACGCGACGCCCATGTGGGCGGGGGGTCTCGTTGGCCTGCAACGCGCCGGGCATGCGGGGCGGGCCCGGGGGCTTCAAGTGTGGGGGCCCTCCGGGCTCCCCTGCGGTGCTCGGTCGCTGGGGGCACGCGCGACAACTCGCCCTGCGGGCTCAAACAAGTCGCGCTTTCCACCCCCACCGCCCTGCGCTCCTCGGCCCCACACAGGCGCCCCC
>JBEAZV010000061.1:0-7413 GCA_041159245.1 Pseudomonadota bacterium
GCGATGCCGTCGGCGCCGAAGGATTTATCCAGCTGGAAGATCTGCACGATGGGCACGCCGTTGGCGTTCCAGGCCACGTGGGTCTCGACGGTGGTGGCAGCGCACTGGATCGCGTTGGAGGCTAGGGCCAGGTGACGGTCCTTTTGCGGAATCATCTTGATGTCCACTTCCAGACCGTGTTTCTTGAACAGGCCCGCCTTGTCGGCCAGCGTGAGCGGCGCGAAGCCGGTCCAGCCGGACATGCCCAGGGCGAGCTTGGTTTCCTGGGCCTGGGCCGAGAACGCCAGTGAGGAGAGCACCGCGCCGGCGGCCAGCAGCGATACGAACTTGTTGTTTGGCTTGCGCATGAAGAACTTCCTTGTGTTGGACTAACCCACCGGGCTCGCGCCCGACCAGGAACTCGCTGTATAGACAGGTCGGTTCCGCGGGAGATGATAGCGCCGTCGTGGCGTCTCAAAAGACGTGCGCTCAGCGCGCGCTTGTGGTCTCAGGCCGGGTCGAGCGGGTCGGCACCGGCCCGCGCTTCGTCCACCACCCACGACTTGAATGCCGCGACGCGCTGCGTCTGCAGACGTGCCGGGTGGCAGGCGAGGTAGTAGGCGCCCCGGGTGCGTGTGCGCAGGGAAAACGGCTCGACCAGCCGACCCGAGGCCAGGTCGTCGCTCACGAAAGGCAGGATGGCCACGATCACGCCCAGTTGGTCGGCGGCCGCCTGGTAGGCCAGCGCCGCGTTTTCGAACTTGAGCCCGCTGTTGCCATCCACCCCCCGGGCGCCCGCGGCGGCCAGCCAGGTCGGCCAGTCGTGGGGGCGGTTCATGGAGCACAGGAGCACATGGTGCGCCAGGTCGCCGGGCGTTCGCAGCGGCGGCCCGCTCGCCAGTAGGCCGGGGGCGCACACCGGCAGCAGGGTCTCTCCGAAAAGCCGGGTGTAGTCCGGGCCGCGCGGGGGTTCTGCCTCGGAATGGATGCTCACGTCCACATCGTCATGGTTGAAGTCGGCGCGCTGGTGGCTGGTCGTGACCTGCACGTCGAGGTCGGGGTGTCGTGCATGGAACCGCGCCAGCCGGGGCGCCAGCCAGCGGATCGCGAACGTCGGCGGCAGCTTGATCCGCAGCCGCCGGTCGTCGGGTCCCTGGCGAACCTGCCGGGTGCCAAATTCGATCTGGTCCAGGCCCGAACGCACCGCTTCGTAATAGGCCTGACCCTGCGGCGTGAGCCGCGTGCCCTGAGGGCCGCGCTCGAACAGGCGTACCTGCAGCCACTCTTCGAGGGTGCTGATGTGGCGGCTCACCGCGCCCTGCGTCACGAAGAGCTCCTGCGCCGCCCGCGTGAAGCTGCCGCTGCGGGCGACTTCCTCGAAGGCGCGCAAGGCATTGAGCGGAGGCAGTCGTCGTGCCATCGTTCAGACTCCTCGGCTTTGGTGGGTATGAGTTTTTCTCATGATTCCTATGCCTTTATTGTGATTGAGCCGGTCTGGCAGTGCCCCTAGCATCTGGTCGGCGGCGCCAGACCGCAACGGAGACACGTCATGATGAATAAATTGCATGCCATTGTGGCTGCTTTCCTGTTTGCGGCCTGCCCCTGGGTCCAGGCGCAGGGCAGCGGCAGCTATCCCAACCAGCCGATCAAGCTGATGGTGCCCTGGCCACCTGGCGGCGGTGTGGACACCACGGCCCGTATGATCTCGGAGCCCCTGGCAACCCGCCTGGGACAGTCCATCGTGATCGACAACCGCGGCGGGGCGGGCGGCAACATCGGCACCGAGGCCGCCGCGCGCACCCGGCCCGACGGCTACAACCTCCTCATGGGGTCGATCAGCCCCAACGCGGTCAACATCCATCTTTACAGCCGGCTCGGTTTCGATCCGGTCAAGGACTTCGCGCCGATCGTCTACGTGTCCTCGGTGCCCAACATCCTGGTGGTGCCGGCCAACTCCCCCTTCAAGACCGTGAAGGATGTGGTGGATTTCGCCCGCGCCAACCCGGGCAAGCTCAATTACGGTTCGGGCGGCATCGGCTCCTCGCAGCACCTGGCCGCAGTGCAGTTCATGCAGGTGGCGCGCATCGAGATGCTGCACGTGCCGTACAAGGGCACGGCGCCCGCCGAGGCTGACCTGGTGGCTGGCCATGTCTCGCTGATGCTGGACACCACGACCTGCCTGCCCTTTGTCGCGGCGGGCAAGATGCGCGCGCTGGCGGTGGCCTCCCGCAAGCGCAACCCCGCCCTGCCCGACGTGCCCACCTTCGACGAAGTCGGCCTGAACGGCATCTACGCCTCGTCCTGGTACGGCCTGATGGCGCCGGCCGGTACGCCCCGTCCCGTCATCGACCGGCTCAACGCCGAAGCCAACGCGGTCCTGCGCTCGCCTGAATTGCGCAAGCGCATGGCCGAATTCGGCGCGGAAGTGGGCGGCGGCACGCCGGAGGAATTCGGCAGCTTCATCCTCTCGGAGATCAAGCGCTACGAGGGCATCGTGAAGGCCTCGGGCGCGAGGGTGGAGTGAACCCGCGTACGCTGTTCGAGAAGATCTGGTCGCGCCACGTCATCACCCAGCGCGAGGACGGCCAGTCCCTGCTGTACGTCGACCGGCACCTGCTGCAGGACGGTTCGGCGCCGGCGTTCGAAATGCTGCGCCAGCGGGGGCTGAAGGTGCGTGCGCCGCAGCGTGCCTTCGCCACCCCGGACCATTTCATACCCACCAGCTCTCGCTCGCTCGCCGACGTCGCCGATCCTGAAAAGCGCGCCATGGCGCAGGCCCTGCAGGATGACTGCGCTGCGGCCGGCATCCGCTTCATCGGCCTGGACGACGAGCGCCAGGGAATCATCCACGTCGTCGGGCCCGAGCAGGGTCTGACCTTGCCCGGCATGCTGCTGGTGTGCGGCGACAGCCACACCTCGACGCATGGCGCCCTGGGCGCCTTGGCCTTCGGCGTGGGCGCCTCCGAGGTGGGCCATGTCCTGGCCACCCAGGCGCTGTGGCAGAAGATGCCTGCGACGATGCGCATCACCGTGCGCGGTCGCCTGCCTGCGGGCGTGACCGCCAAGGACATGATCCTGTCCATCATCGGGAAGATCGGCGCGGCGGGCGCCAACGGCCACGCGATCGAATATGCCGGCGAAGCCGTGCGCGCCCTGTCGATGGAAGCGCGCATGACGGTGTGCAACATGAGCATCGAAGCCGGCGCGAAGGCTGGCATCATCGCGCCCGACGAGACCACCTTCGCTTGGCTGCACGGCCGGCCGCATGCGCCGCAGGGTGCGGCCTGGGAGCAGGCACTCTCGCAGTGGCGGCAGCTGCACACCGACGACGGCGCGGTGTTCGACCATGAAGTCACGCTGGATGCGGGCGAGATGGCCCCGATGGTCACCTGGGGCAACAGCCCGCAAGACGTGGTGCCGATCTCGGGAGCGGTGCCCGCGCTGCCTGCGCACGATCCGGCCCACCGCGCCTTGATGGAGCGATCGCTGGGCTACATGGGCCTGGCCCCGGGCCAGGCGGTGGCGGGTCTGCCGATCGACCATGTCTTCATCGGGTCCTGCACCAACGGACGTATCGAGGACCTGCGCAGTGCCGCCAGCGTGGTGCGCGGGCGCCGGGTGGCGCCCGGTGTGCAGGCCTGGGTCGTGCCGGGCTCGGGGCGGGTCCGGCACCAGGCGCAGCAGGAGGGACTGGACCGCGTGTTCCTCGACGCGGGCTTCCAGTGGCGTCACGCGGGCTGCTCGATGTGTCTGGGCACCAACGGCGACCAGGTGCCCGCCGGCCAGCGCTGCGCCTCCACCTCGAACCGTAACTTCATGGGCCGGCAGGGCCCCGGTTCGCGCACCCACCTCATGAGCCCCGCCATGGCCGCCGCGGCGGCGGTGGCTGGCCGGCTGGTCGACGTGCGCGAACTGGCGGCTTAGGAGGCCCGTACCGTGGAACCCTTCAAGCCCCTGGATGCCGTCGCCGCGCCGATGGATGGCGCGCACATCGACACCGACCAGATCGTCCCGGCGCGCTTCATCCAGAAGCCGCGGGCCAACAACTTCGGCGACTACCTTTTCCTCGATGTGCGGCGCGATGCTACGGGCCAGCGGCGCCCGGATTTCGTTCTGAACCAGCCGGCCTATGCGGGCGCGCAGGTCCTGGTGGCGGGGCCCAACTTCGGTTGTGGTTCGTCGCGCGAGCACGCTGTCTGGGCCCTGGTCGATGGAGGGATCCGCGCGGTGATCGCGCCAGGCTTCGGCGACATCTTCCATGCCAACGCGCTGAAGAATGGCCTGCTCCCCGTGGTCCTGCCCGAGGCGAGCGTGCGCGCGCTCCTGGACGGCCTGCTGGCCAACCCCGGCGCGCGCGTGCGCGTGGACCTGCAGACCCAGACGGTGTCAGGACCGGGTCTGGCCAGCGCCCCCTTCCCCATTGACGCGTTCTCGCGCCACTGCCTGTTGCAGGGGCTGGACGAGATCGCCTACACGCTCGGCTACCTGGCGGGCATCGAGGCTTTTGAACACAGGATGGACACATGAAGATCGCGGTATTGCCCGGTGACGGCATCGGCCCGGAAGTCACCGCGCAGGCGGTGAGGGTGATGGAGGCGGTGATCGGAGACAGCCGCCCGATGGAGCTGGTCCACATGCCCGTCGGTCAGGCGGGCATCGACACGGCGGGCGACCCCTTGCCGCCCGCGACGCTCGAGGCCGCCCGCAAGGCCGATGCCATCCTGTTCGGGTCGGCCGGCATGCCCGGCGACGAGGCCATCCCCTACGCCATGCGCCCGGGTGCCAGCCTGCTGCGACTGCGCAAGCAGCTGGGGCTGTTCGCCAATTTCCGCCCTGCGGTGCTGTTTCCCGAGCTGGCGGGCGCCTCCACGCTGCGGCCTGAAGTCATCGCCGGCCTGGACCTGATGATCCTGCGCGAGCTCACGGGCGACGTGTATTTCGGTGAGCCGCGTGGCATCCAGACGGGCCCCGACGGCGAGCGCGTCGGGTTCAACACCATGCGTTACAGCGAGTCCGAGGTCGAGCGCATTGCCCACGTGGCCTTTCGCGCTGCGCGCGGGCGGCGGGGCAAGGTCTGCTCGGTGGACAAGGCCAACGTGCTCGAGGTCAGCCAGTTGTGGCGCGAGGTGGTGACGCGGGTGGGCCGCGACTACCCGGACATCGAGCTGTCCCACCTGTTCGTCGATGCCGCTGCGATGCAGTTGATGCGCGCGCCGCTGCAGTTCGACGTGATGGTGACCGGCAATATCTTCGGCGACATCCTTTCGGATGCGGCGGCGATGCTTACGGGCTCCATCGGCATGCTGCCCTCGGCTTCGATGGCCCAGGGCAACAAGGGTCTGTACGAGCCCGTGCATGGGACCGCGCCGGACATTGCCGGCCAGGACCTGGCCAATCCGCTGGCCTCCATTCTTTCGATGGCCATGATGCTGCGCCACTCCTTCGACCTGGAGACGCAGGCACGCCAGGTCGAAGCGGCGGTGCGTCAGGTGCTGGCCGACGGACTGCGCACCGGCGACATCTTCCAACCGGGGTGCACCCGCGTGGGTACCCGCGACATGGGCGACGCGGTGGTCGCTGCGGTGCGCCGCGCGGCCTGATCAGAGGCCGAAGCGGTCGGCTCGCGCGAGGGGCCAGTACACCTTGAACGTGTCCGGCAGGCCCTCGAGCCCGCCTTGCAGCGCGCCCGGTGCCACGCGCGGCATCAGGTCGGCCAGCGACCGCACTTCGGTGTCTGACACCCGCCGCATGATGTGGTGGGCATTGATCTGCCCCGGGTGTTGCAGGCCGGCCGCCTGCACCAGCTCCTGCAGCGCGTGCAGGGTGTGGTGATGGAAGTTGTACACCCGTTGCGCCTTGTCTGGCACCACCAGCGCCCGTTCACGCAGCGGGTCCTGGGTGGTCACGCCGGTGGGGCAGGTGCCGGTGTGGCAGGTCTGTGCCTGGATGCAGCCCAGGGCCAGCATGAAGCCGCGCGCCGCATTGCACCAGTCGGCGCCCAAGGCCATGAAGCGGGCGATGTCGAAGGCGCTCACCACCTTGCCGGCGCAACCGATGCGGACCCGCTCTCGCAGGCCGGCGCCCACCAGCGTGTTGTGCACGAGCAGCAGCCCCTCCTGTACCGGCATACCCACATGGTCGGTGAATTCGACCGGTGCCGCGCCGGTACCACCCTCGGCGCCGTCAACCACGATGAAGTCCGGCGTGATGCCCGTCTGCAGCATCGCCTTGGCCAGGCCGAACCACTCCCAGGGATGGCCCACACATAGCTTAAAGCCCACCGGTTTGCCGCCTGAGAGATCGCGCAGCTGCTCGATGAAGGCCATCATCTCCAGGGGTGTGTTGAAAGCGCTGTGCGCCGAGGGCGAGATGCAGTCCACGCCCTGCGGCACGCCCCGCGCCTGCGCGATTTCAGCCGTCACCTTGGTGCCGGGCAGGATGCCGCCATGTCCCGGCTTGGCGCCCTGACTGAGCTTGATCTCGATCATCTTGACCTGGGGGTCGCGCGCGTTCTCGCTAAAGCGCGCCGGATCGAAGCGGCCCTGTGCGTCGCGGCAGCCGAAATAGCCCGAGCCGATCTCCCAGATCAGGTCGCCGCCATGCACTCGGTGGTGGCGCGAGATCGAGCCCTCGCCGGTGTCGTGCGCGAAACCGCCCATCTTCGCGCCCTGGTTCAAGGCCAGGATGGCATGCGAGGACAACGAGCCGAAACTCATGGCGGAGATATTGAACACGCTGGCCGAGTAGGGTAACGCTCGGTCGGCGCCGATGGTGATGCGAAAGTCCGTGTTGGAGAGCGTGGTGGGAAACATCGAGTGGTTGATCCACTCATAGCCCTGATGCATCACATCCACCTGGGTGCCGAAGGGGCGGTTGTCTGGCGCGCCCTTGGCGCGCTGGTAGACCAGCGAGCGCTGCGCGCGCGAGAAGGGCGCCGCCTCGGTATCGCTCTCGATGAAGTACTGCCGGATCTCCGGTCGGATGTACTCCATGAAGAAACGCAGATGCCCGATCACCGGGTAGTTGCGCAAGATGGCCCGCTGCGGCTGGCGCAGGTCGCGGATACCGACGGCCACCAGCACCGCGAAGACCGCGATGCCGATACGTGCCGCGTCTCCGCCCTCGCGCATCAGCCAGCCCGCGCACGCCAGCAGCCCCAGCCCGCACAGGGCCCATGCCGTCCACCCCGGATGCCATTGCACTTGCTTCATGTCTGCTCCGTCCTTTGCGAGCGGTTATAGGCGCAGCGCTGCGGGCGCGCCAGCAGAAAAAAGACCGCAGTCTGGTCTTGCGTTCAGGCAGGTGTGGCGTCGACCAGGTCGATCAGGCGCTGCAGGGCGTGCGCCACGGTCTGTGCCCGCACCTGCGCGCGGTCGCCGTCGAAGCGGCGCGTTTCGCTCGAGAGGCGCCCATCGACCATGAACCCGAACCAGA
>JBEAZV010000062.1:0-10726 GCA_041159245.1 Pseudomonadota bacterium
GGCCACCTGGCCATCCTCAAAGGCAACCTTTCGCCCGAAGGCGCGGTGGCCAAGATCACCGGCCTGAAGAACCCGGTCATCACCGGCCCGGCGCGCGTGTTCGACGACGAGCAATCGGCCCTGCAGGCCATCCTGGACGGCAAGATCAAGGCCGGCGACGTCATGGTGCTGCGTTATCTGGGCCCCAAGGGCGGGCCGGGCATGCCCGAGATGCTGGCCCCCACCGGTGCGCTGATTGGTGCCGGCCTGGGCGAGAGCGTGGGCCTGATCACCGATGGTCGCTTCTCCGGCGGCACCTGGGGCATGGTGGTGGGCCACGTCGCGCCCGAGGCGGCGGCCGGTGGCACCATCGCGCTGGTACACGAGGGCGACTCCATCACCATCGATGCTCACCAACTGAAGCTGGAACTGAACGTACCCGAATCCGAGGTCGCCAAGCGGCGCGCCGCCTGGAAAGCGCCGGCGCCGCGTTACACCCGCGGCGTGCAGGCCAAGTTCGCCTTCAACGCTTCCAGCGCCAGCAAGGGCGCGGTGCTGGACAACTTTTGAACCGCTGCCGGATCCGAGCGCGGGTTCGGAGGGTCAACCACCCGCCGGGCCAGCGCGTTCAGGGTAGGCCCACCACCTGACCGGATCCGTCCATGAAGCCTGCCCTTCCCCTTCTGGCCGCTGCCCTCCTGGCCGGCCCGGTCTATGCCGACCCGGCCTTGGCCAACGCCAAGAACTGCATGACCTGCCACGCGGTGGACAAGGACGTGCTGGGCCCGTCCTTTCGCAAGATCGCCCTCAAGTACGCCAACGACAAGGGCGCGGCCGACCGCCTCGCGGTCAAAATCGTCAAGGGCGGCGGAGGTGTTTGGGGCACAGCGGTCATGCCGGCAAACGCCCAGCTCACCGAGGCCGAAGCCAAGAAACTCTCGGTCTGGGTGTTGAACCAGAAGTAAAGCGCCTGGCACCCTCAAGAAAAAAACCCGCCGATGGCGGGTTTTTTCTTGGCCGCGCCTAGCGGCGCGCCCGGATCAATTGGTCTGGGCCAATTGATCCAGGATGGCTGGGTTCTCCAACGTCGACGTGTCCTGCGTAATCGCCTCGCCCTTGGCAATGGACCGCAGCAAACGGCGCATGATCTTGCCCGAGCGGGTCTTGGGCAGGTTGTCGCCGAAGCGGATGTCCTTGGGCTTGGCGATCGGGCCGATCTCCTTGGCCACCCAGTTGCGCAACTCGGTCGCGATCTTCTTGGCCTCCTCGCCAGTGGGGCGCGGGCGCTTGAGCACCACGAAGGCACAGATCGCCTCGCCCGTCAGGTCGTCGGGGCGGCCCACCACTGCCGCCTCGGCCACCAGGTCGGTCTTGGCCACCAGGGCCGACTCGATCTCCATCGTCCCCATGCGGTGACCTGAGACGTTGAGCACGTCATCGATACGGCCGGTGATGCGGAAGTAGCCACGGTCGGCGCTGCGCACCGCGCCATCACCCGCGAGGTAGTAGCCCTTGAGTTCTTCAGGGAAGTAGCTTTTCTTGAAACGCTCCGGGTCGTTCCAGATCGTGCGGATCATGGAGGGCCAGGGACGCTTGACCACCAGGATGCCACCCGCGCCGTTGGCCATGTCGTTGCCCTGCTCGTCGACGATGGCGGCCATGATGCCCGGCAGGGGCAGCGTGCACGAGCCCGGCACCAGCGGCGTCGCCCCCGGCAGCGGGGTGATCATGTGGCCACCGGTTTCGGTCTGCCAGAAGGTGTCCACGATGGGGCAGCGCTCGCCACCCACATGCTTGTGGTACCACATCCAGGCCTCGGGGTTGATCGGTTCGCCCACGCTGCCCAAAAGGCGCAGCGAGCTCAGGTTGTAGGACTTGGGATGCACCTTGTCGTCGGCCTCCGAGGCCTTGATCAGGGAGCGGATCGCGGTGGGCGCGGTGTAGAAGATGGTGACTTTGTGCGCCTCGATCATCTTCCAGAAGCGGCCCGCATCCGGGTAGGTCGGCACGCCCTCGAACACCACCTGCGTGGCACCTGCGGCCAACGGGCCGTAGGCCACATAGGTGTGGCCCGTGATCCAGCCGATGTCGGCGGTGCACCAGAAGACGTCCTTGGGCTGAATGTCAAAGGTCCACTGCATCGTGAGGTTGGCCCACAGCAGATAGCCCCCAGTGGAATGCTGCACGCCCTTGGGCTTGCCGGTCGAACCCGAGGTGTAGAGGATGAAGAGCGGGTGCTCGGCGCCCACAGCCACCGGCGCGCACTCGGTCGACTGGCCCTTGAGCACTTCATCAAAGGTCTTGTCACGCCCCGCCACCATATTGCAGGCAGTGGCCGTGCGCTGGAACACCAGCACCGTCTTGAGGGTGTCGCAGCCGCCCAGGGCAATGCCCTCGTCTACGATGGCCTTCAAGGGCAGTTCCTTGCCGCCACGCATCTGGTAGTTGGCGGTGATCACCGCCACCGCGCCGGCGTCGATGATGCGTTCGTTGAGCGCCTTGGCCGAGAAGCCGCCGAACACCACGCTGTGCGTCGCGCCGATGCGCGCGCAGGCCTGCATGGCCACCACGCCCTCAATGGTCATGGGCATGTAGACGATGACGCGGTCGCCCTTCTGGATGCCCTGCGCCTTGAGCGCGTTGGCGAACTGGCTCACACGCGCCAGCAGCTCCTTGTAGGTGACCTGGGTGACCTTGCCGTCGTCGGCCTCGAAGCGGATCGCGGTCTTGTTTTCGACCAGCGTGCCCATGTGCTTGTCCAGGCAGTTGGCCGAGGCATTGAGCTCGCCATCGTCGAACCACCTGTAGAACGGCGCCTTGGACTCGTCCAGCGTGCGGGTAAAGGGCTTGGTCCAGACCACGTGCTCGCGGGCCAGTCGCGCCCAGAACCCCTCGAAGTCCTTGGCCGCCTCCTGGCACAGGGCCTCGTACCCCGCCATGCCTGAAACGCGCGCCGCGGAAACAAGGGCTGGTGCGGGGGGAAAAACGCGGTTTTCAACCAGGACGGACTCGATGGCACTCATGACTCTCTCCGTTGTTGTGGGAAGCGGGCGGAACTGTCGCGGCGGGGACTTACTTGCCACTGACTGTTCAGCCGGGCAATTTAAGGCAAAACCGCGCGCCCGAGACCCCGTGTAGCCCCTGACAGGCGGCTGCCTACAATGGCGGGCTCAGCATCGCTTGACCTCTCCTCATGGAAGCCCCTCGCCCCTTGCGCCCCCTGCCCAAACTGATCTTTGCCAGCCGCTGGCTGCAACTTCCGCTTTACATCGGCCTGATCGCGGCCCAGGCGGTCTACGTCTTCCACTTCTGGGTGGAACTGGTCCACCTGCTGGAAGCCGCCTTCGGCAGCCAGGCGGCGCTGCAGCAGCTCGTGGGCAGCATCGGCTACAAATCCAGCGCGCCCGTCACCTCGCTGAACGAAACCATCATCATGCTGGTCGTGCTGGCGCTGATCGACGTGGTGATGATCTCCAACCTGCTGATCATGGTCATCGTCGGCGGCTACGAGACCTTCGTGAGCCGCATGAACCTCGAAGGCCACCCGGACCAGCCCGAGTGGCTCAGCCACGTCAACGCCTCGGTGCTCAAGGTCAAGCTGGCCACCGCCATCATCGGCATCAGCTCGATCCACCTGCTCAAGACCTTCATCAACGCCGACAACTACACCGACAAGGTGCTGATCGCGCAGACGTCGATCCACATCGTGTTCCTGCTGTCGGCCATCGCCATCGCCTACACCGATCGGCTGATGTCGCACGCGCCGGCCAGCTCGGATCACTGAGCGCGCCGTCGCCCCGGCTCAGACCATGGCCTGGGGTCGCACCCAGGCATCAAACTGAGCCGGCGTGACATAGCCCAGGGCCAGCGCCGCCTCTCGCAAGGTCAGGCCCTCCCGTTGGGCCTTGCGCGCAATCTCCGCCGACTTGTCGTAGCCGATATGCGGATTCAGGGCCGTCACCAGCATCAATGACTGCGTGAGCAGGTGATCGATCCGGGCCCGGTCCGGCTCTATGCCCACCACGCAGTGGCGCGCGAAACTGCCCATGGCATCAGTCAGCAGCCGGGTGCTTTGCAAAAAGGCGTGGGCCACCAGCGGGCGGTACACATTGAGCTCAAAGTGGCCCGAGGCACCGCCCAGTCCGATGGCGACATCGTTGCCCAGCACCTGGCAGCACGCCATGGTCAAAGCCTCTGCCTGCGTCGGATTGACCTTGCCCGGCATGATCGAAGACCCCGGCTCGTTCTCCGGCAGGTGCAGCTCCCCCAGACCGCAGCGGGGGCCGCTGGCAAGCCAGCGGATGTCGTTGGCGATCTTCATCAGGCTGGCGGCCAGCCCCTTGAGCGCGCCGTGCGCATGGACCAGCGCATCGCAGGCTGCCAAGGCTTCGAACTTGTTGGGGGCACTGACGAAAGGACAGCCGGTCGCGCGCGCAAGCTCGGCCGCGACCTGCTCCCCAAAACCGGGCGGGGCGTTCAGGCCCGTCCCGACCGCCGTGCCTCCCAGCGCCAATTCATACAGGTGCGGCAGGGCCGCCTCGATGTGGCGGCGCGCCTGCTGCAACTGCGCCACATAACCCGAGAACTCCTGGCTCAGGGTCAGCGGCGTGGCGTCCTGCAGGTGGGTGCGGCCGATCTTGACGATCCCCGCGAAGGCTTCGACCCGGGCTTGTAGCGCGCCCGACAGGGCCTCCAGAGCCGGCAGCAATCGCTGGCGCAGGGCCAGCACCGCCGCCAGGTGCATGGCGGTCGGAAAGACATCGTTGGACGACTGCCCCAGGTTGACATCGTCGTTCGGGTGCACGAGTCGGGCCGGACCACGCTCGCCCCCGAGCAGTTCGCTGGCCCGATTGGCCAGCACCTCGTTCATGTTCATGTGGGTCTGCGTGCCAGAGCCGGTCTGCCAGACGGACAGGGGAAACTCCGCCGCATGCTGGCCAGCCGCTACCTCGTCGGCCGCGTCCATGATCGCGGCTGCCTTGCGAGCCTGCAGCCGCCCGCCCTGCCGATGCACACAGGCCGCTGCGCGCTTGACCCGGGCCAACGCCTCAATCAGCTCGGTGGGCGCTCGCTCGTTGGAGATCGCGAAATGCTGCAGCGCACGCTGTGTCTGAGCCCCCCAGAGACACCCCGCCGGCACCTCGACAGGCCCCAGGGAATCGTGTTCAACGCGGTTTTCCATGAGTCAGCCCGGCTCATACTAAAAAGAATATGCTGATCAAACAGGTTTTCAAATGTTAAAAGCCGCACGCGATGAGCAACCTACATCCGAGAAAACCATATATACTCTGCTCGTTCTCCTATTTAATGCTCTACTCGGATATTTACTGGAGCCTACGCCGCACCAGTTCATTTCAAGAAGATTTACTAGGATTACCGGCAAGAAAGGATTTGAAAATGGCCAATGGAAAAGGAGCTGCTTTGAACGATATCGATCTGGACAAAATTGACCTCGCGTCGCTGAAAAAACTGGCGGAAGCCGCCAGCGAGAAATTCAACAGCCGCAAAAAGGACGAGCTCAAGCACATGGTCGCCGGCTGGCTGGCCGATGCGCAGGCCGTGGGCTACAGCGCGGCTGATGTGATGGCCGAACTCCGCGCCCGATCGGGTCAGGGTGGTGGCCGACGCGGACGCGCGCCGCGCGCTGACAAAGGTTCGGTCACCCCGCCCAAGTACAAAGGTCCGAAGGGTGAACTCTGGAGCGGCCGCGGTCAGCCGCCCAACTGGATGAAACCCTACCTCGCCGCCGGCAAGAAAAAGGAAGATTTCCTCATCGCCAAATGAAGTGACGGGGGCTCACCCCGTCGCCTTCCCCGCGGATCATCCACCCGCTGATACCCGCTGAGGCACTCGCCCAGCGGGTATTTTCTTTTTGACATTTAATTTTCAATTTGCTCACTATCTGATCGTCCCGCACTTTGATCGACTGCACAGGCTCATCCGCTTGAGCCCGCCAGACGGACGGGCCTGCCTCGGCGGCGGGGATAATCAGGGAAGACTCATCCGACCTGGCCTTACTCCATGACGACCCGCATTTCGCAAGCCGACCTGATCGAATCCATCTCCGCTGCCCTGCAGTACATCAGCTACTACCACCCGGCCGACTACATCGCCCACCTGGCCCGCGCGTACCAGCGCGAGCAGAGCCCCGCGGCCAAGGACGCGATCGCGCAAATCCTGACCAACAGCAAGATGAGCGCAATGGGTCACCGCCCCATCTGCCAGGACACCGGCATCGTCAACGTCTTTCTGAAGGTGGGCATGGACGTGCAGTGGTCGGGCTTCACCGGTAGCCTCGAAGACGCCATCAACGAGGGCGTGCGCCGCGGCTACAACCACCCGGACAACATGCTGCGCGCTTCGGTCGTGGCCGACCCGCAGTTCGCGCGCAAGAACACCCAGGACAACACGCCCGCGGTCATCTTCACCGAGATCGTGCCGGGCAACACGATGGAAGTGACCGTCGCCGCCAAGGGCGGTGGCTCCGAGAACAAGAGCAAGATGGTCATGCTCAATCCTGGCGACTCGGTAGTCGACTGGGTGCTCAAGACCGTGCCCACCATGGGCGCCGGCTGGTGCCCGCCGGGCATGCTGGGCATCGGCATCGGCGGCACCGCCGAGAAGGCCGCCCTGATGGCCAAGCAAAGCTTGATGGACGACATCGACATGTACGAGCTGCAAGCGCGCGCCGCCCAAGGCGAGAAGCTCACGCAGGTCGATGAACTGCGCCTGGAGTTGTACGAGAAGGTCAATGCCTTGGGCATTGGCGCGCAGGGCCTGGGCGGCCTGACCACGGTGCTGGACGTCAAGATCCAGATGTACCCCACGCACGCGGCCTCCAAGCCCCTGGTCATGATCCCTAACTGCGCGGCGACCCGACACGCGCACTTCGTACTCGATGGCTCCGGCCCCGCCTACATCGACCCGCCCAGTCTGGACCTGTGGCCCAACGTCGACTGGGCGCCCGACACGAAGAAGTCCAAGCGCGTGGACCTCAACGCCCTCACCCCCACCGAAGTCGCCAGCTGGAAGCCCGGCGACACCCTGCTCCTGAACGGCAAGATGCTCACTGGCCGCGACGCCGCACACAAGCGCATTCAGAACATGCTGGCCAAGGGCGAGAAGCTGCCGGTGGATTTCACCAACCGCGTCATCTACTACGTCGGCCCGGTCGACCCGGTCAAGGACGAGGCCGTCGGCCCCGCTGGCCCCACCACCGCCACCCGCATGGACGGCTTCACCGAAATGATGCTGGCCCAGACCGGACTCATCGCCATGATCGGCAAGGCCGAACGCGGCCCGGTCGCCATCGAGGCGATCAAGAAGCACAAGAGCGCCTACCTCATGGCGGTCGGCGGCGCGGCCTACCTTGTCTCTAAAGCGATCAAGCACGCGAAGGTCGTGGGCTTCGCAGACCTGGGCATGGAAGCCATCTACGAATTCGACGTGGTGGACATGCCCGTCACCGTGGCCGTGGACAGCGGCGGTACCAGCGCTCACATCACGGGCCCAGCCGAGTGGAGCCGGCGCATCGCCACTGGCGAGTTCAAGAACATCCCGGTCGCTGCCGCTTGAACGTCGCGGCCCCCATCGGCGTTTTCGACAGCGGGATCGGCGGCCTGTCCATCCTGCGCGCGTTGCGACGCGAGCTGCCGCACGAGGACTTTGTCTACTTCGCGGATACGGCGAACGCGCCGTACGGCGAAAGGGACGAGGACTTCGTCCTGGAGCGCGCCGAGCGCATCACGCGCGACCTGGTCGAGCGTCTGAGCATCAAGCTGCTGGTCGTGGCGTGCAATACGGCCACGGCGGCCGCCATTGAGTCGCTGCGAACGCGCTGGCCGCACCTGATCATCGTGGGCGTCGAGCCTGCGCTCAAGCCCGCAGCCGCCACCAGCCGCACGCACCGCGTGGGCGTGCTGGCCACCCGCGGCACGCTGGCGAGCGAGAAGTTCAAGCAGCTGCACGCCTCACTGGCCAGCCAGGCCGAGTTCGTCCTGCAACCCTGCGACGGACTCGCAGCGGCGATCGAGGCGGGCGATGCAGCCCTCACCGCATCGTTGTGCGAACGCTACGTAGGCGCACTCGGCCCCTTGGGAACACAGGCCGATCAGATCGACACCCTGGTTCTCGGATGCACCCATTACGCCTTCGCCCTGCCTGATTTCGTGCGGCTGGCCGGGCCCGAGATACGTATCCTGGAAACCGGAGAACCAGTAGCCCGCCACACACGGCGGCTGCTCGAAACCGCAAGCCGCCTTCAGTCCACCGCCCGCAGTGGCCAGCTCGTATTGCAAAGCTCCGGGGCTCTGCACACCCTGGAACATGCCGTGCACCAGTGGATGGCGTGATTCGGCCACCGGGACGCGCAGCGGGCCGCTGACCGACGCGGGTCAACGAGACGACGACGCCAGCGCCGCGGCCCGGCCTCGCGCCATATCCACCTTCAGCAGCAACCCCAAGCCCACCACGAACAGGGCTGCGGTGGACAGGATGGCCACCCGCTGGTTACCACCGGCGGCCCAGGTGATCGCCCCGTAGCTCAGAGGACCGATGATCGCCGCCAGCCGCAGGGCCACGGTCCACAGGCCGTAGAACTCGGCGAGCTGGCGCGGGGGCGCGAACAGGCCCGCCATGGCCCGCCCCGCGGACTGGCTGGAGCCCATGCAGATCCCGGCGATCGATGCTGCCCACCAAAAGCCGCCCTTGGTGGTGGTGAGGGCCGCGATGACGCAGGTCAGGATCCAGCCCACCAGGGTGCTGCCCAGGGCAAGCTTGTGTCCGATGCGGTCCTGCAAATAGCCCCAGGCGAAGGCGCCTGCCGCAGCGGCGGCGTTGAGCGCGAAGATCAGGACCATGGTCTCCTGCGGCTCAAAGCCGATGACCTGCTCCGCGTAGATGGCCGCCAGCGAGATCGCCACCGCCACACCGCCCTGGTAGCACACCGCGCAGGCCATGAGCCACATGAAATCCGGGTGCTGCCGAGCCTGCGCGAGAGTGCCCTGCAGCCGCCGCCACGTCGCCCCCAGGCCCCGCTCCTGCAGGGCGCCCGGGTGGGGTTGTGAATGTTCTCGCAGCAGCCAGAAGGTGACAAGCGAGGCCAGGCCGTACATGCCGGCGGTAATCATCAAGGTGACGGGCACAAACTCCGAGGCTGGCCGGCCCTGCCCCTGCGCCCACAGCACGTAGGCCAGACAGATGCCCAAGGTGAGCATGCCCCCAAGATAGCCCAGGCTCCAACCCCAGCCACTGACCTTGCCCAGGGCCTGCGGGCGGGCCAGCTCCGGCAGGAAAGCGGCCGAGAGCGACTCGCCCCAGGCGTAGAAGGTATTGGAGACGATGATCCCCACGATGGCCCAGGCCACCGCGCCCGGCCCGACCATCGCCAGGGCCGCGGTGCTGAGCACGCAGCCCACGGTGATCAGGGCCAGCAGCCGCTTTTTGGCCGCACGCGCGTCGGCCCAGGCGCCCAGGCTGGGCATGGTGAGCATCACGATGGCGTAAGACACGCTCAGGGCTGCGGTCCAGGCAAAGGTGGCCCAGGCTGCCTTGCCGGCGATGCCGCCCACGAAGTAGGCGGCGAAGACCGCGGTGATGACCACCGTGGTGTAGCCGGAGTTGGCGAAGTCGTACATCGCCCAGCCGAACACCTCGCGCCGGCGCACGCCAGGGTTCAGCGTTTCATCGGAAAGTTCGGTCATCGCGGCAGCATAGCCCAGCCACGTCAGGCTGCGCGACAGGAAGATCCCTGTTGAGCGCCAGCGGATGGGATGGCCGGCGAGCGCCGATCAGTGGAGGTGGCGCGGACGGCGCCCGCCGCCGTGGCTGCCGCCACCGGCCCCGCCACCGCGGGGCGGCTTGCCCAGCTCCAGCGATCGGACCAACTCGTCAAAGCGCTGGCTGAACAGGCGATCGATCTCGGCGACCACGCCGCCCAACTCGGCGCCATCGAAATGGCGCTCCATCAGGTGCACCACGTCCTCGACCAGCAAGTCACGCTGCACCTGCATGATCGCCGCGGGCGTGGGGCCGACGAACAGCATCACGAAGTCGTCGCGGGCCTCGGCCTCGGGCGGGGCCTCGTCCTCGTCGAACTCGGTGTCGTAGAAGGTGACCTCCAGCGCTGCGCCCTGCTGGGCCAGCTCGTTGAGGTTCATGCACATCTCGTCCAGGGCCTGGCGGAAGTCGTCATGGCCGGGAATGGTCCAGCACAAGGTGAGCAGGTGTTGGGCGGCATCGAAGCGGATGCCGGGCTCTTCCTCATAGGCGCTCTCGCTGGCGTCGGCCAGGGACTTGGCGCCCGCGTATTTCCACAGGGGCTTCAAGGCCTCCTGGATCTGGGCGAACCCCACGTCGTCGCGCAGCGGCACATCGCCGTGCACGTGGATTTCAAAGGGGGCGTTGTAGCTGGACATGAATTTCTTGCGCCTGGCCGGGATGGTGCCTCGAGCCGGGGTCGAACCGGCACGCCCCTTTTCAGGAAGCGGCGGATTTTAAGTCCGCTGTGTCTACCGGTTTCACCATCGAGGCGCGCGCTGATTGTCGAACAAAAGACGCCGCTCGGCAGACGATCAGGAGGGATGGTGGAGGCGCGTGCCGGAGTCGAACCGACCTACACGGATTTGCAATCCGGTGCATAACCGCTTTGCTAACGCGCCGCAGGGGCCCCGGACAAAAAAGGGAAGCCGAAGCTTCCCTTTTTCACCGGCGTACCGAAACTGGAGCGGGAAACGAGGCTCGAACTCGC
>JBEAZV010000063.1:0-4829 GCA_041159245.1 Pseudomonadota bacterium
GGGCATGGTTCAAATCGGGGTCGCTCATCGCGGGGTTCTCGCCCTGCACGTACATGCCGCGCACCTTGTGCGGGTCGGTGTCGGGTGCCAGGGCCTTGTGCATGATTTCGACCACGGTGTAGCCCGGATGGTCGTCCAGACGCGTGCCCCAGAAATGCTCGAACCACGCGTGTACGTCGGCCTGGTCCACCCGCTGGTAGTTGGGGAACATCATGGGAATGAGGCCGGCGTCGCTGGCCCCTTGCACATTGTTCTGCCCCCGCAGCGGATGCAGGCCGCTGCCCGGTTTACCGATCTGGCCAGCCACCGCGCACAGCGCAATCAGGCAGCGCGCGTTGTCGGTGCCATGCACATGCTGGCTCACACCCATGCCCCACAGGATCATGGCGGACTTCGCCTGCGCGAAGGCGCGTGCCACCTCGCGAATCTGCGCTGCGGGCACGCCACACACCGGCGCCATCGCCTCGGGCGAGAACGGCGCGACGCTGGCCTGCAAGGCCTCGAAGTTGCTCGCGCGCTGCGCGATGAACTCACGATCGGCCAGACCCTCTTCGATGATGGTGTGAATCATCGCGTTGAGCAGGGCCACATCGGTGTCGGGGCGGAACTGCAAGGTGCGCCAGGCATGGCGGCCGATGTCGGTGATGCGGGGATCGGCCAGCACGATCTTCGTGCCCTGGCGCGCCGCGTTCTTCATCCAGGTCGCGGCCACCGGATGGTTGGCCGTGGGGTTGGACCCGATGATGATCACGAGCTCGGCCTGCGCCACATCGCCCACCGGGTTGCTGACCGCCCCTGAGCCCACGCCCTCGAGCAGCGCCGAGACGCTGGAGGCGTGGCACAGACGGGTGCAGTGGTCGACGTTGTTGCTGCCAAAGCCGGTGCGCACCAGCTTCTGAAACAGGTAGGCCTCTTCGTTGGTGCCCTTGGCCGAGCCGAAGCCCGCCAGGGACTTGGGGCCGTGGGTGTCGCGCAGCGCCTTCAGGCGCCCAGCTGCGAAGTCCAGGGCTTCGTCCCAGCTGGCTTCGCGAAACACCTCGTGCCAGCGCGCGGGGTCACGCGTCCCCTCGGCGTCCTTGGACACACCGGGTTTGCGTATCAGCGGGCGGGTGAGGCGATCGGGGTGGTGCGCATAGTCAAACCCAAAGCGACCCTTGACGCACAGGCGCCCCTGGTTGGCCGGGCCATCGCGGCCCTCGACGCCGACGATGCGGTTGCCGCGTACTTGATAGGTCAATTGACAGCCCACGCCGCAGAAGGGACAGACCGAATCGACCTCGCGGTCCACCGCCTGCGAGCCCACCATAGTCTTGGGCATGAGGGCGCCGGTGGGACACGCTTGCACGCATTCGCCACACGCGACGCAAGTGCTGGCCCCCATCGGGTCGGACAAGTCGAACACGATCTGGCTGTCGGCGCCGCGGCGCGCGTAACCGATCACGTCATTGACTTGTTCCTCGCGGCAGGCGCGCACACAGCGCGTGCACTGGATGCAGGCATCGAGGTTGACGGCCATCGCAGGGTGCGACAAGTCGGGGGCCGGGGCCTCGCGACGCAAGGCCACCAGCGAGGCGCGCGGCGTGACCCCCAGTTCGTCGGCCCAGGCGCTCAACTCCCCGTGCTGGCCGGGCGTGTGGGGCTTTGCATCGCCATGCCCTGCATCCGCAGGTCCGTCATTCCACTTGTAGCCTTGCGTCGGCAGATCCGCCAGCAGCATCTCCAGCACCATCTGCTGGCTTTTCGTCGCGCGCTCGCTGCGGGTCTGAACGTCCAGGCCCGGCGTGACCGCGCGGCAGCAGCTGGGGGCCAGCACGCGCTCGCCCGCCACTTCGACCACGCAGGCGCGGCAATTGCCATCGGGGCGCAAGCCCTCGCTGTAGCACAAGCGCGGAATGCGCACGCCCAGGCGATCGGCCGCCTGCAGCACGGTCTCGCCCTGCACGGCATGCACGTCCTGGCCGTCCAGGCGAAACGACACGAGGGGCAGGTCAGGCGACTTCATCTGGGAAATAGGTTTGGACGCAACGAATCGGATTGGGCGCGGCCTGACCCAACCCGCAGATGGACGCATCGGCCATCACCTGGCCCAGGTCGCTCAAAGTGGCATGGTCCCAGTGCGGTGCCTGCATCAGGCGCGCCGCCTTGTCGGTGCCGACGCGGCAAGGCGTGCACTGGCCGCAGCTTTCGTGGGCAAAGAAACGCATCATGTTCAGGGCCGCGTCACGCGCGCGATCGTGTTGGCCCAGCACGATCACGGCCGCCGAGCCGATGAAGCAGCCATGCGGCTGCAGGGTATCGAAGTCCAAGGGCACATCGGCCAGGCGCGCCGGCAAGATGCCGCCCGACGCTCCGCCCGGCAGGTAGCCATACAGCGTGTGGCCTGGCGCCATGCCGCCGCAGTATTCGTCGACCAACTCGCGCAGGGTGATGCCCGCCGGCGCCAGCTTGACGCCGGGCTCGCGCACCCGACCGCTCACACTGAAGGAGCGCAGGCCCTGGCGGCCGTGACGGCCCTGGCTGGCAAACACCTGCGGGCCGTCTTGCAGCAGCGTGCGCACCCAGTACAGGGTCTCAAAGTTGTGTTCCAGCGTGGGGCGCCCAAACAAACCCACCTGCGCGATGTAAGGCGGACGCAGACGTGGCTCACCGCGCTTGCCCTCGATGCTTTCGATCATGGCCGACTCTTCGCCGCAGATGTAGGCCCCGGCGCCACGACGTAGATGAATCTCGGGCAAGGCAAAGGGCGGATTGGCCTGCAGGCGCGCCAGCTCGGACTGCAACAGGGCGCGCGCGTCGTGGTATTCGTCACGCAGGTAGATGTAGACAGCCTGCACACCCACCACATGGGCGGCGATCAACATACCCTCCAGAAAGCGGTGCGGATCGCGCTCGAGGTAATGGCGGTCTTTGAAGGTGCCGGGCTCGCCCTCATCGATGTTCACGGCCATCAAGCGGGGGGCCGGCTGCTCGCGCACGATGCGCCACTTGCGTCCCGCCGGAAAGCCCGCGCCGCCCAGGCCGCGTAGGCCGGCGTGCTCCAGCGCGGTGATCACCGACTCTGCATCACGCTCACCGCGCACCACAGCGGCAGCCAGCGCATAGCCGCCCTGTGCGCGGTAAGCCTCGTAGCCCAGGGCCTGCGGCACGGGCGTCACCTCGGCCCCCGCCACGGCCTGAACCACCCGGTCTTCGCTCGCATGCGACACGGCCCGCTGCCCCACCTGCGCCGCTGGCGCCTGCTCGCAGCGGCCGATGCACGGCGCAGGAATCACCCGCACCTGCGGCCCGAGCAAGGCCGGCAGCCGCTGCAGCAAGTCGCGCGCGCCCGCCATCTCGCAGGGCAGCCCGTCGCACACGCGCACCGTGAGCGCGGGGCCCGCTTCGCCGTCTTGGAGGATCTCGAAGTGGTGATAGAAGCTCGCGACCTCGAACACCTCGGCCATCGGCAGCGTCATCTCCTGGGCCAGGGCGGCGAGGTGGCGCGGCTGCAGGCCGTGCCAGTGGTCATTGAGGCGATGCAGATGCTCGATCAGCAAATCACGCGCATGACCGCCTTCGGGGCGGGGGCCGATCAGGGCCCGCACCTCGTCCAGGCTGCTCGCATCGACCTGCCGGCCCTTCAGGTGGCCGGTGCGGTCGCTCGCGCGATGGATGCGAACCGGCGCCTGCTGCATCAGGTGTCCTTGGAAACCGTGATGGTGGGAAAGCGCGAAGAGAAATCCTTGGCCTTGGCCGCGATCTTGATCGCCACCTGGCGGGCCATGGCCTTGTACAGGCCAGCCACCTGGCCGTCGGGATCGGCCACCACCGTGGGCTTGCCGCCATCGGCCTGCAGGCGAATGGCCATGTCCAGGGGCAAGGCCCCCAGGTAATCGATGCCGCGCTCGGCGGCGTAACGCTGGCCACCGCCTTCGCCAAAGATATGTTCGATGTGGCCGCACTTCGTGCACACGTGGGCCGCCATGTTCTCCACCAGGCCCAGGATCGGCACGCCCACCTTGTCGAACATGGCCACGCCCTTGCGCGCATCGAGCAGCGCGATGTCCTGCGGGGTGGTGACGATGACCGCGCCCGTCATGGGCACGCGCTGTGACAGCGTGAGCTGGATGTCACCCGTGCCCGGGGGCATGTCCACGATCAGGTAGTCCAGCTCGCGCCAGTTGGTTTGCCGCAGCAGCTGCTCCAGCGCCTGGGTGGCCATGGGGCCGCGCCAGATCATGGCCTCATTGGGGTTGATCAAGAAGCCGATGGACATGACCTGCACGCCGTAGTTCTCCAGCGGGTCCATGGTCTTGCCGTCTTCGCTCTCGGGCCGGCCTTCGATTCCCATCATCATGGGCTGGCTGGGGCCGTAGATGTCGGCATCAAGCAGACCGACCGACGCGCCCTCGGCCGCCAGGGCCAGGGCCAGGTTGGCGGCTGTGGTGCTCTTGCCCACACCGCCCTTGCCCGAGGCCACGGCCACGATGTTCTTCACGTTGGGCAGTAACTGCACCCCCCGCTGCACGGCATGGGCGGTGACGCGGGTGGCGATGTTCGCCGTGACATCGACCACGCCCGGCACCCCGCGCGCAGCGGCGACCAGGGCCTGTCGCAGGGCCGGGTGCTGGCTCTTGGCGGGGTAGCCCAGTTCGACGTCGAAGGACACCTTGCCGCCCTCGAACTTCAGGTTCTTCAGGGCCTTGGTGCTCACGAAGTCCTGTCCGGTGTGGGGGTCACGGACCGTGCTCAGGGCGGCCAGCAAGATTGCGTTGGGTTCGGAGGAAGCCATGTGGAGAGGGAAATTGAATAACCAGCCAGTTTACCCAGCGCGCCTAAAATGGCCGGTT
>JBEAZV010000064.1:0-10209 GCA_041159245.1 Pseudomonadota bacterium
TGCTGTTCGCCGCGGCGTTGATCGCCTGATTGAGCTTGGCCACGATATCCGGCGGCGTGCCGGCGGGGGCGAACATCGCGAAGTAGGCGATCAGCTCGTAGTCCTTCAAGCCCAGGGCCTCGTTGACCGTGGGCAGCTCGGGGATGGCCGCTGAGCGCTTGGTGGACGTGACGGCCAGCCCGCGCACCTTGCCGCCCTTGACCTGCGGCAGCATCACCGCGAAGTCCGCGGTGAACATGTTCACCTGCCCGCCGATCAGGTCGGTCATGGCGGCCGGGCCGCTCTTGTAGGGCACGTTGGTCATTTGCACACCGGCCATGCTGGCGAGCATTTCAGAGGACACCAGCTGCGAAGTACTGGCGCTGGCGAAGGTGACCTGTCCCGGCTTGGCCTTGGCCAGACCGATGAACTCGCGCAAGGTCTTGGCGGGGACTTCGTTATGCACGGCCACGATCAGGGGCACCGAGCCCATATAGCCCAGAGGCGCGAAGGCGGTGTCCTGGTTGTACGGCAGCTGCTTCATCAGGCTCTTGAGCGCCGCGTTGGTGCTGTTGGTGCCAATCAGGATCGTGTAGCCGTCTGGCGCAGCCTTGGCCACGTCAGCGGCGCCGAGCATGCCGTTCACGCCGGGCTTGTTTTCCACCACGATGGACTGGCCCAGGGTCTTGGACATCTCGGTGGCAAAGGCACGGCCGATCTGGTCGGTGGCACTGCCCGCCGCAAAGGGCACGATGGCCTTGATCGGTTTAGTGGGCCAGGCCTGAGCGAAGCTGGCCTGGGGCAGGACGGTGGCAGCAGCCAGGGCGGCGGCCGAGAGGACGGCGCGACGGCGCGAGACGAAATGAGGTGCGGGCATCAGAGTCTCCTGGAATTCGGTTTCTGTGGGGGCGGGGCCCCGCGCATCTCATCCAGTGTAATCTCGACGCATTTCGAAGGGACCGAGCGCCGGGGGCGCCTAAGGTTCGCGTCCAGAGGAGCCCCAGGTGCAGACATCCCAGATCCAAGACCCCCGCTCGGGCGGGATGGAGGTTATCGCCAGCGCTGACGTGGTGGTGATTGGCGGCGGCCCGGGCGGTTTCGCCGCGGCCCTGCGCGCGCGCCGCGAAGGCTGCAGCGTCGTCCTGATCGAGAAGTTCGACATGCCCGGCGGCGTGCACACCTCGGGCCTGCAGGGTGCGGCCAATGCCGGCGTCGGCGGTATCCACACCGAGCTCATGGAGCGCTTCGAGCGCGCGGGCTGCATCTACACCGCAGACGAGAAGAACCTGCCGGACTGGGCCGGCAACCCGCTGTCGCACTACGACTACTACCTGCCGCCCGGCAGCCCCTTCAAGCGCGCTTCATTCAATCCCGACGGCGCAGGCAGTGTGATGGTGAACCTGCTCGAAGAGGTGGGCGTTCAGGCAATCTATGGCGCCAGCTTTGTCGACGTGGTCATGGCACCCGAAGGCAAGGAGCGGCGCATCACCCACGCCATCATCGAGACGGTGGCGGGCCGGCAAGCTGTGGCCGGCACGATCTTCGTGGAAGGCACCGGCACCGCCGAAGTGGTGGCGCGCGCCGGTGCGCCCTTCGTGCGCGGCGGCGGACGCCAGCCCGAGACCATCACCCAGGACCCCACGCAGCGCCCGATTCCCGGCGGCTTGCTGTGGATCATGAGTGGCATCGACTTCGCGCAGACGGCGGCCTACCAGAAGCAGGCGAACGACCCAGCCCTGAGCCAGTTGATCAACCGGGCACGCGCGGCCGGTGACATCCCGCCCGAGTTGTACCGTCCGCGTCTGGCCGACCAAGGGGTGTACGGCGACCACTACATCGGTCACCCCACGGTGGACATGAGCCCGATCCAGGGGCCTGGCACCTTCATCCTCTGGCAGAACGTGCCCTACGAGTGGGCGCTGCACATGGACGAAGATGCCGAACACGCCTCCCGCGCCAAGCGCGAGCTGCGCCGGCTGATTGATGCCGAGGCGCGCTTCCTGCGCCAGTACGTGCCCGGATTCCAGAACGCCTTCATCGCGCACGTCGGGCGCTACGTCGGCGTACGCGATGGCCGCCACCCGGTCGGGGACTACGTGTTTTCCATCGACGACGCGCGACAGGAGCGACGCTTTCCCGACGCGGTCACCCGGCCCATGACCAAGACCTTCTTCTGGGACGCCTACAAGCGCTACACCTTCGAGGTGCCCTATCGGTGCTTCCTGCCACGGGAGATCAGCAACCTGCTGCTCACGGGCGCCTCCCTGTCCTTCACCTTCGAGACCATCTTCATGGTGATGCGCAACTTCCCCTGGTGCACACAGACCGGCGAGATCGCCGGCCTCGCTGCGGCGCGGTCGATCCAGCAAGGCATCGGCCCCAAGCAACTGCAATGGACTGAACCACTTTTCTGAAACGGAGACTCCTGATGCTCAATCGTCGCCAACTCGCCACCGGCCTGGCCGCCTCCGTTGGCCTGGCCGCCACGGGTCTGAAGGCCCAGGGCCTGCCGTCCACCATCCGCTTCATCGTGGTGGTGCCGCCCGGCGCCTCCATGGACAACATCACCCGTCTGGTGGCGGACCGTATGCGCGAGACCACCAAGCGCAATGTGGTGGTCGAGTACAAGCCCGGCGGCACGGGCCTCGTGGCCGCCCAGTTCCTGCAGTCCACGCCGGCCGACGGCAGCTACATCATGTTCGCGCCGCTGGCGGTCGCGTCCTTCTTCCCCTTCCTGTACTCCAAGCTCTCTTTCGATCCGGACACCGACCTCCTGCCGGTGTGTGACGGTACGCACATCCCGCACGCGCTCACGGTGAGCATGGGCTCGGGCATCCAGAACCTGCAGCAGTTCCTGGCGGCGGCCAAGGCCGACCCGCTCAAGGGCAGCATCGGGACCTCGAGTATGAGCAGCATCGGTGCGCTCTTGATGCTGCGTCTGCGCCAAATGACGGGCGTGGACCTGCAGATGGTGGCCTACAAGGGCGGGCAGCCGCTGCTGACGGACCTCCTGGGCAACCAGATCGGCGCGGGCGTCTCGGTCATCTCCGACTACCTGACCCAGCATCGCGCAGGCCGCGTGCGCATCATCGCGGTCGGCTCGGCCAAACGCTCGGCGCTTGCGCCCGAGATTCCCACGCTGATGGAGTCGGGCTTCCCCGACCTGTTCGGCGTGTCCTCGATCGGTTTCTTCATGCGCGGGGGCACGCCCCAGCCGCTGGTGACGCAGGCGGCGCGCGAGATCACCGACATCCTGCGCACCCCCGAAGTACGCACCCGCCTGCTGGAGATGGGCGCAGAGCCCGTGGGCGGCACGCCCGAGGAGTTCCGCCGCTTGGTACTGTCCGAGCGGGCGCGCTGGGCGCCGGTGGCCAAGGCGGCCAATATCCGGATGGAGTGAGGACAGGCGCCCGCCGCAGGAGACACCCCCATGAAGAAAACCAAGATCGCGCTGGGCCTGCTGGCAGTGCTGCTGCTGGCGGCTGGCATCGGCTGGTCGCGCCTGGACAAGGAAACCCGTGGCCTGCTGGCCACCTTCCCCACCAACCGCGACCTGCTTTTCTGGTCAGAGCCCCAGCGCGATGCGGCCTTTCGCGCATTGGACCGCCTGCCCGTGCTGGCCAAGGCCAGGCCCATCCCCGCCGGCTCGACGCCTTCTGCCTTGCCGCCGGGCCCGCCCCTGCCGCCTTCCCTTGACGTGGATGCCTTCATGGCCGGCCAGCGCGCCGCCGCCCTGGTGGTCCTGCACCGCGGTCAGGTGCGCCTGGAACGCTATGGGCTGGACTTCGACGCCCAGGGCCGCTGGACCAGTTTCTCAGTGGCCAAGTCCTTCACCTCCGTGCTGGTGGGCGCCGCGCTCAAGGACGGCCACATCCGCAGCATGGACGACAAGGTCAGCGACTACCTACCGCAGATGAAGGGCTCGGCTTATGACGACGTCACCCTGCGCCAGCTCCTGACCATGACCTCCGGCGTGAAGTGGAACGAGGACTACAACGACCCGAACTCCGACGTTGCCAAGTTCAACAACCACAAGCCTGAGGACGGCGTGGATGCTACCGTGAGCTACTTGCGGCGCCTACCCCGAGAGGCGGCGGCCGGCACCCGCTGGCACTACAGCACAGGCGAGACCAATCTGGTGGGCGTCCTGCTGTCGCAGGCCACGGGCAAGCCCCTGGCCACCTACCTGTCCGAGAAGGTCTGGGTGCCCGCCGGCATGGAGCAATCGGCCACCTGGATCCTGAGCAAGACCGGCCGGGAAATCAGCGGCTGCTGTATCCAGGCCGCTGCACGCGATTACGCGCGCTTCGGGCAGTTCATCCTGCAGGGCGCCAAGGTCCAGGGCGCGTCCATCGTCCCCGAGGGCTGGCTGGCGCAGGCCACACACGAACAGGTCGGCATCGGCCAGCCAGGCCTGGGCTATGGCTACCAGTGGTGGACGCAGGCCGACGGCACTTTCCACGCGCGGGGCATCTTCGGCCAGGGCCTGTACATCGACCCGGCTCGCCAGCTGGTGATCGTGATCAACGCGAACTGGGCGGGCGGCGCACGCGATCCCGTGGCGACACGGGCGCGCGACGCCTTCGTGCGGGCAGTGCAGGCCGCACTGGACACTGAAGCCGCTGCCACGCCAGCGCCGCGCAACTAGCAGGCCTGCGCGGAACATAGCCATCGCGTCATCGCGCGATCGCGACGAGCTCGCCGCATCGCCATCAGCGTGGCGTCTCCTCCGGTCGCTCCCTCCCCTGGAAGCTGCGGACCGCTGCGAGCGCCACTTCGTAGACCCCCCAACGCCGCAGCCGCTTCTTCAACCACTGGCGCTGAGGCGCGGGAAGCCAGGGCCAAGGCTGCGGCGGAAGCAGGCCTGCGGCGCGCGTTTTCGCCAACGCCGAGGGCCGGTCGTACCCCACCCGGCGAAACTGAACACGGCCCTCGGCTGAATCAAACACCAGGAAGCTGGCCCGTGGATCGTCATCGCGCGGTTCGCCCACCGAACCGGGATTGACCAGATACCAGGCCTGCGGATGCAGCAAGACGGTGTCGCCCTCAACCCGGCGGATCTCGCCCGCGCGGCGCTCCCAGACCCCAGACCGGTGGGTATGCCCGAATGCACAGACCCGCGCGCCGCAGGGGTGCGCCGCCAGGGCATCCAGGCTGAGGGATCGCTTGAGGTCGTCGTCCAGCCGCACCCACTCGCAGCCCACCTGCGGATGCAGCGCGCCATGCACCGCCACCAGCACGTCGTCGATCGCGCGCTGGAGGGGCAGGCCCGCCAGGAAGTCACGGGTGCCGTCATCCAACCGCTCGCGGCTCCAGGTCACCGCGCGCCACGCCTGCGGGGTGAAGCCCTCGGCCCCCAGGGCGCCGAGCACCGCACGGTCGTGGTTGCCCGCGACGCACAGCGCGCCGGCCGCCTGTAGCAAGCGCACGCAGTCGCCCAGTTCGGTGTGGTAGCCGGTCACGTCACCCAGGCACACGATGCGGTCCACGCCCTCCTGGACGATCGCCTCGAGCACCGCACTCAACGCAGGCCGGTTCGCATGGATGTCCGAGAGGACCGCGAATTTCATGTCTTCACGGCCGGCCGCGGTAACCGCAGCATGCGGGGCCACCGGCGCATCAGTCGTTGCAGCTTGGGCTTCAGAAACGGCGCCGGGTCGTCCCAGTTGATCGGGCGCGCCTCGCACCGCAGGAGCCACATCAGCCAGGACAGCGTGGGCACGCCGGCCTCGCGCGCCGCGAGACGGTCCTTGTCCGGGCGGCACCAGCAGAGACCGGGGCGGGCGGTGGCAGCACGCGGCCTATCGCCGCCGGTGAGGTCGGCATAGACCAGGGCCGGCAAGTTCACCCCCGCCACCGCGCCCAGGTGGTGCCACAGGTTGAACCGGGGGTTGATCTCCAGCAAGCGCAGTGCGCCGTCGGGCGCGCGCTTGAAGTCGAACTTGGCGACCCCCCGCAACCCGATCCGGGCCGCAAGCTCGCGGCCCAGGGCCGCCACGTCCGCGGCCTGGCCGCAGATGTCGGTGAGGGTCAGCGCAGTGCTGTGACCGTAGGTGGCCGGATAGGTCCGGATCTTGCGCCCGGTGAACTCGCCGGCCACCCGCCCGCGTTCATCCACATACACGTGGTAGCTCTCGATCGCCGACTCGGGACCGGGCACCAGCTCCTGCGCCAGCAGGTCCAGGCCGGCCGCGGTCAGTCGCGGCCACAGCGCGGTGAGATCGTGCGCGCCTTGCAGCGGCACCGCCTTGGCCCCGCGTTCGATCGCCGCCCAGGACGGGCGACGGGTCAGCGGCTTGACGATCAGCGGGTAGCGCAGGTCCAGCTCCGGCGGCTCAGAGCCCGGGCGCGGGTGCAGCAGCCGGGTACGCGGTACTGGCAGACGCAGCGACTGCGCCAGCCGCTGGAAGCGGGCCTTGTCGACCAGCTGCTCGATGAGCGCGGCCTCGGGCAACATGAAGCGAAAGGCCACCGCCAGCCGCTGGCGGTGGCGCGACACCATCAGCAGCTGGGAGTCCTCCTCAAAAAAGAGCACAGGCCGCTGTGCCTGGCCGGCCCCGAACCGCACCAGCGCGTCGACCAGTTCGTCCTCGCCAAGGGCGTCCATGTCCAGCGGCAGCACGCGATGCGCATAGCGTGAATGCGCCAGCCAGCTTCCCTCGGGCGCGACCACCGCACAGCGGATACCGCCCAGGCCCAGTGGCCTGACCAGGTCCATATCGCCCAGCACGCAGGCCAGCGGCCCCTCGTGCGGACGTGGCGTGCGAGGCAGTCCCAGCATGAAAGCTCCTTCCCGCCGCAAGGTCGGCGGGGTAGCGAGCAAATTAAGGAAGGCGGCCGGGGCGCCTCGTCGCCTGAAACGCTGACCTCATGTAGGCGCGCGCTGCTGGGGTTGGACCGACAGCCAAGGGCAGCCCCTTGAATCCCGTCTTCCGGGCCTCCCGGCCAAGCCCGGTAGCATTGCGCTTTGGCCAACGCCCCGACGCGCGGCCCGCCCCCTCGATGCCCCCCGTTCACCCCACCCCCACTGCCAGCGACTTCATTGCCCAGGGCCACACGCCCATGATGGCCCAGTACCTGGCCATCAAGGCCGAATTTCCCGACACGCTGGTCTTCTACCGCATGGGGGATTTCTACGAGCTCTTTCACGGCGACGCCGAAAAAGCCGCGCGCCTGATTGACATCACCCTCACCCGCCGCGGTCAGTCGGCTGGCGAGCCGGTGGTCATGGCGGGCGTACCGTTTCATTCCGTCGAGACCTACCTGGCCCGCCTGATCAAGCTGGGCGAATCGGTCGCCATCTGCGAGCAGGTGGGCGAAGTGGGCGCGAGCAAGGGCCCGGTCGAACGCAAGGTAGTGCGCGTCGTCACCCCCGGCACGCTGACCGACACTGAACTTCTGAACGACAAGTCCGAAGCAGTCCTGCTGTCGGTCCACCAGGGCACACGACATCGCCTGGGCCTGGCGTGGCTGTCGGTCACGCAGGGCGCACTGCAGCTGGCCGAATGCGACGCCGACGCACTCGAAGCCTGGATCGCGCGGGTCGCTCCCACCGAACTGGTGTACAGCGCCGACGCAACCCCCGCCTTCGAGCAGCGCCTGAAAGCCGTGCGTGGGGCCGCAGGCGCGCTCTCGCTCACGCTGCGCCCCGCCTTCCAGTTCGATGCGGGCCTGGGCCAGCGCAAGCTCCTGGAGCAGCTGCAGGCCGCCAGCCTGGGCGCGTGGGGCGCCGAGGAACTGGCCGAAGCCCAGGCCGCCGCCTCGGCCCTTCTGGCGTATGCCGAACACACGCAGGGCCGCGCGCTCACCCACGTACGCAGCCTCCAGGTGCAGCGCGGCGACGACCTGATCGATCTGCCCCTGGCCACGCGCCGCAACCTGGAGTTGGTGCAGACCCTGCGCGGCGAGGACGCGCCCACTGTGTTCTCGCTGCTGGACACCTGCATGACCGGCATGGGCAGCCGCCTGCTCAAACACTGGCTGCTCACCCCGCGACGCGACCGCACCGAGGCCATCGCCCGCCACGACGCGCTCGCCGCCCTGCGCGAGGGCCCCTGGCAAGCCCTGCGCGAGCACCTCAAAGGCACGAGCGATGTCGAGCGCATCACCGCCCGCACCGCGCTGAGGCAGGTGCGCCCGCGCGAGCTGGTGGGTCTGCGCCACTCCCTGGACAAGGCTGCGGGCCTGGCACCCGCCCTCACCGGCCAGCCAGGCCTGCTCTCACGCATCGCCACCGACCTCGCGCCCCCCCCTGGTTGCAGCGCGCTTCTGGCCCGCGCGCTGATGGAGGAACCCGCCGCGATGGTGCGCGATGGCGGCGTCATTGCCACCGGCTTCGACGCCGACCTGGACGAACTGCGCGCCATCCAGAACAACGCCGATGGCTTCCTGGTCAAGCTGGAGACTCAGGAGCGCGAACGCACCGGCATCGCCAATCTGCGCGTGCAATACAACAAGGTCCACGGCTTCTACATCGAGGTCACGCAGGGCCAGTTGGACAAGGTGCCCGACGATTACCGCCGCCGCCAGACCCTCAAGAACGCCGAGCGTTTCATCACACCCGAGCTCAAGGCCTTCGAGGACAAGGCCCTCTCGGCGCAGGAGCGCGCCCTGGCCCGCGAGAAATGGCTGTACGAGCAGATCCTGGACCAGCTGCAGCCGCATGTGCCCGCGCTCACCCGCCTGGCCCAGGCCCTGGCCTCGCTGGACGCGCTGTGCGCCCTGGCCGAGCGCTCCCTCACCCTGCACTGGTGCCGACCGCAGTTCATGAAGGAGCCCGGCATCGAGATCACCAAGGGCCGCCACCCCGTCGTGGAAGCGCGCCTGGCCGAAACGACCGGCGGCAGCTTCATTGCCAACGACACGGTGCTGGGCCCGCGCCAGCGCATGCAGGTGATCACGGGCCCCAACATGGGCGGCAAGTCCACTTACATGCGCCAAGTGGCCCTGGTCTGCCTGCTGGCCTCCATGGGCTCCTACGTACCGGCCAGCGCCTGCCGACTGGGCCCTCTGGACGCCATCCACACCCGTATCGGCGCCGCCGACGATCTGGCCAACGCGCAATCCACCTTCATGCTGGAGATGACCGAGGCTGCTCAGATCCTGCACGCCGCCACGCCCCACAGCCTGGTGCTGATGGACGAGATCGGCCGCGGCACCTCCACCTTCGACGGCCTGGCCCTGGCCTCGGGCATCGCCGCCCACCTGCATGACAAGACGCAGGCGTACACGCTCTTTGCAACGCACTATTTCGAACTCACCGAGTTCCCCGCGCGCCATCACGCCGCGGTGAACTGGCATGTGAGCGCCACCGAGGCCGGCCATGACATCGTCTTCCTGCACGAGCTGCAGCCCGGTCCGGCCAGCCGCAGTTATGGCATCCAGGTCGCGCGCCTGGCGGGCATGCCCGCCGCTGTCGTCAATCACGCACGCCACGCCCTGGTATCCCTGGAGGCGCAGCAGACACAAGCGCGCGAGCAGGTAGACTTGTTCGCACCTGCGCCCGAGCCGCCGCAGACGGTGGCCAGCGCAGTGGAAGCGGCGCTGGACGCCCTGGATCCAGACGCCCTCAGCCCGCGTGATGCGCTCGACGCGCTCTATCAACTGAAGAAACTGAAAAACAAGCCATGACCTACTGCGTCGGCATCAAGCTCAATGCGGGGCTGGTGTTCCTCTCCGACTCGCGTACCAACGCGGGCGTGGACCACGTCAGCACCTTCCGCAAGATGATCATCTACGAGCGCCCCGGCGATCGTTTCATGGTGCTGCTGTCCGCAGGCAACCTCTCCATCTCCCAGTCGGTACGCGAGATCCTGCAGGTCGAGCAACTCAAAAGCCACGACGGCGGCGAGCCCATCACCATCTGGAATGCCAAGAGCATGTTCGACGCCGCGCGCGTGCTGGGTCAGGCCGTGCGCCGCGTCTATGACCGTGACGCCGAATCCCTCAACCACGCTGGCGTCGAGTTCAACGTCTCCCTGATCTTCGGCGGTCAGATCGCGGGCGAAGGCATGCGCCTGTTCAACGTCTATTCGGCTGGCAACTTCATCGAGGCCACCGCCGAATCGCCTTACTTCCAGATCGGTGAATCCAAGTACGGCAAGCCGGTCCTCGATCGCGTGCTCACGCCCGACACCTCGCTGGACGAGGCCGCCAAGTGCGCGCTGGTCTCCATGGACTCCACCATGAAGTCCAACCTCTCGGTGGGCGCGCCGCTGGACCTGGTGGTGT
>JBEAZV010000065.1:0-30926 GCA_041159245.1 Pseudomonadota bacterium
AGCTTTGGGCAACAGTTCACCCAGCCCGCCCTTGAGCCGCGCCGGGTTTTCGCCCTTGAGGTAGCCGCGTGCTTTGCACCAATCCAGCACAACCTCAATGCGCTGCCTCACCCGAGTGGCCGTCTCTGTCTTGGTGACCCATATAGGCTCTAGCACCTTATAGACCAGATCAGTGCTGATGAGTTCAACTGGTTGTTTGCCGAGCAGCGGGCTGGCGTAGGTTGTCAGTGTGTTAATCCACTGTTGCCCATGCTTGATGTTCTTCCACTCGAGCGATTTGGTCTCAATGCACTTGCTGACTGCCTCGTCGAAGGTAATCCGGTGCGCCCGCTGAGCAACCGCCTCGGCGCGTTTGCGGTCACGCTCGTCTTTGGGGTCATAGCCATCAAGCACTTGCAGCCTGAAGTCAGCAGCGACCCGGCGGGCTTCTGCCAGTGCGCGGACACGTGTGGAGCCGAGACCAAGTTCGCGGCGTGTACGGGTCGTCGGTGAGGTATAGCGGAATACCCAACTTCGGTTGAGGCGGCCTTGGCCCTGGGCGACCTGTAGGTACAAGCCTGTGTTGGCACCATCGGCGTGGTAGCCCAAGCGGGACTCGTTCTCCACCTGCCTGGCACTGAGCGGTTTAGCAGCAACTCTACCCACCAATCTACCCTCCAAATTAACCAGTATTTTACTGGACCTTACTGGAGTTTGGTAGAGCTATTGTTAAAGAGAGAAGGCTGTTTTCAGAGGGGAGATAGAGCTTGTTGGAGTTCAGTGAGTTTGGCTCCGTAGGACGCCCTCTCCGCCAAGATCCCGAACAAAAACGCCCCGTGAGGGGCGTTTTTGTTTCGCGCTCGCTCGTCGCGCAGCAGATCACGCCATCGGCTTGAACTGATACCCGCTGCCCGCGTTCTCGATCGTGCCGATGGCCGGGAAGGGGAAGTGGAAGCCGCCGGTGATCGCGCGGTCCTTGGCCATGGCGTCGAAGACGCGGCGGCGGGTGGCGCGGGCCATGACGGGGTCCATGTCAAAGGTGACCGCCCAGTCCGGTGAGCGTGCGAACAGTGCCGGCACGTTGGTCACGTCGGCCACATAGTGGAAGGTCTGGCCCTCCGACGCGACCTGCACCATGCACATGCCCGGCGAGTGACCAAACGCCGCACTGGTGGTGATGCCCGGGGCGATGGTGGCGCCGGGCTCGAAGCGCACCATCTGTTCGGCCGGGTAGTTGTTGAACACGCGGCGCGCGTTCATGAAGTTGCCGCGAGCGGCCGTGGGGGCAGCGTTCATGTTGGCATCGTCCAGCCAGAAGGCGTGCTCCGGCACCGGCACATGCACCTTGGCGCGCGGGAAGGTCAGCGAGCCGTCCTTGGCGCGCAGGCCGCTGATGTGGTCGCCGTGATAGTGGCTGATCACCACGTCGGTGATGTCATCGAACTTGAAGCCAGCCGCTTCCATATTGGCGCGCAGGCGACCGGTGCTGGGCGGGCCGTTATCCGCAAAGCCGGTGTCCAGCAGGATGCGGCGGTTGCCACTCACCACCAGGAAGGGGGTGAAGGGGATGTCCACGTACTCCGTGGGCAGACCCTGGGCGGCCAGGGCGGCCTTGACCTGGTCCAGCGGGGTATTGGTGACGAACTCGTCCCCCAGGGGGCGGCGCAGCGCGCCGTCATTGATCGCGATGATCTCCATGGCGCCCAACTTCATGCGCCGGAAACCGACGGCGGGTGCCGTGGGCGCGCCCAGGTTGGAGGTGGATTGCGACCACACCGAGCCGAAGGCCAGGGCGCTCGCGCCCGCGATGGTGGTGCCGAGGAAACGTCTTCTGTCCATGGGTGTCGTCCGTTCGAGAGTGGTGAAACGGCCGACAGTGTGCAGGCGATCAGCCCAAGCGTGTCTGAAGCTGCTGAATCAGCGAGCGCAGTCGAGGGTCTTCCACCAGGCCGGCGGCTTCCCGGGCGCTGTCGGAGAAGGCGGCCTCGCGGGCGCCGGCCTCGTGGGGGGTGTTTGCGGCCCACTTCGTGCGCTTGGCCCCGGCGCCGGATTGGACGTCCCGCGCGGCCAGCCACAGCAGGCTGGTGACCAGCGAGGCGAGCACGCCCACCAAGGTCAGCACCGTCCCCATCAGAATCCACCAGGCCCCTGCAGTGGCCGCCTCACCGCCGGCAAGCGCCTGCGCGATCTCCGTGCCCCAGAAGGCCCAGGGGAGGCTGGAAAGCCACGAAGACCCTGTGTGCTGCAGCGACAGCAGCAAGCCCGCGACCACGAAGGCCCACCAGTTGGCCAGGTAGAACACCAGACCTGCGCGCTTCACGCCTATCACTGCGTTCACGGCGTGCCAGCCTCAGGCAGGCGCCGCGCCAACTGCTCAAGGAGTTCGCGCCGGTACTGCCGCAGCTTGAGATTGCGGTCTTCGCTGTCACGCGCGTCGTCGAGGTCGGAGCGCACCTGCACCTGCAACTGCTCCATCTCCTGGGCGATGTCGGCCAGCACGCGTTCGAGCTGGCCCTTTTTCACCGCGAGATCGTCCAGCGCCTTGAGGTTGTCGGACACCCGCGCCAGCAGGGCCTGCGAGGGATCGGCCTCGTCCAGGCGCTCAAAGAGCTCGCGCACCATGCTGGCAGTCTCGGCCGGCGCGCGCAAGAACGGCGGTGGCACCTGCGCCTCGCGCATGCGCTGCACCGCGGGCGGCACGGGGGCGTCCTCACGCGCGTCGAGACCGGCTGGCGGCTGCGGGCCATCGTCGACGCGGGTGACGTTCAGGCGGTTGCCTTGGCGGTTGAAGTGCACCACGCTGGAGGGGTGGGGCAGGGGCCTATCGGCATCCCCGGAGGCATCGCCGGAAATCCATCCGATGGAGGGGTCGAATCGCTTCATCAGGTCAGACCACTCACATGCGTTTGCGCAGCAGGCCCATCAGGCTTTCGAAGGCGCTCGCCTTCACGGCCTGCGCCTGCACCTGAGCCTGCGCCAGGGGAGAAAGCCGACCACGGCTACGCCGCTCGAAGACGAAGCTATCGAGGACGCTGGCGCCATGACCCGCGCGACGCTTGTTGTTTTGCCAGATGGGGGTCACCTTGCGGGTGGCCTCGAGCTGCTCGCGTGAACGCTGGATCGCTTGCGCCGCGTCCTCCAATTCGCGACCGACGCGGAAGAAGCTGTCGCGGCAGACGGGGTTGTCGGCATTGAAGATGTAGTCCTGGCCGTAGATGGACTGGATGTCCAACTCGAAGGGCAGGGGGCTGGTCAGGGAGAACTTCACCGGGAAATTGCTTTGCGTGAAGATGTCCAGGTAGTCCTGCGTGCGGTGCAGCCGGCTCGGCACGAGCGCCAGCTGGGGCCGCAGCTCGGTGCCGCCATTGAACACCTGCGAGAAGCGCGACACGAATTCGACCGTGCTGGCCAATTCCACCTTGGACAGGGAGGTCGGCACCAGCACCATGTCGAAGTCCAGCATCAGCGACTGGGGAAAGATGTTGACCCAGGTCAGGTCCGCGATCACCAGATCGGACACGCGTTCGGCCGTGCGTAGCGCCTGCTTCATCTTGAGCACCGCCAGCTGCGGGTCGCGTTCGGTCACCACGTCGCAGACCACGGGCATGACCCCGGGCACCGGCGCGCGCTCGATCCAGTGGTAGGACGAGGCTTGGTGATCGAAGTCGATCAGCGTCACCTGGCGACCGGCGAATTGCGCGAAATACGCAGCCAGGTTGGCGGTCAGCGTGCTTTTGCCGACGCCGCCTTTCTGGCTGGTCACGAGAATCTTGATCGGGCCCATGGAATACGACGCCTGCTGAAAAGGGAGGGAGAGGGTACGCAGGGTCTGCGCCCCTGGCAAGCGGGTTGTCCCTGGCGAGGGCGCTCGTCTAGACGTTCACTACTTCTAAAGCACTCTCTTTAGATCAAAGGAACGAGCCCTCCATCCATCGGGATGTTGGCGCCAGTGATGTAACTGGCCTGCCCGGACGCGAGAAACACCACCGCTTGCGCCACCTCCTCGGGCTTGGCGATACGCCCCAGCGGCAGCTTCTCCACGATCCGAGACAACGCCACTTCCGGGGTAATGCCGCTGTTGCGGGCGTCGGTGGCGATCGCCTTGTCCAGGCGCTCGGTGAGCGTGCTGCCCGGATTGACCGCGTTGACCCGGATGCCTTTGCTGGCGTACGCGTTGGCCAGGCCCGCCGTTGCCAGCATCAGGGCCGCATTGGCTGACCCGCCGGGCAAGTGGATCGGGCTGGCCACCTTGCCGCCGTTGCCGATCACATTGACGATCGCACCCTGGCCTCGGGCCGCCATGGCCTTGATCGTGGGATCGATCATGTGGATGTAGCTGAAGAATTTGGACTGCATCGCGTCGAACCACGCCTGGGGGGTGAGGTCGGGGGCCGGCGTGCGCTTGGCCGCACCGGCCGAATTCACCAGCACGTCGACCGGGCCGCCCAGGGCCTGGGCCTGCGTCAGCGCGTCGACCGCAGCCTGCGCGTTCGTGAGGTCGGCCGCCACGGTGTGGACCTGGGCGCCTTCATGCGCCGCCTCCTTCAGGGCGCGTTGCGCCTGGGCCAGCGTGTCCGCGCTGCGCGCGACCAGGGTGACCCGCGCTCCTTCTGCCAGGAAGGCTTGCGCGCAGGCCAGGCCGATGCCCTTGCTGCCGCCGGTGATGAGGACATGTTTGTCTTGAAGTTGGAGGTTCATGGTGTGCGTTGGAGGAAAGAAATAGAGAGAGGCCGGGCGGGTCAGGCCTGGGGCAAAGTGAGTGCGATCAGCGCATGGGTGTCTGCGCCATCGGAAAATTCGGAAAGGGCCTGCAGCAGCCGGTCGGCGTCGCAGTGCGGCGAGCCGAAGGCAACGAGCTCGCGGAATTTCCGCTCGAGCGCAGCGTCGGACATCGGCGCGGGCCCGGGTGGCGTGCGCGTGAGCAGCGACCCGTCACGCAAGTGCAGCTGCAGACGCATATCCTCCTGCTTCAGGCTCGGATCGGACAGCACGCTCACCTTCGCGCGCAAGGCGCGGGTCTGCGGGTCGGCCACAGCCTGATCGGTGAAGCGGCTCACCCCGGCATCGCCATGCAGCAGGGCCACGGCCACCGCATGCTGCAAACTGAGTTTGGCGGCAATGCCGTCGGCGGGATCTGGCCGATCGGCCCGGGCTGCGGCCAGGGGTGCGACCCACACCGTGATGCGGTCGATCTCCTGCGGCGGTGGCCGCGCCGTGTCGTCCGCTGAAGCCTCTGAGATGAGGCAGGCGTCGAGTGCAGGGTGCAGCAGGAATCCGCAGGGATAGGGCTTGAACGTATTGCGTACAGCCTCCCAATTGCGTCCCAGGTCGGTGCACAGGGCCTGCGTCAGAGCTCGCTGCCCCATCACGTCGCCAAAGCCGAAGCGTGCTTCCAGGGCGTGGTCGTTCGCGGTGAGGCCATGACGGGCCATTTGCGCGGCCACCAGTCCGTTGCGCGCGGCGCAGGCGATGTTCAGGCTCTTGGCTTGTGTGCCCAGGCTGGCCACGAGTCCGGCGGACTGCGTCGCGGCGTGACCGATGGCCCAGGCCGTCTGCTTCACGTCCAGCTGCATCGCGCGGCTCACAGCCAACGCCGCTCCGAAGACACCGCAGGTGGCGGTGATGTGCCAGCCCTTTTCATAGTGCCCCGGCGACACGGCCAGGCCGATGCGGCACTGCGCCTCCATTCCCAGGAGGAAGGCATGCATCAGCGTCTGGGCGCTCACGGGCTGCAGGCTCGACCAGGCCACCAGCGCCGAGGCGACCGGCCCGGCCGGGTGGATGGCGGTGTCCCAGTGGGTGTCGTCGTAATCCAGGATGTTAGAGGCGAAGGCATGCAGCAAGGCCGCCGAGCCCGGGTCGGTGCGGTCACGGCGTCCGATCACCGGCGATGTGCCGTTGCATCCCATCTCCCGCAAGGCGAGCGCCAGTCGATCCGTCGCGGGGTCGTTGGCGCCGCCCAGCGCGCAGCCAAACCAGTTCAGCCACGACCGGCGTGCAGCGGCCCTGGTGCCCTCGTCGATCTCATGCCACTGCGAATTCACCACCCAGCGGGCCAGGGCCTGCGTGGGTGAGTCAGTCGGGTTCATCCGGTCAGTTGGCGACGACGCCTGCCCTCTTGACGACGGGCCCCCAGCGATCGAGTTCCTGCCGCATGAAGGCGCCCGCTTGCTCGGGGGTGCCGCCCACGGCTTCCGTGCCCTGGGCCGCGAATCGTTCGACCACGTCGGGCGCTTTCAGGGCCTGGTTCACCTCGCGGTTCAGGCGGGCGATGATGTCCGCGGGTGTGCCGGCAGGCGCCATCAGACCGTACCAGAGCGCCACATTGACCGAGGGGTAACCCAGTTCGGCAAAGGTCGGCACATTGGGGAGCAAGGCGTTGCGGCGGGGGCTGGCCGCAGCCACGGCCCGGATCTTGCCGGTGGTGATGTGCGGCAACAGCGAAGGCGCGCCATCGAACATCACCTGCACCTGCCCGCCCACCAGGTCGGCCACCGCCGGGCCGCTGCCGCGGTACGGCGCGTGGATCATGTCCACCGAGGCCGCGATCTTGAACAACTCCCCGGCCATGTGCGGGGCGCCACCGTTGCCCGAGGAGGCGAAAGCCAGCTTGCCCGGCTTGTCCTTGGCTGCGGCCACGAACTCGGCCAGGGTGGCGGTCTTGAGGTCGGCGTTGACCGTCATGATCAGGGGCAGGCTGGCCAGCGTGGCGATCGGCGCGAACGAGGTGACCGGGTCGTAGGGGAGCTTGGCCATCAGGTGCGGGCCGATGCCGTGGGTCGTGATGGAGCTTTGCAGCAGCGTGTAGCCATCGGGCGCGGACTTCGCGACGAAGTCGGCGGCCAGCGATCCGCTGGCACCGGCCTTGTTCTCCACGACGACCTGCTGGCCCATGGAGGTCGACAGCTTGGAGGCCAGCAGGCGGGCGATGAAGTCGGCGGCGCCCCCGGGCGGCACGGTCACGATCAGCTTGATCGGGCGGTTGGGGTAGTTGGCCGCACCCTGCGCCCAGGCACCGGCGACGCCCGATGCCAACACGATTGCCAATCCGTATTTCCACATTCTCGAGGCCATGAACGCTCCCTTTTAGCTAAAGACAAAACGCAACTTGGAGAGGGAACGAGCGCGCAGCACCTGGGCCCGCGTCACTCCGAGGGGTCACCTCCGAGCGAGGTCAGCACCCCTTTCCACATTTCCGTGCGCACCGCCCCCATCGGGTCACCGGAGGGCCGGTCGTAGACCGAGGTCTGCACCATCACGATGCCGGAGGCTGGCTGCACGAAGATCGCCTGGCCGAAGATACCCAAGAAGGCGAAGCTGCGTTCGCGCATCGGGAATATCCAGGTCTGGTAGCCGTAGCCAAAATAAGGCGTCGCCCGCCGCGGCCCGAACCCTGCGGGCTGCAGCTTGGCGTCGGTGGCCTCCAGCAAGAACTGGCGCGGCACCACCTGCCGGTCACCGACCTTGCCGTCATTGGCCATCAGCAGGCCCAGCCGCCCCCAGTCCCGCAGCGTCGCAAAGAAGCCTCCCCCGGCGTTCTCGACGCCATCGCTGCGCCCCACCATCCAGTGCCCGTCGGCCTCTGCGCCCAGGGGCTCCCACAGCCACTCGCGCGTGAGTTCGGTCAGGTTGCGGCCGGTCGCGTGCACCAGCACCCGCCCCAGCAACTCGGTCTCCGAGGTGGCGTAATTGAAGCGTTGGCCCTGCTCGATCTCACGCATGCCAAAGAGGCGGAAGGCTTCTTCGGCCCCCCCGGGGGCGCCACCATTGACACGCCGGTAAAAGCGCAAAAGGTCGGAGTCCGGGCTCCAGCCGTAGTTTTCGCTGAAGGCCACGCCCGACCCCATACGCAGCAAGTTGCGGATCGTGGTGCTGCCGTAGACCGTGCCCTCGATGGCCCGGTAATAGCGGTCGGCACGGTCGTCCAGCGAGGCGATCAGGCCCTTGTCATGCGCGATGCCCACGAGCAGCGCGGTGATGGTCTTGGCCATCGAGAACGATCGCAGGGCCATCGCGTCTGTGCGGCCGTACTGGTAGTTCTCGTACACGATACGGCCGTCCTTGAGCACCAGCAGCCCGGTGGCTTTGTGGCGGGCCAGGTATTCGTCAATGGTGATGCGCTGAAACCCCCATCGGTAGGACAAGGCCGGCGCGCTCGGGTACGGCTCCAGGGGCCGAGCGAGCGGCGGCCGTGCCACCCGCCGCCCCATCGGGTTGGAGAAGGCCCCGACGCGGCACTCCATGCGCAAGGCGGCGGGCTCGCAGGGCGGATAGCCCTGGTCCCGGCCCATACGGGCTTCGTCGGGGGCGGCCAGGGCCGGGTGGGACAGGGTGACGGCGCCAAGCAGAAGGAGGGCGCGTGGCCAAGAGTGCAGAGACACGGTGAGGGGCCTTTTTTCTTGTTCTGCCTCGAGGGCGGCAGCGGGCGCAGCATAACGCTGCACGCTCAGGCGCTATTTGTGCCTGCCGGGGCCAGAAACCTCCGCCGATTTGCATACACTTCGCGGCTGTCCCGATTTTTCCCCCTGCTGCGCCCGCGCCCGAAGGCCTGTCCATGAAATTTCGCTTCCCCATCGTCATCATCGACGAAGACTACCGGTCCGAAAACACCTCGGGCCTGGGCATCCGTGCCCTGGCGCAGGCCATCGAGGCCGAGGGCTTTGAGGTCCTGGGCGTTACGAGCTATGGCGACCTGGCCCAGTTCGCGCAGCAGCAAAGCCGCGCCAGCGCCTTCATCCTGTCGATTGACGACGAGGAGTTCACCCCGGGCCCTGACCTGGACCCGGCGGTAGTGAACCTGCGCAGCTTCATCCAGGAGGTTCGGCGCAAGAACACCGACGTGCCGATCTACATATACGGCGAGACCAAGACCTCGCGGCACCTGCCCAACGACATCCTGCGCGAGCTGCACGGGTTCATTCACATGTTCGAGGACACGCCGGAGTTCGTGGCGCGTCACATCATTCGCGAAGCCAAGAGCTATCTGGAAGGCGTGCAGCCGCCGTTTTTCAAGGCGCTGCTCGATTACGCCGAGGATGGCTCCTACTCGTGGCACTGCCCGGGCCACTCGGGCGGCGTGGCCTTCCTCAAGAGCCCGATCGGCCAGATGTTCCACCAGTTCTTTGGCGAGAACATGCTGCGTGCCGACGTCTGCAACGCGGTGGACGAACTGGGCCAACTGCTGGATCACACCGGCCCGGTGGCGGCCTCCGAGCGCAACGCGGCGCGCATCTTCAACGCCGACCACTGCTTCTTCGTCACCAACGGCACGTCCACCTCCAACAAGATGGTGTGGCACCACACGGTGGCTCCAGGCGACGTGGTGGTGGTGGACCGCAACTGCCACAAGTCCATCCTGCACTCCATCATCATGACCGGGGCGATTCCCGTGTTCATGAAGCCCACGCGCAACCACTTCGGCATCATCGGCCCCATCCCCCAGAGCGAGTTCTCGCCCGAGGCGATCAAGGCCAAGATCCGCGCCAATCCGCTGTTGGCTGGCGTCGACGCCGAGACGGTCAAACCGCGGGTGATGACGCTCACGCAGTCCACCTACGATGGCGTGCTTTACAACACCGAGACCATCAAGGGCATGCTCGATGGCTACGTGGACACGCTGCACTTTGACGAAGCCTGGCTGCCGCACGCGGCCTTCCATCCGTTCTACGGCTCCTACCACGCCATGGGCAAGCATCGCCAGCGCCCGAAGGAGGCGCTGACCTTCGCCACCCAGTCCACGCACAAGCTGCTGGCGGGCATCAGCCAGGCCAGCCATGTGCTGGTGCAGGACTCGCAAAACCGCAAGCTGGACCGGCACCTGTTCAACGAGGCGTACCTGATGCACACCTCGACTAGCCCGCAGTACTCCATCATTGCCAGCTGCGACGTGGCGGCCGCCATGATGGAGCCGCCTGGCGGCACTGCGCTGGTGGAAGAAAGCATCCTGGAGGCGCTGGACTTTCGCCGCGCCATGCGCAAGATCGATGACGAATACGGCAAGGACTGGTGGTTCAAGGTCTGGGGGCCGGACAAGCTGGCCGATGAGGGCATTGGCCGCGCCGACGACTGGATCATCAAGGGCGAAGCCCGCACGGCCAAGTGGCACGGCTTTGGCAACCTGGCCGAAGGCTTCAACATGCTGGACCCGATCAAGTCCACCATCGTCACGCCCGGCCTGGACCTCAATGGCAAGTTCGCCAAGACCGGCATTCCGGCGTCCATCGTGACGCGCTTCCTCGCGGAGCACGGCATCATCGTGGAGAAGACTGGCCTCTACAGCTTCTTCATCATGTTCACCATCGGCATCACCAAGGGCCGCTGGAACACCATGCTCACGGCCTTGCAGCAGTTCAAAGACGACTACGCCCGCAACCAGCCGATGTGGCGGATCCTCCCGGAGTTCTGCCAACAGCATCCGCGCTATGAGCGCATGGGCCTGGCCGACCTGTGCCAGCACGTGCACGAGCTCTATGCCAAGTACGACATCGCCCGCCTGACCACCGACATGTACCTGTCGGACCTCACGCCGGCCATGAAGCCCAGTGACGCCTTCGCGCACATCGCACACCGCCGCACCGAGCGGGTGCCGATCGACGAGCTCGAGGGCCGCATTACCACCTCGCTGGTCACGCCGTACCCGCCGGGCATTCCGCTGCTGGTTCCGGGCGAGGTCTTCAACAAGAAGATCGTCGACTATCTGAAGTTCTCGCGCGAGTTCAATGCGCAGTGCCCGGGCTTCGAGACGGACATCCACGGGCTGGTCGAAGAGACCGGGCCGGATGGCAAACCGGTGTATTTCGCCGATTGCGTGAAGGTCTGAGCCTGGCGCACCCAGAAAAAAGCCCGCTGCGTGCGGGCTTTTTCATGGGCGGCACCGGGGCGCTGCGTCAGCTCTCGGCGGGCTCGGCGATGCCCCCCACCACATTGCTGAAGCCGCCATCCACATAGGTAATCTCGGCGCTCACGCCGCCCGCCAGGTCTGAGAGCAGGAAGGCCGCGACGTTGCCCACGTCGTCGATCGTGACGTTGCGGCGGATCGGCGAGGTTTCGGCCACGACCGACAGGATCTTGCCAAAGCCCTTGATGCCACTGGCCGCCAGCGTCTTGATCGGACCAGCGCTGATGCCGTTGACCCGCATGCCCCTGGGGCCCAGGGATTCGGCCAGGTACCGCACCGAGGCTTCCAGCGAGGCCTTGGCCATGCCCATGGTGTTGTAGTTCGGGACGGTGCGGATGGCGCCCAGATAGGACAGCGTCAGGAGCGCGGACTTGTCGTTCAGATAGGGCAGGGCGGCCTTGGCCATGGCCGGGAAGCTGTAGGCGCTGATGTCATGGGCGATCTTGAAGCCCTCGCGCGAGAGCCCGTCCAGGAAGTCGCCGGCAATCGCCTCGCGCGGGGCAAAGCCGATGGCGTGCACGAAGCCGTCGAACTTGGGCCAGTGGGCCGAGAGGTCTTTAAACAGTTTCTCGATCTGCGCGTCATCGCCCACGTCGCAGTCGAAGATCAGCTTGGAGCCGAATTCGGCAGCGTATTCGGTGATGCGGTCCTTGAAGCGCTCGCCCACATAGCTGAAAGCCAATTCGGCACCCTGCGCGTGGCAGGCGCGGGCAATGCCGTAGGCGATGGAACGGTTGGACAGGACACCCGTGATCAGCAATTTCTTGCCAGACAGAAAACCCATGGATCGCTCCCTCGAAAAAAGTCGGCAGAATTGTCGCATGCGTGGTTTGCAGCGCCTGCTTGTACTGGCCTTCATGGCCCTGGCCGCCCCGGTCGCCTGGGGCGACCACGCCTACGCCCAATTCGGGGACATCAAGTACCCGCCCGGCTTCACCCATTTCGACTACGTCAACCCCGCCGCGCCCAAGGGCGGCGAGATCCGCATGGTGCCGCCCACCCGGCCCACCAACTTCGACAAGTTCAATCCCTTCACCCTCAAGGGCACCGCGCCCTTTGGCATCGGCTCGCTGATGTTCGACACCCTGCTGGTGGGCAACCTGGACGAGCCCACCACCGCCTACGGCCTGCTGGCGCAAGACGTGTCGGTCGCCCCGAACCGCCTGTCGGCCATCTTCATCCTGCACCCGCAGGCGCGTTTCCATGATGGCAAGCCGGTGCTGGCCGCCGACGTGGTGCACACCTTCAAGACGCTGATCTCCAAGCAGGCCGCACCCCAGTTCCGCACGATCTACGCCGAGGTGAAGGACGCGGTGGTGGTGGCCGAGCGCACCGTGCGCTTTGACTTCGCGGTGCCCAACCCCGAGTTGCCGCTGGTGGTGGGCAGCATGCCGGTCTTCAGCCGCGACTGGGGGCAGGGCAAGCCCTTCGACCAGATTGTCCTGGACCTCCCGATCGGGTCCGGCCCCTATCGCATAGCCAACCCGCGCATGGGCCGCGACATCACCTATGTGCGCGACCCGGCCTACTGGGCGGCCGACCTGCCGGTGCGCCGGGGCCAGTTCAACTTCGACCGCGTCACCTTCAAAATCTATCTGGACGAGACCTCGCGCTTTGAAGGCCTGAAGGCCGGCGAGTTCGACTTCATGCGCGAGTTCATCTCCCGCAACTGGGCGCGCCAGTACAAGGGCCGGGTCTTCGACTCTGGAGAACTCAAGCAGCGCGCCTTCGAGAACCGCAACCCCGGCGACTTCCAGGGCTACGTCTTCAACCTGCGCAAGCCCAAGTTCCAGGACGTGCGGGTGCGCAAGGCGATCGGCCTGGCCTTCGACTTCGAGTGGATGAACCGGCAGCTCTTTTACGGCCTGTACAAGCGCGTGGACGGCTACTTCCCCAATAGCGAATTCCACGCCCAGGGACTGCCTGGCGCGGACGAAATGGCCCTGCTCGAGCCCCTGCGCGCCAAGCTCGCGCCCGAGGTCTTCGGCGCCGCGCCGCGCTCGCCCAGCACCGCGCCGCCGGCCAGCCTGCGAGACAACCTGCGCCAGGCCCAGGCCCTCCTGGCGGAGGCCGGCTGGACCTATCGCGACGGCGCGCTGCGCAACGCGAAGGGCGAAGCCTTCACCATCGAGTTCCTGACCGACCAGCCCTCGCTGGTGCGTATCGTCACCCCCTTCCAGAAGGCGCTGGAGAAACTGGGCATTCGCCTGACGTTCCGCTCGGTCGATTTCTCCCTGGCCAAGCAGAAGATGGACGCCTTCGACTTTGAGCTCACCTCGGCGCGACTGCCTGGCAGCACCTCGCCCGGTGGCGAACTGCTGGAGCGCCTGGGGTCGCAGGCGGCGGCCACGCCGGGTTCGTCCAACGTCTGGGGCTTGGCCGATCCGGCGGTCGACGCCCTCTTGCAAAAGGTGGTGCAGGCCACCACCCGCGAGCAGCTTCGCGCCGCCTTGCGTGCGCTCGATCGCGTGCTCTCCCACGGCCACTACTCGGTGCCCCACTACTATGGCAGCGCCTTCCTGGTGGGGTACCGCCCCGGCCGCTTCGAGCTGCCGGCCACCGTCCCGCCGTACTACGACGTGCACCAGTGGGCGATGTCCACCTGGTGGGCCTCGCCGGCGAACCGCTAGACCCCGACACGCATGGCCAGCTACATCCTCAAGCGCTTGCTGCTGATGATCCCCACCCTGTTCGGGGTGCTGCTGCTCACGTTCGCAGTGATCCAGTTTGTCCCCGGCGGACCGGTCGAACAGATGGTGGCCCAGTTGCAAGGGCGTGACAGTGGAGGCGAGAGCGCCGCCAGCGCCGGCGCCGGCTACCGGGGCCGCCAAGGCGTGGACGACAAGCGCATCGCCGAGATCCGCGCGCTGTATGGCTTTGACAAGCCCGCCCATGAGCGCTTCATCCAGATGCTGGGGCAGTTCGCCCGCTTCGATCTGGGCAAGAGCTTCTACCAGCACAAGGACGTCTGGCAGCTGGTGAAGGAGAAGCTGCCGGTGTCCATCAGCCTGGGCCTGTGGACCTTCTTTCTGAGTTACCTCATCGCCGTGCCGCTGGGGGTGGCCAAGGCGGTGCGGGCCGGCTCGCGTTTTGACCTGCTCACCACGCTGCTGGTGCTGGTGGGTTACGCCATCCCGGGCTTCGTGCTGGGTGTGGCGCTGCTCGTGGTTTTCGGCGGGCAACTGCAGTGGTTTCCCCTGCGCGGGCTCACCTCGTCCAATTGGGAGCAACTGAGTCTTGCGGGCAAGGTGGTCGATTACCTCTGGCACATTGCCTTGCCCGTCACCGCCATGGTGTTTGGCAGCTTCGCGGTCACCGCGATGCTGACCAAGAACTCCTTCCTCGAGGAGATCCGCAAGCAGTACGTCCTGACCGCCCGCGCCAAGGGCCTGCCCGAGAACCAGGTGCTGTGGAAGCACGTGATGCGCAATGCGCTCATCCCCATCGTCACCGGTTTCCCGGCGGCTTTCATCGGCGCTTTCTTCACGGGGTCGCTTTTGATCGAGACCCTGTTCTCTCTGGACGGACTCGGGCTCCTGAGTTACGAGAGCGTGATCCGCCGTGACTACCCGGTGGTCCTCGGAACGCTGTACCTTTTCACCCTCATCGGCCTGGTGACCAAGCTGGTGAGCGACCTGTGCTACGTGCTGGTCGACCCGCGCGTGAAGTTCGACTGATATGAACACCGCCACGACCGCCGCTTCCACCGCGCCCGCGCACACCGAGACGCCAGCGCCCTCCCTATCGCCGGGCCGGCGCGCCTGGCAGCGGTTCCGTCGCAACCGCCTGGGTTTCGTGAGCCTGGTGATCTTCAGCCTGATGGTGGTGATGAGCCTGCTGGCGGAGGTGATCTCCAACGACAAGCCACTGGTGGTGCGCTACGAGGGCCAGTGGTACTTCCCGCTGGTGAAGGACTACCCCGAGAAGACCTTCGGCGGGGACTTTCCCACACCCGCCGATTACCTGGACCCGTTCATTCGCGAGCGCATCACCTCGGGCGCCAACTGGGCGATCTATCCGCCCAACCCCTACGGCCCCAAGACGCTGAACTACTTTGCCAGCCGCCCAAACCCCGCGGTGCCCTCGACGGAAAACGTCTTTGGCACCGACGATCGCGGACGCGACCTGCTGGCGCAGTTGATTTACGGCTTCCGCGTCAGCGTCCTGTTCGCGCTGGCGCTCACCGCCATCGGCACCGTGCTGGGCATCGTCACCGGCGCCATCCAGGGCTACTTCGGCGGCAAGACCGACCTGGCCTTCCAGCGCTTCATCGAAATCTGGGGATCGATGCCGGAGCTGTACCTCTTGATCATCTTCAGCGCGGTGTTTGCGCCCAGCGTGGCGCTCCTGCTGGTGCTGCTCTCGCTCTTTGGCTGGATGGGCCTGTCCGACTACGTGCGCGCCGAGTTCCTGCGCAATCGCCAGATGGACTACGTGCGTGCCGCCCGCGCGCTGGGGGTCGGCAACCTGCGCATCATGACGCGGCACATCCTCCCCAACAGCATGACCCCCGTGGTCACCTTCCTGCCGTTCCGGATGTCCGCCGCCATCCTGGCCCTGACCTCGCTGGACTTCCTGGGCCTGGGCGTGCCGCCGGGGACGCCGTCGCTGGGCGAACTTCTGAGCCAGGGCAAGGCCAATATCGATGCCTGGTGGATCTCGTTGTCCACCTTCGGGGTGCTGGTGGTGACCTTGCTGCTCCTGACCTTCATGGGCGACGCGCTGCGCGACGCGCTGGACCCGAGAAAGAATCCGGCATGAGCGCACCGCACCCCCTTCTGGACGTGCGTGGCCTGTCGGTCGCCTTTGGCGGCAAGACCGTGGTGCACGGTGTCGATTTCTCCATTGCTGCGGGCGAGAAGCTGGCCCTGGTCGGCGAGTCTGGCTCCGGCAAGACGGTCACGGCTCTGTCGCTGATACAGCTGGCGCAGAACGCGCGCACCACGGGGAGCGCGCACCTGGCCAGCTCGGAGGGCGCGAACGGGCAGGGCGCCCGCGACCTCCTGGCCCTGTCCGAGCGAGAGATGCTGGGCGTGCGTGGCAGCGACATTGCCATGATCTTTCAGGAGCCGATGACGGCGCTCAATCCGCTCTACACCGTGGGCGACCAGGTGGCCGAGGTGCTGCAACTCAAACGCGGCCTCGGCCGTCGCGAGGCCTGGGAGGCGGCGGTCGAGGCCCTGGCGGCCACCGGCATTCCCGATCCTTCCCGGCGCGCCCATGCCTACCCGCACCAGCTGTCTGGCGGCCAGCGGCAGCGCGCCATGATCGCGATCGCACTGGCCTGCCGCCCGCGGCTCCTCTTGGCGGACGAACCCACCACCGCACTGGATGTCACCCTGCGCGGTCAGATCCTGGACCTGCTGTCCGACCTGCAACGCCAGACCGGCATGGCGGTCCTGGTCATCACCCATGACCTGAACCTGGTGCGCAAATTCGCCGACCGCGTGGCCGTCATGGAGCATGGGCATCTGGTGGAGCAGGGGACGGTGGGCGAGGTCTTCTCCGCGCCCCAGCATCCCTACACCCGCCGCCTGATCGCGAGTCGCCCCGTGCGCGACGTGCGCGAAGACGTCCCTGCGGCGGGTGTGGCGCCCGTGCTGCAGGCGCAGGACGTGCAGGTGGGCTATCCGGTGCCCCTGCCCGGGATGAAAGGCTGGTTCCGGCGGGGCGAGTTCATCGCCGTGCAGGGTGCCACCCTGCAACTGGCCCCGGGGCGCACCCTGGGCATCGTGGGCGAATCTGGCTCTGGCAAGTCCACGCTGGCCCTGGCTGCCCTGGGCCTGATTCCGCACCGTGGGCAATTGCAAGCGGCGGGGCGCACGTGGACTGGCAACGGCCGCACCGACCAGCCCCTGCGCCGCGCGGTTCAAGTGGTGTTCCAGGACCCGTTCTCTTCGCTCTCGCCCCGCATGACGGTGCAGGAGATCGTGGGCGAGGGCCTGCTGGTGCACGAGGCGGGCCTCCCCGAGGCGCAGCGGCGCACGCGCATCGTGGCAGCCCTGGCCGAGGTCGGTCTGACCGAGGCGCAATTTCCCGGACTGCTGGCCCGCTACCCCCACGAGTTCTCCGGCGGCCAGCGCCAGCGCCTGGCGGTGGCGCGCGCACTGATCGTGCAGCCGCAATTACTGGTGCTCGACGAACCCACCAGCGCCCTGGACGTCACCATCCAGCAGCAGGTGATCCGGCTGCTTCAGGGCCTGCAGCGTGACAAGGGCCTGGCCTACCTCCTGATCACGCACGACGTGGAGGTGATCCGCGCCATGGCGCACGACGTGCTGGTCATGAAAGACGGCCGCATCGTGGAGTCCGGCTCGGTGGAGGCGGTGCTGGGATCCCCCCGCGAGACCTACACCCAGACCCTGGTGGCCGCGGCGTTCTGACCTGGCCCCGAGGCCCCTTGCCCCGACCCGGCCGGCCTAGCCGTTCTAAGAGGGCAAGGCGCAGTAAAAAACAGCCTCTGCGCTTGCAAGTGCCTGATTTGCAAGGTACAATTGGCGATCGACGACCAAAACGGGCGGTTCCCCACCGCCCGTTTTTTTTGGCCGATCGAGTTGTAGATCCGCACGCAAACCCCCGAAATTGATACCTTGGTACTGAAGAAGTGGCGCTACAGGACACCGTCGACAACGTCGTGACCGGCCTTGGCTATGACCTGGTGGAGATCGAACGCTCCGCCGGTGGCCTGCTGCGCGTCACGATCGACCTGCCCTGGACGCCCGGCACCGAGCAATTCGTCAACGTCGAGGACTGCGAGAAGGTCACCCGCCAGCTGCAGTTCACGCTGGAGGTCGAGGGCGCCGACTACAAGCGCCTGGAGGTGTCCTCGCCGGGGATCGACCGTCCGCTGCGCCACGAACGCGATTTCGAGCGCTTCGAGGGCGAGCTGGTGGATCTCACCCTGAAGGCGTCCCTGGGCGCCGCGGCGGCGGGCCAGGTGGCCGCCAATCGCAAGAAATTTCGCGGCACGCTTGAGCGCGCCGCCACCGGCTGGCAGATCACGTGGCGCGACGACGCGCCCGCCAAGCCCGGACAGAAAGTGAGCAAGAAGAAGGAGCCGGCGCCGCTGCAGGTCCTGGGTTTCCAGCTCGATGAGCTCAAGGAAGCCCGCCTGGCGCCGGTGGTGGATTTCAAGGGGCGGCGCCCCAAGTCAGTTGCAGGAGAGTCGTGACATGAATCGTGAAATGTTGATGCTGGTCGAGGCCATCTCGCGTGAGAAGAACGTCGAGCGGGACATCGTTTTTGGCGCCGTTGAATCGGCCCTGGCCCAGGCCACCAAGAAGCTGTATGCCGGGGAAGTGGACATCCGCGTCGCAGTCGACCGCGACAGCGGGCAGTACGAAACTTTCCGCCGCTGGCTGGTGGTGCCCGACGAACAGGGCCTGCAAAACCCCGACGCCGAGGAACTGCTGATGGACGCCCGTGACCGGGTGTCCGATGTCGAGGTCGGTGACTACATCGAAGAGCCCATCGAATCGCTGCCGATCGGCCGTATCGGTGCCATGGCCGCCAAGCAGGTCATCCTGCAGAAGATCCGCGACGCCGAGCGCGAGATGCTGCTCAATGACTTCATGTCCCGCGGCGAAAAAATCTTCGTGGGTACGGTCAAGCGCATGGACAAGGGCGACATCATCGTCGAGAGCGGCCGCGTCGAAGGGCGCCTGCGTCGCACCGAGATGATCCCCAAAGAAAACCTGCGCAATGGCGATCGCGTTCGCGCGATGATCATGGAGGTCGACCTCACCCTGCGCGGGGCGCCCATCATCCTGTCGCGTTCCGCCCCCGAATTCATGATCGAACTGTTCCGCCAGGAAGTGCCCGAGATCGAGCAGGGCCTGCTCGAGATCAAGAGCTGCGCCCGTGACCCGGGCTCGCGCGCCAAGATCGCGGTGGTCTCCCACGACAAGCGGGTCGACCCGATCGGTACCTGTGTGGGCGTGCGTGGCACCCGTGTCAACGCCGTCACCAACGAGCTGGCCGGCGAGCGCGTGGACATCGTGCTGTGGTCCGACGATCCCGCCCAGTTCGTGATCGGCGCGCTGGCGCCAGCCAACGTGTCCTCCATCGTGGTCGATGAAGAAAAGGGCGCGATGGACGTGGTGGTCGACGAAGAAAACCTCGCCATCGCCATTGGCCGCGGCGGCCAGAACGTGCGCCTGGCGTCCGATCTCACCGGCTGGAAGATCAACATCATGGACGCCAACGAGTCGGCCCAGAAGCAGGCCGAAGAGACCACAGGCATCCGTACCCTGTTCATGGAAAAGCTGGACGTCGACCAGGAGATCGCCGACATCCTGATCGCCGAGGGCTTCACCAGCCTGGAAGAAGTCGCCTACGTGCCGATCCAGGAAATGCTGGAGATCGAAGCCTTTGATGAAGACACCGTCAACGAGCTGCGCACCCGCGCCAAGGACGCACTTCTCACGATGGAGATCGCCCGCGAAGAGAGCGTGGAGGAGGTCTCGCAGGACCTGCGCACCCTCGAGGGACTCACGACCGCGCTCATTGCCCAGCTGGCTGAAGCTGGCGTGCACACCCGCGACGAGCTAGCCGACCTTGCGGTCGACGAGCTCACCGAGATTACCGGCCAGTCTTCCGACGAGGCCAAGTCCCTGATCATGAAGGCCCGCGAGCACTGGTTCACCAGCAGCTCCGCGGTCTCCGAGTGATGTGATGGGAGGCACCAGAACCTATGTCCAGTACGACCGTCGCCGAGTTCGCCAGCGAACTCAAGAAATCTCCCGACACGCTGCTTGAGCAATTGCGCAGCGCTGGCGTGGCCAAGTCCGCGCCCACCGATGCCCTGTCTGAGGCTGACAAGCAGAAGCTCCTGGGCTATCTGCAAGCCAGCCACGGCACCGCCTCGGGCGAGCGCAAAAAGATCACCCTGACCAAGAAGTCCACCAGCGAGATCAAGCAGGCCGATGCCTCCGGCAAGGCCCGCACGATCCAGGTGGAAGTGCGCAAGAAGCGCACCTTCGTCAAGCGCGACGACGCCGAGGCCGTGCCGGCCGAGACCGTGGCCGCTGCGCCGGCGCCTGAACCCCAGACGGCGCGCCTGGACGAAGCTGAACTCGCTCGCCGCGAGGAAGAAGCACGCCGACAGGCTGAACTGATTCGCCGCCAGGAAGAAGACCTGGCCGAAAAGCGTCGCCAGCGCGAGGAAACCGAGCAGCGTGAGCGCGAGGCTCAGGTCCGTGCTGCTGCCGAACGCGCCGCGCAGGAAAGCCAGGGCGCCAGCGACGACACCGCCAAGCAAAACGCGGCAGAGGCACGTGCCGCCGCAGAGGCTCAGGCGCGAGCCGATGCCGAAGCCGCCTCCAAGGCCCGCTCGGAGGAAGAGGCCGAACGCGCCGCCGACCTCGACGCCCGTCGCCGCAAGGCCTTGGCCGAGGCCGAGGCCATCCGCGCCATGATGGCCGCCCCCGCCAAGAAGGTGCTGGTGGCCAAGAAGCCCGAAGAGACCAAGCCGGCGGTCAAGACCGCCGATGGCGCGCGTCCCGCCGCCAAGGGCACGCTGCACAAGCCCGCCGTCGGTACCGGCCGTCCGGCCCCTGGCGGCGCCCCTTCGGGTCCGGGTGCTGGCAAGGAGATCAAGTCCGCCAAGCTGTCGTCCAGCTGGGCGGGTGATCCGGCCAAGAAAAAGGCCATCCCCACCCGCGGCGACGCCTCGGGCGGCGTGGGCCGCAACAGCTGGCGTGCCGGCCCCAAGGGTCGTCGTGGCAACGACCGTGATTCCCGCGAGGACCATACCCAGGCCGCACCCGCCGAGGCCCGCGTGATCGAGGTGCACGTGCCCGAGACCATCACCGTGGCCGAACTGGCCCACAAGATGGCGGTCAAGGCCTCCGAGGTGATCAAGGCCCTCATGAAGATGGGGCAGATGGTCACCATCAACCAGCCGCTGGACCAGGACACGGCCATGATCGTGGTCGAGGAAATGGGCCATACCGCCGTCGTCGCGGCGCTGGACGATCCGGAAGCCTTCACCGACGAGGACGTGAACGCCTCCGAGGGTCCGTCCCTGCCGCGTGCGCCGGTCGTGACCGTCATGGGCCACGTCGACCACGGCAAGACCTCGCTGCTCGATTACATCCGCCGCGCCAAGGTCGCGGCGGGCGAAGCGGGCGGCATCACGCAGCACATTGGCGCCTACCACGTCGAGACGCCGCGCGGCATGATCTCTTTCCTGGACACCCCGGGCCACGAGGCGTTCACCGCCATGCGGGCCCGCGGCGCCCAGGCCACGGACATCGTGATCCTGGTGGTGGCTGCCGATGACGGCGTCATGCCCCAGACCAAGGAAGCGATCAAGCACGCCAAGGCGGCGGGCGTTCCCATCGTGGTGGCGGTCAACAAGATCGACAAGCCCGAGGCCAACCCCGAGCGCGTCAAGCAGGAACTGGTCACCGAGGAAGTGGTGCCCGAGGACTACGGCGGCGACTCGCCCTTCGTGAGTGTCTCGGCCCGCACCGGCCAGGGTGTCGACGACCTGCTCGAGCAAGTGCTGCTGCAGGCCGAGGTGCTGGAGCTCAAGGCCCCCGTGGAAGCGGCGGCCAAGGGTCTGGTCATCGAAGCCCAGTTGGACAAGGGCCGCGGCCCGGTGGCCACGGTGCTGGTGCAATCGGGCACGCTCAAGGCGGGCGATGTGGTGCTGGCCGGCCAGACCTTCGGTCGCGTGCGCGCCATGCTCGACGAGAACGGCAAGCCGATCAAAGCCGCTGGCCCGTCCATCCCGGTGGAGATCCAGGGTCTGACCGAAGTGCCGCAGGCCGGCGACGAGTTCATGGTGCTCGGCGACGAGCGCCGCGCTCGCGAGATCGCCACTTACCGCGCCGGCAAGTTCCGCAACACCAAGCTGGCCAAGCAACAGGCCGCCAAGCTGGAGAACATGTTCGCCGACATCGGCGCCGGCGAGGTCAAGACCCTGCCGATCATCATCAAGGCCGACGTACAGGGTTCGCAGGAGGCGCTCGCGCAGTCGCTGCTGAAACTGTCGAACGCCGAGGTGAAGGTGCAGATGGTCTACACCGGCGTGGGTGGCATCAGCGAATCCGACATCAACCTGGCTATCGCCTCCAAGGCGGTGGTCATTGGCTTTAACGTGCGGGCCGATGCCGGCGCGCGCAAGCTGGCCGAGGGCAACGGCGTCGACATTCGCTACTACAGCATCATTTATGACGCGGTCGACGAACTCAAGATCGCCATGTCCGGCATGCTGGCCCCCGAGCAGAAGGAAGAGGCCCTGGGCACCGCGGAAATCCGCACCGTGTTCGTGGCGTCCAAGATCGGGACGGTGGCGGGTTCTTACGTCACCTCCGGCCAGGTCACGCGCGGCTGCAAGTTCCGTCTGCTTCGCGACAACGTGGTGGTCTACACCGGCGATGTCGAGTCCGTGCGTCGCCTCAAAGACGATGTCAAGGAAGTCAAGGAAGGCTTCGAGTGCGGTATCAAGCTGCGCAACTACAACGACATCAAGGAAGGCGACCAGCTCGAGTTCTTCGAAGTCAAGGAAATTGCCCGTACGCTGTAAGGCGTCTGGCGAGAGCTGCCATGCCCGCGAAGAAAACCTCGGCTGCGAACCGCGGCTTCAAGGTGGCCGATCAGATCCAGCGCGATCTGACGGAGCTGATCGCCCGCGAGTTGAAGGACCCGCGGGTCGGCATGGTCACGGTCCAGGCGGTCGAGGTCACGCCCGATTACGCCCATGCCAAGGTCTTCTTCAGCGTGCTGGTCGGCGACCCGCAGGAGACGCAGGACGCCCTGAACCAGGCCGCCGGCTTCCTGCGCAACGGCCTGTTCAAGCGCCTGCATATCCACACCGTGCCCACGCTGCACTTCCAGTTCGACCGCACCACCGAGCGAGCCGCCGACATGAACGCGCTGATCGCGCGGGCCGTCGCTTCGCGTTCCAAGGACTCGGAGGTCTGAGTATGAGCGAACCACGGGCACGGGTCGCTCGCGCCGCCCGGCCGCCCGAAGGCGCGAGGGCCCCCTCAGGGGGCAGTGAGTTACACGAAGTGAACGAGCGTGGGGGACGTATCGTTCGGCGCCCCGTGCATGGGGTGCTCTTACTCGACAAATCGAAAGGTCTGTCCAGCAACAACGCCTTGCAGAAAGCCAAGTGGCTGCTGCGGGCGGAAAAGGCCGGCCACACCGGCACGCTGGACCCCCTGGCGACCGGGGTGCTGCCCCTGTGCTTTGGCGCAGCCACCAAGTTCAGCCAGTTGCAACTGGAGGCCGACAAGACCTATGAGGCGATCGCCGTTCTGGGCGTGCGTACAACGACCGGCGATGCCGAGGGCGACGTGATCGAAGCGCGCGATCCTCGCTCGGTCTCGCTGCCTACCGCTGCCGAACTGGCCGTGGTCCGCAGTCAATTCACCGGCCCGATTCGTCAGGTACCGCCGATGCACAGTGCCCTGAAAAAGGACGGCAAAGCCCTCTACGAATACGCCCGCGCCGGCGAAGAGGTCGAGCGTGCGCCGCGCGACGTGACCATCCACGACCTGCAGATCGAACCGACGACACCCACCCCCCAGGGGCATCCGCAACTGCGCATCGTGGCCCGCGTGAGCAAGGGCACCTACATCCGCACCCTGGGCGAGGACATCGGCCTGGCCCTGGGCTGCGGCGCCCACCTGTCGGCGCTGCGGCGTATCGCCACCGGCCACTACGGTGTGGACCAGTGCATCACGTTGGCAGAACTTGAGGCCCTCCCTGAAGTCGAACGCCTAGCCCGCCTGCACCGGCCCGAGAGCCTGCTGGCCGGTCATACCCCCGTCACGCTGGGCGCCGAAGATGCAGGACGGTTCCTCAGTGGCCTGCGCCGTCGGGGCGCCTGGCCCAACACCGAGGCGGTCGCCGTCTTCGGCCCACCGCCCGCAACCGAGCAGAGCCCGGTGCGACCGGGTGAAGTCCTCCTGGGCATCGGTCACATCCAGGGTGGCGAATTGATCCCGGGGCGTCTGCTGAGCCCCATCGAAATCCAGCAAATCCTGAGTTCTGAAGAACCGCAACCTGTATGAGCACCACGCAAATTCGCAACATCGCCATCATTGCCCACGTCGACCACGGCAAGACCACCATGGTCGACCAGCTGCTTCGGCAGTCCGGCACCTTTGCCGACCACGAGAAGGTGGTCGACACCGTCATGGACAACAACGCCATCGAACGTGAGCGGGGCATCACCATCCTGGCCAAGAACTGCGCCGTGAGCTGGAAGGGCACGCACATCAACATCGTGGACACCCCCGGACACGCCGACTTCGGTGGCGAGGTGGAGCGCGCTCTGTCCATGGTGGACGGCGTGCTGCTGCTGATCGACGCGCAGGAAGGCCCGATGCCCCAGACCCGCTTCGTGACCAAGAAGGCGTTGGCTCTGGGCCTGCGTCCCATCCTGGTCGTGAACAAGGTCGACAAGCCCGGCGCGCAACCCGACAAGGTGATCAACGCCGCCTTTGACCTCTTTGACAAGCTCGGCGCCACCGACGAACAGCTGGATTTCCCGGTGGTCTATGCCTCGGGCATCAACGGCTGGTCGTCGCTGGAAGAGGGCGCGCAGGGCGAACAGTGGGGTCCGGACATGTCGGCGCTGTTCGACACCATCCTCAAGCACGTGCCCGCCAACGCCGGCGACCCGGCCGCGCCCCTGCAGCTGCAGATCTCCGCGCTGGATTTCTCCACCTTCGTGGGCCGCATCGGTGTGGGCCGCATCAGCCAGGGCACGATCAAGCCGGCGACGGAGGTCCTCGTCATGGAAGGACCGGACGGTAAATCGGTCAAGGGCCGCATCAACCAGGTCCTGACCTTCCAGGGCCTGGACCGCGTGCAGGTAACGGAGGCCGGCCCGGGCCACATCGTGTTGATCAACGGCATCGACGACGTGGGCATCGGCGTGACGATCACCGACCCCGCCAACCCGACGCCGCTGCCTATGCTCAAGGTCGACGAGCCGACCCTGACCATGAACTTCTGCGTGAACACCAGCCCGCTGGCCGGTCGCGAAGGCAAGTTCGTCACCAGCCGGCAGATCTGGGACCGTCTGCAAAAAGAGCTGCAGCACAACGTGGCCCTGCGCGTGAACGAGACCGACGAGGAGGGCGTTTTCGAGGTGATGGGCCGGGGTGAATTGCACCTGACCATCCTGCTGGAAAACATGCGCCGCGAGGGCTACGAGATGGCGGTTTCCAAACCGCGCGTGGTGTTTCGTATGGTCGACGGCGTGCGTCATGAGCCGATCGAGCTCGTGACCGCCGACATCGAAGAACAGCACCAGGGCGGCGTGATGCAGGCGCTGGGCGAGCGCAAAGGCGAACTGGTCAACATGGAGCCGGATGGCCGTGGCCGTGTGCGCCTGGAATACCGCATCCCGGCTCGCGGCCTGATCGGTTTCTCCAATGAATTCCTGAACCTCACTCGCGGCTCGGGCCTGATCTCCAACATCTTTGACGGCTACGAGCCGCACAAGGGCGATATCGGCGGGCGCAAGAACGGCGTGCTGATCTCCATGGACGATGGCGAGATCTTCACCTACGCCCTGGGCAAGCTCGACGACCGTGGCCGCATGTTCGTCAAGGCCAATGACCCGGTATACGAGGGCATGATCGTGGGCATCCACAGCCGCGACAACGACCTGGTGGTCAACGCCACCCGGACCAAGCAGCTGACGAACTTCCGCGTTTCGGGCAAGGAAGATGCGATCAAGATCACGCCCCCGATCGAACTGACCCTCGAATATGGCGTCGAGTTCATCGAGGACGACGAGTTGGTCGAGATCACCCCCAAGAGCGTGCGTCTGCGCAAGCGCCACCTCAAAGAGCACGAGCGTAAGCGCGCGTCCCGCGAAGCGGCGTGATCGAGAGGGAAGGGATGCCGTCATGGTCCTGACCCATCACCGCGCGGTACTGGTCATGGTGGCCGTCACGATGATGTGGGCCACCGCCGGCGTCGTCACCCGCCATCTGGAGTTTGCACGCAGCTTTGAGGTGACCTTCTGGCGTAGCCTGTTCACTGTGCTGTCGCTGTGCGTGATCCTTCCTGTGGTGAGTGGTCGGGAAGTCTTCGCCAAAGTTCGTCATGGCGGACGCATGCTGTGGCTCTCAGGTGCTTGCTGGTGCGTGATGTTCACCGCCTTCATGCAGGCGCTGACCATGACCACGGTGGCCAACGTGCTGGTGACCTTGTCGGTTGGGCCGCTGCTCACCGCGCTGTTCGCCTGGATCACTCTGGGTCAGCGCATCGCCCCACGTACCTGGCTGGCCATCGTGGTGGCGGGCGTCGGCATCGCCTACATGTACGGTGCTGATTTTTCGAGTGACCAGCTCGCGGGCACCTGGGTGGCCTTTGCCGTGCCGGTAGCGGGCGCGGTCAATTGGACCATCATCCAGCGCGCGAATGCTCAGGGTCAGAATGTTGACCTGATGCCGACGGTCATGATCGGTGCCAGTCTGTCTTCCCTGGTCACCTTGCCCCTGGCGTTCCCGTTTGCGGCTTCTGCTGGCGATGTGGGCCTGCTGGCCTTCCTCGGCTTGGTGCAGTTGGCGATTCCCTGCGTGCTAGCGGTGGTTTGCGCACGTGTGCTCAAGGCGCCCGAGATGTCACTTCTCGGTTTGCTGGAAGTGATTTTTGGCATCCTGTTGGCATGGGTGGGCGCCAGCGAAGCGCCGGCGCCTGCGGTGCTGACGGGAGGCGCGCTGGTGATCGGTGCGCTGGTGATCAACGAAGTGCTAGGGTGGCGCGAGCGGGCTTGAGCCCTTGACGCCCCGCGGGGCCTCCTACCGGGAAGGACGCGATCGTATGTCTGACATCCACTACGAAATCCGGGGCCGCGCGGGCCTCATCACCCTGAACCGGCCCCAGGCACTCAACGCCTTGTCATTGCCCATGGTGCGCGCGCTCACGGGCGTGTTGCTCGATTGGGCCGACCGGGGCGAGGTCGAGGTCGTGGCCATCCGCGGCACGGGCAAGGGTGCGGGCCAGCCGGCCAGTCCGGCGCCCTTTGGTGCATTTTGTGCGGGGGGCGATATCCGCTTTTTTCACCAAGCGGCCCTCAGGGGGGACCCCGCCCTCGAAGACTTCTTTACCGAGGAATACGCGCTGAACCACTTGGTACACCGCTTTCCCAGGCCCTACCTGGTGTTCATGGACGGCATCGTGATGGGCGGCGGCATGGGCATTGCCGGCCACGGCGCACCCCAGGCCCTGCGCATTGCGACCGAGCGCACGAAGATGGCCATGCCCGAGACGAACATCGGTCTGTTTCCCGACGTTGGCGGTGGCTGGTTCCTGGCGCGCTGCCCGGGTCGCATCGGCGAATACCTGGCGCTGACCGGACTGGTGATCGACGGTGCGGCGGCCCTGACCGCGGGCCTGGCCGATGCCCTGGTGGCCAGCGCCGACCTGCCGGGCCTGTGGGAGGCCTTGCCGACCCAGGGCAATCGGGGCCTGGACAACCTGCGCCGACGGACGCCGCTCGCACCCGACACCCTGTTGGCGCCCCACCGCGAGGCGATCGACCATTTCTTCGGTTTGCCGGATGTACCCACCATCGTGCGCGCCCTGGAGACCGCGCCGGGTGATTGGGCACGCGACACCGCTGCCACCTTGCGCAAACGCTCGCCGCTGATGCTGCATGTGGTGCTCGAACAAGTGCGCCGCGCCCGTGGCATGACCTTGGCCGACGATCTGCGCATGGAGCGCGGCATGGTGCGCCACTGCTTCCATCTGCGTCCTGGCTTGGCCAGCGAAACGGTGGAGGGCATCCGGGCGCTGGCCGTCGACAAGGACCACACGCCCCGCTGGAATCCGCCGCGCATTGAGGACGTCACGCCCACCCTGGTGGCGGCGTTCTTCGAGAGCCCTTGGCCTGTGCATGCACACCCGTTGCGGGATCTGGACGCCGGCGCGCTCCCGCCCTTGCGCTTCGTCGACTGAGACCGGGGGCATTTGCCGCGCGCCCGCCAGGGAGTGCCTCTCAGCGATTGCGCTGCTTCATCGCCCGCTCCACCTCGCGCTTGCCTTCGCGCTCCTTGATGGTGTCGCGTTTGTCGTGTTCGCCCTTGCCCTTGGCCAGGGCGACTTCGCACTTCACCTTGCCCGATTTCCAGTGCAGATTCAGCGGCACGAGCGTGAAGCCCTTTTGTTCGACCTTGCCGATCAGGCGGCGGATGTCGTCCTTTTTCAGCAGCAGCTTCTTGGTGCGCACCGAATCCGGCGTGACATGGGTCGAGGCGGTCTTGAGCGGGTTGATCTGGCACCCGATCAGGAACAACTCGCCATTGCGGATCACGACGTAGCCGTCGGTCAGTTGCACCTTGCCTTCGCGCAGGGCCTTGACCTCCCAGCCTTGCAGCACCATGCCCGCCTCGTGACGCTCCTCGATGGCGTAGTTGAAGATCGCCTTCTTGTTCTCGGCGATCCGGGCGGGGGTGTTGGGTGGGCTGGCCATGAAGACGTTGGCCGCAGCGTCTCTCTACAATCGCCGCGGGTGCGCAATTCTCCATGAAATCCGTCCACAAATCCGTCTTGATCTGGTACAGCGCCGAGCAGATGTTTGCGCTGGTCACCGACGTGGAGGCCTACCCGAAGTTCTTGCCCTGGTGTGACAGTTCCTCCGTTCTGGCGCATGACGACACGGGTATGCAGGCGCAGGTGGGCATCTCGTTTGGCGGCATCCGCCAGAGCTTCACCACGCGCAACGAGCACACCCCCGGGCGACAGGTCGATGTGCGGCTGGTCGACGGCCCGTTCTCCAAACTGGAAGGCCATTGGCGATTCACCCCCGTGGGGGAGGCCGCCGCCAGCGCCTGCAAGGTCGAACTCCAGCTCGATTACGCCTTCCGAAGTGCGGCCCTCGCTGCCCTGGTGGGGCCGGTGTTCGACAAGATCGCTGGCAGCCTGGTCGACGCCTTCGTCAAGCGTGCCGAGCAGGTCTATGGTTGATGCCGGGCTTGTGCTGCGGGTGACGGTGGCCTACAGCCCGGGCCCGCGCGAGGTGCGGCAATGGGAGGTCGAAGTGGCTGCGGGCGCCACGGTGCGTGAGGCCCTGATGCAATCGGGCCTGTTTGAGGCCTTCCCGGACCTGCGCGGTCAGTCGCTTTCGCTTGCGGTCTGGGGGCGTGCCGCCACGCCGTCCCAAGGCCTGCGCGAGCGCGATCGCGTGGAGGTGCTCCGACCCTTGCTGGTGGACCCCAAGGTTGCACGGCGCGAGCGTTTCGCGCGCCAGGGCATGCGCGCCGCCGGACTCTTTGCCAGGAAGTCCGGCAAGCGGCAGGGTCCAGGTACCTGAGGCTAGTACCAAACGGTTCATGACCGCCCGCATCGGCCCCCGCGGCCGCAGGGCGGGCTCGGGGAAACCCCAGGGTCGGCAGATACAATTGATCTTTTGGAGCCCCACCCATGCGCCTTCTTGGCAAAGCGCTCACCTTCGACGATGTGTTGTTGGTGCCAGCGTTCTCCCAGGTCCTGCCCAAGGACACGTCGCTCGCCACGCGCCTGACGCGCAACATCGCCCTGAACCTGCCGCTGGTGTCCGCCGCCATGGACACCGTCACCGAATCGCGCCTGGCCATCGCCATGGCGCAGGAAGGCGGCATCGGCATCGTCCACAAGAACCTGACGCCCCAGCAGCAGGCCGCCGAAGTGGCCCGCGTCAAGCGCTACGAATCTGGCGTATTGCGCGACCCGGTGGTCATCACCCCCACGCATACCGTGCGCCAGGTGCTGGCCATGCAGGAGCAACTGGGCATCTCGGGCTTCCCGGTGGTCGATGGCGGCAAGGTGGTGGGCATCGTCACGGGGCGTGACCTGCGCTTTGAAAACCGCTATGACGTGCCGGTCAGCCAGATCATGACGCCTCGCGAGAAGCTGATCACGGTCAAGGACGGCACCACACCCGCCGAGGCCAAGCAGCTTCTGAACAAGCACAAGCTCGAGCGCCTGCTGGTGGTGAACGACGCGTTTGAGCTCAAGGGCCTGATCACGGTCAAGGACATCACCAAACAGACCAGTTTCCCCAACGCTGCGCGTGATTCGTCGGGCCGCCTGCGCGTGGGCGCCGCGGTGGGCGTGGGCGAGGGCACCGAGGAACGCGTCGAGGCACTGGTGAAGGCCGGCGTGGACGTGATCGTGGTCGACACCGCGCACGGCCATAGCAAGGGCGTGATCGACCGCGTGCGCTGGGTCAAGCAACACTATCCGCAGGTCGACGTGATCGGCGGGAACATCGCCACCGGCGCCGCCGCCTTGGCTCTGGCCGAAGCGGGTGCTGATGCAGTCAAGGTAGGCATCGGCCCTGGCTCCATCTGCACCACCCGCATCGTGGCGGGTGTGGGCGTGCCCCAGATCACTGCCATCGACAACGTGGCCACCGCGCTGCATGGCACGGGCGTGCCCCTGATCGCCGACGGCGGTGTGCGCTACTCGGGCGACATCGCCAAGGCTATTGCGGCTGGGGCCAGTACCGTCATGATGGGCGGCATGTTCGCAGGCACCGAAGAAGCGCCGGGCGAGATCGTCCTGTACCAGGGCCGCAGCTACAAGAGTTACCGCGGCATGGGCTCGATTGGGGCCATGCAGCAAGGCAGTGCCGACCGCTATTTCCAGGAAGCGACCACCGGCAACCCCAACGCCGACAAGCTGGTGCCCGAGGGCATCGAGGGGCGGGTGCCGTACAAGGGCTCGCTCGTCTCCATCGTCTACCAGCTGGCCGGGGGCGTGCGCGCCGCCATGGGCTACTGCGGCTGCGGCTCCATCGAAGCCATGCGCAGCCAGGCCGAGTTCGTGCAGATCACGGCCGCCGGCATGCGCGAGAGCCATGTGCACGATGTGCAGATCACGAAGGAAGCGCCGAATTACCGCGCCGAATAAGCGCGCTGGACCCGATCCCGCCCCGGCCTGTGTGCCGGGGCTGCTTTTTCTGAGCCGCCCATGCAACACGACAAGATCCTCATCCTCGACTTCGGCAGCCAGGTCACGCAGCTGATCGCGCGGCGCGTGCGCGAGGCGCATGTCTATTCCGAGGTCCATCCGTGCGACGTGAGCGACGACT
>JBEAZV010000066.1:0-4997 GCA_041159245.1 Pseudomonadota bacterium
GGCGAGCCCTCGATGGGCGAGACAACCTTGACCAGGCCGTCTTCCTGCGTGATCTCGATGCCCACGCCGACGAAGCGGCCGGCGGTGCCCTCGCGGAATTCCTTGAAGGACTTTTTGTCGAAGTACTGCGAGTGGGGGTCGAGGTTGGCCACCATGCCGGAGATGGCGTCGGTGATCAGCTTCTTTTCGTCGACCTGCTCGACGTAGTCGGACTTGATCATCCCGAAGACTGCTGCGAGCTGCTGCAATTCTTCCAAGGGCAAGGGCGCGAGGGAACCCCGCGCCACGGTCTGCAGCGACACGGTGGTGAGTGCGCCGGCCAGCGCACCCACGGAAATCCAGCCGGCAATCTTCAGTTTCTGACTCATGGCAAAAGGCCCATCCTGCGGGTGAGCAATATACACCCGCACCGAGGGTCAGACGCGTCTGGCGGCCTGGGGTTCCGTTTCCGGCGGGGGTTTTTACGCTTTGCCGTGGCTGCCCGCGGCGGCGGCGGCTCGGGCGGCTGCTTCGGCGTCGCCCAGGTAGGCGCGGCGAATCGGGCGCAGGTCGGCATCGAGTTCGTACACCAGGGGGATGCCGTTGGGGATGTTCAGGCCCACGATGTCGTCGTCGGAGATGCGGTCCAGGTACTTCACCAGGGCGCGGATGGAGTTGCCGTGGGCGGCCACCAGGACCCGCTTGCCTGCGCGGATGGCGGGGGCCATGGACTCGTTCCAAAAGGGGAGCACGCGGGCGACGGTGTCCTTCAGGCACTCGGTCAGGGGCACCTCGGACGGCGCCAGGCCTGCGTAGCGGCGGTCACCGCGCTCGCAGCGCGGGTCGGTGGGCTCCAGTGCCGGCGGCGGGGTGTCGTAGCTGCGGCGCCAGACCAGCACTTGCTGGTCGCCGTACTCGCGGGCGGTCTCGGCCTTGTTCAGGCCCTGCAGGGCGCCGTAATGGCGCTCATTCAGGCGCCAGGTGTGGTGCACTGGCAGCCAGGTGCGATCGAGTTCGTCCAGGCAGTGCCAGAGGGTGCGGGTGGCGCGCTTGAGGACGCTCGTGTAGCAAAGATCGAAGTCGTAGCCCTCGCGTCGAAGCAGCCGGCCGGCGTCCTGGGCCTGCTGGATGCCCGTGGGGGTGAGGTCCACATCGGTCCAGCCAGTGAAGCGGTTTTCCAGGTTCCAGGTCGATTCGCCGTGGCGTATCAGGACGAGTTTGTACATGGGCAAGTGCCTGTCAAAGTCAAGGGCAAAGCCGGGATTCTAGAATCGAGGGCTTTTCCGGCTCTCTCCAAGGATCAATGTGAAATTCATCATCGACAACTGGATGCTGATTTCGGTGGCGCTCGCCTCCGGGCTGATGTTGTTCTGGCCCGCGCTGCGCGGTGCTGGCGCCTCTGGCCTGAACCCGACGGCCGCCGTGCAGTTGATCAACCGCGACAAGGCGGTGGTGGTCGATGTGGGAGACGCCGAGGAATTCGCCCTGGGCCATGTGGGCGGTGCCCACCACGTCCCCCTGGACCAGCTCCAGACGCGCCTGCCTGAGGTGGTCCGCAGCAAGTCCACGCCCGTCCTGCTGGTGTGCGCCAGCGGCGGTCGCGCCCAGCGTGCTCAGGCCCAGGCCCGCAAGCTGGGGTACGAGAACGCCCAGGCCCTGGCCGGTGGCCTGCGCGCCTGGAAGGAAGCCAGTCTGCCCGTCGAGAAAGCCTGAGGCCCCGCCATGTCCACCGCTCCCGTCAAGATGTACACCACGGCCGTCTGCCCTTATTGCCAGCGCGCCAAGCAGTTGCTCAAGGCCCGAGGGGTCGAGCAGATCGAAGAAATCCGCATCGACCTCGATGCGCAGGCGCGTGACCACATGATGCAAGTCACCGGACGACGTACCGTGCCCCAGATCTTCATCGGCCAGACCCATGTGGGCGGCTGTGACGACCTGATCGCCCTGGACGGACGCGGCGGCCTGCTGCCCCTGCTGCAAGGCGCCTGAGATAATCCGTCGCCTGCCCCTCTCCCAGCCCGCCCGGCCCGCCGTGCGGGCTTCTTCTTGACACGAAAGCTAGCCATGGCCGATACCCAGGATCCCGTCTTCCACATTCAGCGCGTCTACCTGAAAGAGGCCTCGCTCGAGCAGCCCAACTCCCCCGCCATCCTGCTGGAGCAGGAGCAGCCGAACGTGGATATCCAGCTGGCGATCGAAGCCGGCCAGGCGGCCGAGGGCGTGTACGAGGTCTGTGTGACCGCTACCGTCACCACCAGGATCGGCGACCGCACCGTGTTCCTGGTGGAGTGCAAGCAGGGCGGCATCTTCGAGATCCGCAACATCCCCGACGACCAGATGGGCGCCATCATGGGCATCGCCTGTCCGCAGATCGTCTACCCCTACCTGCGCGCCAGCGTGGCCGACATCATCAGCCGTGCGGGCTTTCCGCCGGTGCACCTGTCTGAGATCAACTTCCAGGCGATGTTCGAGCAGCAGCAGCAACCGGCAGAAGACCCGCAAAAGCCCCTGGGGATCATCACCCAGGCCTGAGCGCTGACGGGGCAAAGGCAGCACCGATGAAGATCCTGGTCCTCGGCGCCGGTGCCTGGGGTACCGCCTTGTCGGTGAACGCAGCGGATCGCCATGACGTGACGCTGTGGGCGCGCGACCCGGCGCAAGCCCGTGCGCTGCGCGCGGACCGTGAGAACCGCCGCTACCTGCCCGGCATCGCCCTGCCTGCACGCATCGCGGTGAGCGAAGTCCCGCAGGGGGCCTCTCTGGCGAGCGGCCACGACCTCGTCATCGTCGCGACGCCCATGGCGGGCTTGCGGGAGCTGCTGACCCGCCTGGCCGGAGCCGCCATGCCGGTGGCCTGGCTGTGCAAAGGCTTTGAGGCAGGGGGTGACCCCCCGCGGGGTTTGCTCGGGCATGAGATCCAGGCCGAGGTAGCCCCCCAGCTGACCGCGGGGGCCCTCAGCGGCCCCAGCTTCGCGCTTGAAGTTGCGCGCGGCCAGCCCACCGCCCTGGTCGCCGCCAGCCCGCACGCGGTCGTGCGTGACACGCTGGTGGCCGCCCTGCACAGCCCCCATCTGCGGATCTACGCGAACGACGACCTCGTGGGTGTGGAGGTAGGCGGTGCGGTCAAGAACGTGCTGGCCATCGCCACCGGCCTGTGTGACGGACTGGGCCTGGGACTCAATGCCCGCGCCGCGTTGATCACCCGTGGCCTGGCCGAGATCACCCGTCTGGGGCTGGCCCTGGGCGCGCGAGCTGACACCTTCATGGGCCTGTCCGGCCTGGGCGACCTGGTGCTCACCGCCACCGGCGACTTGAGCCGTAACCGCCAGGTGGGCCTGCTCCTGGCGAAAGGTCAGACCCTGGCGCAGGCCGTGCAGTCGCTGGGGCATGTGGCCGAGGGGGTGTACTGCGCTCGCACCGTGGTGCAACGCGCCGCCGGTCTGGGTGTGGAGATGCCGATCGCCAGCGCGGTGGTGGGCATGCTCGATGGCGCGCTCACGCCGCAGGCGGCCGTGGCCGCCCTGATGGGGCGCGGGGCGCGTCCCGAGCACTGATCGGGCGCCGGTGAGGGGCAGGGTCTGTGCGCCCTTTCAACCCTTTCAACCCTTTGAGCCCGCTTCCATGCTTCAGCCTAGAAGGTCCAGTGCCTGGTGCAGTGGTGTGCCGTCCGCCGGTCGCACCACCCGGGCGACCTCCTGCCCGTCCCTCAGGAAGACGAGCGTGGGCCAGAGCTTGATGCCGTAGCTGCGCCCCAGAGGGCGACCCTTGCCGTCCTCGACCTTCAGGTGGCGCAGGCCGGCGCGGCCCTGCAAGGACTGGGTGATGTGGGGCTGCGCGCCCCGGCACCAGCTGCACTCATTGGTGCCGAACTCGATGACGGTGGCGCCGGGCAGTCTGTCGGCGTCGGTGCGCGACAAGGTCTCGGGGGTGTAGGGCGTATCCATCCCGAGATTGTGGCGGCTCCTGCGAAAATACGGCGTTTTCCAGGTGCCAAGGAAGTTCCATGCCTGCGGTGATCCCCGTTGTTGATGTTGAGTACGAGCAGCCCACAGGTGCTACCTGCGACACCCGTCATGCCTGGGCCCGGGTGCCGCCTGAGCCCTCGCCCGTCGAGCGCGCTGCGCTCAAGGACCGGATCCGCCAGTTGCTCAAGGAGCGCAATGCGGTGATGGTGTCGCACTACTACGTGCACCCGGACCTGCAGGATCTGGCCGAGGAGACCGGCGGCCTGGTGAGCGACTCGCTGGAGATGGCCCGCTTCGGGCGCGACCACCCGGCGCAGACGCTGGTGGTGTCGGGCGTGCGCTTCATGGGGGAGACCTCCAAGATCCTCTCTCCGCACAAGCGCGTGCTGATGCCCGACCTGGATGCCACCTGCTCGCTGGACCTGGGTTGCCCGGTGTCGGAGTTCAGCGCGTTTTGCGATCAGCATCCAGACCGCACGGTGGTGGTCTATGCCAACACCAGTGCGGCGGTAAAGGCCCGCGCCGACTGGCTGGTCACCTCCAGCTGCGCGCTGGACATCGTGCGCGCGCTCAAGGACCAGGGGCACAAGCTGCTGTGGGCCCCCGATCGCCACCTGGGCAGCTACATCCAGCGCGAGACCGGTGCCGACATGGTGATGTGGAATGGCTCGTGCATCGTGCACGACGAGTTCAAGGCCTTCGAGCTCGAGGCTCTCAAGCGCGAGCACCCGCAAGCCAAGGTGTTGGTGCACCCAGAGTCGCCCGCCGAGGTGGTGGCTCTGGCCGATGCGGTGGGCTCGACCTCCGGCATCCTCAAGGCGGCGCGTGAGATGGATGCGCGTGAGTTCATCGTGGCCACCGACAACGGGATGATGCACAAGCTGCGTACGCTCAATCCGGACAAGGTGTTCATCGAGGCGCCCACCGCGGGCAATAGCGCGACCTGTAAGAGCTGTGCGCACTGTCCCTGGATGGCGATGAACAGCCTGGCGGATGTGGCGCGGGTGCTGGAGACGGGGGCCAACGAAGTCTTCGTGGATCCGGCACTGGGCG
>JBEAZV010000067.1:0-15521 GCA_041159245.1 Pseudomonadota bacterium
GGCGAGCATCAGACAGTCCTCCTGGTGGGGTCGGTGACGGCGGTGGAACCGGGCCACTGTAGGACGCGCTGGCGTGCGCAAGTGTGTCGGACTGTGAAATGTGGTGAACGGGCGGCGTCTATCATCCCGCTCATGAATGCTGCCCACCCTGTGGCCCAGGAGCGCCAGGCCCTCTATCGCGAGATGGCGCCTTTGAACCTCACCCCCTTGTGGGAGGTGCTGCATGCCCTCGTGCCCCCGCAACCGGCGACGCCTTGCGTGCCGGCGCTGTGGAAGTACGAAGACGTGCGCCCCTTCCTGATGCGGGCTGGCCAGGCCATCACGGCCGAGGAGGCGGTGCGGCGGGTCCTGATCCTGGAGAACCCGGCCCTGCGCGGGCAGTCGGCCGTCACGCAGTCGCTCTATGCGGGCCTGCAGCTGATCCTCCCAGGGGAGGTCGCCCCCAGCCACCGGCACACCCAGAGCGCGCTGCGCTTCATCGTCGAGGGTAGCGGCGCCTATACCGCGGTCGATGGCGAGCGCACCACCATGCGCCCGGGCGACTTCATCATCACGCCCAGCTGGGCCTTCCACGACCACGGCAGCGACGCCGACGGCCCGGTGGTGTGGCTGGACGGCCTGGATATCCCCATGATCCGCTTCCTGGACGCGGGCTTCGCACAGAACGGCACAAGCCACATGCAAGCTGTGACCCGCCCGGAAGGCACCAGCTTTGCGCGCTACGGCCACAACATGGCGCCAGTGCGCCACGACGCGCCCTACGGTCAGACCTCGCCGATCTTCAGCTACCCCTACGAGCGCACCTGCGAGGCGCTGCACCAACTCGAGCGCGATGCACCCATCGACCTCTGGGACGGCGTGAAGCTTCGCTACACCAATCCGCAAAACGGCGGCTGGCCCATGCCCACCATGGCCACCTTCATGCAAAAGCTACCGGCGGGCTTCGCGGGAAAGGGCTGGCGACAGACCGACGGCGCCGTCTACAGCGTAGTCGAGGGCACGGCGCAGGTCCATGTACAGTCGCCCACTGGCCAGGAGTGGCACCTGCAGGCGTCGCCGCGCGACCACTTCGTCGTGCCCTCCTGGCACACCACGCGCCTGGAGTCCGCCAAGGGCTGTGTGCTTTTCAGTTATTCCGACCGCCCGGTGCACCAGGCCCTGGGTGTCCATCGCGAAGAAAGGTTGTCATGAGTTTCGTGTTCCCCCCGCCCGCCTGCGTGTCGGTGCCCATCGTCGGCCGCGCCGAGCGCTTCCCCGTCGCCCGGGTGTACTGCGTCGGACGCAACTATGAGGAACACGCCAAGGAGATGGGGTTTACCGGTCGCGAGCCACCCTTCTTCTTCATGAAGCCCGCCGACGCACTGGTCGTAGCCGAGGGCACTCAGGCCATCGCCATCCCCTACCCCCGCCAGACGCGTAATCTGCACCACGAGATCGAACTGGTGGTGGCCATCGGCACCGGCGGGCGCAACATCAAGGCCGCCGACGCCCGCAAGCACATCTTCGGTTATGCCGTCGGTCTGGACATGACCCGCCGCGACCTGCAAAACGAGATGAAAAAGCAAGGTCGCCCCTGGGAGATCGGCAAGGCCTACGACCACTCGGCGCCGATGGGCCCCATCACGCCGATCGCCCAGGCCGGGCAGGTCGAACAGGCGGAGATCTCGTTGCAGGTCAATGGCCAGGATCGCCAGCGCAGTCATGTCTCCAAATTGATCTGGAACATCGGTGAAACCCTCGAGCACCTCTCGGCAGCCTGGGACCTGCAGCCCGGTGACCTGATCTTCACCGGCACACCCGAAGGCGTCGCCGCCGTGGTCGCAGGCGACACCATGGTGGGTGCGGTTGCGGGCCTCACGCCGATCACGGTCAACGTGCGCGCAGCCTGACCTGCCAACTGCGCCCTGCGCCCCCACAAGGACCTTCTCTGTGAAGCTGCTGGAACAACTGGCCAAGCTCTGCGCCATCCTGGCGGGCGTGCTGCTCACGGCTATCACCCTCATGACCTGCGCCAGCCTGCTGGGGCGCAACACGACGGGGGCCACTCTGGTCGGTGACTTCGAGCTCACGGGTCTGGCGGCGGGCGCGGCGATCGCCCTGTTCATGCCCTGGTGCCAGGTCACGCGCGGAAACATCATCGTGGACTTCTTCACCGCGCGCGCCAGCGAACGTACCAACGCCGCCCTGGACCGCCTGGGCGCACTGTGCCTGGGGCTGGCCATGGCCCTGCTCGCCTGGCGCTCGATCCTGGGCGGGCTCAATGCCTGGTCCACCCAGTCGGGCAGCATGATGCTGGGCTTTCCGGAGTGGATCGTCTACGCCCTCATGGTGCCGCCGCTGGTCCTCACCGCGGTGATCGGCCTGGCGCAGTCCGTCCTGGGCTTTTCTCAAGAGGTGCGTGAATGAGCCCGCTGGCCCTCACCGCCCTGATCTTCGTTGTCATGCTGGCCATGATGGCGATCCGCATCCCCATCGCCATCGCCATGTTCGGTGCGGGAGCCCTGGGCTACGTGTTGCAGGCAGGCTGGCTGCCTCTGGCCAACTTCCTGAACACCCAGGCCTTCGCGCGATTTGCGAGCTACGACCTGTCGGTGATCCCGCTGTTCATCCTCATGGGCAACTTCGCAAGCCAGGGCGGGATTTCCAAGGCGCTGTTCGAGTTCGCCAGTGTGGTCATGGCGCGTTTCCGCGGCGGACTGGCCATGGCCTCGGTGATGGCCTGCGCCGCGTTCGGCGCGATCTGCGGATCCTCCGTGGCCACGGCGGCCACCATCACCTCGGTCGCCCTGCCCGAGATGCGGCGCCACGGCTACTCGGGCCGCCTCGCCACCGGCGCGCTGGCGGCGGGTGGCACCTTGGGTATCCTGATCCCTCCGTCGGTGCCGCTGGTGATTTACGCCATCCTGGCCGAACAGAACATCGCCAAGCTCTTTGCCGCCGCCATGATCCCCGGCCTGATCGCCATGGTGGGTTACATGGTTGCCATCGCGATCTACGTACGGCTGGTCCCAGGCCATGCCCCCGAACACGATGAGGCGCCTCGCCTGACCACCGCGATCCTGTGGGGCGTGATGCCGATCGCCCTCATCTTCCTGCTGGTGTTTGGCGGCATCTACGGCGGGCTGTTCACGCCCACCGAAGGCGCTGCGGTGGGCGCTGCGTCCACCTTCGTGGCGGCCCTGGCCAAGCGCGAGATCACCTGGGAGAAGTTCAAGCATTGCTTCTACGCCACGGCCCAGGCCTCGGCCATGATCTTCATGATCTTCATCGGCGCCGACCTCATGAACGCCGCCCTGGCGCTGACCCAGGTGCCGGGTCAGTTGGCCGCAGTGGTCAATGGCTGGGGCCTGCCGCCGCTGGCAGTGGTGGGCGCCATCCTCTTGTTCTATGTGGTGCTGGGCGCAGTGATGGACGAACTGTCCATGATCCTCCTGACCATCCCCATCTTCTTTCCGATGGTGATGGCCCTGGACTTTGGCATGCCCTCCGAGTCGGTGGCGATCTGGTTCGGGATCATGGTCCTCATGACCGTGGGCTTTGGCCTGCTGGCCCCGCCGGTGGGCCTGAACGTCTACGTGGTAAATGGCATGGCCAAGGACGTCCCGATCGGCGAGAGCTACCGCGGCGTGATGCCTTTCCTGGCCAGCGACACCCTGCGCACCCTGGTCCTGCTGTTCTTCCCGGGTATCTCCCTCTGGCTGGTGCAGTACCTGGGTTGAGGGAAAGCCCCCAAACGGCTGCGACGGCGCTCAGGGTAGGCTCTCAGGGATTCGTCCTCTGGAGACTTCCATGATCCAACGCCGCACCCTCCTGAAATCGTCCGCCGCCGTCGCCCTGGGCACTCCCGCCCTGTCGGGTCTGGCGCAGCAGACGGTGACCCTGAAGTTCCACACCTTCATGGCGCCCCAGTCCAATGTCTGGATTGCCATGCACAAGGCCTGGATGGACAAGGTCGAAAAGGAATCGGGCGGCCGCATCAAGTTCGAGGGCTATCCCGCCATGCAGCTGGGGGGCACCCCGGTGCAGCTGTACGACCAGGCGCGTGATGGTGTCGTCGACATCATCTGGACCCTCCCGGGCAACACCGCCGGCCGCTTCCCGCGCGTCGAGGTATTCGAGCTGCCCTTCATGCTCACGAACGCCGAGGCCACCTCCAAGGCCTACTGGGAATACGTCAACACCATCGCCACCGACGAATTCAAGGACACCCACGTTCTCGCGGTCAACGTGCACGGGCCCGGCATGTTCCACACCAAGGACAAACAGATCAAGACGGTGAACGATGTGCGTGGCATGAAGCTGCGAGGCCCTACCCGCCAGGTCACCAAGATGCTAGGCCTGCTCGGTGCGACCCCGGTGGGCATGCCCTTGCCGCAGATCCCCGACGCGCTGTCCAAGGGCACGATCGACGGCTGCGCCATTCCCTGGGAAGTCGTGCCCTCGGTGAAGGTGCACGAGCTGACCAAGTTCCACAGCGAGTTCGACCCGGCCGGCGGCGCCCTCTACACCACCACCTTCGTGATGGCCATGAACAAGGCCAAGTACAACGCGCTACCCCCCGATCTGAAGAAGGTGATCGATGCCAACTCCGGCATCGAGACCTCAGGCTGGCTTGGCAAGGTGCAACAGGGTGGAGACCCCGCGGGCCGCAAGGCGGCGGAAGACCGCAAGAACACCATCTACACCATCCCCGCGGCCGATGCCCAGGAATTCCGCCGCAAGGCACGACTCGTCGAGGTCGAGTGGGTGGAGGACATGAACAAACGAGGCTTCGATGGCCGCAAGCTGCTCGATACCGCCCGCGCTCTGATCGAGAAGCACTCCAAGGCTGCGGCCGCACCGGCCGGCAAGGCGCCCGCGAAAAAGGCCTGATGCAACGCAGCCCGATCAAGCATTGCCGAGACTGCGGCAGCCCTGTGGGCTACCGCCTCCCCGACGACGGCGATACGCGTCACCGGGCCATCTGCACCGCGTGCCAAACCATTCACTACGAGAACCCGCTGAACGTGGTGGGCACGGTGCCCTATTTCGGCGATCGGGTGCTGCTGTGCCTGCGCAACATCGAACCGCGTCGCGGTAAATGGACGCTGCCTGCAGGCTTCATGGAACTGGGGGAGACGACAGCGCAAGGCGCAGCCCGCGAGACCGACGAGGAGTCCGGGGCGCATTTCGAGATGGAAGGCCTGTTCTCCGTCCTGAGCGTGCCGCGCGTCGGCCAGGTGCACCTGTTCTACCGGGCCCGCCTGCTACATGAGCGCTTCGAACCGGGCCCCGAGACCCAGGAGGCTCGCCTCTTTGGCGAAGACGAGATCCCCTGGGACGACATCGCCTTTCGCACGGTGCGCGAAACCCTGCTTCGCTATTTCGATGACCGCCGGCGCGGCACCTACGCAGTGCACACGCTGGACATCGACTGACCCCTCTTAGCGCGGGCGCACCTGCGACAGCACCAGGGCTCCGCCCGTGAGCGAGCCATATTCCCAGGGCTGCTGCTTGCCGCTGGTGGCGGCCATCACCTTCTCACGCACCTTGCGCAAGACCACCGCGATGTCCTCGGGATCCCCCAGGTGCTCCAGCAGCGCCCGCGTGAAGGGCGAATTGCGCTGGCCCACGCCATCAGCCGCTACCTGACCATCCTTGGTGGCGTAGGAGATCAGCGTACCCTGCGCCGCGTTGATCGGCGCCAGGCCCCGGGTGACGCTGCGACTGTCCGTGCGGGCCAGCGGGTTGTCGCGGCATGCGTCCAGGAACACCAGCTTGGTCTTGCCCGGCATGAACTGCTCCACCACCGAGTTGAGCGACACGCCCTGGATCGTGGCCTGCGCCACATCGCTCTGATCGAAGTCGATCGGCAGCATGTAGTTGGTGCCCAGAATCTGCACCCCATGGCCGGCGTAGAACAACAGGCTCAGATCGGCCTGGGCGGCGCTGCGATTGAACTGGCTGAGGGACGACACGAGGCGGGCGCGGTTGGCGTCAATGACCTCCGTCACCTTAAAGCCCAGGGCGCGTAGCTTCTCGCTCATGGCCTTGGCATCGTTCACCGGGTTGGGAAGACGCGCAGAGCCGGAATAGGCGGAATTACCGATCACCAGGGCATGGGCATCCAGGGCGCGAACGGGCAGTGCCGGACGAACGCCCCCCTGCGAGGCGGTCTGCTGGACCTGTTGCTGCATGCGGGCCAGGGCCTCTTCGGCCTGGCGCTGGCGCTCACGAGCCTGTTCGGCCTCGGCGCGCAGCCGCTCGTTCTCCGCGTTGGCGGCGAGGCTGGGGGCAGGTGCAGCAGCCGGTGCCGGTGCCGCCGCAGGAGCGGGGGCCGCAGCGGCCACGGCGGTCGAACGACCGAAGGGGAAGCGTGCCGTCTCCACCGCCTCGGCGCGCACCAGTTTGCTGTCGGCCCAGACGCCTGCGGAGGAAACGGTGCCGTCCGCCCGGTAGAAGATGCCCTGGCCACTGAAGCGGTCATCGCGGAACTCGCCCACATAGCGAGTGCCGTCGGTGTAGAGGTAGGTGCCCACGCCGTTGAACTTGCCTTCGCGGAAAGCCCCGGTGTAGCGGGACTTGCTGGAGGCGAACAGGTAGCTGCCCTGCCCCACACGAACGTCGTTCACGAAGTCGCCGGTGTAGACGTCACCGTTGGAGAAGTAGAACGTGCCCTGCCCGTTGAAATTGCCGTTGCGGAACGGCCCCACGTAGCGGCCGCCGTTGGTGGTGGTGTAGGTGCCGACGCACTGGGTCCAGGTGTCGCTGTTGTAGGTGCCAGGACAGGTCGGCAGGGCGGACGATGGAGCGGGTGCGGGTGCCGCGGCGGGGGCCGGGGCCGCAGCCGCCACTGGTGCGGACAAGGGCACTGATCCAGACGCCATCAGGTTGAACGGGTAGCGGCTGGTATCAACAGTCTCGGTGCGCACCAGCTTGTCATCGGCCCAGAGGCCCGAGCTGACCACGGAGCCGTCGACCGCATACACGATGCCCCGGCCACTGAACTGGTCATCGCGAAACTCGCCCACATAGCGTCGGCCCGTGTCGAAGACATAGGTGCCGATCCCGTGGTAGCGGGAGTTGAGCATCTGGCCGACGTAGCGGCTCTTGCCGTCCACATGCTGGTAGGTGCCGTACCCGGTGCGATCACCCGAGACGAAATCACCGGTGTACTGGTCGCCGTTGGGGAAGTAGAGCGTGCCTCGTCCGGTGCGCTTGCCCTGGCGGTATTCGCCGACATAGCGGTGCCCAGTCTGTGCCAGGCCGGTGCCGAAGCCGTGCATCTCGCCATCCAGGAAGGCACCCACGTACTGGGTGCCATCGCTAAAAGACCGGTTGCCGATGCAGTTCGTCCAGCTGGCCAGGTACTGGGTGCCCGGGCAGGGCTGCAAGGCGGCGCCCTTGACCGAATCGAGGGCTTCTGCAGGCACGGGAGCGGCCAGGTTGAAGGGGAAGCGGGACGTGTCTGCGGCCTCGGCGCGCGAGAGCTTGTCGTCGGCCCAGAGCCCGCTTTGGGAGACGGTACCGTTGCCGAGGTAGTAAACCCCCCGGCCGTTGTAGTTGTCGTCGCGAAACTCGCCCACGTAACGGCTGCCGTCGCTGCTGAAGATGAAGGTTCCAGTGCCCTGGAACTTCGATTGCTGCGCCTGTCCGATGTAATGATTGCGGTTGCTTGCGAACAGGTAACTGCCCCACCCGGTGCGGTGCCCGTTGACGAAATCGCCGGCGTAACGGTCGCCGTTGGTCAAATAAAGGACGCCACGCCCCCAGCGGCGGCCCTGCCGATACTCGCCGACGTATCGGAAACCATCGGCCTCGGTGAGGCTGCCCAGGCCGTCGTACTCACCGTTCTTGAAGGCGCCCACGTAGCGGTCACCCCGGGCGTTCACGTGGGTGCCATGGCAATTGGTCCATGAACGGTTGTAGGTGCCGGGGCAAGCGGACAAGGAGCTGGCTTGTGCCTGCGCCAGGGCCAGGTTGGCGGAACCTGCGCCGGCCACGAGGACCAGGAGGGATCGAATCAGGAAAAAGCGCCGCATGGTACTGCTCACGACGAGACTGCTGGACAAGCCCCGATGCTACCTTAGCGCGTCAATTTGACCAGGGCCCTGGGAAACGCCTGGATCCCGGAACCGCTCTCAAGCAAAACAGGCCGGCCCCCTGGTGGGAACCGGCCCGTGTTGGCGGCCAAAACGTGGCGAATCAATGGTCGGCGTGGCGGGATTCGAACTCGCGACCCCTTGCACCCCATGCAAGTGCGCTACCAGGCTGCGCTACACGCCGACAAGCCTCGCATTATAGCGCGTGAATCTCTGGGCCTTCCCTTGGAGGGCTCAGTGGGGGGCGGAGAGCAGATCGCGGATCTCGAAAAGTTCCCGACGCACCTGCAAGAGCCGCTGCAGGGCCGCCTCACCGCCTGGCACGGCGAGGGCGTCAAAGCGCTCCTGGGGCAAGGCGTCGTCATCTTCGGGCGGATCGACCTCGATGGGCTCCACCCCTTCGAGCATTACCTCGCCGGCGCGCCGGCGATCACGCTCGCCCTGCACGAGCTCCTGCAGCTTGTTGCGCGCGCCGCTGATGGTGAAGCCCTGGTCATACAGCAGGTCGCGGATGCGGCGGATCATCAGCACTTCGTGGTGCTGGTAGTAGCGACGGTTGCCCCGGCGCTTCATGGGACGCAGCTGGGTGAATTCCTGCTCCCAATACCGGAGCACGTGCGGCTTGACACCACACAGCTCGCTCACCTCACCGATGGTGAAGTAGCGTTTTGCCGGAATGGGCGGGAGCGTTTTCTCCATTGAAATCAAGCCGATGCAGAGGGAACCTGCGAGGGTACTCCAACTCGGCCCTCCCGCAAATAACCCAAAGGACTGTGGCCGCTTCAGGAGGTTTCGCCCTCGCCCTGAATGAGTTCCTTGAGCTTATGGCTCGCGTGGAAGGTCACGACCCGGCGCGCCTGGATCGGAATCAACTCGCCGGTGCGCGGGTTGCGCCCCGGACGGGGCGCCTTGGTGCGGATCTGGAAATTGCCGAAGCTGGAAATCTTCACGTCCTGGCCGTCGACCAGGCTGTCGGAGATCAGGTCAAAGAACGCGTCGATCATGTCCTTGGACTCGCGCTTGTTCAGGCCGATCTGCTCGAACAGCAATTCGGCCAGCTGCGCCTTGGTCAGGGCCGGCGTTTCCAGGCTCTCGACGGTGAAATCCAGATGTGCGCTGTCGGAATCGGGACGGGTGGCGTCGTTCATGCTCAGGCCCTCAGGCGTCCGCCCACGTCGCGGCCGACACGGGCTACGACCGCCTGGACGGCAGCTTCGATCTCTTCGTCGGTCAGGGTGGCCGAGGGGCGACCCAGGGTCAGACGCACCGCGAGGCTCTTTTCGTGCGCCGCGATACCGGGTACGGCCTGGGCCGGCTTGTACACGTCGAACAGGAAGACGCCTTGCAGGAGTCCACCGGTGTCGGCGGCGCGCACTGCCTCCAGCAGGGCGTCGTGGCTCACGGTGTCGGCCACGATGACCGCCAGGTCTCGCTCCGAGGGCTGCACGCGCGGCACCGGCTCGAAGGCCGCTACGCGGCGCGCGAGCACCGCATCCAGATCCAGTTCGAACAGCAGGGGGGCACCGGGCAGCTCCCACTGCTGGCGCCAGCGTGGGTGCAACTCGCCCAGCACGCCGACCTGCACCCCTTCGATCCACACCCCGGCGCAGCGGCCAGGATGCAGCGCAGGATGGGTACCAGGCCGGTACTGCGCCTGCAAGGGGGCCAGCAAGGCCTGCACATCGCCCTTGAGGTCGAATAAGTCGGCAGCGCCTTGCCCTTTGCGACCCCACTGCAGGCCATCGACATCGCCGAAGGCCAGGCCCGCCACGCGCATCGGCTGGTGCACGCCACGCACGGTGGTATCGGTCGTGGCCACCGAGGCGTCACGCATGAACACGCGCCCTAGTTCGAACACGCGCACGCGTTCGGCCTTGCGGTCCAGGTTGTGCCGCAGCACCTGCAGCAACGACCCCAGGAGTGTCGAGCGCATCACGCTCATGGGGCTGGCAATCGGATTGAGCAGGCGCACCGGGTCGGTGTTACCCGCGAGATCGCGCTCCCACGCTTCCTCGACGAAGCTGAAGTTGATGGTCTCCTGGTAGCCCAGGCTCGCCAGCAGGCGTCGCAAGGCGAAGCGGCTGCGGCGCGATTCGGTCGCGGGGCTGGCCACGATGGGGGCCAGCGGCGGCGTGGTCGGCAGGTTCTGGTAGCCGACGATGCGCACCACCTCCTCGATCAGGTCTTCCTCGATCGCGAGGTCAAAGCGATGCGGAGGCGGCAGCACGGTCAGGCGGTCGCCCTCGACCTTCACGTCCAGACCCAGGCGCGCCAGGGCCTGGCGGCAATCGTCGGCCGACAGCGGCATGCCGATCACCTGCGCCGCGCGCGAGGCGCGTAGGGTGACGGGCTGGCGTGCGGGCAGGGCCACGATCTGGTCGTCGATAGGACCGGCCTCGCCCCCGCAGATGGTCTGGATCAGACGGGTGATGTGCTCGATGTGTTCGATCGTGAGGCTCGGGTCGACGCCACGCTCGAAGCGGTGGCCGGCGTCGGTGGAGAAGTTGTAGCGGCGCGAGCGGCCCTGGATTGCCTGCGGGTGCCAGAAGGCCGCCTCGACGTAGACGTTGCGGGTGGCATCCGACACGGCCGTCGAGTCGCCCCCCATGATGCCGGCCAGGGATTCGACCTGCGCGTCGTCCGCGATCACGCCCACCTGCTCGTCGACGGTGACGGTGCTGCCGTTCAGGAGCTTGAGGGATTCACCCGCGCGGCCCCAGCGTACGTCCAGAGCGCCGTGAATCTTGTCAAGGTCGAAGATGTGCGACGGACGGCCGAACTCGAACATCACGTAGTTGGAGATATCCACCAGGGCCGTCACGCTGCGCTGGCCACAGCGCGCCAGGCGGTCGACCATCCACTGAGGGGTCTTGGCCTGGGTGTTGACGTTGCGCACCACGCGCCCCGAGAAGCGGCCGCACAGGTCGGGCGCAGAGATCTTGACCTTCAGCCGGCCGTCGTGGGCGGGCTTGACCGGTTCGAACGCGGGGGCCTTGAGCGGCGCGCCCGTCAGGGCAGACAGCTCGCGCGCCACGCCATACACGCTCAGGGCGTGGGCCAGGTTGGGCGTGAGCTTGAGGGTCAAAAGCGTGTCCTCGAGGTCCAGTACTTCTCGCACATCGAGGCCCACCGGGGCATCGGCTGCGAGTTCGAGCAGACCACCGTGGTCGTCACTGAGTTGCAGCTCGCGCGCCGAGCACAACATACCCTGGCTCTCGACGCCGCGCAGCTTGCCCAGTTTGATCTGGAACGGCTTACCGTCCTCACCGGGGGGCAGCTCGGCCCCCACCAGCGCACATGGCACGCGAATGCCCACGCGCGCGTTCGGCGCACCACAAACGATATTGAGTAAAGCGCCCTGCCCTACATCCACCTGGCACACACGCAGGCGGTCGGCGTTGGGATGCTGCACCGCCTCCTTGATCTCACCGACCACCACCTTCGTGAAGGGCGGCGCGACGGGGCGCAGCTCCTCCACCTCCAGGCCGCCCATGGTGAGGGTGTCGGCCAGTGCTTGGGTGGAGAGGGGCGGGTTGCAGAACTCGCGCAGCCAGGACTCAGGGAATTGCATGTTCGTTTATCGGAATTGGCGCAGGAAGCGGATGTCGCCGTCAAAAAAGAGGCGCAGGTCGTTCACGCCATACCGCAGCATGGTCAGGCGGTCCGGCCCCATACCGAAGGCAAAGCCGATGTACTGCTCCGGGTCCAGCCCCATGTTGCGCACCACGTTCGGATGCACCTGACCCGAACCGGCCACTTCCAGCCAGCGACCGGCCAGCGGCCCCGACTGGAACTGAATGTCGATCTCGGCGCTCGGCTCGGTGAAGGGAAAGAAGCTGGGACGGAAACGCAGCGCCAGGTCGTGGCTCTCGAAGAAGGTGCGGCAGAAATCGGTGAAAACGACCTTGAGGTCTTTGAAGCTCACATTGCGCCCCAGCCACAGGCCTTCGCACTGGTGGAACATGGGCGAGTGCGTGGCGTCGCTGTCCACGCGATAGGTGCGGCCCGGGGCAATGACGCGGATCTCGGGCATCTGGCCGGCCCTCAGGGCTTGCGCATGCTTCTTGATGTGGGCGTGCGCATAGCGCACCTGCATCGGGCTGGTGTGCGGGCGCAGGTTGTAGGGGATGCCGTCCTCGCCCTTGAGGTCCACATAGAAGGTGTCCTGCATGGACCGCGCCGGGTGGTTGGGCGGGTTATTGAGCGAGGTGAAGCTATGCCAGTCGGACTCGATCTCGGGGCCATCGGCCACATCAAATCCCATGCTGGCGAAGATCTGCTCGATGCGCTCCATCGTGAGGCTCACCGGGTGCAGGCCACCGGGTTCGCGCTGGCGCCCGGGCAGGGTCACGTCCAGCGCCTCGGCGCGCAGTTGGTGCTCGAGTTCGGCGTCGGCCAATGCGCGGCGGCGCTGCGTGAGGGCCTCTTCCACCGCTTGCTTGGCCTGGTTGATGGCCGCGCCGCGAGTCTTCTTCTCCTCGACGCTGAGCGAGGCCATCCCTTTCATCAGCTCGGTGATGCGGCCGGACTTGCCGATGTACAGCGCCTTGGCATCCTCGAGCTGGGCGGGCGTGGCCGCCTGGGCGAAGGACTGACGCGCGGCGTCGACGATGGAATCGAGATCTTGGCTCATGCGAAATGAAACAGGGCTAGCGCCTTGCAAGCCCTAGCCCTGTGCTGGTAGGTGACCCGTGCGCTGAAACCGTCAGCGCACGTGGAGGACTCAGGCGGCAGCCAGCTTGGCCTTGACCTGTTCCACGATGCCGGCAAAGGCCGCCTTGTCGTGCACCGCGATATCGGCCAGCACTTTGCGGTCGATCTCGATGCCGGCCTTGCGGATGCCGTTGGCGAACTGGCTGTAGGTCAGGCCCAGTTCACGCGCGGCGGCGTTGATACGGGCGATCCACAGCTGGCGGAAGACGCGTTTCTTGGCACGGCGATCACGGTAGGCATATTGCCCAGCCTTCATCACCGCTTCTTTGGCGATGCGGAAGACGTTGCCGCGGCGGCCGCGGAAGCCCTTGGCAAGGGCGAGAACTTTTTTGTGGCGGGCGCGAGCCGTGACACCACGTTTGACGCGAGGCATGTATTACTCCTTCTTGTTCGTTCGGTTGATCACAGACCCGCGAACGGGAGCATCTGTGCCATGTGACCCATATTGGTCTCATGCACCGCCACAGCACCACGCAGGTGACGCTTGTTCTTGGTGGTCTTCTTGGTCAGGATGTGGCGCTTGAACGCCTGGCCCCGCTTAACGGTGCCGCCCGGACGAACGCGAAAGCGCTTCTTGGCGCTGCTCTTGGTCTTCATTTTGGGCATGTGCATGCTCCTTCTTCATTTGTGCTCGTGAGGCGCCGCGAAACTTTCCGCGGACTTGCTGGCCCCGAGCCACTTGTTTCGGACGGTGCGAACACCGTCCTTCAAGACCCCGGCGGGTGACCGACCCACCGGCGACTGATCTCACATCAAAAAAACTGACGCTTTCGCGTCAGGCCGAAGCGCTCTGCGCCTCAGTGGCCGGCTTGGCAGGTGCCGCCGCCGGCTTCTTCTTGCCCGGCGCGATCATCATGATCATCTGCCGGCCTTCCAGCTTGGGGAACTGCTCGACCACGATGATGTCGGCCAGTTCATCCCGAATCCGGTTCAGGAGGGCCATGCCCAATTCCTGGTGCGTGATCTCGCGGCCCCGAAAGCGCAGCGTGATCTTGCATTTGTCGCCATCCGCCAAGAAGCGCCGGATGTTGCGCATCTTGATGTTGTAGTCACCGTCATCGGTGCCCGGGCGGAACTTCACTTCCTTGATCTCGATGACCGTCTGCTTGGCCTTCGCTTCCGCCGCCTTCTTCTGCTCCTGGTACTTGAACTTGCCGTAGTCCATGAGCCGGCACACGGGGGGCACGGCGGTGGCGGCGATTTCAACCAGGTCCACGTCCAGCTCGCCGGCCATGCGCAGGGCTTCCTGCAGGCTCACGATGCCCAGGGGCTCGTTCTCGGGGCCGGAGAGTCGGACTTCCGGGGCCATGATTTCCCGGTTCAGGCGGTGCTTGCGTTCCTCGCGCTGGCGGCGATCGCGAAATTCAGTAGCGATGGTTGCTTCCTTTGGGTATCAGTGTTTGTTGGCGATGTCGTCCCGGATGCGTTCAATGAACGCCTGGACGGGCATCGCGCCGAGGTCCTGGTTGCCCCGGGCTCGAACTGCAGCCGCGCCAGCTGCCTTTTCCTTGTCGCCTACGACCAGGATGTAAGGCAGCTTCTGGAGCGAGTGTTCCCGGATTTTATACGTAATTTTCTCGTTCCGGAGGTCCAACTCGACCCTAAGCCCTTGATTTTGCAGCGTTTTAGCCACTTCCCGGGCGTAATCGGCCTGGGAATCGGTGATGTTGAGGACCGCCACCTGCACCGGCGCCAGCCAGACCGGCAAGGCGCCGGCGTGCTGCTCGATCAGGATGCCGATGAAACGCTCCATGCTGCCGACGATGGCTCGGTGCAGCATGACCGGCCGATGGCGTGCCCCGTCCTCGCCCACGAATTCAGCGTCCAGGCGCTCGGGCATGGAGAAATCGACCTGGATCGTGCCGCACTGCCACTGGCGACCGATGGCGTCCTTCAGGGTGTATTCGACCTTGGGGCCGTAGAAGGCGCCGTCGCCCGGGGCGATGACGAACTCGCAGCCCGAGGCGCGCAGGCTTTGCATCAGGGCGTGCTCGGCGCGGTCCCAGCTCTCATCCGACCCGATGCGCTTTTCGGGCCGAGTGGCAATCTTGTAGATGATCTCGGTGAAGCCGAAATCCTTGTAGACCTTTTGGAGTAATTCGGTGTACGCCGTGCACTCGGCCAGGATCTGGTCCTCGGTGCAGAAGATGTGGCCATCGTCCTGCGTGAAGCCGCGCACCCGCATGATCCCGTGCAGGCCGCCGGTGGGTTCGTTACGGTGGCACTGGCCGAATTCGCCATAGCGCAGGGGCAGGTCGCGGTAGCTCTTGACGCCCTGCTTGAAGATCAGGATGTGGCCCGGGCAGTTCATCGGCTTGAGCGCGTAGTCGCGCTTTTCCGATTCGGTGGTGAACATGTTCTCGCGGTACTTGTCCCAGTGGCCGGTCTTCTCCCAGAGGGTCTTGTCCAGAAGCTGCGGACCCTTGACCTCCTGGTAGCCGTTGTCGCGGTACACGCGGCGCATGTACTGCTCCACCTCCTGCCACACCGTCCAGCCCTTGGGGTGCCAGAACACCACGCCAGGCGCGTGGTCGTCAATATGAAACAGGTCGAGTTCGCGGCCGAGCTTGCGGTGGTCGCGCTTCTCGGCCTCCTCCAGCATGGTCAGGTACTGCTGCAGTTCTTCCTTGCTGGCCCACGCGGTGCCGTAGACCCGCTGCAACATTTCGTTGCGATGGTCGCCCCGCCAGTAGGCGCCAGCCACTTTCATCAGCTTGAAATGCCGCA
>JBEAZV010000068.1:0-24488 GCA_041159245.1 Pseudomonadota bacterium
ACGCCGTGCAAGACGCCAGCGTCGAGGCCCAGGTCTCCTTGGGCAAGCTGGACATCACCATGGCCCAACTGCAGAACCTGCAGGTGGGCGACACGTTGCCATTTCGCAAACCCGACTACGCCCGCATGACCGTGGGTGACAAGCCGGTGTTCGATGTGGAGGTGGGGACTCTGGGCAACAACGCCGCCGTGATGATGGTCAAGCCCGTCGCGCCCGCCCCCAGCCTCCCCGACCGCTGACCCGATTTCCCCGAAGGACGATGCCATGAGCACCACCCCCGAAGACACCCCCGTCGCCGACACCGGCGACATCAGCAAACAAATCCACCCGGACGTGCTGCAAAACATCCCGGTCTCGCTGTCCGTGGAAGTGGGCCGCGCGACGATCAAGATCCGCGACCTGATGCGCCTGACGCAGGGCAGCGTAGTCGAACTCGATCGCATCGCCGGCGAGCCGCTGAACCTGCTCGTGAACAACACCGTCGTCGCCCAGGGCGAGGTGGTGCTGGTCAACGAACGCTACGGCATCCGCCTCACGCGCGTGGTCCCCGCCAACGAGCGCCTCGAGTCGCTCTGACCGATTGACCATCATGAACGCATCCTGGGGCAGCATCGTCCAGTACCTTCTGAGCTTCGCGCTGGTCGTGGGGCTGCTGCTGGGGCTGCTGTGGGCGATCAAGCGCCTGCAGCTGTCCTCCACGTTCACCCGGCGCGAGCAGCGCCTGCGCGTGGTCGAGACGCTGGCCATGGGCGCGCGTATGAAGATCGCCCTGGTGCGCTGCGACGGCCGCGAAGTGCTCGTGGGCATCACCCCGGCGCAGATCACCCCTTTGGGCACCTGGCGCGCCGCCGACGCGGGCGCGCCGCTGCCGCCGCAAGGCCCCGCCACGTTCCCGCCGGAGCCTGACCTGTGACCGCTCGCCTCGCGCGCCTGTTGCCGCTGGTCGTGGCGGTGGCGTTCGCCGCCCTGCCCGCTCTGGGCTGGGCCGCGCCCGCTGCCGGCCTGCCGGGCATCAACGTGACCCAGACCCCGCAGGGCCAGCAATACAGCCTGAGCCTGCAGCTGCTGGCGCTCATGACGTCGCTGACGCTGCTGCCCTCGGCGCTGCTGATGTTGACGGCCTTCGTGCGCATCATCATCGTGCTGTCCATCCTGCGCCAAGCACTGGGCACGGGCCAGACCCCACCGAACCTGGTCCTCACCGGATTGGCCCTGTTTCTCACCCTCTTTGTGATGTCCCCCATCTTCGAAGAGGTCTATCGCAACGCCCTGGTCCCCTACATGGACGGCAAGACTGGATTCGAGCAAGCGCTGGGCGCGGCCGAACAACCCGTGCGCGCCTTCCTGCTCAAACAAACCCGCGAAGACGATATCGCTCTCTTCATGGAAATCTCGCGCAAGGGCGCCGTCGCCAGTCCCGGCGAGATTCCCTTCATGACTCTGGTGCCGGCCTTTCTGACCTCCGAACTCAAAAGCGCTTTCACCATCGGGTTCCTGATCTACATCCCATTCCTGGTGATCGACCTCATCGTGGCCAGCGTGCTCATGTCCATGGGCATGATGATGCTGTCTCCGATGATGATCTCCATGCCGTTCAAGCTGATGCTGTTCGTGCTGGTCGATGGCTGGGCCCTGATCATGGGTTCGCTGGCATCCAGTTTCGTGATGCCCTAGCCCCCACACGCACAACGGAGTCAAACAATGGATTCAGCTATGGTCGTGGACATCGGACGGCAGGCCCTGTGGGCCACGCTCCTGGTCAGCGCGCCCCTCCTGGGCGTGGCCCTCGTCGTGGGTCTGGTGATTGGTATCGTCCAAGCGGCCACCTCGATCAACGAGATGACGCTCAGTTTCATCCCCAAGGTGATCGCCATGGGTCTAGCCATCTTGCTGTTTGGCAGCTGGATGCTGGGCACCTTGGTGGAATTCACCCGCGCCATCTTCCAGCGCATTCCTGCGCTTTTTGGGTAAGCGAGCGGCGAGGGCCTGGGCCATGGAGTTGCTGGCAGCGGACGTCGTCGCGAGGTTCTACACGTTCCTCTGGCCGATGCTGCGCATCTCGGCCCTGATGGTCACGGCCCCCGTCTTCGCGCTGCGTGCCTTCAATCTGCGGCTACGCGTGCTGCTGGCCATCGTGCTGGCCTGGCTGGTGTATCCCATGCACACCTGGCCCGTGATCGACCCGGTGTCAGCGGCTGGTCTCAAGGAAATCATCAACCAGCTGGCCATTGGCGCCATCGCGGGCCTGATCCTGCAAATGGTGGTGGCCGCCATGGTGGTCGGCGGCCAGGCCATTGCCACCTCCATGGGTCTGTCCATGGCCAACCTGATGGATCCCAACATGGGCAACGTGCCCGTGATCTCGCAATTCCTGATCGTGCTGGGCTCCTTGATTTTTGTCGGCATGGGGGGCCACGTGATCCTCCTGGGCATGATCCTCGAGAGCTTTCACACCCTGCCCATAGGCACCAGCATCTTCGTGCCCGAAAGCATGGGCCTCTTGCTTCGCTGGAGCTCCATGATGTTCCTGGGTGCGGTGCTGATGTCGCTGCCGGTCATGGTGGCGCTTTTGTTTGTCAACATCGGGGTCGGCGTGATCACCCGCGCCGCCCCCAGCCTGAACATCTTCTCAGTCGGCTTCCCCGCCTCGGTCGCCGTCGGCTTCATCGTGCTGCTCGCCTTCATGGGCAGCATCATCGGTCGCATCGACTGGATGTGGCTGCAAGGCTTCTCCACGGTGCGCGAACTCCTGGGGGTGCCGCGTGTCTGAGAACAGCGCCCAGGAACGCACCGAAGAACCGACCGCGCGCCGACTGCAAAAGGCGCGCGAAGAGGGTCAGATTGCCCGGTCCACTGAGGCACCGGCTGCGGCTGTCGTCATCGGCGCCCTGCTCCTGATCACGCTCACAGGAAGCTGGATGGCGCAGCGACTGGCCACGCATTTCGCCAGCGGCTTCACCTTCGATCGCAAGACCCTGGACAAGCCGGCGCTGATGCTCGCCAGCCTGGGCGATCAGCTGGCCAACGGCTTCCTGGTGGTCATGCCCGTGATGTGCCTCACCGTGATCATGGCCATCTTGGCGGCCGGCCTGTCGGGCGGCTTCATGTTCTCGCCGGCGGCCGCTGCACCCAAGGCCACCAAGCTCAGTCCCATCGAAGGTCTCAAGCGCATGTTCGGCCCGCACGCCGCCGTTGAACTGGGCAAGGCCATTTTGAAGTTTGTGTTGGTCGGCGGGGCTTTGTGGCTCAGTCTGGCCCTGCGCATGGACGACATCCTGCGCATCGGCGACATGGCGCTGGAGCCGGCCATGGGCCTGGCCGGCACCCTGCTGCTGCAGTCTGCCCTCGTGATCTCGTTGGCGCTGGGCCTGATCGCCTTGATTGACGTGCCCTGGCAACGTCACAGCTTCATGAAGCGCATGCGCATGACGCACCAAGAGATCAAGGACGAAATGAAGGACATGGAGGGCCGACCCGAGGTCAAGGCCCACATCCGCCGTCGCCAGCGCGAAATGGCCAACGCGCGCATGCTGCAGCGGGTGAAAGACGCCGACGTGGTCATCACCAACCCCGAGCACTTCGCCGTCGCCCTCGAATACGACCCGAACGGCAATGGCGCGCCCATCTTGGTGGCCAAGGGCAGCGACTTCATGGCCGCCAAGATCCGCGAAGAAGCGGCCACAGCCGGCGTGCATCTGTTCGCCGCACCCGAGCTGGCCCGCGCCCTGTACTTCACCACCGAAGCCGAACACCCGGTGCCCGAGGCCCTCTACCACGCGGTGGCCCAGGTCATCGCCTATGTGTTCAGCCTCGAGGGCGCGCAGCCGGGCCGCCCGGGCATGCGCCGCCCCCACCCGGTCGTGCCGCCCACCATGCGCTTTGACGCCGATGGCCGTCGCCTCGAGCAGGACGACGAAGTGCCGGCGCCCGCCTGATGACCCGATTTGCCCCTACCTGACCCACCCTGCTTGCTGCCATGACGAAGAAAACCCCGTCACTCACCGCCGCCTCGCTGCCGCTTGCGCTGCCCGAAGCCAACGGCTACTACAGCACCGAAGACGAACAGCGCATGCAAGCCCTGGTCCGCGCCCTTTTGCAAGGACGCCGCCCGATCGCCCTGTCCAGCGCCTCCAGCGACGCGCTGGACCATTACAGCCGCCTGCTCGTGCGCGACTTGCGCCAGCACGATCATGTGAAGGTTGTGCCGCACTTGCCCGGGAGTTGCGACCAACTGGTGCAACAGGTCAACGGCCTGCTGGCCGACCTGCCCCTGTCCGATGTCGTCACCCGTGACCCCGACGCGACGCGGCCGGTTCATGTCTTCGTGGTCCACGACAGCCCCACCCTCTCCAGCGCCGAATTCGCGCTGCTGGTACGACTGGTCAACGATCTGCCGGGTGCCAACCTGCGCATCGCCCTGATTCAGGATCGGGACTTCGCTGTGACCGGCAATCTGGAGGTCTTGGGGGCCCAGGCGCTGCATTGGCGCATCCAGGTCGCCGGCATGCCGCCCTCCGCCAGCAGCGAGGCCTCGCGCGAGGCCCTGCGGGAGGCGCTGCGCGAACCCCCTGAAACCTTGCCGCCCTGGGCTGTCCCGAACGAGCCCAAGCCCGCCCGCCGTCGCTGGCGACTGGCCTTCTGGCGTCGCAGCGAACCCCATAGCGGCGCCAAGACCCGCACACCGACAAGCAAGGCCCCGGCCTCACGCAAGACGAGCCCTTCAACGAGCGCCAAACCCCTGGCGCGATCGGCCGCCCGCGTGGCGGCCAAGCCCTTGTCCAAGGGGAAGACCCCGCCGCCGAGCAAGACTGCGGCTGGACCGCGCAAGACGGCCACCGTCGGCGACAGAGTCGCTCGCCGTAACCGCGTGATCCTGGTCAGTGGTGTGATCCTAAGTGCGGCGCTGGCCGGCGGACTGGGCACCTGGCTCTCGATCCAGCCTGGCACCCGCGACACGCGACCCGCAGGGCCGATCAGCAAGCCGAGCCCTGGCGCCACCACCGCCGCGGTCGCCCTGCGGTCACGCCCCTGAACTCAAGCAGGTACCGTCCATGAGCGCCCCCGTCCCCCCGCCACCGACCGTGATCGGCAGCGGCAAGCCACACACCGTCACGGTCAAGCCCGGCACCAATGTCGCCACAAGCCAGAAGGCCCGCAAGCCCGACGACGATGCGGCCCAGGGCCTCACCGCGCGCCTGAAGGCCACGCTACGTCGTAGCGAGGAAGCGAGCCGGGCACGCGAGGGTGTGAAGGAGCCAGAAGTCCTGGCGCCCACACCCGACCCGCTCGATCATCAGGAGGCCGAGGCCGACTCACCGGGCTTGGGACTGAGCAGCGCGATCCGGCAACGCATCGCGCAGCTGCGAGAACGCAATGAAGCTGTGGGGCGCGAAATGGATCGCCTGCCCCCTGCGGGCCGACGCGCCCGCTGAATCCAGGAGACCCCCATGAACGCACCCGCGACTCCCAACACTGGCGACACCCCCGCCGACTCCGGCACACCCCCGGCGATCAGCCCCAGCGACCCCGGCTTCCAGCCGCAACCGCCCGTGCTCGCCGACGTCGTCGAACCTGGCGACGCACCGGCGCTGGCGGCGGCAGACGATGCGCCTGGCGCCGTAGCCGAAGCGGCAGTGACTACCCCTGCCCCAGTCTCTGCTCCCCCGGCCTCTGCTCCTACTGCGCCTACCCACCCTGCAGCAGTTTCGCTCGCCGGTTTGGACGAACTGGCAGGCGCCGTGCTCGACGCCGCCGAATTGGCCAATCGCAGTGCGCAGTCTGCCGCCAGCGTCACCGCCGACCTGCACCGCACCACCGACGCCTTGCAAGCCACGCAAAGCAGCGTACGCAAGCAAAGTTATGTCGTCATGGGCATCGTCTCGCTGATCACGCTGCTGGCGCTGATGTTCATCGTCGTCACGGGCATTCGCATGAACAGCCGTATCAACCAGCTCGATGCGACCTTGCTGGCGGTTGCCCAGCGCGCCGTGGCCCTGAACGAGGGACTGGGCTCGCTCAACACCATCAATGAGTCGGTGGGCAAGCTTGCTTCCCAAATCGAAGTGCTGGCCCGCACCACCGGCGAGGTCGGCGCACGCATCGACCAGACCGTCAAACAATCGGAGACACTGGCCAGTCAGATTCCGACCAAGACCGCTGAACAGGTCGCGGCAGGCAACCAGAACCTGGCACGCCAGTTCGAGGCCATGAACGCGCGCATGCAGGCACAGGCTGCGGCCGTCCAGGCGCTTGGGCGTGATGTGCAGTCCCTCAAAGGCGCGGTGGGCAACGTCGACAAGCTCAATCGCGATGTCCAGGCGCTGGTGACCTTGCAGCGAGAGCGTTACCTCGAGGCCATGCAAAGGAACGCTGCCAGCACGAGCGCCAGTGCCGCTGCCGAACGTGAACGCGAGCGCTCCGTGCAATACCCTCGCGTACAGCCGCCGGTCAGTCCCAACGCGACGCCGTCGACCACCTCCAACCCTAACGGCGCGATCGTCGTGCCGCCGCGCGCCAACTAAGAACGATCAGCCGTTGCGCGTCTCACCCACGCGCAGCTCGTACTTCTGGATCTTCTCGATCAGCGTGGTGCGTTGCAGGTGGAGCAGGCGCGCCGTCTGCGATACGTTTCCGTTGGTACGCTGCAGCGCCTGCTCGATCAGGCTGCGCTCGATCGTTACCAGCTGCTGTTTCAGTGGCAATCCGTCGGGCGGCAGGCTGACGATGCCCTGCGCCAGACAGACGATTTCCTCCACCACATTGGGGGTCGGCAACTCGCCTACCGGCGGCTCAAGCTCGGGGGGCAGGCTCACGGCCTGGGGCAAGGCAGGCAAAAGGAAGCTGCTCTCATCGTCAGCACGATCCAGCAAGGAAATCAGCACCGGATCCTCTTCGCCGGGCGCGATCACGGACGCGGCCGGTTGCATCACCGCGATCGGGGCAGCGGGCACGCGTGCAGTCAGCCCCGGCGGCAGCATACTCACCGGGATCGCGCGCAGTTGCACGCACTGCCCCGGGAACAGGGTGGTGAAGCGGTCCACCAGGTTGGACAGCTCGCGCACGTTGCCGGGCCAGCCGTACGTCACCAGGGCCCGCATCAGGTCATCGTCAAACTGGATCGGCGCATGGCCTTCCTGTGCGTGCCGCTCGGCATAAAACGCGAGCAGTTCGGGGATGTCCTCCTGCCGCTCACGCAGCGGCGCGGTGTGACACGGCAGCACGTTCAGGCGGTAATAAAGGTCCTCGCGAAAGCGCGCTTGCGCCACGTCCTGCGCCAGGTTCTTGTGGGTCGCGGCGATCACCCGCACATCGATGGCCACCGAACGGGTCGCGCCCACCGGCACCACGCAGCGATCCTGCAGCACACGCAGCAGTTTGACCTGCATGTCCAAAGGCAGATCACCAATCTCGTCGAGGAACAGCGTGCCGCCATGGGCCATCTCAAAGCGCCCTACGCGATCGCTCACCGCCCCGGTGAAGGCACCCTTGCGATGACCAAACAGCTCGCTCTCCAGGAGATCCTTCGGGATCGCACCGCAGTTGATCGGCACGAAGGGCGACTGGCGGCGGGGGCTCTGGCGGTGTAGCGCCTGCGCCACGAGCTCCTTGCCGGTGCCACTCTCTCCGGTGATCAGGACCGTCGAATTCGAGCCCGCGAGCACCTTGATCAAGTCCAGCAGGGTGCGCGTATGAGCGCTCTTGCCGATGATCGGAGTGGGGGACGGGGCGTACATGTCAGGCCGGCAGGTTCAACGCGGAGACGAGGCGAAAGCAGACATTTATCGTCAATCCGATTCTCAAAGAGCCTTTTAGGACTACACGCCAGCCATTCACACTTTGGAAGTCGCCCTCTGCGGCCGCACTTCTCCAATGAGGAGAGTCGCTGGAGGTTCAAAACAAGCCGCGCTTATCTGAACTTTTTGCGGCCATGTTCCCGATGGTTGTAACACAAACATCGGAACGTAAACAACAGGCCCTGCACCAAAGAAAAAAGCCCGCCAGGTGGCGGGCTTGCGGTCGTGACGGCCGGTCAAGGGTGGTGGGTGCTGAGGGGTTCGAACCCCCGACCTACGCCTTGTAAGGGCGCCGCTCTACCAACTGAGCTAAGCACCCCCGTGACGGGTCGTTCAGTTCAGGGCGTCCTTCAAGGCCTTGCCCGGACGGAACTTGGGCACTTTGGCCGCTTTGATCTTGATGGTCGCACCGGTGCGCGGGTTGCGCCCGCTGCGCGCAGCGCGCTTGCCAACGGCGAAAGTGCCGAAGCCCACCAGAGACACCGAGCCCCCTTTTTTCAGGGTGGTCTTCACGGCGCCAATCATCGACTCCAGCGAGCGGGTGGCTGCAGCTTTGGAGATATCGGCGTGTTTTGCGATGTGCTCAATCAGTTCGGTTTTGTTCACAAGGAGCCCCTCGGTGAGAGATAGGTTGATATCCAATTTTTGTTCAGTCACTGCCCCCCTGGCGCGCTGTGCAAGCACGCATCCGGCCGGTGGGGGAGGTGTCTTTCGTCGGTCCGTTCGTTCCGGAGCCGCGCTTTTGATTAAAGCGACGGGCCCGGAGGCTGTCAATACGGCTTGGGGCTGATACCTACAGCGGGCCGCGATTGTAATCGCTTGGCCAACATCACAGCGCCTGCGCGATCGCGCGGCCTAAGTCGCTGGTGCTGGCCTTGCCACCGATGTCGGGCGTGCGCGGCCCACCGTTAGCCGGGTCGAGCACTTTCTCGATGGCCGTGAGCACCGCGTCGTGCGCGGATTTGTAGCCCAGGAACTCGAGCATCATGGCGCCGCACCAGATCTGCCCGATCGGGTTGGCGATGTGCTTGCCGGCAATATCGGGGGCCGAGCCGTGCACCGGCTCGAACAGCGAGGGGTACGTGCGGTCCGGGTTCAGGTTGGCGCTGGGCGCGATACCGATGGTGCCGGTGCAGGCAGGCCCCAGGTCGGAGAGGATGTCGCCAAACAGGTTGCTGGCCACCACCACATCGAAGAAATCGGGTCGCTGCACGAAGTGCGCGGTCAGGATGTCGATATGGAACTTGTCCAGTTTCACCCCCGGATAGGCCTTGGCCATTTCGGCCACCCGCTCGTCCCAATACGGCATGGTGATCGCAATGCCGTTGGACTTGGTGGCGCTGGTCAGGTGCTTTTTGGGGCGCGACTGCGCCAGCTCAAACGCGAACTTCAGTACACGGTCCACGCCCACGCGCGACATGACCGTCTCCTGCATCACGATCTCGCGCGGCGTGCCCGGGTACATGCGCCCGCCGATGCTCGAGTATTCGCCCTCGGTGTTCTCGCGCACGATGTACATGTCGATCTCGCCAGGCTCGCGGCGGCTGCCGTCGCGGCGCACCACGGGCGCGACGATGCCAGGCATCAAACGCGCCGGGCGCAGGTTCACGTACTGGTCGAACTCGCGGCGAAACAGCAGCAACGATCCCCACAGGGACACGTGGTCGGCAATCTTGTCGGGCCAACCCACCGCGCCGAAATAGATCGCGTCATGGCCGCCGACCTGGTCCTTCCAGTTGTCCGGAAGCATCTTGCCGTGCTTCTCGTAATAGTCCCAGCTGGAAAAATCGAAGTGGTCGAAATGCAGGTCGATGCCAAAGCGGCTGGCAGCCGCCTCCATCACCCGGATGCCCTCGGGCATCACTTCCTTGCCGATGCCGTCGCCGGCGATCACGGCAATTCGCTTCTTGCTCATCTCATGTACTCCTGAAGAATCCGAAGGCCTCGTCCAGCACCGCCTGCGGCGCCTCCTCGGCCAGGTAATGCCCGCTGTCCACGCCGCGCCCGCTCACCTCGGCGGCGCGCTCGCGCCACAGCGCCAGCACGTCAAAACACTTGCCCACGATGCCCCTGTCTCCCCACAGCACGCGCAGGGGCTGCGCCAAGCGCAGACCGGCAGCCACATCGGCGCGGTCATGCACCAGGTCGATACCGGCGCTGGCGCGGTAGTCGCTGCAGATGCCGCGCGCCGACCCGGGCAGCGCAATACAGCGTTCGTATTCGGCCATCGCTTCGGGATCGAAAGCAGCCAGGCCCGCATAGCGCGCGCCCATCACACTGCGCAGGAAGCGCACCGGATCGTCCTCGATCAGGCCCTCCGGCAGCGGCGGCGGTTGAATCAGGAAAAACCAGTGCCAGTAGGCGCGAGCGAACGCCTCGCTGGTATGGGTGTACATGGCCAGCGTGGGCGCGATGTCCAGCAACATCAGGCGCTCGACCCGCTGGGCATGGTCGGCTGCGAGCCGGTGCGCAACCCGCGCGCCACGGTCATGCGCCAGCACCTGAAAACGTTCGAAGCCCTGCGACTGCATCACCGCCACCGCGTCCAGCGCCATCTCGCGGCGCGAATAGGCCGCGTTCTCAAGACCCGGCTCGGGTCGGGAGGAATCGCCGTAACCGCGCAGGTCCATCATCACCACGGTAAAACGCTGCGCCAGTTGCGGCGCTACCCGGTGCCACATGGCCATGGTCTGTGGATGCCCGTGCATGAGGAGCAGAGGCTGGCCGCGGCCCGCGCGCCGGCAGGCCAGGCGCACGTCACCTCGGCGCACCTCGAAACGATCAAAACCTTCGAACAGCATGGGGGCCCGATTGTGCCTGTGCTCGGCTCGTCCTCTGCTTGCCCCGCGCCTCAGGCCCTGGCGGGTGCGGGACTGCGCACCACGACACTGACCCCGATCGCCGTCAAGGCCACGCCGGCCACGGTGAGCGCCGTGATCGGTTCGTCGAACAGCACCCAGGCCATCATGGCCGTGGTCGGCGGCACCAGGTACATCAGGCTGGTCACCCGGGTCGCCGCGCCCCTCTGGATCAACAGGTACAACAGCGAGCTGCCACCTATCGTCATCCCCAACACCGACCAGGCCATCGCGCCCACCAGCTCGGTGTTCAGCGCCCCGGCGGCGGTGAACCAGCGGGGCGACTCGGTCTCCATCAAGGCCAGGGGCAAGGTCACCACAAAGGCTGCGGCCAGTTGCACCAGGTTGGCAGTCCGTACGTCACACGGCTGCACGAAGCGCTTTTGATAGAGCGTGCCCGCCGTGATGCTCACCAGCGCGGTCACCGCGAACGCCAGGTTGGCGGCGTTGACTTCACCCAGGCCCAGCTTTTGCCAGACCACCAACACCAGCCCCCCCAGACCCAGCACCAGGCCGGTCCACTGACGGCGCGTCACCTCGCCACCCAGGGCCGACAGCCACAGACCCGTCAGCACCGGTTGCAGGCCCACCAGCAGCGACGACAGACCCGCGCCCATCCCGAGCTTGACCGCTGCCCACACGCCTCCGAGGTAGCCCGCGTGCATCAATACGCCCGTCACGCCCAGGTGCCACCACTGCCGCCGGTCCGAAGGCCACACTGCCCGGGTCGTCAGTGCCCACACCACGAAGCAGGCCACCGACAGCGCATAGCGCACGGCGAGGAAAGTAAAGGGCGGCGCGTGCGGCATGCCATATCGCGCCACGATGAAGCCGGTACTCCAGATCAGGACGAACACGGCGGGCATGGCCTGCACCAGCCGGGCCTGAGTGGAGGACGCCTCGGACATCGCTCAGTGCACCCGCTTGCGGATCTCGGGTAGCGCCTTGCGCAAGTAATAGACCATGGACCACACGGTGAGCACCGCCGAGATCCAGATCAGGACTGTGCCCCATGCCCCGGTATCGATCAGCCCGAACAGGCGGTCATCGAACAGGAGGAAGGGGATCGCCACCATTTGCACGGTGGTCTTGACCTTGCCAATCATGTGGACCGCCACACTGCGCGAGGCTCCGATCTGCGCCATCCATTCGCGCAGCGCGGAGATGGCGATTTCGCGGCCGATGATGATCAGGGCCACGAACACGTCGGCGCGCCCCAGGTGCACCAGCACCAAGAGCGAGGCGCACACCAGGAACTTGTCGGCCACTGGGTCGAGGAAAGCACCGAAAGAGGAGGTCTGGTTCAGGCGGCGCGCAAGATAGCCATCGAGCCAGTCGGTCAGGGCGAAGACCACGAACATCACGGTGGCCACCAGGTTCTGGATACGCGGCTCCAGCCCCAGGTAGAACACACCCACGATCAGCGGGATGGCGACGATGCGCGTCCAAGTAAGGATCGTGGGGACGGTGAAGAACATGGCTGCGATTCTGGCACGGGCGGCCCCCTCTTTAGCGCAGGGCGCGGTAGATCGTCTCGGCCAGCTCGCGGGAAATGCCTTCGACCGTCGCCAGGTCGTCCACCCCGGCGTCCGCCACGCCGCGGATACCCCCAAAACGTTGCAGCAGGCGGGCCCTTTTCTTGGCGCCGATCCCGGGAATGTCCTCCAGACGACTGCCGCCCACCCGCACCTTGTCGCGGCGTGCGCGCATGCCGGTGATGGCGAATCGGTGGGCCTCATCGCGGATCTGCGCCACCAGCATCAGGGCGGCCGAATCATGACCCAGGTATACCTTCTCCCGGCCGTCGGCGAACACCAGTTCCTCCAGGCCCACCTTGCGGCCTTCGCCCTTCTCGACGCCCACGATGACGGAGAGGTCCAGCCCCAGCTCCGCGAAGACCTCACGGGCCATGCTCACCTGCCCCTTGCCGCCGTCCACCAGCACCAGGTCCGGCAGGCGGGTGGCCGCGCCCCCGGAGCCGCGCGCGGCGCGCCTACGGGGCGCGGGAGCTGCTGGGCCGCCCGGAAGATCGCCCTCGGTCTCGGCCGACGCCACGTCCGGCGCCGACCCCGCGTCCTGCGAGACCTCCGTCGGCGGCGTCACATCGGGCGTATCGGGCGTGTCGGGCGTGTCGCGGCCGGCTTCAGCCAGCGGCCCGTAGCGCCGCATCAGCACTTGGCGCATGGCGGCGTAATCGTCACCGGGCGTGATCCCTTCGATGTTGTAGCGGCGGTACTCGGCGTTTTGCATTTGGTGGTGGTGGAACACCACGCAGGAGGCCTGGGTTGCCTCGCCCGCGGTGTGCGAAATGTCAAAACATTCGATGCGCAGGTCCTCCAGTTCGTCCGGCGCCAGGTCCAGTGCGTCGGCCAGGGCGCGTGTGCGCGCCTGCTGCGAGCCTTCCTGTGCCAGCAGGCGGGCCAGCTGGATTGCCGCGTTCTTTTCCGCCATCTCCAGCCAGAGCCGGCGCTGCTCGCGCGGCTGGTGCACTGCGCTCACTCGCACGCCGGCTTGCGCCGACAAGGCCTTCACCAGTTCCTTGGACACCGCATGGCTGGTGATCAGGGTGGGGGGCACCGCAATGCCGATGTAGTGCTGCGCGATAAAGGCCTGCAAGACCTGCACCTCCAGCGGCAGGTCGCCCCCGGCATCCTCGTCACCCTCCTCCCCCTCCTCGCGCTCCACCCGGTGCACCGCCGCCGCGTCCTCGACATGGCTCGGGAAATACGGCCGGTCACCCAGATGCCGTCCACCCCGCACCATGGCCAGGTTCACGCAGGCCTTGCCGCCCTGCACCTTCACCGCCAGGATGTCCACGTCCTTGTCATCGGCGGTCTCCACCGACTGCTGGTGCAGCACCCTCGACAGCGCGTTGATCTGGTTGCGAAGCTCAGCGGCCTGCTCGAACTCCAGCAGGTCGGCGTGCGCCATCATCCGTGCCTCCAGCTTAGCCATCACCTCCTGGGTTTCTCCGCGCAGGAAGGCCTGGGCGTTGTCCACATCGTGCCGGTAGGCTTCAGGCGTGACCTTGCCCACGCAGGGCCCTGAGCACCGCTTGATCTGATAGAGCAGACAAGGCCGTGTGCGGTTGGCAAACACGGTGTCCTCGCAAGTGCGCAGGCGGAACACCTTCTGCAGCAGCTGGACGGACTCTTTCACCGCCCAGGCACTTGGGTAAGGGCCGAAGTAATGGTGCTTGCGGTCCGTCGCGCCGCGGTAATACGCCATGCGCGCAAACGGATCGGACGGCCCGGTGATTTTCAGATAGGGGTAGCTCTTATCGTCACGAAAGAGGATGTTAAAGCGCGGGTTCAGCGCCTTAATGAGGTTGTTTTCCAGCAGCAGCGCCTCAGCCTCGGAGCGCACCACGGTGGTCTCCATGCGCGCGATGCGAGCAACCATCAGGCCAATGCGCGTGCCAGCGTGGTTTTTCTGGAAATAGCTGGCAACGCGCTTTTTCAGGTCGCGCGCCTTGCCGACGTACAGCACACCGCCGCTGGCGTCGAAATAGCGGTACACCCCCGGCAGATGGGGCAGGGCTGCCACCTCGGCCAGCAAGGATTCGGGATGCGACCCGGAGGGCACGTCGGACATGCTTCGTATTATCCGGGGCCATGCGCTGGGACATCTTTTGCAAAGTCATCGACAACCACGGCGACCTGGGCGTGTGTTGGCGGCTGTCGGCCGAACTGGCGGCCCGTGGCGAGGCCGTGCGTCTGTGGGTGGACGAGCCCTCGGCGCTGGCCTGGATGGCGCCGCGCGGGCGCGACGGCGTGCAGGTCCTGCCTTGGGACCCGGCCTCCCAGGCCCCGGCGCCCGCGCCCGGTGACGCCGTCGTCGAGGCCTTCGGCTGCGACCCGCACCCCTCCTTCCTGGCCGCACTCGCGCAGGCAGCCCGCGCGCGCGGGCGCCAACCCGCCTGGATCAACCTCGAGTACCTCTCGGCCGAGGCCTATGTGGAGCGTTACCATGGCCTGGCCTCGCCGGTCCAAAGCGGCCCGGCCGCGGGTCTGGGCAAGCGCTTTTGCTACCCCGGCTTCACTGCGCGTACGGGTGGTCTGATCCGCGAGGCGGATTTCGACGCGCGCCGCGCCGCCTTCAACCGCACCGCGTGGCTTGCATCGCAGGGGGTGCCGGTGCAGGGCGAGCGCCTCGTCAGCCTCTTTTGCTACGAGCCGCCCCTGCTGGGGGCGCTCATTGAACGCTGGCGCGCCGACCCCCGGCCCACGCGCCTGCTCGTGACGCCGGGCCGCGCGCGCGCCGCGCTGGAGGCGGCCCTGCCCGCGGGTGCGCCAGCGGGCCACTTGTCCGTCACCCACCTGCCCTATCTCTCGCAGTGGGACTACGACCACCTTCTGTGGGCGTGCGACCTGAACTTCGTGCGCGGTGAAGACTCGCTGGTGCGGGCCCTGTGGGCTGAGCATCCCTTCGTCTGGCAGCTCTATCCACAGGACGACGAGGCGCACCACGCCAAGCTGGAAGCATTTCTGGACAGCCTGCAGGTCCCCGCCGCATGGCGCGACCTGCACCGCGCCTGGAACGGCATGGCGACGGGGGGCGAGCTGCTCGATCCGCTGGACGCGCTCCCCGCGCCCTTGCAGGCCGTGCGCTCGATGCAGGCGCGTCCCGACCTGGTGACCCGGCTGCTGGAGATGGCCGATCCGAAGGCATGGACCGCGACGGGGCCGGTCTGAAGCGACACGCCCTTGACCCCCCGTGATAATCGGCCCACTGTTTCAGCACGTACCTTGCATTCCTCCCGCCCCTACTCTTTCGCCGCCCTGTCCACCGCCCTGGGCCTATTCGGTCTGATCGCCTGGGACTGGTCGGGCGGCGACCTCGCACTGGCCCGGCTCATGGCCACGCCGACGGGCTTCACCGCCCGCGACGGCTGGTTCCTCACGCAGGTCATGCACGCTGGCGGCCGGGCCGTAGCAGGGCTGCTGGTGGTGGTGGTGGCTCTGGCCCTGGTGCGACCCTTCGGTCCCTGGCGCTCGCTCTCGCGCGGGCATCGCCTGTGGCTGCTGGCGGCCGTGATCGGCGGCATGCTGCTGCCTGCCACCTTCAAGCGCTTGAGCGACACCAGCTGCCCCTGGGACCTCGCCGAATTCGGCGGCACGGTTGCCTGGGTGTCCCACTGGCAGTGGTGGCAGGTTGACGGCGGTCCCGGGCATTGCTTCCCAGCGGGCCATGCGTCGGCTGGCTTTGCCTGGATCGCCGGCTATTTCGCCTGGCCGCGCGGCTCCGCGCCGTCGCGTCTGTGGCTTTGGGGCGGCCTTGCGGCAGGCCTAGCGCTCGGGCTCGGACAGCAACTGCGCGGTGCTCATTTCATGAGCCACACCCTCTGGACGGCGTGGATCTGCTGGACCTGGGCCTGGGGCCTGTCCCTCCTGCTCGCGCGCCCCTCCCCAACGCAAAACGCTGGGTGAAGACCGCGCGCCGGTCAAGGCCCGCCGCTTGCGGTTCCGGCGCGCGTTGAGACAGCCGGTGCGGAGGCCACCGGGCTGCGGCAGGCCGCGAACACATCGTGGCTTCGGTCATAAGCCGAAGTCGACACGTCCAGCAAGCCCAACACCGAGTGAAATAGATGGTCGTGGCTTACCGGCCGCTGCGCTTCACGCTGCAGGCAGGCCGCATCCACGCCGAAGGCCTGGCGAAATGCCGTCGACAGCCAGGCCACCATCGGCACCTCGCGCTGCACGTCGGGCGCCACGCTGTAGGGGACGCCATGCAGGTACAGCCCCCCCTCGCCCAAGGACTCGCCATGGTCCGAGACATACAACATCGCGGTGTCGTAGCGGTCCTGGCGCGCCTTGAGAAAGTCAATCACCCGCCCCAGCACATGGTCGGTGTAGAGAATGCTGTTGTCGTAGGCATTGCGGATTTCTGCCTGTGAGCACAGACGCAAATCGTCCTTCTCGCAGGCGGGCGTGAAGCGCCGGAAGGCCTCAGGGTAGCGGCGGTAGTAGGCCGGTCCGTGGCTGCCCAATTGGTGCATCACCACGAAAAGATTGCCGCGGGCGTCGGCCAGCACCCGGTCTAGCCCGTGTAACAGCACCTCGTCGAGGCACTGCCCCCCGGGGCACAGGCCCGCGACTGCGGCCTTGGACAGTTGCACCTGCTCCAGGCCGTCGCACACGCCCTTGCATCCGGACTGGTTGTCCCGCCACTGCACCTTGAACCCGGCGCGTGCCAGCACATGCAGCAGCGACTCATGACTGCGGATGCGGTCTTCGTCGTAATTGCGTCGACCGAAAGGCGAGAACATGCAGGGCAGGGACACCTCGGTCGACGTGCCACAGGCGGTTGCGCGGGGAAAGTTCACCACGTCCCGCGCTGCGAGTTCAGGGGTGGTCATACGCTCGTAGCCATTGAGCCCGAAGTTGCGCGCGCGCGCCGTCTCGCCCACCACCAGCACGAACAGCGTCGGCCGCTGCCGCTGCGCCCAGGCCGGGGCCAGCTTCGCATCAGGCGCCACGACCTGGCGGTTGGCTGGGTCGAAGGCGCGGCGGCCCCACAGGTTCCCGGCAAGTGCCACCACGGCATTGCCTGGCGTCACCAGGTGGCGCACCTCCTTGTGATTGCGCATAAGGGAAGCAAAGTCGGCGAACACCGGCAGGATGGCCCCCACCGCGATCACGAGGGCTGCGATCAGCCATGCCGCCCGCACCATCAGGGCCCGCAGCCAGGGCCGCGCCTGCAACTGCGGCCACCACAAGGCCGCGGCCGGCAGCACCCCAAAAAGCAGCACATGACCGACCATGCGCAGGCTGAACAGCTCGATCGCCTCGTCAAAGTGGGTGGCCAGGACGTTGCGCAGCATCGCCCGGTCCAGGTAGATCGAGAAGCGCTCCATGTAGAACGCCGCCACGCTGGCCACCACCAACACCAGGGCCAGCAGGGGTCGCACCGTCAGGCGGGTCGCCAGCAGACACAGCGCCACGAAGTGCAGGACCCCTACCAGGATGGCCAGGGCGGCAGCAAAGCCCCAGTCGCCCCAAGCCCCCATGTCCCGACCCACCATCGCGGCGCGCCAAAACGGCCCATTGGCCGTCACAAGCAGATAGACCGTCACCAGGGCCACCAGGGCTTCGACGGACAAAAGGGGGCGGCGAATGCTCATCCCCGGAGTGTGCCATCGGACCACTTAAGTGTGACTCCTGGAAGCGCAAAACGCGCTAAAATCAGGGGCTTTGCCTTGCGCTCCTTTCTTTACAGGAAGGTCACGTGGGGCCCCTTGCCGCGGCGGTCCCTGTTTCGGGCACGGTCATCACGCGGTCCAACTTGCTTCACTCACGCCATGAAAATCGCTCAAGAAATCCGCGCCGGCAACGTCATCATGCAAAACGGCGCCCCCTGGGTGGTCCTTAAGACCGAATACGCCCGCGGCGGGCGCAACGCCGCCACCGTGCGCATGAAACTCAAGAGCCTGTTGGCCAACCAGGGCACCGAGATCGTCTTCAAGGCCGACGACAAGATGGACCAGATCGTCCTGGATAAGAAAGACTGCACCTACTCCTACTTCGCCGACCCGATGTACGTCTGGATGGACGCCGAGTTCAACCAGTACGAAGTCGAAGCCGAGAACATGGGCGACGCCCTGAACTACCTGGAAGACGGCATGGCCGCCGAAGTGGTGTTCTACGAAGGCAAGGCCATCTCCGTCGAACTGCCCACCAGCGTCGAGCGCGAGATCACCTGGACCGAACCCGCCGTCAAGGGCGACACCTCCGGCAAGGTCCTCAAGCCCGCCAAGATCGCCACCGGCTTCGAGATCGGCGTTCCGATCTTCGTGGCCCAGGGCGACAAGGTCGAGATCGACACCCGCACCGGCGAATACCGCCGCCGCGTCTGACCCCCTGGCGGCGCGCGCCGCACATCGGGTACAAGAAGGCTCCCGCGCGGAGCCTTTTCTTTTGCCCCTCGTGAACGACTCGATGGCCTTCGACTTCGCCCAGATCCCGGTGCCCTTTCGCATGCAGCCCGGGCTCGCGCGCCTGCCTGAAGGGGCAGCGCACCTCACACCGCTGGACACGAACCATCCCCTGTTCGCGCAAAAGCGCAGCGTGCTCGTGGCCGGTCACTCACGCCACACGGTGACGGGCTTCGACCCCGCACCCGCCTTGGCCGCCATCCAGCAGCAGGCACGCACCCAGGGCATAGCCGGCGCGCTCGAAGCCGGCACCCCGCTGGAACTCGCCTTCGAGGAAGACTTCGCCGTCCTGGAGGGTGACACCGGCACCCTACCCTGGCTGTGCGTGTGCGCGCCCTCCCACTGGGCACCCGAGGACAAGCTGGGGCTACCCCTGGCCGCCGTCCACGCCCCGGTGGCCGACAACGCCCTGCTGCAATCGGCATCACGTCACCTGCAGGCACTGGCCACCGAGGGTGGCAGCTGGGAGCGCTGGGTCTGGAGTCTGAGTCCCTCCTCGCGGCATGACCAGCACCCGCGTCGCCATCCGGCCACCCCCTGGCCCAACACGCCTGATCCCGCGGCCCTCGCGGCGGCGTGCTGGCTGCGCACCGAACGCCAAACCTTCCTCCCGGTCGGCGGCGGCACACGCCAGGCGGTGTTCACCATCCGGGTGCAGCTCGCGCCACTGGTGCAGGCCATCGACACACCGGCCAAGGCACTGCGGCTTCACGACAGCCTCGCATCCATGAGCGAGGCCGTCCTCGCCTACAAGGGTCTGGCACCGGCTCGACCCCGGCTGCTGCAGTGGCTCGCCATGGTCGCTACGGCCGCTGCGGCTGCGGCAGATGCCCGCCCGTCACAATGAGGACATGGACTCCATACGCAACCTCCACGACCGCCGGATCGCTGACGCCTGGGCCACGCTGAAGTCCCACGCCGAATCCGGTGCCCCCCTGCAGGCCGATGCGGGTCGTCTGGCCTTCGCAGACCCGGAATTCATGATGCGCAGTGAAACCCGGGGCATACGCTTTCAGCTTGAACTGCTCAAACCCGATCTCGGACAGCAGCTACACGGGATCGAAAACACCATCGTCGTCTTCGGCAGCGCCCGCTTTCGCAGCCAGGAGGAGTCAGACGCCCTCCTGCAGGCCGCCGAGACCAGTGGCGACGCAGCCACCCTCGCCCGCGCACGCGTGCTGGCACGCAACGCGCGCTACTACGAGCAGGCCCGCATCTTCAGCCAGCTCGTGGCCCGCTATAGCGCCGGCAAGGACCCGGTAGACAAGCTGTTCATCTGCACCGGCGGCGGGCCCGGCATCATGGAAGCCGCCAACCGCGGCGCCTACGAAGCCGGCAGTCCCAGCGTGGGCCTGTCCATCGCACTGCCCATGGAGCAGGCCACCAACCCGTATGTCACGCCGTCCCTGTCGTTCCGCTTCCACTACTTCGCGCTGCGCAAGATGCACTTCGTGATGCGGGCCAAGGCCCTCGTGACCTTCCCCGGCGGCTTTGGAACACTCGACGAATTGTTCGAGGTCATCACCCTCGTGCAGACCCACAAGGCCAAGCAGATTCCGATCGTCCTGTTTGGCAGCGACTACTGGAAACGCCTCTTCAACCTGGACATGCTGGTCGAAGAAGGCGCGATCTCCGAGCAGGACCTCGAACTCATTCAATACGCCGACGACGCTGGGCAGGCTTGGGGCCTGGTCCGCGACTTCTACCAACTGAGCGACTGAGGCCTCGCGCCGATCACTCGCCGCCAGCAGGCCCGCGCAGCCGGGCGGCGATGGGCGTACTCGCGCCGACCAGCGCGCCCACGATCCAGAACACGCCGGCCACTCCAATCGCGGCGCCCGCAGCGCCGAATAGCAGTGGCATCAGCACGCTGGACACGTTGATCGACATCAGTCGCAGCCCCAGCGCCTCGCCATGGCGGTGGGCGGGCGTGATCTGGTGCAGCGTGCTCATGACCATGGGCTGCACCGATCCCAGCGCGATTCCCAGAAGCACTGAACACACCCCCATGGCCAGCGCCGCGTGCATCAGCGGGTACACCGCGAACACCAGGGCCGCGGCGGCCATGGCGGTCACGATCACCTGCCACTCGCGCACGCTGGACGCCAGCAGCGGCAGGGCCATGCGCACCACGGTGGCCGCCAGCGCAAACGCCCCCAAGATGGAGCCGATCACCGAGGCCGCCAAGCCATGCTCGTGCCCCAGGACAGGCACCAGAAAGGTGTGAACATCCCAGCACGAGGCCACGACCCAGTTCACGATGATCAGGCGGCGAAATCCGGGCTCGCGCATCAGGCTCCAGGCGGTGGCCCGCTGCGCGGTCTCGGGGGCCTGCACCGGCGGCAGGTCGCGCGCGGTGCGCACCCAGAACCAGGTCACCAAGGGCAGCATCGCCAAGGCCAGGAACGCCAGCCGAAAGCCCCCGTGGTCGATCAACACGCCCGCCAGCAGGGGGCCGATGAAGTTCGAGATCGCGGGCCCGATCGCCAGCCACGAAAAGGCCTGCCGCAGCTGCGTGGGCCCTTCGACGATACGACCCACATGCCGCTGCAGCGCGATCACCACCGCTCCCGTGGAGGCGCCAGTCAGTACCGCGGCCAGGCACAGCACCGGGAACACAGGCCACAGGGCGGCTAGCGCGGCGGCTCCGACCGCCACCCCTATGCCCAAGGCCATCGGCCGGCGCACCCCATGGCGGTCGGTGTAACGGCCTGCTGGCAGGGCCAGAAACACCGTCGCCAGCGCGAAGAGCGAGAGCAGCACCCCCACCGCCGCAGCGCTGTAGCCCTCGCGCAGTGCCAGCAGGGGCGAGGCCATGCGCATGCCCGCCATACAGGCATGCAGAAACACCTGCCCGATGATCAGCCGCGCCAGCTCGCCCGAAAGTCCCATATCGAATCAGACGTCCGGCTCGTCGTGGCTGTCGTCCACCGCCGGCAGGAGCGCCTGGGCCTGCGACTCCGGTAGCGCCTCCACGCCCTTGAGCGCACGGCGCATCTGGCGCGCACGCGTGTCCGCCTTGTCCAGGGTGTCCGCCGCCTTCTGTACCTGGTCCTTGATGCGCACCACCCACTCGCCATAGCGCTCGAACTCGGTCTTGACCGCGCCCAGCACCTTCCAAACCTCCGAGGCCTGCTCCTGCAAGGCCAGCGTACGAAAGCCCATATGCAGGCTGTTCAACATCGCCAGCAGCGTGGTGGGACCGGCCAGCGTGACGCGGTATTCGCGCTGCAACGAATCCATGATGCCGGGTCGACGCAACACCTCGGCGTACAGGCTCTCCACCGGCAGGAACAGGATGGCGAAATCGGTGGTGTGCGGCGGGGCCACATAGGCCTCGCTGATCGCCTTGGCCTCCTGGCGGATCCGCCCCTCCAACGCACGCGCCGCGGCATCGGCGGCCGTCGCATCGGCGCGGTCGTGCGCCTCCAGCAGGCGCTCGTAATCTTCACGCGGAAACTTCGCATCGATCGGTAGCCACAAGGGCGTGCCGTCATCACTGCGTCCCGGGAAGCGCACCGCAAAGTCCACCCGCTGGCCGCTGCGCGGCTTGGTCTCCACCTGCTTGGCGTATTGCTCCTGCGTCAGCACCTGCTCCAGCAGCGCCTCCAGCTGCACCTCGCCAAACATCCCGCGCGACTTCACATTGGTCAGCACCCGCTGCAGGTCGCCCACGCCCTGGGCCAGCGTCTGCATCTGCCCCAGCCCGAGATGCACCTGGTCCAGCCGATCGGCCACCTGCTTGAAACTCTCGGTAAAGCGCGCCTCCAGCGTCGACTGCAGCTTCTCGTCCACCGTCTGGCGCATCTCGTCGAGCTTGGCCGCATTGGTCTGTTGCAGCAGGGCCAGTTGCGCCTCCAGCGTGCCGCGCACCTCTGACAGTCGGCGGGCGTTGGCATCGCTCAGGGACTGCAGCTGCTGCGCCAGCGTGTCGGCCAGTCCTTTTTGCATTAGCGCCAGTTGCTGCCCGAAGGCGTCGATCTGCGCGTTCTGGGTGCGGGTGGCCTCACCGGCTTGTCGCACCAGCACTTCCTGGAAACTGGTCAGGCTGTGGGTCAACTCCTGACGCGCCCCGCGCGAGGAATCACTGATCTCGCGGCGCAATTCCCGCTCGAGCCGCTCGTTGGCCTCCATCAGCGACGCGCGCAGAGCCTCGTCGCCGCCCGCTTGCCGGCGCGCCAGCAGCACCACGAGCAAGACGGCGTTGACCGCCGCCAGCGCGCACAGGATCCATAGGGCCAGACTCAAGCCGACTCCAGCACTTCGGGGTTCACGGGGGTTACCGGCTTGCCGGTGGTGAGGAAGGCAATGAGGTTGTCGGCGGCCAGGTCGGCCATCGCGCGGCGCGTGGCCACGGTGGCACTGGCGATATGCGGGGTGAGCACCACGTTGGGCACCTTCAGCAGGTCCGGGTGCACCTGCGGCTCCCCTTCGAACACGTCCAGGCCCGCAGCGGCGATGCGCCGATCGCGCAGGGCCTGGGCCAGTGCGGCATCGTCCACGATGCCACCGCGCGCAATGTTGATCAGGGTCGCCGTGGGCTTCATCTGCGCGATCTCGGCGGCGCCAATCACGTGGTGTGACTCGGCGGTATACGGCAGCACCAGGATCAGGTGGTCCGCGGTACGCAGGAGTTCCTCCTTGCTCACGTAGTGGGCCTTGCACTGTGCCTCGAGTTCGGGGGCGAGGCGGCTTCGGTTGTGATAGATCACCTTCATGCCAAAGCCGTGAGCGCCGCGCCGTGCAATGCCCTGTCCGATCCGACCCATGCCCAGAATGCCCAGCGTGCTGCCATGCACCTCGCCGCCGGCAAACATGTCATAGGCCCACTTGGTCCACTGACCTGCGCGCAGGTAATGCTCGGACTCGGCCATGCGGCGAGCCGTCGCCATGAGCAGCGCAAAGCCGAAATCGGCCGTGGTTTCCGTGAGCACGTCAGGCGTGTTGGTGGCAAGCACGCCGGCAGCCGTCATGGCCTTCACATCGAAGTTGTTGAACCCCACGGCCATATTGGCGCAGATGCGCAGATCAGGGCAGACCTTGAGCACCTCGGCGTCGATGCGCTCGCTGCCCGTGGTGAAAGCGCCAGCTTTGCCTTGCAGGCGCGCAAGCAACTCCGCGCGCGACCAGATGGCATCGGTGGGGTTGTCCTCCACCTCGAAATGCTGCCGCAGCTTGGCAATGGTTTCAGGAAAGACGCCGCGCGCCACCAGGACTTTGGGTTTGTTCATCGGAACCAGATCCACGTAATCACAACGAAAAGCGGCACCAGGATGCCGACCGACCACAGCATGTAGCCAAAGAAGCTCGGCATGCGCACTCCGCGGTCCTCCGCGATGGCCTTGACCATCAGGTTGGGCGCGTTGCCGATATAGGAGTTCGCGCCCATGAACACCGCACCCGCCGAAATCGCCGCCAGGGTGGGGGCCAGGGTTGTCATGAGCTGCTGCGCATCACCCCCCGCGGTATTGAAAAACACCAGGTAGGTCGGCGCGTTGTCCAGGAACGAGCTGAGCAAACCAGTGGCCCAGAAGTAGGCCGCCGGGTCGGGCGAGCCATCGGGTCGGGTGACCGCAGAAATCACGGCTCCAAAAGGACCGTCCACGCCGGCACGCAGCATGGCGATCACCGGAATGATGGTCAGGAAGATGCCCGCAAACAGCTTGGCCACTTCCTGCATCGGGCCCCAGGAGAACTGGTTGTCCTGATGCACCGAAGCGGGTGTCACCTTCAGCGACACCAGGATCACCGCCACCAGCCCCAGGTCTCGCACCAGCCCTGGCAGGCCCACCTCGGTGCCGGCAACATCAAAGGACACCGGCGACTTCCACACCCCGCTCAGAAGCACCAGGCCGATCACCACCGCTAACAGCCCGAAGTTTCGGCCGCCGTCAAAGCCGATCG
>JBEAZV010000069.1:0-50104 GCA_041159245.1 Pseudomonadota bacterium
GCTCGAACACTCGCGGGCGCAGGCGGTGTTGGTCTCGGGCGCATTGCTGCCCACCCTGACGGCCGCACTGATCAAATCGGACCATGAGGTGAGCAAAGTCATCGTCTCCAAGCCGGTGGCCGACCTGCACCCTGCGGAGATTGAGTTTGAGGCCTTTATTAAAGCCCATCAACCCATGGCCAAAGCCGCGAAAACCAAGGGCGACGATCCGGGCTTTTGGCTGTATTCGTCGGGCTCTACGGGCCGCCCAAACGGCACAGTGCACTCTCACGCCAACCCGTACTGGTCATCCATGCTGTACGGAAAAAACACCTTGAAGCTCACAGAAAAAGATGTGTGTTTCTCGGCGGCCAAATTGTTCTTTGCCTATGGCTTGGGCAATGGCCTGACCTTCCCGATGACCGTCGGAGCCACCGCCATTTTTATGGCTGAGCGCCCCACACCCGTGGCCACCTTCGCCCGCATGACAGGTCGCGTGGGCGGCCTCAAGCCCACTGTGTTTTTTGGTGCGCCCACTGGCTTTGCAGGCATGCTGGCTCACCCGGAACTGCCGAGCAAGGAACAGGTGGCCATGCGCCTGGTCTCCTCCGCTGGTGAGGCGCTGCCGGCCGAGCTGGGCGAGCGTTTTCACAAACACTTTGGAGTGCACATCGTCGACGGCATCGGCTCGACCGAGATGCTGCACATCTATTTGTCGAATCGGCCGCACGATGTCCGCTACGGCACGACCGGCTGGCCTGTGCCGGGGTACGACGTGGAACTGCGCGGTGACGACGGTCAACCGGTCGCCGACGGCGAGCCCGGCGACCTCTACACCCGAGGTCCATCTGCGGCACTCATGTACTGGGGCAACCGTGAAAAAAGCCGAGAGACGTTCCAGGGCGGTTGGACCAAGAGCGGTGACAAGTACATCCGCAATGCCGATGGCACCTTCACCTACGGCGGGCGCTCCGATGACATGCTCAAGGTCAGCGGCATCTATGTCAGCCCCTTCGAGGTCGAGGCCACGCTGGTGCAGCACCCCGCGGTGCTCGAGGCCGCCGTGATCGGCAAGGAAGACGCCGACGGCCTGACCAAGACCAAGGCCTTCGTGGTGCTCAAGGCCGGCGGCCAGACCGACGAGGCCGAACTCAAGGCCTTCGTGAAGGACCGTCTGGCCCCCTACAAGTACCCGCGCTTCATCGAGTTCGTCACCGAGCTGCCCAAGACCGCCACCGGCAAGATCCAGCGTTTCAAACTGCGCGAGCTGGAAGCGGGCCGCCGCTGACACGCATGACCCCGGATCTCATCGAGCTGAACCTGGCCGGTCTGCCAGGCGGCACGGGCAGGCGGGTGCGCATCGAGTACCAGTGGCTGGCACACGAGCGCCGCGAGGCACCGCTCCTGGTGTTCCTGCACGAGGGCCTGGGCTCGGTGGCCATGTGGCGCGACTTCCCGCAGCGCCTGTGCGATGCGCTGGGCTGCCGCGGGCTGGTGTACTCGCGCCCGGGCTACGGCCGCTCCACGCCACGCGCGCCGACGGAAACCTGGGGGCTGGACTTCATGCACCACCAAGCCCGAGACGTGCTGCCGGCGCTGCTGCGCGCCCTGGGCATCGACACCACCACCGAGCCGCCCTGGCTGTTCGGCCACAGCGATGGTGGCTCGATCGCGTTGCTGCATGCCGCGGGCTTTCCCGGGCAGGTGGCGGGTGCGGTGGTGATGGCCCCACACATCTTCGTGGAGGACATCAGCGTGGCCAGCATCGAGCAGGCCGCACGCGCCTACATGGAAACCGACCTGCGCCAGCGCCTGACCCGCTACCACGACGACCCCGATTCCGCCTTCTGGGGCTGGAACCGGGCCTGGCTCAGCGCCCCCTTTCGCGCCTGGAATATCGAGGCTGAACTGGGGGCCATCCGCTGCCCGCTCCTGGCCGTCCAGGGGCTGGACGACGAATACGGCACACTAGCGCAGATCCGCGGCATCGCCCAGCGCGCGCCGCAGACGCAGTTGCTGGAGCTGGCCGCCTGCGGCCATTCACCGCACAAGGACCAACCCGAGGCCCTGATCGGCGCGGTCCAAGGCTTTTTCTCTTCGCACTCTCGATAGGAATTTTTCGACCATGTACCCGAAACTCAGTCTCTACATCGACGGTCAGTTCATCGGCGCCGAGGGCCGCCGCGAGCAGGACGTGTACAACCCCGCCACCGGCGAAGTGATCGGCAAGTTGCCGCACGCCACCCGCGAGGATCTTGACCGCGCGCTGGCCGCTGCCGCCCGCGCCTTCGAAAGCTGGAAGAAGACCTCACCGCTGGATCGCGCCAAGGTACTGCGCAAAGTGGCTGAACTGGCCCGCGAGCGCGCCAACGACATCGGCCGCGGCATCACCTTGGACATGGGCAAGCCCCTGGCCGAAGGCGTCGCGGAAGTGAACTTCTGCGCCGAGCATGCCGAGTGGCATGCCGAGGAGTGCCGCCGCATCTACGGGCGTGTGATCCCGGCCCGCGTGGACGGCGTGCGCCAGTTGGTGCTGCGCGAGCCGGTGGGCGTGTGCGCCGCCTTCTCGCCCTGGAACTTCCCCTTCAACCAGGCGATTCGCAAGATCTCCGCCGCCGTCGGCGCCGGCTGCACCATGATCCTCAAAGGTCCCGAGGAAGCGCCCAGCGCGGTGGTGGCCCTGGCCCAGTTGTTCCATGACGCCGGCCTGCCCCCGGGCGTGCTCAATATCGTGTGGGGCGTGCCGTCCGAGGTGTCGGACCATTTGATCAACAGCCCCATCGTGCGCAAGATCACCTTCACCGGCTCGGTGGCGGTGGGCAAGATGCTGGCGGCCAAGGCCGCGGCGCAGATGAAGCGCAGCACCATGGAGCTGGGTGGTCACGCCCCGGTCATCGTCTGCGACGACGCCGACATCGACATGGCCGTCAAGCTGCTGGTGCCGCACAAGTTCCGCAACGCCGGTCAGGTGTGCGTGTCGCCCACCCGCTTTTACGTGCAGGAAGGCGCGTACGACCGCTTCGTCGCGGAGTTCGTGAAGAAGACCCAGGCCCTGAAGGTGGGCGATGGCATGCAGCCCGACACCCGCATGGGCCCCCTGGCCCAGGCCCGCCGCGTGGGTGCGCTGGCTGGCTTCATCGACGACGCACGCGAGCGCGGCGCCACGCTGCTGGCGGGCGGCGCGCCGATCCCGGGTTCGGGTGGCAGCTTCTTCGCCCCGACCATCCTGACCGACCTGCCCGAAGACTCACGCCTCATGACCGAGGAGCCCTTCGGCCCGGTGGCCGGCATCGTGCGTTTCAAGACCGTGGAGGAAGCGATCCAGCGCTCCAACAGCCTGCCTTTCGGCCTGGCGTCATACGCCTTCACCACCTCGACGAAAAACTCGCAGATGATCACCAGCGGCATCGAGTCCGGCATGGTGTCGATCAACCACATTGGCCTGGCGCTGGCCGAAACGCCGTTTGGCGGCATCAAGGACAGCGGCATGGGCAGCGAAGGCGGCCTGGAAACCTTCGACGGCTACCTCAACACCAAGTTCGTGACGCAGCTCAATTGAGCAAGGTCTGAGCCCACAAGAAAAAAGCCCCGGAAACCGGGGCTTTTTTCATGGGAAGGCGAGAAAGCCGATCAGGCCTTCTTGGCCCAGGCCGTGCACCAGCCCTTGGTCGCCACCTTCTTGCCAGCGAACAGCGGGCAGCCGCCGGAAGCGTCAGAGGCCTTGCCCTGGAACAGCGCGCAGTTGCCGCAGTTGCTACCCGCCACGAACTTGGGCTGCTTGGCCTTGTCGACCTTGGAGCCGTCGGCCACATAGCCCAGGGACTTGGCCTGGGGGTCGGTCTCGGCCACCAGGGCCTGGGCGCTGGCCTGCGAAGCCGCAGCCAGCAGGCTGCCGCCGACGGCGACTTGCATCATGAACACGCGGCGGGTCTTGGCGCCACCGAAGGAGTCGAAGCTCATTGATATCCCCTAAAAAGGTACACACACGAATCAGAAAACCCTGCGAAGGTAGCCGAATTCACCGCACCGGCAAAACCCTAGGGCCTAAATTTGATCAATCTACTCAGGTTGTCGGGTCCGAGGTTCAGTCTGGCACCACCGCCGTCACCTCGATTTCCACCTTCGCCCGGTCCTCCACCAGGTCGGCCACCTGCACCAGGGTCATGGCGGGATAGTGGCGCCCGAGCACCTCCTGGTAGACCTTGCCCAGTTCGCGCCCGCGGGCCAGGTATTCGCGCTTGTCCTTGACGTACCAGGTCATGCGGGCCATGTGTTGCGGGCCGGCCCCGGCACAGGCCAGGGTGTCCACGATGTTGCGCAGGGCCTGGCGGCACTGGGCGACGAAGTCGTCGGTCTCGAACTGGCATTGGGCGTTCCAGCCGATCATGCCGGCCACGAAGACCATGCGGCCACGGGCCTCGATGCCGTTGGCGTAGCCCTTGGCGGGCGCCCAGCCCTCGGGTTGCAGGATGTTGAACATTCAGGTGGCTCCAGGTTGGGCCTGCGCCTGCTGGCGCAGCTTGAAACGTTGCAGCTTGCCGGTCTCGGTGCGGGGCAAGCTGGCGAGGTAGACGATACGGCGGGGGTACTTGAAGGGGGCGATGGCCTGCTTGACATGGTCTTGCAGTGCCTGGGTCATGGCCGCATCGCCGGTGTGGCCCGCCTTGAGCACCACGAAGGCCTGCACGATCTGTCCGCGCTCCTCGTCGGGCATGCCCACCACGCCGCACTCGGCCACCGCCGGGTGCTGCAGCAAGGCGCTCTCCACCTCGGGGCCGGCAATGTTGTAGCCGGCGGAAATGATCATGTCGTCGTTGCGAGCCTGATAGCTGAAGTAGCCGTCGGCGTCCATCACGAAGGTGTCGCCCGGCAGGTTCCAGCCGTCCTTCACATAGTCTTGCTGGCGCGGATCGTCCAGGTAGCGACAGCCGGTGGGGCCCCGCACCGCCAGGCGCCCCACGGTGCCTGGGGGCACGGGCTGCATGGCCTCGTCGACGATCTGCGCCTGGTAGCCCGGCACCACCTTGCCGATGGCGCCCGCGCGTACCTGCGCGCCCGCGCTGGAAATGTAGATGTGGATCACCTCGGTACCGCCGATGCCATCGGTCATCTCGATGCCGGTGGCCTGCTTCCACAGCTGCCGGGTGGCATCGGGCAGGGCCTCACCCGCCGACACCGGATGGCGCAGGCTGGACAGGTCAAAGCCCGGGGCCAGGGCCGCCATCTGGCGATAGAAGGTGGGCGCGGTGTAGCACTGCGTGGCCTTGTAATGGGCAATGGTCTGCAACAGCGTCTCGGGCGTGTGCTTTTCCAGGAGCACCGTGCTCGCGCCGTACCGCAGCGGGAAGGCCAGCAGGCCGCCCAGGCCGAAGGTGAAGGCGATGGGCGGGGTGCCGCACACCACATCGTCCTCGCGCATCTGCAGGATGTGGCGCGGAAACAGATCGCACATGGCCAGCACATCGCGGTGGAAGTGCATGGTGCCCTTGGGCTTGCCCGTGGTGCCGCTGGTGAAGGCGATCAGGCACACGTCGTCGCGGCTGGTGGGGTGCGGCATCCAGGCGCCAGACTGGCGCTGCATGCGCGCCTCCAGACCCTGATCGTCGGCGCTCCTGAATGCCACGCACTGGCGCAAGGCCGGCGCATGGTGGCCATGGCCCGGGGTCATGCAGTGCTGCAGTTCCTCCAGCAGCAAGCTGTCGCATAGCGCGGCGCTCACTTGCGCCTTGTCGATGATCTGCGCCAGTTCCGCCGACCGCAGCAGCGGCATGGTGGGCACCACTACCAGGCCGGCCTGCACCGCAGCCAGGAAGCAGGCGGCCATCATGGGGCTGTTGCCGCCCCGCAGCAGCAGTCGGTTACCCGGCACCAGCCCCATGTCGCGCGTGAGCACGAGGGCGATGCGGTGCACCTGGTCCTGCAATTGGGCGTAAGTCCACGAAAAACGCTCACCGCCGCTGGGCGCCGTGGTGCCGTGCAGCGCAATGCGTCCCCCGCGGCCCTCGCGCACATGGCGGTCTAGCAGTTCGACCGCACAGTTGATCTGCTCTGGGTAACGGACCTCGGGCCGGTCAAAGACAAACACCGGCCACTGCGACAGCGGCGGCAGGCGGTCGCGGGCGAAAGTGTCGACGTGGCTGCTGGGGGCCAGGGACGAATCGCGCATGGCTTGCTCCTCCTCGAACTACGCTGCGGGCTTACCCGCGCAGCAGGTCCTTGCCGATGATCAATTGCTGCACCTCGGTCGCACCTTCGTAGATGCGCAGCGCGCGGATCTCGCGGTACAGGGATTCGACGATGCAGCCCTTTTTCACGCCCATGCCTCCGTGCATCTGCACCGCCATATCGATGATCTGCTGTGCGTTCTCAGTCGCCGTCATCTTGGCCATGGCGGCCTCGCGGGTGATGCGCCGGCCCTGGTCCCGCAGCCAGGCGGCGCGGTAGGTCAGGAGCGTGGCGGCATCGAGCATCGTCGCCATCTGGGCGATCTTGCTCTGGGTGATCTGGAAGTCGGCCAGGCTCTGGCCGAACATCTTGCGTGAACGCGCCCAGGCCACCGATTCGTGCAGCGCGCGTCGCGCAAAGCCCAGGGCAGCAGCGGCCACCGAGGTGCGAAACACGTCCAGGGTAGCCATGGCCACCTTGAAACCCTCGCCCGCTTCGCCGATGCGGCGGCTGGCCGGTACCTGCACCTTGTCAAAGCGCAGGGTGGCCAGCGGGTGCGGAGCGACGACGTCGATACGCTCCTCGATGGACAGGCCCGCGCTGTCGGCGTCGACGATGAAGGCGGTGATGCCCCGCGCGCCTGGCGCCTCACCGGTGCGAGCGAAGACCACGTAAAAGCCCGCAATGCCGCCGTTGGAGATCCAGGTCTTGCGGCCATTGAGTTCATAGCCTGTGGCAGTGGGCGTGGCGGCGCACTGCATGGCGGCCACGTCGGAGCCCGCCTCGGGCTCGCTCAGAGCGAAGGCTGCCAGGGCCTGGCCGCTCACTACGCGGGGCAGGTAGGCCTGTTTCTGTTCGGGCGTGCCATGCAGACTGATCGCGCCCGAGCCCAGGCCCTGCATGGCGAAGGCGAAATCGGCCAGGCCGTTGTGAAAGGCCAGGGTCTCGCGCAGCAGGCACAGCTGTCGGGTGTCGATGTGATCAGCCGCCCCGCCCTGCGCGGTACCCGCCACTGCATGACGCAGCCAGCCGCCCTGCCCTAGCAGGCCGACGAGACGTTGGCATTCGGCGTCGACTGCGGCGCGCGATTCATCATGCGCACCGTGGGCCAGATGCTGATGGCACCAAGCATCCAGGCGCTGCTTGAAGTCGCGGTGGGCGGAGTCGAAGAAGGGCCAGTCCAGTTCGGGTGGCGCGGTGCCGGCCATGGCGGCAGGAGCGACAGCGGACATCGTTCAGTCTCCCCCGAATACCGGCGTCTGCTTGGCCACGAAGGCGTGGTAGGCGCGGTGAAAGTCGTTGGTGGCCATGCAGATCGCCTGGGCCTGGGCTTCGGCCTCGATGGCCTCGTCCACCCCCATATTCCATTCCTGGTGCAGCATCTTCTTGGTGATGCCGTTGGCGAAGGTCGGGCCGGCCACGAGCTGCGCTGCCAGCGCCTGGGCCTGCGCCAGTACTTCTTCGGGGGCGCACACGCGGTTGTAGAAGCCCCAGCGCTCAGCCTCCTCGGCACCCAGGCCGCGGCCCGTGAACAGGAGTTCACTGGCGCGCCCCTGGCCGATGATGCGCGGAAGGATGGCGCAGGCGCCCATGTCGCAGCCGGCCAGGCCCACCTTGTTGAACAGGAAATAGACCTTGCTGCGGCTGGAGCCATAGCGCAGGTCCGAGGCCATGGCCAGGATGGCGCCCGCACCGGCGCACACGCCGTCGACCGCCGCCACGATGGGCTGCGGGCAGGCACGCATAGCCTTGACCACGTCGCCCGTCATCCGGGTGAACGTGAGCAGGCCCGGCATGTCCAGCGTGGTGAGCGGGCCGATGATCTCGTGCACATCACCGCCGGAGCAGAAATTGCCACCCGCGCCGGTGATCACCACCGCGTGCACGTCGGGCGCATAAGCCAGCGCGCGAAAGAAATCACGCAGCTCGGCGTAGGAGTCGAAGGACAACGGGTTCTTGCGCTCGGGGCGGTTCAGGGTGACGGTGGCCACGCCCTCCTTCACGTCCAACAGAAAGTGCTCGGCACGGTAGGCCGACATGGGCTGGCGGTGGCGGGGCAGCGCGTGGGGCTGGCCAGGAAGGTGGCGGGTGGTGTTCATGGCATTTCGGGGGGTTGAGGAGGTGGAGAAGCCAGGCCGCACTTGAGCGCGCCCAGCAGGCGGTACAACTGGTCTTGCTGGCGCTCGCTCAGGGGCGAGAGCAAGTCGACGATCCAGGCCTCGTGGTCGCGCGCCATGGCGGCAAAGGCGCGGCGACCAGCGGGCGTCAAGCGCACGGTGTAGGAGCGGCGATCGTCGGCATGCGCCTGACGCTGCACCAGCTGCTCGCTCTCCAACTGGGCGACGATGGCCGTGACATTGCCACCGGTGACCATCATGCGGCGCGAGAGCTCGCCCATGGCCAGGCCCTGGGGCTCGCGTTCGAGCTGCGCCATCAGGTCAAAGCGCGGAAGCGTGAGGCCGAAGTGCTCGCGCAGGCGCTGACGGACCGTGTCCTCGATGCGGGTGGTGCAAGACAGCAGCCGCAGCCATAAACGCAGGGACGCGTGGTGGTCCTCGTGCGCGCGCACCTCCATGTCGGTGGAGGTGTGCGCGGTGGTGGCGGTACTGGCCATGTTGGTGCGACGCGGTCTCTGGCCGCTTCAGTCGCCCCGACCAGCGGTCTGCAGGGCGCGTTCGCGGGCGAAGGTGGCTTCCATCTGCGGCTTGCCCGATTGATACGGCTTGGGCCAGGCCAGCCCGGTGTAGCCGATGCGGGCAGCTTCCTGGAGCGTCCAAGCCGGATTGGCCAGGTGCGGGCGGGCCACCGCACACAGGTCGGCACGGCCCGCGGCGATCACGCTGTTCACATGGTCGGCTTCGCTGATCGCGCCCACCGCGATGGTGGCGATGCCCGCCTCCTGACGCACGCGATCGGCAAACGGCGTCTGGTACATGCGGCCATAGGTCGGTTTCTGGTGGGGGCTCACCTGGCCCGAGGAGCAGTCGATCATGTCGGCGCCGGCGGCCTTGAAGGCGCGGGCAATCTGCACCGCGTCGGCCGGCGTGATGCCGCCATCGACCCAGTCGTGCGCCGAGATGCGTACCGACATCGGCAGGTGCTCGGGCCATACCGCACGCACCGCCTGAAACACTTCCAGCGGGTAGCGCAGGCGGTTTTCCAGGCTACCGCCGTACTCGTCACTTCTGCGGTTCGTGAGCGGCGAGATGAAGGTGGACAGCAGGTAGCCGTGGGCGCAGTGCAGCTCCAGCCAGTCAAAGCCCGCCTGCGCGGCGCGGCGCGCAGCGTTCACGAACTCGGTCTTGACGGCATCCATGTCGCGGCGGTCCATGGCGCGCGGCACCGGGCCGTCGTCGAGGTAGGACACGGCGGATGCCGCGATCAAGGGCCAGTTGCCTTCGGGCAGGGGCTGGTCCATGCCGCCGCCTTGCCAGGGGGTGCAAGTGGAGGCCTTGGGGCCCGCGTGACCGATCTGCATGGCCATCTTGGCGTCGCTGTTCGCATGCGCCCAGTCAACGATGCGTTTCCAGTCCTGCATTTGTTCGTCGGACCACAGGCCGGGGCAGCCCGGGGTGATGCGGCCTTCGGGGCTAACGCAGCTCATTTCCGCAAACACCAGGCCCGCGCCGCCCATGGCGCGCGCGCCCAGATGCACCAGGTGGTAATCCCCCACACGGCCGTCCTGCGACATGTACTGCGCCATCGGCGAGACGACCACGCGATTTTTCAGGGTAACCGAACGCAAGGTGTAGGGCGTGAACATGGGCGGACGTACGCCCTTCTGGCCTGCACGCCCGGCGAACCAGGACTCGTAGCCCTCCAGCCAGCCCTTGTCTCGCAGGCGCAGGTTTTCATGACTGATACGCTGGCTGCGCGTGAGCATGGAGTACATGAACTGCTCGGGCTCGAGCTGGTCGCAATAGCGCTCGCCACACACCTCGAACCATTCCATCGCGTTCCAGGCGGCGTTCTGCAGGCGGATCACGTCGATGGCGCGCACCTCCTGATAGCGCTTGAGCACCTCGGGAATACGGTCTGCGGTGTCGCCCATGTCCTTGAACTGGCGCACCAGCTCGATGGCGTCCTCCAGGGCCAGCTTGGTGCCCGAGCCGATGGCGAAGTGCGCGGTATGCACCGCATCCCCCATCAGCACCACATGGCTGTTGCCGTTGAAGTGCGACCACTGCTCGCACTTCACGCGCTGGAAATTGAGCCAGGCCGAGCCGCGCAGGTGGCGCGCGTTGGTCATGAGCTTTTCGCCCTTCAGGTTGGAGGCGAAGAGCTTTTCGCAGAAGGCGATGGACGCTTCCTGGTCGGCCTGGTCCAGGCCATGGGCCTTCCAGACATGCTCGGGGCACTCGACGATGAAGGTGGAGGTCTTTTCGTCGAACTTGTAGACGTGAGCCTGAAACCAGCCGTGCTCGGTCTTCTCGAACAGGAAGGTGAAGGCGTCGTACAGGCGATTCGTTCCCAGCCAGATGAAGCGGTTGGGGCGGGTGACGATATCGGGCTTGAAGATGTGCGCCATGCGCTGGCGCACCTTGGAGTTGACACCGTCGCTGGCGATGATCAGGTCGGCATCGGGGAAGTCCAGGTCGGAGTCGGCGTCCTGCTCGAACAGCAGCTTCACGCCCAGTTGCTCGCAGCGGGCCTGCAGGATGTTCAGCAGCTTTTTGCGACCGATGCCCACGAAGCCGTGCCCCCCAGAGCGGATGGTGCGGCCCTTGAAGATCAACTCGATGTCGTCCCAGTGGTTGAAGGCCTGCTGCACCTCGTTGGCGGTCTGCGGGTCCCAGTGGCGCATGTGCTCCATGGTCTGGTCGGAGAAGACCACGCCCCAGCCAAAGGTGTCATAGGGCTTGTTGCGCTCCACCACCGTGATGTCGTGGTGGGCCCCGAGTTTTTTCATCAAGAGCGCGAAATACAGGCCCGCGGGGCCGCCGCCAATGCAAACGATCTTCATGAAGGGTCTTTCGGGTGAAATTACTTGAGGCTTGAAGTAATTTTGCCAGCTGACCCCGTTGTGGGGGCTGGGGCAAACCCGGAGGTCGAGTCACCCGTGAATCTTGACTTAATTCACCAAAGCGTTAATTATTGACCGGTGACCGCCAAGAAACCCAGTCCGCGCCCCAAGCGTGCGAGCACCCCGCCCCCGCAGGAGAAACAACGCGACGCGGAACGTTCGCAAGCCGCCATCCTCGCCGCAGCGACGCAGGAATTCGCACAACACGGCTTGGGTGGCGCGCGCATGGACGCCATCGCCGAGAAGGCGCAGCTAAACAAGCGCCTGATCTACTACTACTTTCAAGATAAGGACCAGTTGTTCCAGGCAGTGCTGGAGCAGTCCTACCGAGAGATCCGCGAACAGGAGCGCGCCCTGAACCTGGAGGCGCTGGAGCCCGCCGCCGCCATGCGCGCGCTGGTGGAATTCACCTGGAATTACTACATCGCCCACCCGGAATTCCTCACGCTGCTCAATAGCGCCAACCTGCACCGGGCCCGCCATCTGAAAACCTCGCAGCGCGCCCGCGCCTTGAATTCACCCCTGATCGAGCTACTGGGAGACATCCTGGAGCGGGGACGCAAGAGCGGCCAGTTCCGGGGCGGTATCGACCCCCTGCAGCTGTACATCTCGATCGCCGGAATGTCGTACTTCTATCTATCCAATAACCCCACCCTCTCGTCCATCTTCGGGCGCGACCTGATGTCGCCCAAGGCGCGCAGCGAACGCCTGTCGCATATGGGCGATGTGATCCTAGGGTATGTCCTGAGAAGCTGAACGGCGGCTGGCGTTGACAGCGATGGGCCGCTTCCTAGAATTCACCAGACAGTGAATTAGAGCGGCATCCTGACCAGCCGCCCCGACCGCCTTCCATCCACCACCGAGGAGACCTCCATGCCGATTCCCTTCCAACGCCGCCATGCCCTCACCGCCCTGCTCGCCTGCCTGGCCTGCACCGGCGCATTCGCACAAGCCACCTGGAAGCCGACCAAGCCGATCACCCTGATCGTGCCCTGGGCGCCTGGCGGCTCGACCGACCAGGTGACCCGCGTGGCCGCGGCGGAACTGGAAAAACATCTCGGTCAGAAGATCGTGATCCAGAACCAGCCGGGCGCCTCGGGCTCGGTGGGTACCAAGAACGCCATCGCCGCCACCGCAGACGGCTACACCTGGACCGCCGGCGCTGCCAAAGACCTGGGTACCTACCGGGTGCTGGGCATGGTCGACACCTCCATCACCGACTGGAACCTGTACATCAATGTGGCCCACGTGGCGGTGGTGGGCGTCAACGCCGACACCCCCTACAAAAACATGAACGAGCTGCTGGCCGCCATGAAGGCCCGCCCGGGCGCGATCTCGGTGGCTACCGCCGGCGTGAACTCCAGTGGCCATTCGGCTATCGAGGCCCTGGCACGCGCTGCGGGCGTCACCTACAAACACGTGACCTACGACGGCGGCGCGCCGGCAGCAGTGGCCGCGGGCTCCGGTGAGGCCAACCTCACCACGCAGCTGGCCGCCGAACAGACCGACATGATCCGCGCCAAGAAGATCCGACCGCTGGCCGTGGTGAGCGACAAGCCGCTGGAGATCGAGGGCTTTGGCACGGTGCCGCCGCTGTCGCAGTTCATCCCCGGCTTCAAGGACCCGATCAACTACTTCGGCATCTTCGTGCCCAAGGCTGCACCAGCCGAGGTCAAGCAGACCCTGGACCGCATCTGGAACACCGAGATGGTCAAGAGCGCTGTCCTGCGCAACTACGCGCAATCGCGTGGTGCCATGTTCGCGCCCATGGCCGGCGACGAGGCGCAAAAGGCGGTGATGCCGGCCATCCAGGCCTACGCATGGACGCAGCACGCTGCTGGCAAGGCCAAGGTCTCGCCTGACACGGTCGGCATCCCCAAGCCCTGACCCGCCCGACATGAGCCGAGCTTCCGGCAGCCGCTCCGACCTAAGGGGCGGGGCGGTCTGGATCGTCCTGGGCGCGGTCATCGTGATCGAGTCGCTCCGGATGGACCGCTTCGAATCGATGGGCGCCAACGTCTATACCTATCCGGGTTTCGTCCCGGGCTTGATCGGCACGGTGGTGACCATCCTCGGCCTGGTGCTGATGGTGCGCGGCTGGCGCGCCCGCACCGTGGTCCCGGACACGGAGCCCGTCGTCATCCCGCGTGTGCTGATCGCACTGGTGCTGTCACTGGTCTATTGCCTGCTGCTGCTCACGCGGATGCACTTCGTGCTGGCCACCGCACTCTTCGTGGCCGCCTTCACATTCCTGTTCTCGGATGCTGCTGACGCGCGGGCACGCCGCCTGGGCGTGGCGTGCGCCAGCGGCGTGATCACCGCGCTGGTGGTGTATTTCGTCTTCCAGGAAATCTTCCTCGTTCGTCTGCCCTGAGGCCCCGACATGTTGGATGGAGTGCTGGGCCTGGCCCAATCAATCGCAGGGTTCTGCACGCCCGAAGTCATCTTCTACGCGCTGCTGTCCTGCCTGGTCGGCGTGATCATGGGCGCGCTTCCTGGCCTCACGGCCACGATGGCGCTGGCGCTCATGACGACGCTGACACTGAAGCTGCCGCCGAACCAGGCCCTCCTGATCCTGATCTGCACCTATGTGGGTGCGATCTACGGTGGCTCGCGGTCGGCCATCTTGCTCAATATCCCGGGCACGCCTGCATCTGCCGCTTCCTGTCTGGACGGGTATGCCCTCGCGCGTCAGGGCCTGGCGGGACGCGCGATGGGCATCGCCACCACCGGCTCGGTCATGGGCACGCTGATCGGGATGTTCTTCCTGGCGGCGTTCACCCCAGTGCTAGGGGGCATGGCGCTGAAGTTCGGCGCCTATGAATTCTTCTGGCTGGCCCTCTTCGGCGTGATCATCGCCGGCACACTCACTGGCGATGACCCGCTCAAGGGCTGGATCGCCGGCATCGCAGGCCTGTTCATCGCCGGCATCGGTCAGGAACCGCAGTACGGATACGAGCGTTTCTCCTATGGCGTACGCGATCTCGCTGGCGGTATTTCGCTGGTGCCGGCGCTGGTCGGGGCCTTCGGCTTCGCCGAACTCCTGACCGCGATCCGCGAGCGGCAGGCGCCGGTGAAGATCAGCGCATTTGACACGGTCATCCCGCGCATCAGCGACGTACTGAAGTATTGGCGCACCATCTTGCGCTCGGGCTTGATCGGGACTGCCGTGGGTGTCGTACCCGGCGTAGGCGAGGATGTCGCCGCCTGGTCCTCCTATGCCGCCGCCAAGCGCGCGAGCAAGGAAAAGGAGCAATTCGGCAAGGGCTCGATCGACGGCTTGATGGCCGCCGAAACCGGCGACAACGCCTGCGTTCCGGGCGCGGTGATCCCGGTGCTGACACTGGCCATTCCGGGCTCTGCGCCGGCGGCTGTCCTCATGGCCGCCATGATCATTCACGGCATCAAGCCGGGCCCGATGATCATGGTGGAGAACCCCACCTTCGTGTATGACGTGGTAGCGATGATGCTGTTTGCCACCATCGGGATCCTGATCTACGGCCTGGTCCTGACCAAGGCGCTGGTGCAGGTGCTGCGCGTACCCCAGCACGTGCTGGTGCCGATCATCTTCGTGCTGTGCGCGGTGGGCAGCTTCGCCATCGCGGGCCGCATGTTCGATGTCTACGTGATGCTGGTCTTTGGCATCCTGGGCTACCTGCTGCGGCAATTCGGCTACCCGATGGCCCCGCTGGTCCTGGGCATCGTGCTGGGTGATCTGCTGGAGAAGAACCTGCGCCGCGCCCTGATCCTCTCGGACGGCGACCTCACCCCCTTCTTCACGCGACCGATTTCCGCGGTGGTCGCCGCCATGATCTTCGGCACCATCGGCTGGAAGCTGTGGGCTTTGCACCAGTCTAAACGGGCTCCGCAGGGCGCTGCATGAAGCTGGCTCTTTGCAACGAGGTCCTGCGCCATCTGAGCTTCGATGCGCAGTGCGAACTGGCGGCCCAACTGGGTTACCAGGGGCTGGAGCTTGCGCCCTTCACCTTGTTCCAAGACCCCACCGAACTGAATAACGACCTGGCGTCACGTGTGCAGGCGTCGGCCAGGGGCCAGGGCCTGCAGATTCCCAGCCTGCACTGGCTGCTCGTGAAGCCCGAGGGCCTGTCCATGGTCAGCCCCGATGAGGCCGTGCGGATGGCGACGCTGGACTGGATCCGCCGCCTGATCGACTTCGCGCAGCGCTGCGGCGCGCAGGTGCTGGTGCACGGCTCGCCCGCGCAGCGCAATCCCCAGGCCGGCCAATCGCTGGACGATGCCCGCGCACGGCTGGAAGACAGCCTGCGCCGCCTCGCCCCCTGGGCCCAGGATGCCGGCGTCACCTACTGTCTGGAGCCCTTGTCGCCTCAAGAAACCCATGTGGTGAACACGGTCGCTGAAGCCGCCGCGATGGTGCGGCGTATCGGATCGCCTGCCGTGCGCACCATGCTCGATGCGAGCGCGGCCTCGCAGTCTGAATCCGAGCCCATCGCGCAGGTACTGGCACGCCACTTGGACGCCGGCGACATCGCACACGTACAGGTGAACGATCAGAACCGCCGCGGCCCGGGTCAGGGCGACACCGACTTACTGCCCCTCATGCGCGTGCTGCGTGAACGCCGCTACAGCGGATGGGTGGCGGTCGAACCCTTCCAGTACCTTCCCGACGGCGCGACCACCGCCGCTTTTTCCGCTGGGCATATGCAGGCCCTGTGGAGGGCCACCGCATGACGCGCCGCAAGCCGGTGGCCTTCACCGTGCGCGAGATCACCGCTTACCAGCGGCCGCTCACCATGCGCATGCCATTTCGTTTCGGCGCAGCCACCGTCACCGCCTGCCCGCAGGCCTTCGTGCGGGTGCGACTGGAGGTGGACGGGCGTGAGGTCGAGGGCGCCAGCGCCGAGCTCATGGTGCCCAAGTGGTTCGACAAGTCGCCGGCGCTGACCCACGAGGACAATTTCAACCAACTGCGGCGCGCCGTCGCGGCGGCACGCGAGACCTGTCTTGCCACACCGGTGGCAGCCAGCGCCTACGCGCTCTCGGCAAGTGCCGGCGCGCAAGCCATCACCCGCTGCGTGGCCGACGGTCTGCCGCGGCTGGCGGCGCAGTTCGGTCCAGCGCTCATCGACAAGGCCATCGCCGACGCGGTGCTGCGTGCAAGTGGACTCGACTGGGTCAGCGGCGTGCAGGCTGGCGTGCTGGGCGACCCCTGGTCGGCCTCGATCCGCCTGATGCGTCCCGACAGCGTCTGGCTGCGGCACACCGTAGGCCTGGCCGACCGGCTGGAGGCCGATGACGCCGGCACGCCCCTGGACGACGGCCTGCCCGACACACTGGAAGACGCCATCGCCCACTATGGCCTGCGCTATTTCAAGCTCAAACTCTCGGGTCAGCCCGAGGCCGACGTGGAGCGACTCACACGCATCGAGCGGCTGCTGGCGCGCGCGCCGAACTACCGCGTCACGCTGGATGGCAATGAAACCTATGCCGGCGTGGCGGCGATCGAGGCGCTGTTCGACGCACTCGCGCGCCAGCCAGCCACCGCACGCCTGGTGCAACGCACGCTGCTGCTGGAACAACCCCTGCCGCGCCATCTGGCCTTGCAGCAGTCGCTGGCCGGCGCGCGCATCCCGGTGCCGGTGATCCTGGACGAATCCGACGACGACGAGGCGGTGCTGGCGCAGGGCCTGGCCCAGGGCTATCGCGGCATCTCGAGCAAGGCCTGCAAGGGGATCTACCGCTCGCTGGCGCACGCAGCCCGCCTGCGCGGACGCCCGGACCACCTCCTCTCGGGAGAAGACCTCACCTGCCAGGCCGGCCTGGCCGTGCAGCAAGACAGCCTGCTGGCCGCCAGCCTGGGCGTCACCCATATCGAACGCAATGGCCACCACTATGTGGGTGGCTTTGGCGCCGCCAGCGCGGAGGAAATGCAGGGCTTCCTGCGCGCTCATGCCGGCCTGTACCGCGCCACGCCGCAGGGCGTGCGGCTGCGGGTGCAGGACGGACGTCTAGACCTGCGCAGCCTGCATGCCCCCGGCTTCGCGCACGCGGCTTCGCCCCGCTGGGACACGCTGGAGCCGCTCACGCCCTGACTCGCACACCCTTGAACCGGATACCCCAAGGAACCCCTATGACCACCCAGAAACTCGGACTCATCATGCACGGCGTCACCGGCCGCATGGGGATGAACCAGCACCTGATTCGCTCCATCGTCGCCCTGCGCAAGGAAGGTGGTGTGAAGCTGTCCAACGGCACGCGCGTGATGCCCGACCCGATCCTGATCGGACGCGACGGCGCCAAGATCGAGGCCCTGGCCCGCGCGCACGGCATCGAGCGTTTTGGCACCAACCTGGATGCAGCGCTGGCGAACAAGGACGACACCGTCTTCTTCGACGCTGGCACCACGCAGATGCGCCCCACGCTCCTGGCCAAGGCGATCCGCGCCGGCAAGCATGTGTACTGCGAAAAGCCCATTGCCACCAACCTCAACGAGGCGGTGGAGATCGCGCGCCTGGCGCAGTCCTCGGGCCTCAAGCACGGCGCGGTGCAAGACAAGCTGTTCCTCCCGGGTCTGCGCAAGCTGGACATGCTGCGGCGCGCGGGCTTCTTCGGAAAGATGCTGAGCGTGCGCATCGAGTTCGGCTACTGGGTGTTCGAGGGCGATCTGCAACCGATCCAGCGCCCCTCCTGGAACTACCGCAGCGAAGACGGCGGCGGGATCATCCTGGACATGATCTGCCACTGGCGCTATGTGCTGGACAACCTCTTTGGCGAGGTGCAGTCCATCAGCTGCCTGGGCGCCACCCACATTCCCCAGCGCTGGGACGAAGCCGGCAAGGCCTACACCGCCACCGCCGATGACGCAGCCTATGCCACGCTGGAACTCAAGGGCCACCAGGGCGAGCGCGTGATCGCGCAGGTCAATAGTTCCTGGACCACGCGCGTACGCCGTGACGACCTGGTCACCTTTCATGTGGACGGCACGCACGGTTCTGCGGTTGCGGGCCTCACCGACTGCCGCGCCCAGAGCCGCGTGAACACACCGCGCCCGGTCTGGAACCCCGACGTGCGCCAGACGATGAACTTCTTTGATCAGTGGCAAGACGTGCCTGACACCGAGACCTTCGACAACGGCTTCAAGATCCAGTGGGAACACTTCATCCGCCATGTGGTGGAAGACGCCCCCTACCGCTGGACCCTGCCCGAGGGCGCCAAGGGCGTGCAGCTGGTGGAAGCGGCGCTGCAAAGCTGGAAAGAGCGGCGCTGGATCGACGTGCCCGGGCTCAAGCTGTAAGGGATTGCCCATGACCCGACTCACACTGGTCAACGACAAGGGGCAGCTTGCCCCTTACACCCTGGCGGGCCAGGTGCTGCCCCCACCCGCCAAGGGCGTGGGCTTTAACCGCATCGCCTATTCGGCGGCCCACGTGGTGGCTGATCCGCGCGCGGCCATCGACCCCTGGCTGCAGTGCGCCATCGACTGGGACGCCACGGTGGCCTATCGCCAGCGCCTGTGGTCGCTGGGCCTGGGCGTCGCTGAGGCCATGGACACCGCGCAGCGGGGCATGGGCCTGGACTGGCCCACTTCGCTGGAATTGATCCGTCGCTCACTGGACGCCGCACGCGGCCACCCGGGCGCGCGCATCGCCAGCGGCTGCGGCACCGACCATCTGGACATCGAGTCCGTACGCTCCGTCGACGACGTGATCCGCGGCTATGAAGAACAAATGGCCGCCATCGAGGCCCTCGGAGGTCGTCTGATCCTCATGGCCAGTCGGGCCCTGGCACGCGTGGCGAAATCGCCCGCCGACTACGAGAAGGTCTACGACCGTGTGCTGCGCCAGGCGCGCGAGCCGGTCATCATCCACTGGCTCGGCGACATGTTCGACCCGGCCCTGGCCGGCTACTGGGGCTCGCGCGACGTCCAGGCCGCGATGGACACGGCGGTGGGCATCATCGGTGCGCATGCGTCCAAGGTGGACGGCGTGAAGATCTCGCTCCTGGACAAGGACAAGGAAATCGCCATGCGACGACGCCTGCCCGCAGGCGTGCGCATGTACACCGGCGACGATTTCAACTACGCCGAGCTGATCGAAGGTGACGGCGCGGGCACCGAGGACGTGCACGGCAAAAGCGACGCGCTCCTGGGCATCTTCGATGCCATCGCGCCGGCCGCGAGTGCGGCGCTCAGTGCGCTGGCCCGGGGCGATACCCGCAAGTTCCACGACATCCTGGGCCCCACCGTGCCGCTTTCGCGCCATATCTTTCGGGCGCCCACGCGCTTTTACAAGACCGGCGTGGTCTTCATGGCCTGGCTCAATGGCCACCAGAGCCACTTCAGCATGGTGGGTGGGCAGCAAAGCACCCGCAGCCTGCCCCACCTGTGCGAGATCTTCCGCCTGGCAGACCAGGCAAACCTGCTGGAGCAGCCAGATCTCGCCACACACCGCATGCAGACGCTGCTGGCGGTGCACGGCGTGACCTGACCGGAGCTTGCGCGATGCGTGACTTCACCCAGGACATCCACTGGCTGTCCATCAACACCGCCACCGTGCGCAAGCAGTGGACGCTGGACCAGATCATCGACGCCTGCGCGCGACGAGGCATTCGCGCGATCAGCCCCTGGCGCGACCAGATTGCGGTCACCGGTCTGGACAAGACCGCGCGTCTGCTGCGGGACACCGGCATGGTCCTGAGCGGCTTCTGCCGTGGTGGGTTCTTTCCTGCCAGCACGGCCCAAGGTCTGCGCGCGGCGCTGGACGACAACCGGCGCGCAGTGGACGAGGCCAAGACCCTGAACGCTCCCTTCGTGGTGCTGGTGGTCGGAGCCCTGCCCGGTGCGATGAACGGCAAACCCGAATCGCGGGATATCGCGCTGGCGCGCAGCCAGGTGCATGACGGCATCGCCGCCACGCTGGAGTACGCCCGCGAAGTTGGCATGCGACTGGCGATCGAACCGCTGCACCCGATGCAAGCGGCCGACCGCGCCTGCGTGAACACGCTGGAACAAGCGCTAGACCTGTGCGATGCGATCGATCCTGCCGGCAGCGGCGCACTGGGCGTCGCGGTCGACGCCTACCACGTGTGGTGGGATCCCAAGCTGCAGTCGCAGATCGTGCGCGCTGGCGCCCAGCGCCTCATGGCCTGGCATGTCTGCGACTGGCTCACCCCCACCTCCGACCTGGTCAGCGACCGCGGGATGATGGGCGACGGCGTGATCGAGTTGCGAAAGATCCGCGCCTGGATGGAAGGCGCCGGCTACGCAGGCTTTGCGGAAGTCGAGATCTTTTCCGAGAAGGACTGGTGGCAGCGCCCGGGCGACGAGGTCCTAGACACCTGCATGGAACGGCACAGGCGCTGCGTCTAGCGCGACGCACGGCCTGCGCCACGCCACTGCCGCCAGCTGCCTGAAGCGATACGCGTCTGTTCAGACAGCTCACGCGCGTAGACATAGACCCAGGCTGTGCAGGTGCTGCCATCGGCGTCGAGCGTCACCTCGACCTGCTCGCGCTCATACAGATTGCCCGGATCGCCAGGGCCTGCGTATCCCTCCAATGCGTCCATGGACTGCGTGGCCGCCTCAAGATCGCGCGGCACGATCACTTCGCCCTGCACGCGTTGATCCCCTTGCGACCTACGCATCGCCGGATAGCCCTGGCCGGTGTCGTACAGCACCCCCCGGATCGAGCCGGGCTGCACGCTCACCAGCCCGTGGCGGGCCACCACCGGATGGTTGGACTCGCCTTGCATCAGCGTGCCGTAAACGAAGAAAGCGCGCACCGCGCCAGGAGTTGGGTCGTGGGTCATGCCGTGATCTTGGGCGCTCGGAACCGGCGCGGAGCCGGCCACCAGACGTAAGTATTGCGGCTGAGTTTGCCACCAGGGCTCGCCCCGGCGCATTTGCTTACCTGCGCCAGAGCTTTCCTACATCGCTGTCGGACGTTGCCGACACCATTCGCGCCTCTCGCTGAGGTCGGCACCGCGGTTCGAAACGCGGACATCCCCGCCACCTTGGTTCATCCGTCAACACGGCTCCTGCCCCGACCCTCGCGCCGGGCTGGACCGTCAACTTTCCTTTTGTTGCACATGAGAAGACGTATTTTTCTGCAAGGCGGTTCATCCACTGTGGTCCTGGCTCTGACCGGCTGCGGCGGCGGTGGAGGCGGCGCCCCCCTGGCGGGCACCGGCGACACCGTGCCTCTGGCGGCCAGCGCCAACGCCCCCCTCGCGGCGGTGACATCCCCTGCGGCGCAAGAGGCCGCACCCGCCGCCGGCGGTTCCGGCTATCTCTTTGGCTCCCGCAAGGACCTGGTGGGCGGCCGCTATCCCTACGGCATCATGCCCACCGGCGTCACGGCCGCGGCGATGGATGCCCGCATCAAGACCTGCTATGAGGCCTGGAAGGGCGCGAACCTGAGGAAGTCGCCCACCTTCACCGCCAATACCGGGATCTACGCTGGCCGCACGATCAGCGATGCTTACCACGTGCAGTTTCCCGGCACGACCTACGCCACGGTCTCCGAGGGCGTGGGCTACGGCATGCTGATCATGGTGCTGATGGCAGGCCACGACGCGCAGGCGCGCACCTATTTCGACGGCATGTTCAAGACTGCGCGCGGCCGCCCCGCCTACGGGCACATGAACGCGGGCAAGCCCGCAGGCGCCTACCTGCACGAATGGCGGCTGGCGATGAACATGGGCAGCGCCGGCGAAGGCTGGAATGCGACAGATGGCGACCTGGACATTGCGCAGGCCCTGCTCATGGCGCACCGCCAATGGGGGTCCACCGGCGCGATCGACTACCGGCAGGAGGCGCTCAACACCATCGGTGCGCTGAAGACGATCAACTTCGCGACCTCGGGCGAACCGCGCGGACCGCAGCGGGAAAACACCCGAACCTCGGACCACATGATCGGCCACTTCCGGGCATTCAAGAAAGCCACCGGCGACGCGTTCTGGGACAAGGCAATCGACCGCTGCCACACGCTGATCACCGGCATCATCGCCCGCTACTCGCCCAACGCGAAGCTGCAACCGGGCTTCATCGTAGACTGCCTGAGCCAGCCCGCGCCCTCGCCCGGCTACCTGATCGAAGGCCCCTATGAAGGCATCTACGACGGCAACGCGGTACGCAACCCCTGGCGCTGGGGGACGGACTATATCTATTCGGGCGACACGCGTTGGAAGACGATCGTCAGTGACATGGCGAACTTCCTCAAGAACGACTGCAATGGCGACCCCTTCACCATGGGCGGTCTGTACAACCTCAATGGCACCGTCAACGGCGGGCGCTACTTCGCGGAGATCGTGGTCGGACCGCTCACGGTCGGTTGCATGGTGGATGCTTCGCACCAGGCGTTTCTCAACACGCTGTGGACGGCCAACGCCAACAACTTCACCACCGACTACTACGACTCGGAGCTGCAGCTGATTCCGCTGATCGTGGCGTCGGGCAACTGGTGGAACCCGTGATCGCGCGCTGACTTGAATCTCAAGGGCCTCGCATGAGGCCCTTTTCTTGGCTCTGGGATACTGCTTGAATTGACCCTTCACACCTCGGGATTAGCCATGCCTTGCGCCTTTCGAGTCCTGTACGACCTCGCCCTCCAGATCCGGCTTGATCCCGCCTTGCAGCCGTTGACTCGCCACCCCGCCACGCAGGCCCCGGCGGTCGAGGCCGACCTGCGCCAAAGCATCCTCCGCGACGTGATGCCGGGAGAGGCGGCCCTGACCCCGTGGCAAAGATTGCGGGTCTTTTGCCTGAATCTGGTGAACCGCTCGCAGCCCCCCCTGACCGCGACCGCTGTCTTGGCGCTGCTCAATGAGATTCAGGCCACTCACGCGGACGATGAAGACCGCATCCGCGCTTTGGCCACCATGACGGGAGACGACCTGCAAGGCCAGCGCCCGCAAGAATTTTTCGCAGCCGTGCACCGCATGACGTCATCGCAGCCCGTGCCCGCCCTGGGCCAACTGACCTACCTGGCGTGGATCGACCAGCGGTGGCTGCATTGGATCGCGCAGCCGACCCACGCGCTGAGCGTGGACGCACTCCTGGCCGACCTGGACGTCTTGAGCGTGCATCCGGCCACCAAGATCACGGGCATGGGACTGCCGCTGGCCGCCAATTTCATGGCCGACATCGGCGTCTCGGCCTTTGCCAAACCCGATCTGCATGTGATGCCGATCATCAGCCTGCTCCAACTGTCCATCGAGCGCAAAGACGAAGAGCGCGAGGCCTTCCGGGGCCTGGTCCGCATCGCCCAGGCCGACCACGAGGCACTTGGACAGGATGGCCGGTTCGCCTGGCTGCAAGAGGCGGGCGGGCTGCGGCCGCGGCACCTGGATCGCCTGATCTACCTGGTCGGCTCGGACAACTTCTACCTCGATGGACGGCGCCACAAGCGTCAAGCCCCCGCGCGGCGCGCGCTAATGCGGCAGGCACTCATCTCCGCGGGCTTGGTGACGGGCCGCTATGCCTAGAGAGGCCGCCCCCCCAAGGGGCACCCGCTGGTAGTCGGCCAAGTTGCAAATAACCGACACCACAGCCCCCCGCCCGGTGCTACTTTCGCACCCGATGAAAACGCTGTGGGACATCTCCCCCCCTGTCAACATGGCCAGCCCGGTCTTTCCGGGCGATACCCCCTACCAGCAGGCCTGGGCGGCCACGCTGGACGAGACCTGCCCGGTCAATGTGAGCCGCATCACCCTCTCGCCCCATGTGGGCGCCCATGCCGACGCGCCCCTGCACTACGACCCGCAGGGCCAGGCCATTGGCGAGGTGGACCTCGCGCCTTACCTGGGCCCTTGCCGTGTGATCCACGCGCGCCAGGGCGGGCCCCTGGTCACTTGGGAGCATCTGGCCCACCACACGCGCGGCGCCCTGCCCCCGCGCGTGCTGGTGCGCACCTATACCCGCATGCCCCAGACGCAGTGGGATCCTGCGCTGCGCGCCTTCGACCCTGCCGCCCTGGAGCGACTGGCCGATCTGGGCGTGGTGCTCGTGGGCATCGACTCCGCCAGCGTGGACCCTGCCGATAGCAAGCCGCTGGCCAGCCACCAGGTGCTGCGCCGGCGGCAGATGCGCGTGCTGGAGAACCTGCTCCTGGATGATGTCCCCGAGGGCGACTACGAGCTGATCGCCCTGCCGCTACGCCTCACGCACGCCGATGCCTCGCCCGTACGGGCGGTGCTTCGCAGCCTGTAGCCCCCCCCCGCCTTGCACTTCACGCCATGCCCCTGACCCTTCAAGACTGCCGCTCCCTCGACGCACAAGACCCCCTGGCGCCCCTGCGTCGCCTGTTCCGGATGCCGCCGGGCGTTATCTACCTCGATGGCAACTCCCTGGGCCCCCTGCCCGCCGCGACCGCCGAGCGCCTGCAGGCGGTGGTGCAACAGGAATGGGGTGAGGGCCTCATTCGCAGCTGGAACAGCGCCGGCTGGTTCCTGCAACCTCAGGCCCTGGGACGGCGCATCGCAGCGCTGATTGGCGCAGGGGAGGATGAAGTGGTCGCTACCGACACCACCTCGGTCAACCTGTTCAAGGTCCTGAGCGCCGCGATGGCCAGCGTGAGCGCCCGCGACCCCAAGTGCCGACGTCTCGTGAGTGAGCGCAGCAACTTTCCCACCGACCTGTACATCGCCCAGTCCTTGTGCGAGCAGCATGGCTGGACGCTGGACCTGGTGCCGAACGCAGCGGCTCTCCCCGCCGCGCTCGGACCTGACACCGGCATCCTGATGCTCACGCACGTGAACTACCGCACCGGCGCGATGCACGATATGGCGGCTGTCACCGCAGCGGCCCACGCGGCGGGCGCGGTGTGCGTCTGGGACCTGGCCCACAGCGCGGGCGCGGTGCCGCTGGACCTGCGCAGCGCCAATGCCGACTATGCGGTGGGCTGCGGCTACAAGTACCTCAATGGCGGCCCCGGCGCACCGGCCTTTGTATGGGTACACGCGCGCCATGCCAGCACCTTCAAGCAACCGCTGGCCGGCTGGTGGGGGCATGCAGCGCCCTTTGCCTTCACGCCTGATTACCAGCCGGCGCCCGGCATCGACCGCTACCTGTGCGGCACCCAGTCCGTGCTGGCCCTGGCCGCCCTGGACTGCGGCCTGGCCACGCTGGAGGCTGCCCAGGCCCAGGGCGGCATGCAGGCCCTGCGGCGCAAATCACTGGCGCTGACCGACACCTTCATGACGCTGGTCGAAGAACGTTGCAGTGGCCACGGCCTGCAGATCGTCACGCCGCGCGATCACGCGCACCGTGGTTCGCAGGTGAGCCTCACCCGTGCCAGCGGCGCACACGCCATCGTGCAGGCCCTGATCGCGCGCCAGGTGATCGGCGACTTCCGCGCGGGCGATACCGCCTCTGGCGAGCCCGACATCCTGCGCTTTGGCTTCACGCCCCTGTACCTGGGCTTCGAAGACGCCTGGCACGCTGCCGAACACCTGCGCCAGGTACTGGAAAGCGGCGAGTGGCAGCAGGCGCGTTTCCAGCAGCAGCACGCCGTCACCTAAAAGGCAGGAGGCCGCCATGCGCCCGCAAGACATCGTCCACGCCGAGAACGCGCAGCTCGATTTCAGTCGCAGCATGAGTTATGGCGACTACCTGCGCCTGGATGCCGTCCTCAACGCGCAGCATCCGCTCTCGGGTCAGCACGACGAAATGCTCTTCATCATCCAGCACCAGACCAGCGAGCTGTGGATGAAGCTGATGCTGCACGAGCTGCAGGCCGCCATCGCCTGCGTCGCGCGCGACGATCTGCCTACTGCCTTCAAGATGCTGGCGCGGGTCTCACGGATCATGGAGCAGCTGGTGCATGCCTGGGACGTGCTGGCCACCATGACGCCACCCGAGTACAGCGCCATCCGCCCCTCGCTGGCCAGCTCCAGCGGCTTTCAGAGCCACCAGTACCGCTGCATCGAGTTCGCGCTGGGCAACAAAAACGCCGCCATGCTCAAGCCGCACGCCCACCGGCCCGAGCTCTTGGCCCTGGTGGAGGCGGCCTACCGCGCGCCCTCTCTGTACGACGAGTCGCTGCGGCTGCTGGCCCGGCGCGGGCTGCCGATGCCGACCGAATGCCTGGACCGGGACTGGTCGCAGCCCCATCAGGCCAGTGAAGCCGTCGAGGCGGCCTGGGTCACCGTGTACCGCGATCCCAAGGCCCACTGGGATCTCTACCAATTGGGTGAAGAACTGACCGACCTGGAGGATGCCTTTCGCCTGTGGCGCTTTCGACACGTGACCACCGTGGAACGGGTGATCGGGTTCAAGCGGGGCACGGGCGGCACGGGCGGCGTGTCCTACCTGCGCAAGATGCTGGACGTGGTGCTGTTTCCGGAGATCTGGAGCCTGCGCACCCACCTGTAAAAGGCGTCTCAATAAGCGCCAACTTAAGTGCTGCTTTCTCGCTCCTGGCGTTCGCCGCTGCGGGGGCGTTATTTCGTACTATTTCTCTCGGAAAAGCGTCTATTTCACAGGTGCTAGACTGGCCGGCTTCTGGTCAATTAGCGAGCGACTTTTAAAGTCTCTACCCTGTGGTGAATCCGACGCAAGGCGCAGTCTGGGTCAAGGGCTGGTTCGACGGCGACTTCACCTCAGTCGCGTCGGCTGGCTCGGACTTGGCGCATGACCGGGCCACAGAGCAGGTGGTCATCACGCGAGGCCGCATGCGCTCCATCGAGCGCGCCGACGGCCCTCCGCCGCCCGAAGAAGGCGCCGGCCCCCCCCTGTACCAACGCTCGGTGCCCATGGTGCACCTGGAAAATCCTGGCGGCGAAGGCTGGATCGTGCAAGGCCATGACCTGCACATTCCCAAGTGGTCCAGCGTGACCACAGGCACCGCCGACGAATCCACCCCGCAGGAAGTCGGCCGCCTGGGCGGCTGGGCCTGGATGAAGATCCTGCCGCCTCGGCCGAAGGAACCGCCGCCACCTTTCCCCCCGCCGCCGCCCCCGCCTCCGCCTCCACGTCCGCCAGTCCCCGGCCCGAAGGACGATGGGCAACCGCCACCTCCGAAGCGAACACCCGCGCCACCGGAGGAACCGCCGCCGCCCCCGCCACCTCCGAAGCGAACGCCCACGCCGCCCGAGGAACCGCCGCCGCCCCCGCCCCCGCCACCGCCGCCGCCGCTGCCGCCCGAGACTCCGCCGCAGCCCCATCCCTGCAAGTTGTGCGGGTGGGGGTGGCCGATCGTCTTGTTCCTGCTGCTGTGGCTCTCGTGCAAATTCTCCTGGGCGCTGGTGGGCGTGCTGCCCTTCTTCCTGCGCTGCGCGCTGGCGCAGGTGGGCCTGCCGCCGCGCGCGCGCTGGAAGCAATGGGCCTTCAGCGGAACGGTCCTGGCGCTGGCGATCATTCCGTTCCTGCTGCTGCTGTCCGATGCCGTCACCAACTGCGCGGAGGTTCGGCCCTTGTGGCTGTGGCTGATCGCGCTGGCTGTGGTGCTCTCGGCCCGACTGGTGCATTGCTGGGTGCCCTTGGTGGTGGCGATTGTTTGGGCCGTCGCCGCCCTGATTTCCTGCCCCGAGGACCCGGCCACCTGCAGCCTGTCCAACTCGCCGGACATGGGCCAGTATGTGAACGACCGCGTGGAGCAATCGCGCCAACGCATGAACGAGGTGTTCCGACCGGACCGCGACGCCGAGGACATCGCCGGCCAAGGCGATGGCAGCTCTGAGAGCGGACGCCTGCCCACGATGACCATCGACCAGGCAGCCAAGCTGCCCGACAAGGTGTTCCGATGCGTCGACGAGCGCGGCAAACCCCGGCGCAACCACCAGATCTACATGGGGGAAGGCGCGCTGTTTGAGCTCAATGAACCCACGCTTAACGAGGTAGAGGCTCGCCCCCAACTGGTCAAGCTCGGCGAGTTGATCCGCAAGCACCCGGAGGCGAACATCACCATCGTCGGCCATGCGGACAAGACGCCCCACAAGGATGGCCCGCGGGGCAACTTGAAACTCAGCGAACAACGGGCCAGTGCGGTGGCCGACTGGCTGGTTGAAAACGGCTATGCGCGGGCCGAAAAAATCTCGGCCATGGGCGTGGGCGACCGCTACCCGATGGTGGATACGCAGGACGAATTCCGCGGCAACCGCCGTGTGGAAGTGCGGGTGCAATGCCCCAAGGAGGGCCGATGAACTTCTCAGGCTTCAAAGCATCGCTGCACAAGACCATGACGCATGCCTTCTCGCGGCCCCGGGTCCTGGCCTGCACCTCGCTGTCCGAGGTTCTGCCACTGGATCTGATGCTGCTGCGCGTGCAGGTGACAGGCTGGGGCTGGCTGGACATCCGCGGCCCCGAGGGATTCGCGCGGCGGGAGTTCTTCCGAGAGCCCGGCACCCTGGAGGTGACGGCACCGGTGCGCGCCTTGATCACGCTCAAGGTCGTGAACCCCTGGGGCAGCCGAAGCTATCCGATCGACACGCACACCCGGCGCGACGAGATCTGGCGCGACCCGGAAACCGCGTTCGGTGTGCGCCTGCCCGACGACCTGCAGCCCGCATACGAGCGGTTCGGCGCCCCGCGTGAGGCACGAGTGCCCCGCGTGGCCTTGCCCTCCATGCTGGCGCCGCCGCCGCTGGTCACCCTCGTGCCAGGGTTCAAGCTGCGCGCGTCGCCAAGCGAACTCACCACACCCACATTGGTCATGCGTGCACTGCCGGCCGTCGTCCCGCCCGAGGGGGCGCCGGCGCAGCCCGTCCTGCCTGCATGGAATCCGCAACTGCCCATGGCCACCCTGGAATCCAGAATGGCGCAAGCCCATATTGATCCCTGAACCCGTCTTCACCCCACCCCTTTTTTGATGTTTTGAGCAACCAGGAGTCCCCATGACTGATACCCGGCCTTCCAATGCGTACGACCCGGCGCCCGCCACGGAATACAACTACGCCCTCAACCTGAACTGGTTGAACCGGGCGCTGTACTACTCGGCGGGCGTCGATGTGCAGTTGCTCAAACACTGCCCGAGCTACGACCGCGTGAAGCTGCAAGGCATCGGCGGTACGGTCATGGCCACCGCCGCTCTGGCCTTCATCTCCGGCTCTTACGCGTTCTACACCGTGTTCGGTCCCAACGCGGTAGACCGACCCGACGAGATCAGCTTCGGCTGGATGCTGGTCGCTGCCTTCTTCGGCCTGGTGTGGTCCGCGGTGATCTACAACCTGGACCGCTTCATCGTCTCCACCACAGGCCATGGCGATGGCACCGACAGCGTGACCCTCGGTGAGATCGCCCGGGCGCTCCCGCGGATGATGATGGCGATTCTGATCGGCATCGTGCTATCGAAGCCATTAGAGATCCGGATCATGAAGACCGAGATCGATGCGCAGCTCAAGATCGAGCAAGAAGAATATGCGCAGGAATTCATCGACAACGCCAAGCAAAAGCGTGACCTGGCAGTGGCCAACATCACCGCTGGCAAGGAGGAACTGGCCAAGCAGAAGGAGAAAAAGCGGCAAGAGATCGAGACCCTGCGCCTGGAAGTCGTCAAGGCCGAGAAGAACTTCAGCGACGAAATGGCCAGTGGCTTCCAGAAACGGTCGCAAGAGAAGAAGGCCCTGGTTGAAAAGAACACCGCCGCCCTGGAAGAAGGCAAAGCGCGCCTGCTGCCCGAGATCGCCGAACTGGAAAAACGCATCAAAGAGAAGGAGCTGGAGGTCGATACGGAGGACAAGAAGTTCCAGCAGGCCAACGTCGACGCCAAGGCCCAGGGCGAGCGCCTGAACGGCCTGATCAAGCGCATCGAGATCGCACATGAAGTCTCGCCCAATGCCTCCCTGTTCCTCACCGCGATGCTGATCTTCATCGAGATCTCACCGCTGTTCTTCAAGATGATGCTCACACTCAGCACCATCGACTATCTGACCGAGAACCAGAAGCGCCTGGCGCGTGTGCGTCGCGGCATCGAAGTGGGCCACGTCCTGGACGCCAGCGGCGAAGCGATCATCGACGTCAAGCACGCCAAGTACCACGAGGCTGAACTGGCTGCGACCCGCACCATCGGCAAGCTGGCCATCGACCGCCAGCTGACTGAGCAGGTCCAGGGCGAGTTCACCCGCATCGTGTCGGACGACATCAGCAAGAACCCGGGCGGCTACATCGACCGCCTGCCGCCCGCCGCCTCCTGACGACGCACGGACCACGCCACATGCGCGCCCTGGACAGGATCTGCACGCTCCTGGGGTTCCACGACGGTCACTTGAACCGTCTGGAGCAGCCCGAACACCGCCAGTGGATCGGGCTGTCCAACCTGCTGGTGCTGCTGTCGTTCACCGTCATGTCGATATCGGTCGGCCTGATGGCGTGGATGTACAGCGCACCGGGATGGGGGCGCCCGCTGCTCGCGGCGGGTGTGGCGGCACTGTTCTTCGCGGTGCTGGTGTCGGTGCACGTGCTGTTCGTGACGCTGGGGGCCTACCCCCTGCACGCGAGCGCCGAGGGCATCAGCCTGTGGCGACCCAACCCGCTGCGTCTCGTGCTGTTCGCGTTTCTGGCTGCCGTGCTGTCGCAGCCGCTGCTGATGTGGGCGCAAAGCAAGCGACTGGACGTCCAGACACGGGAACGCCTGGAATTCCGCGTGATCGCGCAGTTCGAGGGCAAGGAGCGCACGCGGCTTGGAGACAAGCAGCAGTCGCTGCTGCTTGAAAAGGCGGTCCTGGAGGAAGAACTGCGCCAGGTACAGCGCACCACATCGACCCCAACTCCCGGCGTGTCCTCCACCCGCAAGGCACTGCTGGTGGGGGCCTCCGACTACAGCGGCAGGATCAGCCGCCTGCCCAATGTGCGCAACGACATCCTGGCCATGAACCAGAAACTGCGCGCTCTGGGCTATGACGTCACGCTGTCCATGGACGATCCACGCGAAGTGGTGCGCGAGAAGATCCAGAACTACAGCCTGTCGCTCAAGAGCGGCGACATCAGCCTGCTGTATTTCTCGGGCCACGGCATCGAGAAAAACGGGCACAACTACTTCATCCCCAAGGATTTCGCCGAGAACCGCTCAGGCCCCATCTCCGAGAAGGACCTGCGAAACCGCGCCATCGTCATGACTCCGCTGATTGACGATCTCACACGGGCCAAGCTGCGCCTGAACCTGCTGCTGCTAGACGCTTGCCGCACCGACCTGGACGACGCGCCCCGTGGCCTGGCGGGCATGCAAAGCACCACGAGCAAGAACGTGATCGTGGTGATGGCGGCCTCCCCGGGTCAAGAGGCCCTGGATAGCCTGGCGGGTCAGCGTGGTGGCAACAGCCCTTTCGCGACCGCGGTGCTGCGCAACCTCGAGCGCGACGAAGATGCTGGCAAGGTGTTCCGCCGCGTGACGCGCGAGGTGATCGAGAACACGACGGACACCATGAAGCAGCTGGGAAAGCCGCCACAGACGCCCTGGATCTCCGAGTCGGTGGTTGAATTGGAAATCAAGCTGATTCCTCCGGCGCTGCAGGCCCGCAACGTGCAAGCCACCCGAGCCAAGCTGCAAACGATCGCCCCGCAGTGCGTGAAGCTGCTGGAGCAGGGGGCAGACCCGGCCTTGTACGGTGCCTGCCTGGGCCGGGAGAAGGAGCGGTTGGACCGGCAGATTGGCTTCATCGAGGAACAGATCGGGACCATCGCCGAAGACGCGAATGCCTGGCTGAAACAAGAATTGTCGGAGTCGATTTTCTTCGGCGAGCGCCTGCGCCTGATGTGGACCAACTACCTGGTCAACGGCCTGCTGACGCTGCTTCTCACCGCCCTGATGCTGGCAGGGATCGTGATGCGTGATTTCCTGAGGCCCGCGGCCCTGCGTGCCTACGAGTACCTGCGCCATCAGAGTCTGCGCAAGCTGCTTCGCAACCATCACGCTTCCTTCCAGTCTGCGATCGATGCCGTCGTGGATGACTATCACCGCGACAGCCCGATCCCGCGCTACGAGCACTGGTCGACTGAGCACGACTTCTACTCCGCGGCCCTGCCCCGGGCGGCGATTCGCCGGGCGGTGGACACGCGCTTCTCGCCCGTCGAGGAACAAAACATGTGGGACTGGCTGCTAGACCGGCCCGGGAAAGAAGCAGCGCCATGAGCCTGAGCGGATCGACCCTGGACGATGTGTTTTGCTGGGTGTCGGGTGGCGACCCGGAGTATTTCTATCTGGATGACGACATCGCCGCCGACGAGCGCCGTGTCGCGCGCGCCTACGGCATCAGCATCCTGGCGGTCACCCTGATTCACTTCATTTGCTCGGCGCTCAGCATCCACGAGATATTCGTGCATCTGCGCGAGAGCCTGAGCGCGCCGATCTTCATCGGCCTGCTGGTGCTGCCTTTGGCCTTCCTCTGGAGCGCACTGCTTTTCAGCCTGTTGCGGTTCACGATCCAGACCGGCTACGAGCACGACGAAAACTGGCTCGGGCGCCTCAAGCGGGTGGCAATGCTGATGCCGGTGTGGCTGGTGTTTCCCACCCTGGGCTTCGCGGCGGCCGTGCCGCTGCAGACGGCGGCCCTGTCGGACGACATCCGCTTTGCCGCAGTGGTCGAACACTGGGAACGCCTGGGTCCCTCGCTGCTTGAGGTGCACCTGTCCCAAGCGGTGCAAAGCGACAAGCCGCACCACCCTTGTCTGAAGCCGCTGATGACGCCGCAGATCTTCAACGATCTGGAGGATTCCGTGGAACGTCTGGGGGCCTGTCAGGCACTGGTCGCAGCGCCGCCCGAGGCCGGCGCCCAAGGTGGCCTCGATTTCGATGCAGCCTATTCGAACCGCCTCCTGGACAGGGTGCGCACCCACCTGTATGCCGACGGACTGATTGCGCGATCCAAGCACGCCTTCCGCGTGGCACCCGGCGCCTCCTGGCTGCTGGCCTTGGTGATGATGGTGATCTTCTCGGCGCCCTACCTGACCCGCCTGCTCGCCCGGCGACGGGCCTACGAGTACTGGCGCCAGGACAACCACCGGCGCCTGCTGGCTCGCAGGGCGCACATCGAGCTGCATGCCCATGACGTGTTCGACGACAAGGGAAACTCCGTGGCCCTACACCGTTACCACGGGGTCGAACAGGCACAGCGCGAGATGGTCGAGCGCTACGCAAAGGAACGCAAGCAGATACGACAGGCGCTCGAGACCAGCAAGATCGAGTTTCAGCAGCGCCCCTAGCCTTCGTGCCGCGACATGCGTGCGCGGCGCCCGACTCGCCCCTTAGGCGTAAGCGGCGCACAGGTCGCCTTCGGCGCGCAAGTGGTCAAAGCCGCTGTAGTCGGGAGCCCAGGCGCAGGCTGCATCCTGTGTGAGGTCCACCAGGCTGTGCAGGGTCTGCAGACCCTCGGTGCGCAGCACTTCTTCGCAAGCCGGCAGGTCTGGGTACCGCTTCAGGGCCGAGGCCCAGATGGCGCGTCCAGCCAGGAAGCCATGGGCCCCTGCTGCATAGGCGTAGCGCATCACGCGCAGGAACTGCGCCGGCGTGACGCCAGCGGACAGCAGCACCCAGGGCGCACCGGCCTCGCGGCAGATCCGCCCCATCTCGTCGAATCCGGCCTGCGCCTCGCGATGTGCGGGCGTCCCGTCCGTCTCGGGCAGGTCAGCGCCGGGTAACGGGCTCTCGAGCTTGAACAGGTCGACGCCGTACTCGGGCTTGGCAAACTCGCGCAGGCTGGCGATCACGTGCTGCGGGGATGCCGACGGCATCTGCCCAGGAAAGGGATAGGTGAGAAGCTCCAGCACATAGGCGATATCGTGGCGGCGGCATGCTTCGCCAACCTCGCGCACATAGGCCTGCTGGTGGGCCCGCACCTCGGGCGCCGCATCGGGCCGGTACCAAGCGAGCACCTTCACCCCATCACCACCGGCGCGCTTGATCTTCTCCACGCTCCAGTCGGTGATGGAGTGCGAAAGGCGCCCCTGCGGCGTATCGCGAAAGCGATGGTCCTCCAGCGTCACCAGAAGGCCGGTACGCGCTGGCAAGCAGGCCAGGGCAGCGGGCAGGGCGTAATTGGGGTCCAGCAGCATGGCACTGGCATGCGGCCCCAGCACTTGCACCAGCAAGCGTTTGGCGGCCAGCATGTCCTCAAAGCGCACCTGCGAAGGCGCAATGCCCAGGCAGGCGGCCAGCATCTGCGCGATGGGTGGGCGCTGGTCCAGGGCCACCATCGTGAAGTGCCCCGCCTCGTTGGCCATACGCTGCAGGCCGCGCATCTTTCCCAGCTTCAATGACGCAGCGGACATGGGCAGGCTTCCTTCAGTGGACAGGACGTTGGCAGGCTCAGAGCGGCCGCAGCAGACGCAGGGCGGCGTCCCAACCCAGTTGGACGATCTCGGCTACCTCGGGTCGGTCCGCCCCCTGGTCGCCAGCGCGCGCACACACCTCGGGGCTGGGGATCGTGAGAGGCCGTCCGCCACTGAGCGCCTTGACCTGGGCCTGGCAGGCGCGCTCCAGGAACATGATGTTGTGAAATGCCTTGGGGATGGAGTCGCCGGCAGCGACCAGACCGTGATTGCGCAGGATCATGACGTCGTGACGCCCCAGGCTGCGCGCCAGCCGCGCGCGCTCGTCCAGATCCAGGGCCACGCCCTCGTAATCGTGATAGCCGATGCGGTTGTAGAACTTCAGCGCATGCTGGCTGATCGGCAGCAGCCCCTCGGCCTGGCAGGAAACGGCGATGCCATCGGGGGTGTGCGTGTGCACCACACAGGCCAGATCATGGCGCGCCTCATGGATGGCGGAGTGCACGGTGAAACCCGCCAGGTTGATGCGAGACTGGGCCGGATCCTGCCCCTCGATCAGGCGACCGTGAAGATCGATCTTCACCAGGTCCTGCGGTCGCATCTCGTCGAACAGCACCCCGTAGCGGTTGATCAGAAAATGATCTGGCGAGTCCGGCACGCGCGCGCTGATGTGCGTGTCGATCAGGTCGGTCATCCTGAAATGCGCCATCAAGCGGTAGAAGGCGGCGAGGTCCTGGCGGACCTGGACTTCAGCGGCCGACATTGCGGGCGACATAGCAGGCGTGGAGCGCATGGTGGAGCCTCGCCGGTCAGCGGCGTGTCACGACGCGGTCCACCACCTCGCACAGGCGGGAGAGCCGCACCGCTGCGTCCTGAGTCAATGCGCGCGGAATGTCGGGGGTGCCGATCACGTTGCGCCACACCGCGCGCCCGGCCAGGAAGCCACTGGCGCCTTCACGACACGCCCATTCGACCGCCTGCGGAAAATCGTCAGGCGACACGCCCGAGGACAGCACCACCCAGGGGCTCTGGATGGTGCGAGTGAGGCGGGCGCTGGCCTCGCGCACCGCGCGCTCACCGCCCTTGCCGTGCAGCGGCACTTCGGCCTTGTACAGGTCGGCCCCCAAATCACCCAGTTCTTCGGCGGCGGCTTGAATGCCGTCATTCACATCCCAGGGCCGACCGTCACGCGGCTTGCGTGAGACAGGCTCAATGATGCTCAGGAGCCCTGCACTCTTGCAGCGCGCCACGAAGTCCTGCACCATGGCCTGACGCGCCTGCGCGCTCTCATCGGGACGCCACAGCACCAGCAGCTTGAGGGCCGCCGCACCATCGGACTTGACGGCCGCAGGCTTGACTGCCTCGTCGATGCGCACGTCCGACACGATCTCGTCAGCGCTGGGAATGAATTCGTCGGCGGCAGCGATCAGGCCGCAGCCGGCGGCGACCGCCTTCTGGTCCACGGCCTGGCGCCAGGCGAACTGCCGATCGATCAAGACCGCCGAGGCCAAGGGCGTGAGCGCGCGCAGGGCCGCCAGCTTGAATTCGGTGAGCTGCTGGTCGGTGACTGGCGTCTTCTGGTATTCGCCAAACATGGCGCGCATCGACTCGCGCTGGTCGATGGCCAGCATCGCAAACGCGCCCGAGGCGCGGGTCAACGCTTTGAATTTGTCAGGCGTGGCCACGGGTGTCTCCTGCTTGAATTGAGGGAACCTGGATCAATTCGGTCTTGTTTGCTTTGAGCAGCTTTTTCAGGGCGGCCGGCGGCGGCTTGTCGGTGTACAGCTGGTCGATGTCGGCCACATGGCCCACCATCACAGAGGCGCTACGGCCAAACTTGCTGTGGTCCAACACCAGGATGCTGCGGCGGGATCGCTTGATCATCAGCCGCACGACGGCGGCCTCATGCTCGTAGTAATCCAGAATGTTGCCTTCGGCATCCATACCGCCGGCGCTGAAGATGCAGACGTCGGGCCGGTAGCTGGCCACGGCCTCGAGGGTCATGGGGCCGGTAGCGCCCAGGTTGCGCGGATCCAGCCGCCCCCCCAGCACCACCACGTCGAAGCCAGACTGCCGGGCCAGGACCTGGGCCGCTTCGGTGTGGTTGGTAATGACTTTGAGACCGCTACGCACCGTCAGCGCGTTGGCCATGGCGAGCATGGTGGTTCCCAGGGCGAGAAACACCGAACTCTTGTCCGACAGGGAGCGGGTCACCGCATGCGCCAGACTGGCCTTGGCATCGGCAAACTCCGCGCGGCGAGCGTCGTAGTCGGTGTTGATGACGCTTGAGGGAATCGACGCCCCGCCGTGATGGCGCACCACACGGCCTTCATCTGCCAGCACGTTCAGGTCGACCCGGATGGTTTGGGGCGTGACCTGGAAGCTGGCCACCAGGGCCTCGATCGGCATGTAGCCGGCCTGCTGGATCAGCGCCAGGATCTTCTCGCGGCGGGCGCGGGGCGAGAGCGCTTCAACCATGGTGATGCCTCGACGCCAGGGCCGCCGTGACCTCTTCGTGGGTCGGCAGCGTGTTCCAGTCGTGGTCGCGGGTGCACTTGAGGCTCGCGGCCATGGCGGCATAGTCGACCGCCTGCGTCCAGTGCAGGCCACGCGCCAGGGCCAAGGCGTAGGCACCGTGAAACACATCGCCAGCGCCATTGGTGTCCACCGCCTGGACACGCGGCGCTACGAAGGCGCGGACCTGGCCGTCCTGGCAAAAGAGTGCGCCACGCTCACCCAGCGTCACGCCAACCACTTCACCAGGCAGGCGTGCCACCTGCCGCAGGGCCTGCTCGGGCGGCAAGTCGCCAGCGAATTCCTGCAGCCCCCGCTCGGAAAAGATCACATGGTCGGCCAAGGGCACAAGCTCACGCAGCGCGCCTACGGTGCCAGCGTCGGCATCCAGCACACGCGGCAGGCCCAGCGCGCGTGCCGCCACGAAAAAGGCGCGGGCGCCCGCGACCCAGCGAAAGTCCGCATGCACCGCCCCAGCGCCGGCGAGCGCCTGCAGGGGCAGCCAGTCCGGTGCTGCATCGAGGTCGCCGGTATAGACCGCCAGCATGCGTTCGCCTGCATCGTCCACGATCACCGCCGACAGAGGCGACTTCGATCCGGCCTGTGCATGCAAGCGAGGCAAGACGCCCCGCTGGCGCAGGGCCTGTTCCGCCTGCACGCCCGTCTCGTCGTCGCCCACGCGGCCCCAGAACTCCACCTGCCCGCCCAGTGCTGCGGCTGCGGCTGCCGCCGTGGCGGCCATGCCACCGAACTGCGTGCGCAGACCGGTGCAGGTCAGCTTCTGGGGAGTGGGCGGGATGACCGGGACGCGAAAGACGAGGTCCTTGACCAGGATGCCCAGGCAGACGAGACGGCTCATGTCATTCGCTGTCCGCTCGCGCCTTCAAAGAGATGGTGATCCTGCGAGTTCCAGCTCAAGCCGACGCGATCGCCCAGTTTGAGCGACGAGGTGCCGATGACGCGGACGATGAGGCGGTGCTCGCCGGACTTGACCGTGATCAGGGTGTCGGCGCCCAGGGGCTCGATCAGCGTCACCTCGCCGGCCACCTGGGCGCGGTCGGCTCCGACGATCGACAGGTTCTCGGGACGGATGCCCAGGTCGCCAGCTCCGCAGGACGTGCCAGCGTGCGCGATCGAGGCACCACCGGGCAGGTGGATCTGCCCCCCACCCACCGTGACAGGCAGGAAGTTCATCGGCGGCGAGCCCAGGAAGCCCGCCACAAAGCGCGACACCGGCGCGTTGTACAACTCCAGCGGCGTGCCCACCTGCTCGATCTCGCCCTTATTGAGTACGACGATGCGGTCAGCCATGGTCATGGCCTCCACCTGGTCGTGGGTCACATACACCGAGGTGGTCTTCAGGCGCTGGTGCAGCGCCTTGATCTCCGAGCGCATATCGACACGCAACTTGGCGTCCAGGTTAGACAGCGGCTCGTCAAACAGGAACACCTGCGGGTTGCGCACGATGGCACGCCCCATGGCCACACGCTGGCGCTGCCCGCCGGAGAGCTCGCGCGGCTTGCGCTCCAGCAGCGGCTGGATCTGCAGGATGGTGGCGGCTTCATCGATGCGGCGATTGACCTCCTGCTCGGGGTAGCCGCGCATCTTCAGGCCAAAGCCCATGTTCTTGCGCACCGACATATGCGGGTACAGCGCGTACTCCTGAAACACCATGGCGATGTCCCGCTTGCTCGGATGCAGGTCGTTGACCGGCTTGTCCTTGATGCGGATTTCGCCAGCTTCAAAGCTCTCCAGACCCGCGATCATGCGCAGGAGCGTGGACTTGCCGCAGCCCGAGGGCCCGACGAAGACCAGAAACTCCCCGGCCTGGATCTCGACGCTCAGGTCGCGTATGACCTTGACGTCACCGTAGTTCTTCTTGACGTTGCGGATGGAGACACCCGCTTGGGTGGTATCAGTCATGGAGATGGAGTTGGGGCTTGATGCGGTCTCCCGCGGCGAACTGCGCGAACAGCGAGGACAGGCCTTCCAGGGGCACCTGAGCATCGACCAGGCGCTCAAAGCGCGCACGCCCTTTGCGCAGGATCTCGATGTTCTCGGCGTATTCGCTGATCGGGAAATAGAAGGAGCGGATGCAATAAAAATCCTTGCGCCGGATCGCCTTGGTCTCCTGGATCTGCCAGGCGTCGGACTCTCCCAGCTGCACCACCGCGCCCAGGGCGCGCACTGCCTCCAGCGCGCTCTGGCGGCCAGCATCCTTGCCGCTGCACTCCAGCACGAGGTCGTAGGCAGCGTCCGGCGGGATCGCCTCCAGGGGCGTGCCCCCCAGCGAGGCGGCGATGCCGCGCCGGAAGGGGTTGGGGTCGAAAACGTCCACCCGCTCGAAGCCAAAGTGCTGCAGCACCAGCAGGCCACCCAGTCCGATCGGGCCGGCGCCCAGCACCAGCACCCGACCCTGGTCCACGATGCGGCGGGCCAGGCGCACGCCATGGCCTGCGGTGCCGATGGTGTCCAGCAGCAGCGGCGCCAGGTGGTCGGGGATGTCGTCGGGCACGGGCAGCAGGCACTGCTGCGGCACCGCCAGGTATTGGGCATAGCCGCCGGGGCGCTGCCAGCCAATCAGCTCGCGCGCATTGCGGCAGATGTGGTTCTGGCCAGCCACGCATTCCGGGCACTGGCCGCACCACACCGGGATATAGGCCAGGCACCGCTTTCCATCCAGCGCGTGCCCTGGCTGCTGCACCACGCCGAAGACCTCGTGCCCCGGCGTCACCGGCCAGCCCTGACGCCAGGGCCGCAGGTCGCTGCCGCACAGGGAACAGGCCACCACGCGCAGCAGGGCCTCGCCCGCCGCCACCTGGGGCATGGCGGCCTCGACGACCGAGATACGGCCTTCGCCTTCGAATTTCGCTGCTTTCATGCGCCTAACCCTTGACCGCACCGAAGGACAGACCCGCCACCAGTTTTCGCTGGATCAGGAAGGTCAGGATGATGGGCGGCATGGCGATCACGGTGGCCGCCGCCATCAGGGCGCCCCAATTGGTGACCCCTTCGCCGATGAAATTGAACGAGGCCACGATGGCCGTCTTGGAGCTGATCCCCGAGAGGGCCAGCGCAAAGAGGAAGTAGTTCCAGGAGAAGATGAAGGACAGGATCACCGCCACGATCAGGCCCGGCATGACCACCGGCAACGCGATCAGCAGCAGGATCTTGAGCGCGCCACAGCCATCGATCTGCGCGCTCTCGGTCAGTTCCCGCGGCAGACCGTCAAAGTGCGGCAACAGGGTCCACAGCGCAATCGGCACCGTGATCACCGCGTGGGTGACGATCAGGGCGAAGTGCGTGCCAGACAAGCCCACGTTGGAGAACATGATGAACCAGGGCAGCAGGAACAGCGTGCCCGGCGCCATGCGTGCAAAGAGCGTGAGCGTGGCCGGCCAGGTCAGGCGGTGCCAGGAAATGGCATAGGCCGCCGGCACCGCCAGCAGCAGGCCCAGCAAAGTTGAACCACCCGCCACGTAAAAGCTGTTCAGGGTGTTTTCCAGGAAGTCGGTGCGCGTGAACAACTGGGTGTAGTTGTCCAGCGTAGGCGTGAACAGCAGCTCGGGCGGGTACTTGGTGATGTCGGCCCGATTCTTGAAACTGGCCAGGATCATCCAGGCAATGGGGGCAAAGAGCGCCACGCACAGGATGGCCACCTGCAGCCCCATCAGGTGTTTGAGGAGCGAGCGCTTCACCAGGTCACCTTCTTTCGCAGCTGCGAGAACACCAGCACGGCCCCCAGCACGATGGTGCTCAGGGTGATCATCAGCGCCGAGGCATAGCCGATGTCGGAGAACTCGAAGGCCTTGCGGTAGGCGTAGATATTGAGGGTCGACGACGCATAGCCCGGGCCGCCCTGCGTGGTGATGTAGATCACGTCAAAGAACCGCAGCAGGTCCACGCTGCGCAGCACAGCGGCCGTGAGGATGGTCGGCCCCAGCATCGGTAGCGTGATGTAGAAGAATTCGCGCCAACCCGTGGCGCCGTCAATCGAAGCAGCCTCGTAGATCTTGGTGGGCAGCGACTGCAAGCCGCCCAGCACGATCAGGGCCACAAAAGGCGTCCACTGCCAGGTGTCGATCAGCACCACGGTGAAGATCACATAGTCGGTGGACGCCAGAAAAAGGCTGGTCGGCAGGTGGGCCGACTTCAGCAAGTAATTGGCGACCCCCATGCCGGGGTCGAGGATCACGATGGACATCATGCCGATCACCACCGGCGGCAGCATGAAAGGCGAGACCATCAGGGTGCGCACCAGCCCGCGCATGAACTGCACACGATGCAGCAGCATGCCCAGAGCCACCCCCAGCACGAGCTGCACCACTAGGGCGGTGATGTACAGGATGGCGCTCAGGCGCGCCCCATTCCAGAACTGTTCATCGGCCAGGAGGGCCTTGTAATTGCCCAGACCGATGAACTGGTGGGACTGGCCGATCTTGTAGTCCATCAGGCTGAGCCAGAAGGCATAGCCGAAGGGAAAGACGACCATCAACACGACAAAGGCGACCGCGGGCCACATGAGCCCCTGCAACGATGCAGCCCGCTGTGCCTTCATCTCACTGGCTCCCTCTTGTTATTGCAGCTTGGCCAGTTCGGCGTCCAGCGCGCACATGGTGTCACGCGCATTACCTTGACCCAGGAAGACCTTCTGGACGGCACCGCCGACCATCTCGCGCGCTTCCACCACGCGCTCGGTGGGCGGGTAGGAGATGGCGGTGCCGGTCTTGCTGATTTCCACCAGGGCGTTGGCCCAGGACTGGCGGATTGGCAGTTCCGTGGTCCAAGACTTGAACTCGGGGCCGTTGAACACCGACGCGCGCGGGGGCGCCACGCCGTTCTTCACCAGCTTGGTCTGCATCTCGTTGCTGGTGGCCCACTGCAGGAAGTACCAGGCCGGCTCTTTCTTGGTCGAGAAGTTAGAGACCGACACGCCCCAGCCAAACACGATGGGCTTGGAGATGCCCGAGGCCTTACCCTTGGGCAGCACCTTGATGCCGATGTCCTTGTCACGGCCTGCGAACTTCATGATGTTGGCGAATTCGTTGGACGATTCGTGCGTCATCGCCAGCTTGCCCTGACCCAGCATCTCGATCACCTGGGTGAAGGTGTGGTTGGCCGCGCCAGGCGGGCCGTAGTCCTTCAGCAGGTTTGCATACATCTCCGCACCCTTGATGGTGTTGGGATTGCACATGCTGGGTTTGCCCGCGGCGTTGGAGAAGTCGCCACCGCTGTTGTAGATGAAGCCGGAGACCGCATACGAAATGGCACCGCGGATACCGCGGGCGGCCCAGACGGTGGCGTCACCGCGGGCCGGGCAGGCCTTGAGCTTGGCCGCAGTCTCGGGCAGATCCTCCAGGAACATGGGCTCGGCCACGTTGCATTTCTGGAAGATGTCCTTGTTCCAATAAAAGAGCGGCCCTTCCAGGTTGATCGGCAGCCCCACCAGCTTGCCGCCGATGGTTTCGGCGCGGCGCAGGCCTTCGCCGATGTCGTTGAAGTTGAAGTCCGGCGATGTGGCCGAGGGCGATGCGAGCAGCGGGCTGAGGTTGGCATACCAGCCTGCCTTGTCGTACATCGCGCCTTCACGGAATTTCAGCGACATGAACACGTCGACGTCGCTGGACTTGGCCTGCAGCATCGTGTTCAGGCGAGCGCGGAATTGCTCCTCGTTGAAGATCTCCACCCGCAGCCGGATCCCGGTCTTGGCGGTGAAGTCGCCCGACATGTCCTTGATCGCCTGCGACCAGGGATGGTTGTTCAACAGCAGATTGATCGTCTGCCCGTCATGCTTTTTCCAATTGAACGCCTGCGCGACGGCCGAACCTGCGCTGAACACCATCGCAGCCGCGGCGGCCAGGACGCCAAGGGTATGTCTCCTCATCTCGATCTCCTTCTCTTTGAACTGCCTACGTACACACACAAACACGAAGGACGGCCACGTCACGCCGACGTGTAGCCGCCATCCACCGGAATGGTCACGCCGTTGATCAACGACGAGGCCGGCGACGCCAGAAACAGCGCGGTGCCGGCCAGTTCCTCAGGCTCGGCCCAGCGCTTGTTCGGCAGGCGACCCAGGAGCTTGTTATTGAATTCGGGGTTCTCGCGTCCGCCCCGGCTGATCTCGGTGGCGATCCAGCCTGGAGCGATGGCATTCACGCGTATGCCGTCCTCCGCGTAGGCCAGGGCCAGCGACCGGGTCAGGCCCACTACGGCAGTTTTGGCCGCTGCATAGGCCGGCACCTGGGGCGCTCCGAAATAGCTGTACATCGAGGCGATGTTGATCAGGCAACCGCCGGTCTGCTTCAGGTGCGGGCGGAAGGCTGCGGCCAGGCGCACATTGCCAAACAGGTGGATGTCCACGATGTCACGGAACACCTCCGGCTGGTGTTCCTCCCAGCGTTTGAGCTTGCCCGCGCAGTGAATCAGCACATCGAGCCGGTCGATCTTTTTCGACAGGGCCAGGACCGCCTCGTCGCGGGTGACGTCCAGGGCCTCGAAGCGGGCACCCGCCTTGAGCACATCGTCCGGCGGCGGCTTCAGATCGGTGACGGTGACCTGCGCGCCGTGCTGCAGGAAGGCGTGGGCGAAGGCGGAGCCAATGCCCCCGCTACCGCCGCTGATCAGGACATGCTTGCCCTGGACTGAAAAACTGATGGGGCTCATGCGGATTCCAAAGACCTTCCCGGGTCGCCTCAGGTGAGCCCACTGTAGGATCGGTCTTTCGAATTCGCAAGCCGTCTTTCGAGTTCGAAACCTAAGGATTTCCCCTAGGCCGCCCCTGGGTCCTCAATGGGCCGTTGAGGCCAGGAACTGCTGCAGTTCGGGCGTTTGCGGATTGGCAAAGAGGGCTTGCGGCTCGCCCTGCTCGTGCACCCGCCCCTGGTGCATGAAGATCACCCGGTCGCTGACCTTGCGGGCGAAGTTCATTTCGTGGGTCACCATCAGCAGGGTCATGCCCTCGCTGGCCAGGGACTCCACCACCGCCAACACCTCGCCCACCAGTTCGGGGTCGAGCGCGGAGGTGATCTCGTCGCACAGAAGAATGCCGGGATTCATCGCCAGTGCGCGCGCAATGGCCACGCGCTGCTGCTGTCCGCCCGAGAGCTGGTCGGGGAAGGCGTCGTATTTCTCGGCCAACCCGACGCGATCGAGCAGGCGGCGCGCGAGGTCTTGCAGCGCGCGCGACTCGGTCTTTTTGACCAGACTCGGGGCCAGCATGATGTTCCTGCCCACCGTCAGGTGCGGGAACAAGTTGAAGGACTGGAAGATCATGCCCACCTGCTGGCGCAGCTGGCGCATGGCACCCGGGTCGTCATAGACCAGGGGCTGCCCCATCACGGCCAGCGACCCGTGCTGGAAGGTTTCCAGGCCGTTGATGCAGCGCAGCAGGGTGCTCTTGCCCGAACCGCTCTTGCCGATGATGGCGACCACTTCGCCGGGCATCACCTGCAGGTCAATCCCTTTGAGAACTTCGTTCGTTCCGAAGGACTTGCGCAGGCCGTCGATGCGCACGGCGGGGACGCGGGAATCAGCGTTTGGCATGGAAGGCGCTTTCGAGGGAACGGGCATAGAGGCTGATCGGGTAGCACAGCGCGAAATACAGCAAGGCCACGCAGCTATAGACAACGAACGGACGGAATGTGGCGTTCGTGATCATCGTGCCGGCCTTGGTCAGCTCGACGAAGCCGATCACGGAGGCCAGCGCGGTGCCCTTGACCACCTGCACCAGAAATCCCACGGTGGGCGCGACCGCGATGCGTGCCGCCTGCGGGAAGATGACGTGGCGCAGTTGCTCGGTGAAACTCAGGGCCAGACTCTGCGCCCCTTCCCACTGCCCCCGAGGAACCGCCTTCACGCACCCGTGCCAGATTTCGGCGAGAAACGCACTGCTGTAAAGGGTGAGCGCCACCGCCGCCGCCGTCCATGCCGAAGTCTCGAAACCGACCAGCGCCATGCCGAAATAGGCGAGGAATAACTGCATCAGGAGCGGCGTGCCCTGAAACACTTGGACGTAGCCCGCCACGGCGCTTTGCAGCCCGCGCGAGGGCAGCGTGCGCACCACCAGCAGGGCCATGCCCACCACCCCACCCCCCAGAAACGCGATAAGGGACAGCACCACGGTCCACTGCGCCGCGATCAGCAGGTTGCGAACGATGTCCCACAAGGAAAATTCAACCACGACGGCCTCCGAACAGGAAGCGATGCCCCAGCCAGTTCAGGGCGGCACGCGTCGCGATGGAGAGCAACAGGTAGATCACCGTGGCCACGATGAAGGCCTCGAAGGCGCGGAAGTTGCGGCTCTGGATCAGATTGGCGGCAAAACTCAGTTCCTCGGTGGAGATCTGACCGCACACCGCTGACCCGAGCATCACGATGATGATCTGGCTCACGAGCGCCGGCCACACCCGCTGCAACGACGGCGGCAGCACCACCCACAGGAAGGTCTGCATGCGACTGAGCGCGAGACTGGCGGCGGCTTCGATCTGGCCCACCGGTGTGTTCTGGATGCCCGCACGCACGATCTCGGCGCTATAGGCCCCCAGGTTCACCACCATCGCAATGACCGAGGCCCACTCTGGCGACAGACGCAAGCCCGCCGCCGGCAGGCCGAAGAAGATGAAAAAGAGCTGGACGATGAAGGGGGTGTTGCGCACCAGTTCCACGTAGACGCCCACCAGAGGCCGGCTCCAGCCGGGCCCCTGGGTGCGCACCCAGGCGCAGGCGATGCCCACGATGCACCCGAGCAAGGCCGAGACCGCGGTGAGGGCCAGCGTCCACGCCACGCCCTTGGCCAACAGGGGCCACTGGGCGAGGACTGCACCGAAATCCAGCGCCATCGCGTGAGGTCTTATTCAGGCAGCTGGCCAGCGGGGCGGCCCAGCCACTTCTGCGCCATCTTGTCGATATCGCCCGACTTCTTGGCCTCCGCGATGATGGCGTTCACGCGCGTGCGCAGGGCGTCTTCGCCCTTGGCCACGCCAATGAAGTTGGGGCTGTCCTTGAGCAGCAGCTTGTATTCGGCATTGAGCTGCGGGTTCCGCTGCATCATCACGCCGGCCACCGAAGCGCCCGTGGCTACCAGCTGGGTCTGACCGGCCACAAAGGCGGAGACCGTGGCGTTGTTGTCTTCGAAGCGCTTGAGGTCGGCGCCGGCCGGGGCGATCTTCGTGAGCTCCTGGTCCTCGATCGCGCCGCGGGTGACGGCAATCGACTTGCCCGAAAGATCCGCGATCGACTTCACGTTCAGGCTCTTGGCGCCGTAGATCGCCTGGAAGAAGGGCGAATAGGCGGCGGTGAAGTCGATCACCTTCTCACGCTCGGCGTTCTTGCCCAGGGTCGAGATAACCAGGTCGGCCTTCTTCGTCTGCAAGTAGGCGATGCGGTTAGCGCTGGTGACGATCACCAATTCGACCTTCACCCCCATCTTGGTGCCGATGTAGTTGGCCATGTCGATGTCCAGCCCCTGGGGCTTGAGGTCCACGCCGACGAAGCCATAAGGCGGAAAGTCGGTGGGGATGGCGATCTTGATCAACTTGGCTTTCTGGATGCCCTCCAGCGCGGTCTCGGCGCTGGCCACGCCAGACAGGGACAACAGCGAGGCTGCGGCGGCAGCGGACAACAAGAGGCGTTTGGACAATTTCATGGCGAGTCTCCTAAATTGAGTGAAAAGACGAAAGAGGCAATCGTGGGTGCGCTTGGCGCGGCCACGGGCAAGGACCTCTGGGGCAGAGGCCGGCGAGGCCACGGCAGGGACACTCGCGAGGACCATGCCAGCGCGCCAGCCATCGGGCATGCATCATAAATGTGCGCCCAATTCCCAGGACGGCACCCTGTCCCCAGGGTGGTGCGAGGGCCTGCGCCAAAATCGGGGGCATGTGCAACCTGTACCGCTCGGTCCCGCCCGCGGACCTCGTGGCGGAATTCAAGCTCCGCACCCTGGCCGCCACGCCCTACGCGGACACCCTCGCGCCGCTCAAACCCGGCCCCTATGTGAAGGCCGGCGGCGTGGGCGAAGTGGGCCAGTGGGGCATGATCCCGCCCGACTCGCCTACCCGCGTCCCCACGGCACGGGGTCGGCGCCTGTCCACCAACAACTGCCGCCGCGAGACCATGGGCCAGGCCTGGACCTTCCGGCGCGCCTGGGCCGCGGGCCAGCGTTGCCTGATCCCCGCCTGGACCTTCGACGAGCCGTACTGGGGAACGGGCCGCAACATCTGGTGGCGCTTCGCGCGCGCCGACAACAGGCCCTGGGCCCTGGCTGGCCTGTGGTCCGAGTGGACCGACCCCAAAACCGGCGAAGTGGTCCCGAACTACACCCTGCTCACGCAAAACTGCGACGGCCACCCGGTCCTGAGCCGCATGCACAAGCCCGACCCTGCGCTGCCCGCCGACCGCCAGGACAAGCGCTCAGTCGTGCCCATCGAGCGCGCCGACTGGGACACCTGGCTGCAAGGCAGCCCCAGCCAGGCGCTAGCCCTGATACGCACACCCCCGGCCCTCCTGCTACGGCACGGCCCTGCCGACCCGACACTCCCGGTGCCGCCGCAGATGACCGACGCCCAGGCCACCTGCTGATCGTCCGCCCCATGAACACTCCCCTCTTTCTCGGTTCGCACCTGCCCCTGATCCAGGCTCCCATGGCGGGCGCCCAGGATGCGGGCCTCGCGATCGCGGTGGGGCAGACGGGTGCGCTGGGCTCGCTGCCCGCCGCGATGCTCGACGCCCCTTCGCTGGAGCGCGAGCTGCGCACGCTGCAAGCGAGCGCACTTGCCTACAACGTCAACTTCTTCGTGCACACGCAGCCCCTGCCGGATACGGCCCTCGAGGCGCGGTGGCACGCGGCACTCGCCCCGTATTACGCCGAGCTGGGCTTGGACGCCGCGGCCGCTGCAGGCGCCAGCCGCCAACCTTTCAGCCACGCGCTGGCCGAGGTGCTCGAAGCCTTTCGCCCGCCGGTGGTGTCCTTCCACTTCGGCCTGCCCGCCCCTGACCTGCTGGCGCGCGTCAAGCGCATGGGATCGCGCGTGCTGTCCTCGGCCACCACGGTGCGAGAGGCCCTCTGGCTGCAAGCGCATGGCGCCGATGCGGTCATCGCCCAAGGCCTGGAGGCGGGAGGGCATCGCGGCCACTTTCTGGACAAGGACCCGGCACTGCAGGCGGGCACGTCCACGCTGCTGCCGCAGGTGGTGGCGGCGCTGGACATCCCGGTGATCGCCGCCGGCGGCATCGGCGATGCCGAAGGCGTGCGCGCTGCGATGGCGCAAGGCGCATCGGCGGTGCAGGTGGGCACGGCCTTTCTTCTGTGCGACGAGGCGCGCACGAGCGCTGTGCATCGTGTGGCGCTGCAAGATCTGCTGGCACCGACCGCCTTGACCAATCTGTTCACAGGGGGCCTGGCGCGCGGCATCGTGAACCGCGTGATGCGAGAGCGTGGCCCCGTGAGCGAAGCGGCCCCACCCTTCCCTCTGGCCACCGCGGCGCTCGGGCCGCTGCGCGCGAAAGCCGAGGCCTCGGGCTCGAATGACTTCAGCCCGCTGTGGTCGGGGACAAACCGCAGCGGATGCCGCACAGCGCCGGCCGCCGAGGTCGTGCGCGCGCTCGCACGCGGCTTCGTATCAGCTTGATGCCAGCCCGTCGCTGGCGATCGTCCGCCGCAGCACCACCGGCTTGCCGCCGAACTGCCGCTTGAACATCCAGTGCGCCAGTGCCGAATCCAGGTGCGCGGCATGCCCGGGGAACCAGTCGACCAGCGCCTGCACCAGCGACCGGCACAAGTCCACCCGCCCTTGGCTCGCCAGCAGCTGCTGCACCTCAGACATGGACGCCAACACCGCGTCATGCTGCTCGATATGGCAGTCGCCAGGGGGAAACTGCGTCTCGCGCATCCAGCGGTTTTCTTCTTCGAAGTGCGCACGGGTGTGCGCAATCAGTTCGTCCAGCAGCGTGGGCAACGCCGCGTCGGGCGCGGCCTGAATGCCCGCCATGAGCGCCACGAATTCCTCATGGGTGGCATCCATGGGGCCGTAGCCCAGGGTGAAGTTGTCCTGCCAGGTCAGGGGTGCGGTCGGTGTTTCCATCATTCGCCTTCTTCGCCGGGAATACCCAGGTCCTGGTCCAGATCCTCGATGAGGCGGTCCAAAGACGCATACAGCTGCTGCTTGAAATTCTTACCCAATTGCGCCTGGATCCGTTCGTAGATCGCATCCACCTGAGGCGCGATACGCGCCGCCAAGGCGCGGCTCTTGGCGGTAGTCGACACCAGCACACGGCGCTGGTCGCCGGCCATGGGCTTGCGAGCCACCCACCCGAGGTCGTCCATCCGCGCCAGCATCCCGGTGAGGCTGGGACTGGAAATGCCGCATAGCAACACGAGCTCGCGCGGCTCGGTGGGGCCACGCTCGGCCAGCACCCGTAGCACGCGCCACTGCTGCTCGGTCACACCATGGGCATTGAGCACCGGACGGAACTGGCGGATCACACTCTCGCGAGCGAGCAGCAGCAAGAGAGGCAGGTTGCGGTTCGCAAACGGGGAAGCCTGGGGCATGGGCAGGTCAATCAATGGTTCGCAGTATCTGTGCGGATACCGCCATTCTTGCATCACTCACAGGTGAGCGAATACACTGCTCATATGTTAGCGACTTCCGCCCTGCCCCACCCACGGGTCGAAGGCAGTGGCCGCCGCGTCAACCCCATCATCGGCGGCGACACCTTCGCAATCTGAGCCCTGCAGAGAGACACCATGCGCATCGACCACCTGATCAACGGCAAGTCCGTCCCCGGCCGCGACTACTTCGAAACGGTCAACCCCGCCACCCAGGAGACCTTGGCCGAAGTGGCCACCGGTGGCGAAGCCCAAGTGAATGCCGCGGTCGCCGCCGCCAAGGCCGCCTTCCCCGCCTGGGCCGGCATGCCCGCGCCCGAGCGCGCGAAGATCATGCGCAAGCTGGGCGACCTGATCTCGCGCCACGTTCCCGAGATCGCGCAGACCGAGACCAACGACACCGGCCAGGTGATCGGCCAGACCGGTAAGCAACTGGTACCGCGCTCGGCCGACAACTTCTACTACTTCGCCGAGATGTGCACCCGGGTCGATGGGCACACCTACCCCACGCCCACGCACCTAAACTACACGCTGTTCCACCCCGTCGGTGTGTGCGCCCTCATCTCGCCCTGGAACGTGCCCTTCATGACCTCCACCTGGAAGGTCGCGCCCTGCCTGGCCTTTGGCAACACCGCGGTGCTGA